>CATNCP010000006.1 GCA_950096615.1 uncultured Kangiella sp. | reverse complement strand
GTCAACCAAGAACTCCTAGAACTATCTGACATCACCACCCACATCCCCATGCTCGGCCAAAACTCCTCCATGAATGTTGCTACCGCCTGTGGGATCGCGGTTTATGAATTAACCAAAAATCTTGCGAAGTAAATAACAGAAATAAGTATTTTATTTTTAAAGTTCAGATAGTTGCTTTAAGATATACACTTAATAAAAGCTTAGGATAGATACACAATATGGACTTACTCAACCCTCAGTTACCAATCTGGAAATTTCTCAAAGCATCCAGCTTTAAACGAGATCAAATTAAGCAGTCTGTACTGATAGCAACCGTTACCTTAATGACTTTATCAGTCGGGTACTACTTAGCGCCTAATATTTTTGGCACGATAATTGTTGGTTTTTTTATCCTATTCTTTATTTTCTACGCAATACCTTTCGGAGAAGATAGCTCTAATTCAACATTTAGGGTTTATAAATTAGGCATTCTTCTTGGTTCAATTCTGACGCTACTATTATTCATAGGCTTAATTGAAACTAACTTACTCCAGCTATAAGTGCTTACAAACAGCCATATTATCACTATCTTCACAAAACTCACTAATAGGTACAGCCTTACGATAGTTGTCCATATTAATCACTCTACAAAAATCTAGCTGTTGTTTACAGAGGTACGCTAATAATTGGATATCATCAACCTCTTCCTGCGTGAAGTCACCATTAACTTTAGTAATGATTGGAGCAGGTTTCCCAATCAGTATCGCTGATGAAAAGTCTTCTATTGTTTTGTGGCCTTTTAAATAAACTTGAATAACAGCCCCATAGCTTGCCAACAAAAAGTTACCTAAAGCTAAGCCACCACTAGTAGCCATCCTTTTGTAGTTATTAGCAGAAACTTTCTTAGTCCAATTTTTTCTTCCACCACTAACAGTGTAGTTTGTAAAGTAACCTCCAGCTAAGCGACCAGAAACATCAGCCTTTTTATACTTCACATAAAACCGAACCAACCTTTTGATATTTTCATAAGTAGTAAACCGACCAAGGACCTGACCAATTTGCGAGCTACGCACCTCAGACTCTGCTTGATATTTATCACCAAAAGCACCTGCACGCATTGCCAAGTGTAAAACGCCAATCCACCATGTCACTGGTTGATTAATCATACTAGAAGTAAAACGACTATAAGCTGGTGGGCGGTTACGCTCCCAAACATCCATCAAAACTTTTTCACGGCTATGGCGATCTTTGGGTAAATTCTTAATTAAATAATTAACATCTGCACGAGACTTGAAGTCTAGAGGGTTTTTTACAGACATTGCTCATCCTTGATTTATTAATTAACTCCTTAGCAAGATGTTAACAATCATTTCTCTGATTGTCATTGGTAAATGCTACCTACTCTGAATCAACTCACAAATTAATCGGTTGCACAATAAAAGCTATTCATTACCTTCTATACTACCCAATATAAAATAGAAACTCTTCGCTTGCCGCTCTGAAACCTTTCTTTCAAACCTTTCAGTCCCAACAATTAGCAACATTCTTCGAGAAATTGGCCAATACTTTTCTATCCAATACCCTAACTCCAACTCCCCGAGCCACTTAGTATCTTTATTCTTCGATGGAACTTCTTTCAATAAACCGACGTAATACCTTATTGAATCAGTCAGTATCGCTATATTATGCAACCTTGCTAATAAAAGTGTTAAAGCTTTATCATTTGGTTCAATTAGTTCATTTGACAGGTCAATAATTACCTTTTCTAAAGGCATTCCCTGATACTGTTCTCCTAAGCATCTGTTATTAAACGGTTGTTTTAAAGATTTTTCTAGCTCTCCATCTAGCCTTTCCAAACTATCACGCGCTAATTTTAATTTATGCTCATAAGCATTACTGGCGAAACCTAGATACACAAAGTAACCAGCAAGTAGAGTGGCCATTGGTGCCAGAAAACCACCTACAAATCCCCCTACAGCAGCCCAGTCTTGACTATTAGTACTAATATCCTGATAGCCATTCTGGTACATAAAGATGAAATATATGGTCAAAAAAGCAACATAAGTGGCAGCAAAGCCAATAAGTACATATTTAAATTGCTTCAAGGTTCCTCCCCCCTGCTTTTTGATATGAAAGCACTTCGTGAAAAAAGTATAACAAATAAGAATAAAGTTATTAGTTACTAAACTACCCCTTAAAGTTAGCCGAAAGAAAAAAAGTTATAGTGTAAATTGGGCAGGGATAGCCCAATTTAGTCAAAACGAGACAGGATGTCGAGTTTGACGGCGCGTAAGTAACTTTTATGAATGAGGGTAGCCCGAAGGGCCTAACGACTTGGGGTGCCCTTTCTTTTGGTTCGTTTTCTTTGGGCATGCAAAGAAAATGAACATAAAATACTCATAAAAGTAAAGACAAACCGCACTTATAGTATTCGCATAAAAGACACTGGATACCGTGGCAAGCGACCGAAGGAAGTGCCTTTGGTGACACGGTATGACAAGAAAAAGAAAAGCTGGCCGATAAGCCGGATTCTGTCGTGGACAGTCATTCGTCTAGGCCATCAATCGCTCGATGGCTCCAGCAACCTACCCGGTTCCAACGCGAGCAACGCCGTAAGGAACCCTATTTGGTCTTGCTTCGGGTGGGGTTTACCTCGCCGCTAACTGTTACCAGTAGCGCGGTGCGCTCTTACCGCACCCTTTCGCCCTTACCTGTGAACTTAGCGAACTAAGAACCATCGGCGGTCTTCTTTCTGCTGCACTTGCCGTCGGCTTTCGCCGCCCAGGCGTTACCTGGCACCCTGCTCTGTGAAGTCCGGACTTTCCTCTCCCTATGAAAATCATAGGCAGCGACTGTCTGGCCAGCTTTGCAGCAAGTTTAGTCTTCGCACAAAAAAAGGCAAGGAAAACTTAATCTCCCTGCCTTTTCGGGGCAAAACCTTTAACGATTTGGGTTAGTTTTTTCCCAATGTATCCTCATACCACTCACGGAACATGCGCTTTTCGTAGTAGAACCCTTCTCTGTAACGTTTCCATGTTTTTTCATGGTACAAATAATTCATGTCTTTAATTTTGGCTTCACCCTGCTTTATAACGTTACCGTCAGCGCCTGTGAGCTTATAATTAAACGCCATGCGAGGGAAATAAAGTTCTTTCATAATACGTATATTTCGAGTGCCAGTCATTTCAACATGACCTGCCAAATCGAGATCTTTGATTTCAATTGATAAAGTCTGGCCTTCTGGTAATTCTTTACCATATTCGGTGAAGAACTTATCAAAACTCTTTTTCACACGTTTATGGAAGGTGCCTTTTGGCTCAGAAGCCGCACGAACATCACGGTAATCATCGAAGTCAGCCCACTGAACCTTAATCCCTGATGTGGATTCAGTGGTATCGTTACTTGCATAAGCAACGCTCGCACCCGACCAGCTCAAAACTAAGGCGCCGAGAGCGCTCACTAAAATATGTTTGTAGATTTTCATAAAACCTCCACTTAATCTGTTTTTTGCTGTAACGCCCACTGATACAAGTCTTTCTTTTTTGCACCAGTGATTTGCGCCGTTAGCTTCGCCGCTTTATTTGGCGGTAGCTCTGAGATGAGGTGAGACATGATATGTCGTGCTTCATGGCTTATCTCATCGCCGACAGAAACTTTCGTTACACCTTCGACCATCACCACAAATTCGCCTTTTTGTTGGTTTGGGTCATTTATAACCTGTTCTAATACTATAGACGAAGCACCCGACAAAATAGTTTCAAAGTTTTTGGTTATTTCTCTAGCAATAACCACATGCCTGTCGCCCATAACCTCGTTTAAATCTTTTAAACTGTCGGCAATTCGGTGCGAAGATTCATAAAATACCAACGTTTCTTTATGCTCTGACAGTGCTTGGTAACGCTCTTTTCGGGCCTTCGACTTCGACGGCAGAAAGCCCCAAAAGCTGAAGCTGTCGGTAGCTAGTCCCGCAACCGACAACGCCGAAATCAGTGCACTGGCACCTGGAATAGGACTAATTCGAAATCCCTTTTGGCGCAGTCCACGAACTAATTTAAAGCCTGGATCACTTATGAGCGGCGTCCCAGCATCGGAAATCAGGGCAACCGATAAGCCTTCTTTGAGCTTCTCTGCAATCTGTTCAATACGCGCTTCTTCATTATGCTCGTGTAACGAAATCATGGGGGTCGTAATGTCATAGTGAGACATGAGGCGCTGACTGTGACGCGTATCTTCAGCACAAATTAAGTTAACCTGCTGTAAGGTTTCAATGGCTCGATAAGAAATATCACTGATATTGCCAATAGGCGTTGCGACAACATACAGCGTTCCGGCCTCTGCTTGGAACTGATTGATATGTTGTGAATTTTCCTTGTTAGAATCTGTCAAATCTACCATTGGTTCTTTGCCTTGTTGCGCCCTAGAGCTTAGAATATAACGTAATAAAGTCTTGAGAATGGAATTATGACAAAAAAGTCCTTTAACAAGAACCTATCATTAGCGATTTGTAGCTTTTTAGTAGTTTCCTGTGTCACCACTCAGCCTCGTTCGTCGAGTTCCGACGAGGGCATTCGCGATCGCGTGGCGCAATCCCCTGATTTCTATTTACAACAGGCAGAACAACAAATCGGTACTGCACAAGCACCTTTTAAGCTTAAAGCAGCGATTGCTTATCAGGAAATGGGAAATCCAGCAGAAGCCTATTCATTACTGAGAAGTTTTCAGCCAACAGAGCTACCCGCCGATCAGCGCGATGGGTATTACTTGTTGTTGGGCGAAGTCGCTCTAACGCAAGATAAACCTTTCGAATCTATCCGTGCGCTGCAATCTATCGGTGATCCGCAAACGCAGAGCCAGAACTGGCAAGCTCATTATGCGATAACCTTAGCCGATAGTTTAGTTGCTAATAATCGTTTAGCAGACGCAGCCGTAATACGCCTAGAAGCAGAGCCACTGTTCCGTGATGAGCGTATCGCAGAGCAGCAGTTCGACAAAGCATGGCAGGAGCTTATTGCATCTCCTGTTGGTGCTATTGAATTAAAACGTTCACGTGCTTCGGATCATCAAGTTCTGGGGTGGTTAGACATGGCTATTATTCGCCATCGTTACATGCGTAATGCGTCAAACATGTCTACGGCTATGGATGAGTGGTCCCAAATTTACCCTGAGCACCCTGCTATTGATTACCTCGATATGAGCCAAATGGGGTCATTCGACTTCACGACAGTTGCTCCAACAAAAATCGGCTTGTTCGTTCCCTTGTCTGGAAACTTAGCACCTGTGGGGCAGTTGATTCGAGACGGCTTCATGGCAGGCTATTATGAGCAACCTAGCCGTGCTGAAGGCGCTGATGTTGTGGTTTACGATACCCATGGTATTGATATGCAGACGCTCCATCAGCGTGCGTTTGAAGAAGGCGTTGATTTTGTGGTCGGGCCGCTACTCAAATCCAATATGGAGGATCTAGCAGCTCAACCAAGCCTACCGATACCAACGTTAGCGCTAAACCGACTTGATTCAAATTATGCACCCAGCAACTTTTTCCAGTTTGGGCTACCGATTGAAGATGAAGCGCGACAAATTGCCCGCCATGCCATGCGCCAAGGCCAAGATCGCGCGTTTATCATTAATGCTGACTCGTCGCTAGGTAAGCGCGCCGTAGAAGCCTTTACTCAAGAGTTCGAGCAGATGGGTGGCTATATCGTTAAGACAGCTAATATCTCGCACAACCAAAATGTTAAAGCCGCCGTTATGACGATGCTGGGGGCAGACCAAGCTGAAAAACGCGCTCAGGACTTACAGAGTTACCTTAACATTCCTATCGAGGCGAGCGGCCAAGGCTCTGCAACTGCGGACTTTATCTTCCTCATTTCAAAAGTTGATAAAGCTCGGATTATTAAGCCCTACCTCAATTATTATTACGCGTATGACTTACCAGTGTACGCTACATCGACGGTATACGAAGGCTACACCAACCCAACACGTGATAATGATTTAGATGGTATTTCCTTTACTGACGCTCCTTGGATGCTTGGTAGCACCGAAGCAATTGAAGATAGTCGTCGCCGTATGAAACAGCTGGTGCCAAATTCGACCAACAGTCTGGCTCGCTTTTTTGCGTTAGGCCATGATGCGTACGCCATCATCCCTCAGCTGCCAGAGTTTGCTCAAAATCCAAACCACAGTATTAACGGTTTGTCTGGTTTCCTAACCATGGATGCCTATGGGCAGTTCGTTCGCCAGCTCTCTTGGGGAATGTTTAGAGGTGGTAAGATGGTCCCCTTGGGTACGACAAGCCAAACTCAAGGAACGGAACTTTAAAAGACTGAACAGTCAAAGACATTATCAAGGATTGATATGCTTGCACGAACCAAAGGTGATAAGGTTGAGCGTTTTGCGCTGAAATACTTAACCCGCAAAGGGCTCAGCTTAATTGAACAAAACTTTAATTCGCGTTATGGCGAGATAGATTTAGTAATGCTCGATAAGTCGACATTAGTTTTTGTCGAGGTTCGATTTAGAGCTAAATCTTCGCACGGCTCTGGAGCCGAAAGTGTGGATTATCGTAAACAACAAAAAATCATCAAAACAGCGCATATTTTTCTACAACAAGCGAAAAATATGCAACATCTGAATTGTCGTTTTGATGTAGTTTCCGTAACATTACAACACAGACTACTATCAGCCGACTGGGTTCAAGATGCGTTCCAATTACACGGCTGGTGAAAGACATTAGGCTATCTATGATAGAACGTATTCGCGATATTTTTACAGAAAGCATTCAAACGAAAATTGCGGCGGCGGACTCGCTCCCTGAGTCCATTGCCAGCGCAGGACAAATCATGGTCAACTCACTGCTGGCCGGTAATAAAGTTCTAAGCTGTGGAAACGGTGGCTCGGCAGGTGATGCACAACATTTCTCTTCAGAAATGCTCAACCGCTTCGAGCGTGAGCGCCCCAGCTTGCCTGCTATCGCTTTAACCACAGACACAGGCACTTTGACCTCAATCTCAAATGACTACAGCTATAATGACGTGTTCGCCAAACAGCTGAGAGCACTTGGTCAGCCTGGCGATATTTTATTGGCTATTTCAACCAGCGGTAATTCTAGGAATGTGATCAATGCCATGGAAACTGCGCTCAGTAAAGATATGCTTATTGTCGCTTTAACCGGCAAGGATGGCGGTGAAATGGCAGGATTGATGGGGCAGAATGATGTCGAAATACGCGTTCCGTCTAACTCTACCGCAAGAATACAGGAAGTTCACTTAGTAGTGATTCACGCTTTGTGTGATTTTATCGATAATTCTTTATTTGGTACTGAGG
The DNA here is from genome assembly GCA_950096615.1 of uncultured Kangiella sp. GTDB lineage: Bacteria > Pseudomonadota > Gammaproteobacteria > Enterobacterales > Kangiellaceae > Kangiella. Next base: position 71,412 of record CATNCP010000006.1, on the reverse strand, counting down.
CTTAATTTACCATGACTTTACTACAAACATTGCGCATCCTTGGTCTTATCGCTGTGACAACGCTTCTTTTGCCAGCTTGTACAACTTTTGGCACCATGGCTGAAGATAGCAGCATCGAAAGTCGCGTTTACACCATTACCGATGCCATAGAAGCTAAAAATAAACCTGCATTCATCGGTGTTGAAAGCCACAACCTCTACGTACTCATCTACGGTCAAGTACCTTCTGAAACAGTAAAGGCCCAGGTTTCAACTGAAGTTAAAGGTATTCCAGAAATTCGAAAAGTCTTTAACGAACTGCGTATTGCCGATCCGGAAAATGTCAGCACCATGTCTGATAGCTGGATCACCACTAAGGTTAAGTCCAGCTTAGCTGCTGAAAAAGGGCTCGACTCCAAACGCATTAACGTCACTACTGAAGCCGGCGAAGTATTCCTAATGGGGCTCGTTACCCGTGAAGAAGGCGATAAAGCAGCCTTAGTTGCTCGCAATATTTCAGGTGTTAAAAAAGTCGTTAAGATTTTCGAATATATTAATTAAAGAGCATCGCTATGCTCTTTATAGGTACAAAAAGCCCAGCATATGCTGGGCTTTTTTATTGCACTGTGATTAAAAACTATTTCACGACTTTCAAATTCGGCCTGCCCTTTGGAGGTGTGGGTGGTTCATCATCGGGACCATCGCCATTCTCACCATCATCACTTGATTGTGGGGCATCGCCTTCACCATACATATTTGGCGAGAACATAATTCCTTGATCATTTTCACGCGCATAGATCGCGACGATTGAATTCATCGGAATATAGATATCCAGTGATTTACCGGAAAAGCGAGCGCTGAAGCTCAGGTAATCATGGTTTAATTCGAAGTTAGCAACCGCTTCTGGGGCAATATTAAGAACAATTTTGCCATCATTTGCGAATTGCTGAGGGATATTAACTTCTGGGTGAGAACAGTCAACTAAGACTTGTGGTGTCCAGCCATTATCAATCATCCACTCATAATAGGCGATGAGAAGGTAGGGCTGTAATGGCGTGGAATCCGCCATTACATCAAGCCTAATTTCATTTCACGTTCTTCTTCCGTCAAACTAACTTTGAAAGATTCACGCTCAAAGATTTTTTCCATATATTCGTGAATAGCTTTGCTACCGCGACCGCTAATTTCAATACCTAATTGATCAGCACGCCACAATAACGGAGCAATAACGCAATCAACCAGTGAGAACTCTTCACTCATGAAATAAGGGTTGCTCGCAAACACTGGAGACAAAGCCAGAATGCTTTCTTGAAGCTCTTTACGAGCTTTCTTAGCTTTTGCTTCAGTACCGTTCACAATGATTTCATACTGGCTGTACCATTCTTTTTGAATGCGGTGCATCATCAAACGGCTACGGCCACGAGTCACAGGATAAACCGGCATCAGTGGCGGATGAGGAAAACGCTCATCAAGGTACTCCATTACGATGCTTGCTTCATACAGCACTAAGTCACGATCGATTAACGTTGGCACTGATCCATACGGGTTCAGGTCCATTAAATCTTCAGGGACTTTATCTGAAGTCACTTCTACCACTTCATAATTAACACCTTTTTCGGCCAGCACAATACGTGCCTGATGACTGTAAACGTCATTACCTGAATAAAGTGTCATTACCGAACGTTTGGCAACTACGGCCATACTTTTTCTCCTAACAGTAAGGGCCTCTAGAATGAGGCCCATAAAACCGAATTACTTCTTCTTGATATCTTTCCAGAACTCTTTCTTCAAGAAGTATGCTAATACCAGCAAGATCAATAAGAACAATAATGACCACAGGCCAATTGCCTTACTTTTAAGCTTCACTGGGTTAGCGGTATACGCCATAAACGCTACCAAGTCGCGAACAGCATGATCGTACTCTTGTGGCGTCATGTCACCTTCTTTAACGATGGTGAACATTTTACCTTCACGAGCAAGCTTCGCATATTCTAACTGAGCGTCATGTACTTCTTCTTCGATTAAAGCAATCTCTTCTTCCGCTTTAGCCACTGCTTCAGCTGAAGCTTCTGCATCTTTAACCGTCGCTCTTAGAACTTCCATGCGAGCCTTACCAGTAGCAATAGTATCTTCAACTGCCACTAACTCATCACTTTTCGCCTGAAGGCCCTGAAGGTCAGATAGCACGTGTGGCATACCAACGCTTGGGAAGACCGTATTGTTTACGCCGAAAGGACGTGAGTCATCTAAGTAGAAAGCACGAAGGTAGTTGTATACCCAGTCATTACCACGAACACGAGCTACAAGAGAAAGGTCTAGTGGGTTAACACCAAACCACTTCTCAGCAAGCTCTTTATCCATAGCTTTATCCATGGTATCGCCTAGTTTACCTTCACCTAGAATAAGCTCTGATGCTTGCTCTTCGGTTAAGTCTAGATCTTGAGCAATACGTGAATAACGTACGTATTCCATAGAGTGACAACCTTGGCAATAGTTAACGAATAATTTGGCGCCGTTTTGAATCGACGCCTTATCACCATAGTTTATGTTCGCCTTATCATTCGGATAAGTCGTGCCACCACCCGCAGCAAAAGCGGTTACAGGTAGCAGGAATAAAATAGCTGTAATTAACTTTTTCATTTGTCTGTTACCCTCTCTGGTACTGGCTTAGTCTTCTCGAACTTCGGTAAGAACCAAAGAGCAATAAAGAAGAAGAAGTAGTAAGCCGTACAAATTTGACCTAATAGTGCTGTTGTCGGTGTTACTGCAATCACACCTAACACACCAAGGATGATGAACGATACGACGAAGAAGAATAGTAATACTTTAAACGAAGTACCGCGGTAACGAATTGACTTCACTTTCTGACGATCCAACCATGGCAATAAGAATAGAATCACAATCGCCAATGCCATCACGATAAAGCCACCAAACGGATCTGGAACAGCACGCAACATCGTATAGAACGGCGTGAAGTACCAAACTGGGGCAATATGTGGAGGAGTCTTAAGCGGGTTCGCTGGCTCAAAGTTTGGACGCTCTAAGAAGTAGCCGCCAAAATCAGGAGCAAAGAACACGATACTTAAGAAGATCATCAAGAAGACAACCACACCCACAATGTCTTTCACTGTGTAGTACGGGTGGAATGGAATTCCGTCTAATGGAATACCGTTCTCGTCTTTCTTCTCTTTAATTTCTACGCCGTCAGGGTTGTTAGAACCTACTTTGTGTAGCGCAACGATGTGTAAGAATACCATCGCAACCAACGCTAGAGGTACAGCTACAACGTGTAGTGCGAAGAAGCGGTTTAGAGACGCTAATGACAACGTAAAGTCACCACGAATCCACTCAACTAAGTCAGGACCAATCACTGGGATAGTACCAAACAGATTAATAATTACCTGAGCACCCCAGAATGACATTTGACCCCATGGCAATAAGTAGCCCATGAATGCTTCAGCCATTAACAGCACAAAGATAATCATACCGAAGATCCACACTAACTCACGAGGCTTCTTATATGAGCCGTAGATGATGCCACGGAACATATGAAGATAAACCACCACGAAGAACGCAGACGCACCGGTAGAGTGCAAGTATCGGATAATCCAACCCATGTCGACATCACGCATGATGTACTCTACAGAGGCGAAAGGCTCGCTCGGGCTGTAGAACATGGTTAACCAGATACCGGTTAATAATTGGTTCACTAAAACTAGAAGTGCCAAAGAACCGAAGAAGTACCAAAAGTTAAAGTTTTTTGGTGCGTAGTATTCTGCTAAATGCTCATTCCAAACTTTAGTTGCTGGGAAACGTGCATCAAGCCATGTCATAAAACTTTTAAACATTAGGCACCTCCATCTTCGCCCACAACAATCACTTTATTTGCTGTGTCGAGTGCATAAGGTGGGACTTCTAAGTTTGCGTTAGCTGGGACGCCCGCATAAACACGGCCAGCCAAATCGAACTTAGAACCATGACATGGGCAGTAGAAGCCGCCTAGCCAATCATTTTCAAGTGAACCCGCTTCAGCATAAAGCGTTGGCGAGCAACCTAAGTGCGTACACAAACCAACAGCAACGAAAATCTCTGGCTCAATCGAGCGGAATTCGTTTTTGCAATAAGCTGGTTGTTGATCAGCTTCTGAATTTGGATCAGCAACAATACCTTCACTCTTAGAAATGCTACCAAGCATCTTCTTGTCACGACGGATAATCCACACAGGCTTACCACGCCACTCAACAGTAATCTGCTGACCAACTTCAAGCTTGCTATATTCTTGCTCTACTGGCGCACCGGCCGACTGTGCTTTCGCACTCGGTGCCCAGGAACGTACAAAAGGTACAGCCGCACCAATCACACCAACCGCGCCTACTGCTGAAGTAGCCCCGATTAGGAGATTCCTGCGTCCTTTGTTAACGCCCTGATTACTCATTCGAATAGTCTCCCCACGAAGAAAACCCATCTGTCAAAACAACAGATGGGACAAAATCAATATTGATAAATAAACTGCTCAAAACCGCTAAAGAACACGCACGGTGTCAGTGGCAGGTTACTGGGCGCATATCTTATAGGAAATGTGGGGTTATTACAATGTGGTCAGACCAGATGGTGATTTCTTTGGAGCTAAAAATTGAAAGTAGTTAAATATTTGAAATGTTTGCTGGTGCAAACAAAAACACCCGCCAATAGGCAGGTGTTTTGCAACTCGACAATTCTCGCTCTTCGAAAGAGCGGCGTAAAATTAACGCTTAGAGAACTGAGGACGTTTACGTGCTTTGTGAAGACCAACTTTCTTACGCTCAACAGCACGTGCATCACGAGTAACGTAACCCGCTTGACGTAATGGTGCGCGAAGTTCTTCATCATATTCCATTAGTGCACGAGTAATACCGTGGCGGATTGCACCCGCTTGACCAGTACCACCGCCACCAGAAACAGTAACGTAAACATCGAATTTTTCTAGAAGTTCAGTCAACTCTAGTGGTTGACGAACGACCATACGTGACGTCTCGCGACCAAAATATTGGTCTAAGCTCTTTTGGTTAACAGTGATGTCACCGTTACCAGGACGCAAGAATACGCGAGCTGTTGAGCTTTTACGACGACCTGTACCGTAGTATTGTTCAGCCATGATTTCCTACCTTAAATATCTAATTTAATAGGTTGCTGAGCGGCATGATTATGCTCAGAGCCTGCGTAAACTTTCAATTTGCGGAACATATCACGACCTAATGGGTTCTTAGGCAACATACCTTTAACCGCTTTCTCAATAATCATCTCAGGCTTCTCAGCTTGAAGTTTATTGAAGTTAGTCTCTTTGATACCACCAGGGTAACCAGAGTGACGGTAGTACATTTTATTGTCCGCTTTGTTACCAGTTACAGTAACTTTCTCAGCATTGATAACAACGATGTAATCGCCAGTATCAACGTGAGGTGTATATTCAGCTTTATGCTTGCCTTTTAAACGGCGAGCGACTTCAGTCGCCAAGCGACCTAATGTTTTGCCTTCTGCGTCGACGACATACCAGTCGCGCTTTACAGTTTCAGGCTTTGCACTAAATGTTTTCATATTCGTTAAGCTCCAAAAAGCCATTTGCACCCGCAAAAATAAGTCATCAAAGACAACTTATCAGACCGCTGACGCTCGCTACAAGTCGGTCACCAGCCCATAAAAAAGAGCGCAAATCATACAGAACCCGCCCCTATATTACAAGTGGCAGGCGAAGGATTTACTAAAATTATGTTTCGTCTTGGGCAAATTTACGAATTTTCAAACAAATCCTTTCAAAAAGACTTTATTTACGGGGCTTTTAACGCTATAAATAAAACTGCGTTGGGAGAGTCAATTTTGCATTGCTCGCCAAGACAGTACGTATTTTAACAGTCAAACAACCCAAGAGGCAAAGGAAAAATGGCAGATAATAAAACTCGCAAGATTACTGCGGTCAAAGAGAAGTTCACTAAAACCCAAATTTTAAACGAAATCGCTGCTCAAACAGGCCTTACAAAGAAAGATGTAGGCGCTGTGATTGATGAGTTAGGGATCGTTATCGAGCGTCATATTAAGAAGCGTTCTGTTGGTGAGTTTACCCTACCAGGCCTATTAAAGATCAGCACAGTGAAAAAGCCTGCGGTTAAAGCACGTAAAGGCATCAACCCATTCACTGGTGAAGAAACGACATTTAAAGCAAAACCTGCATCAACTGCTGTAAAAGTTCGTCCTCTTAAAAAGCTAAAGGATATGGCGAAGTAATAAGCGCTCCCAAAGATTCCTAAAAGCCAGCATCAAGCTGGCTTTTTTTATTCACGCCAAGCTTCCCGAGCACTGCGACAATTTGTCACATCCTCAGCAATACTTCTTCCCTCTATAATTCGCGGCGTTATCAACCAATCGCGAATCTCTCATGACAAAGTTCATTGTAGTATTAATAGCTGCCACTATCTCTCCGATACATGCGGAAGAGTCTAGCGACTCAAAAAATATTCTCGAAACCATAGTTATTACGGCTACTCAAACCAAAACCAAGCTTAAAGATCGGGCTGAATCTATTGGTGTAGTCAGCGAGCAAACCCTTGAAGACACCAACCCCACGCACGCCGCAGATGTCCTAAACCGGATTGCTGGCGTTAATATTGTGCAGCTTGGAAGCGGTAGTCAGGGCGTGGCAGCGGCAATTCGTCAGCCTATTTCTTATGGCCCAGTTTATTTATATTTAGAGAATGGGGTTCCTGTTCGTTCCCCCGCTTTTTTCAACCATAACTCTTTGTACGAAACCAACTTATCCGAAGCTCATGGCGCTGAGATTATTAAAGGGCCCGGTTCTGCCCTTTACGGCTCCGACGCTATTGGTGGGGTCATTAATATCTTGTCCAATCAAGAGATCAAGCATGACAAAAATAGTTTAACGCTAGAAGCCGGTGACGATCAGTGGCGACGATTACAGTTAAAGTCTGATCACAAACTTGACGACAGTAGTTTTTCTGCACGAGTGGGGCTCATTGATAGCGAGGGCTGGAGACAACATACCGCTCTAGATCGACAAAGTGCGCTACTCAACTGGCAAACGTCGGGACTAGGTTTGGACGACATTAACACCCTCTTCTCCTATACGCATATTGATATGGATACTGGTGGCTCAGGCTTGCGCTATGAAGATTTCATCAATAATAGTCAACAAGCAGGGAATTTAATTGGTTTTAGGCAGGTTGATTCATACCGACTATCAAGCGCCATGCAAAAAGAGTTGTCTTCAGGGCACCTCACCATCACCCCTTATTTGCGCAGTAATGACCTTAGCTATATGGCAACCTGGACGCTAAACACTGGTCGTGAAGTGTTCATTCCTTGGCTAGGTGAGACAGTTCTTGACTCACAAGATGCCCATATCAATCGCAGTGGTCACGACTCTATTGGCGCACTAATTCGGTATCAGCAAGAATCCACAGCGCTAGAAGGTTTATGGATAGTAGGAGTCGACTTAGATCATAGCGAAGGTTATACCGAGCAAACTTATATTGAGCGCACCGATAATGATGCTGGTAATTATTGGTTGGCTTACCGCGGAGCTGGGTTGCTTTACGATTACGATGTGACCTTTAAGTCATTAGCTCCCTATGCCCACCTTGAGTCACAGCTTACGCAGAATCTAAGACTCAGCTTAGGGTTACGTTATGATTATGTTGAGTACGATTACGACAATCACCTCAGCACTGTCACGAACAATAGTATTCACCTGCGTCCAGCAGATTCTCAGCTAAGCATGAACCACCTTAGCCCAAAGCTAGGGCTAACCTATCAGCTATCAGACAATCTCAGTAGCTATTTCTCATACCGAAACGCTTTCCGTATCCCAAGTGCTGGGCAGCTTTTCCGCTCTGGCTCAACCGTCGACTCAACCAACCTAAAGCCAGTTGTCGCCGACAGCTTCGACTTAGGAATCCGAGGTAATCTCACAGATAACATCAACATTGAGCTCGCCTTTTACCACTTAGAAAAAACTGATGACATCGTTAGCCTATCATCAGCAGACGGTAGCCGACGAAACGCCAATGTCGGTGAAACGCGCCACCAAGGGCTAGAATTTGGTATGGACTATTATTTCGCCACGAACTGGCAGTTGGGATTATCCTACACCACCTCACGTCACGAATTTCAGCAATGGCAAGTCTCTGACAGCGATGACTTCAGCGGTAACCGCATACCTCTAGCGCCTTCGCATTACGCTAATTTGCGCTTAGCTTATACGCCTGAACTGCTTAATGGTGGCCGCATTGAATTAGAGGGCGTTGATATGGGCGGCTACTTTGTCAATGAAGCTAACACTGAGCGCTATTCAGGACACAGCCTTCTTAATGTCCGTGCTAATTACTACCTCAACGACGACTTAGAGTTATACCTGAATATTTTAAACGCCACGGACAAACTATACGCTGAAACAACCAGCAAATGGGGGCCGACTTACACCCCAGGGAAACCCAGAACTACCTATCTGGGCTTTCGCGTCAGCTTTTAAGGTAGAGTCCTATGAATCAATCATCGCTTCACTTAAAAGCACATCGTTGGCACAAACGATTCGGGCTGGCTCTTGCCGTAGTCACTATTATGTGGGGACTGAGCGGTATTGCTCACCCCATCATGAGTCGCATAAAACCAATGGCACAAGCCCAGCAACCCTTGTTGCCTCTCGACCTTAAGCAGCTCTCTGCAGTGAGTCGAACCTTAGCCGCCGTCCCCTTCGCTGACGATGCACTGCTCCTGAATCGGCATACTGATACGCCCGTGGTTGCCATCAAAACTGGTGACCAGTGGCAGTACTATGACGCATCTACCGGCAACGCCATCCCAGATTTTCACCAGTCGTATCTAGCCAGTATTGGTGCCACTTACACAGGGTTACCGCAAACAAAAGTCAGCTCAATCAGTACGGTATTTGAGTTTAACTACGACTACCCGAGCGTTAACCGCTACCTACCTGCTTACAAAATACAGTTCGACGACGACATAAACACCAGCGTTTATCTCGACGTCCAAAGTTTGCAACTAGCCAGTGTCAGCAATGACTATAAGTCTTTTTATACCAAATGGTTCTCGCACCTTCATTCATGGGATTTTATTCCTAATGAAACTGTTCGCTATGGTTTGATGCTTCTAGTCACCCTCACACTTTTCCTAAGCGCTTTACTGGGGGTCTACATTACCCTGCACCGTTGGCGTCGAGGCCTCTTGCATAAAGGTAGCAAGTCACGGCGTGCCCATCGCTATATTGGACTTTTCGTATGTTTTGCCGCTCTGGCTTTTAGTTTTTCCGGCGGGTTTCATGCGTTGAATAAATTGGTAGTTATCAACGACTCATCCCAGAATAAGCAGCTACAAGAGGCTTCCCCGATCAAGCCGCAGGATTATATTCAGCTATGGCAACAATTTATTGCACAAACACCAACGATGGATATTCAACAAATTCAGCTCATCTCCGTTCATAATCAGCCAGTGTTACAGCTGCATCACTTGACCGAAGCTGCACCTCGTCACGGTAATCATCAGCATGGGGCAGGCAAAAAATTAATCCGAGGAAATGTCAGTTACTTCCCACACGAAGTGGCCGTGGATGGTCAATTAGCGAGTACGCAAGCTCTTTATCTACAAAGCCTACTCAGTAACGTCAGACACAAAGAAGTGATTAAGAATGTTCGTTTACAGCCACACTTTAATCACGAGTACGGTTTTATTGATAAAAAGCTGCCAACATTTCGAGTGGAAACTGAAACCAACACCTATTTTTTTGATCCAACCGCGCAATCTCTGAGTAAAACAGTGAGTAATCAGCAGCTGTTAGAAAGTATGAGCTTTTCAGTGTTACACAAAGCCAGCTTCCTTGACGGTTTGGGTCGAGATATTAGGGATATTGTAATAGGACTATTTGTTTTAGGAATTATTATCATCACCCTACTTGGGGTTAGCGTGAATTCTCGTCCAAAGCCACCCCGAAGTAAAGGCAAAAGCTAAGCTAGGTGCTCTAGGCTTAAATAATCAGTGCTCTGCATTTCTTGTAGTCGGCTCAGGGTTCGCTTAAATTCAAAAGCGAGTCCTTTGCCGGTATAAAGCTCTTCCATCGGCACTGCAGCAGAGATAATCAGCTTTACATGACGCTCGTAAAATTCATCAATTAAAGCAATAAAACGTCGTACAGCATCATTTAAGGAGTCATCCATCTGCGGCACTTGGCCCACAAAGACAGTGTGGTAGCCGCGTGAGATTTCAATATAATCAGACGCTGAACGTTCGGTTCGGCAAATCGCCTCAAAGGTGAACCAAACAACACTATCCGATAACTTAACCGTATCAATCAAACGACCATCAACCTTTATCTTACAGTTGTCTTGCCCTTCGGTCGCAGCAAGCTGTTTGAAATACTCGCGCATATTAGCATTGGCTGCTTTATCTAGCGGGTAATGGTAAATCTCCGCCTGTTCCAGCGTTCGCATGCGGTAATCAACGCCCGCATCAACATTCAACACCTCACAGTTTTCCTGAATCAGCTCAATTGCTGGTAAAAACCGTTCACGCTGTAAACCATTCCAATACAATCGTTCAGGCGGAATGTTGGAAGTAGCCACCAGCACCACATGACGCTTAAACAACTCTTCAAACAAGTTACCCAGAATCATGGCGTCGGTAATATCAGTCACGAAAAATTCATCGAAACAAATAATCTTCGCTCGCTCCGCCAACTGATCAGCAATTTTAATCAAGGGGTTCTTTTCGCCAGCCAAGGACTTAAGTTCATTGTGTACTTCATGCATGAAGCGGTGAAAATGAAGCCTGACTTTTGCCTTAAGCGGCAGAAGATTGAAGAAAGTATCCATAAGATAGGTTTTACCGCGGCCAACGCCACCCCACATATACAAGCCCTTTACAGGCTGGCTGTCGCCAGATAACCAACGCGTTAACTTTTGCATAAAGCCAGACGAAGGTCGTGACTCCATTAAATCATCGTAGACTTTTTGCAACGCATGGACGGCTTCTTCCTGAGCAGGATCTTTGCTAAAGCCAGCGGCTAAGTCTTGTTGGTACTTTTCAAGAGGTGTCATTAGCGCTTTTCTGGTAAGTGAGGTTGCAGAGCCGACTCTAACTCTTCACGAAGCTCCACCAACCTTCCATGTAAAAAGTGACCAGCTCCTGACATTTTAATCAGCTCTGGTTGCGGCTCCAGTTCATCAATCCAATTAAAAACAGCGTCAGGGTCAACGACTTCATCGGCATCGCCCATCACCACTAGCCAAGGGCAGTCAGGAATCACAAAGTCGTCAAAGCTGAATCGATTGACAGGCGGTGCAATTGAAATCAGTTGCTGCGCGCTTTGAGCTTTGGCTTGTAATGCAGCAATCCAAGAGCCGAAGCTAAATCCTGCTAACCATAGCGGACGGCCAGGATATTGCTCCTGCGCCCACTCGATAACTTTAATCAGATCTTGCTGCTCACCACGCCCCTCATCATACTCGCCCTCTGAAGCACCAACGCCGCGAAAATTAAAGCGAATAGAAGGAATGCCAAGGCTGGATAATGTCCGTGAAACCGTATGAATTACTTTATTGGTCATTGCCCCACCGTGTACCGGGTGTGGGTGGCAACAAATCGCTATAGCATCACGCTCATCGCCTTCAGGGGCGTCCAAAGTTGCTTCGATAGCGCCTACGGCACCTTCAATAATAAACTTGTCTTTGCTCAAAATGATGTAGGAATAAAGGCTTATGGCGTCATTTTCGCATGTTTTGCGCGGTCATGGAACCTAGCAAGTTTTGTCACTGAAGGCTCTGCAGTTGTCTCTCACATACAAACCTACCAGACATAAAAAAGGAGCCCCGAAGGACTCCTCGTACTCGTAAGAGCACCATGAATAGTGAATAGCTAATGTTGCTTACTATTTTTCATCTTCTAAACTAGTTTCTGATTCAGCTTCAACATCAGAGCGGATGCGAGCATCTTTCTCTTCCTCAGAAACTTCAGCTTTGGTTTCGGATTTAACCTCAGCCTTGGTTTTTGCTTCCGCGGCACGCTCTTTAGCGCGCTCAGCTCTTTCTTTAGCCTCTTCCGCACGCTCCTTTGCCGCTTCACGTTCTTCTTGGGCTTTTTCCATCGCCTTTTCAGTTGATTCTTGCACTTCCAGCTTTTTCTCAACCTCCACTTGGCTTTTAACACCAACCGCTGTTGCGCTTGCCGAAAATGCTAATGCAAAAATTGTTGTAATGGCTAGTTGTGTTTTCATAATCAACACCTGCTGTTTTTCTTAAAGTGGACTTTCAGGCTATCTCAAGATGTCGCCATCATCTAGCGATTGGAGCTTAAAAAAGCCATCTTTTACACTTTTTAATAGAATCCAGTTTTTTCGTGAAACAACTCACAAAACAATAAAATCAACTCAGCATATCCTTTATTAACAATGTGTTAGCTATATTTTGTCGTGCTCGCCGAGCGGCCGATTATCTTTTACAGTAAAAGAATCACTCCACTCTTTAGCAAAATCACGCTGCCACTTAAAGTTAATACCAGCGACTATCAACATGGTGATTAAAGCACCAATACTGGCTAAGGCCATATCTTTGTGTGCATCCCATACATCGCCTTGGGTTCCGAGATAAGCGATCCCTAAGTCACCACCAAAATATTCAGCAGCGCCCCACTCTATCAACTCAAAGATCATCGACGTCGACATGGTTAAGTCCAATGGTAGGAAGTATCCCCAGAACCCTTTAACGTTGCCCACTCGAACAAACACTTCTCGAATCGGGTACGCAAAAAGCAAGCCATATAAAAAGTGGACCAAGCGATCATAATGGTTACGCTCCCAGCCGAACCAGCTATTCAGCTCAGAACCAAACACTGCTAACGTCCAATCATTGTAAGGTACTTTGGCGTAGGTATAGTGAGAGCCAATTTCGTGCAAACACAAAAAGATAAAAATACAGCTGTATGAAATTTTGGATAAAGGAAACACTTTATAAGTGGCTACGATACCAATAACGAAAAGTACTGTTAGCACATTTTCCAACATCCAATCTGCCCTATCGTGAGGGTTTATAGCGCAGATAATAAAGACGATGCTAAAAAGTACCCCAAGAATCATCAAAAAACGCGTATTGTGTGTCATTATTCTACTCGAACTTTGCCTTATAATTTGTGTATCATAAGCGTAAAGCACAGATTTCTGCAATTTTGGCAGAAAGCAGACGACGACAAACACTTGTCGATAACACAGTTAAAAAGGATATCCTGAATGTCACCTGTTCTTAGTATTATTCTTATCCTAATCGCTGCCGTAGCAGCTTTCTTCATTGGCCGCTGGCATGGACTTTCAACAGGCACCAAAGAGCTGTCCAAAGAATTGGAGTCAAAGGATAAGGAGCTGGACGAACTAAAATCTGGCGTTGACGAGCACTTTGACGAAACCGCACGCTTGTTTTCAAACCTCACCGAAGAGTACAAAGCCTTCTATCAACACCTAGCATCCGGCGCCAACAAGCTCACTAAGCAAGAATTCAAAGTGAAGTTATCGGCACCTGTCGGACAAGAGGCGCTGCCCTCTGAAGCGAGTGCTGCTGAGGTTATTGATGCTGAAGAACACTTAAGCAAAGATCTTGCAGCTGATGCTGCCGATGAAAAAAGCCATGAAGAAGAATACTTTATTCGTGAAAATGAAGCTGCCTCTGCTGAGACAGGTGAAGTGGCGGACACGGACAGTAGCAGCGATGATGCCGCGGAAAGTGACTCCAAGCCCGACCTGGATATTGAGGTATCGCCGCCCAAAGACTGGGCAGATGGTGATATGGATGATGACTACCATCCGAACGATCCTCAGATAAAAGAGTCAGAGTTTAGCGACCTCGCTAAAGAAGAAGCGACAAAGCCTAGCGCCCCAGGCTTTGAGCGAGATGGTAGCGACAGTGATAACAAAGATAAAAGTGCTGAATCAACTCAGAATGAATCAGCTACAAAAGTATAAAACATGAGAGCAACATGAAATTACTCGAATTTTTAGGGTTCATTGTTAAATATTTATTAATTGGCCTAGGTATCGCAGCATTATTTATTGTGTTCATGCCCGATCGCTTTTCCAGTCAAGAAAAGCAGCCACCACAGAAAACTCAACCCGTGGTCGAAAGCCCGAAAGCCCAGCATGGTTTTGCCGATATGCTGGCGAATGTGACCCCTGCCGTAGTCGGTATTAAAGCACGCTCACAAGCCTTTCCTCTTAATAGCGAAGCTTGCAGCTCTCGGCTACAGGCGCTACCGCCAGAAACCAACGCCTGTGCCTTTTTGAACAATGGCTCAGGTGTTTTTATTGATGACAGCGGCCACCTGGTTACCAATGCCCATGTATTAGATAAAGCTTCGACCATCATTGTCGAGCTTAAATCGGGGCAACAGCTTAAAGCTGAGATTGTCGGTGTTGATGTAGACTCGGACATTGCGTTAATTAAAGTTGATGCAGAACCAAGTCATTACTTGCCGCTTCCAGAGGGCGACTCTAGCCAAGTCGGTGATTGGGTGTTTGCTATTGGTACGCCAAACATGGCCTTTAATCAAACCGTTACTCAGGGCATTATCAGCTCTAAGTTTTTCTCACGAGTCAGCCACTACATCCAAACTGATGCAGCGCTACGTCCAGGTAACTCTGGCGGCGCTTTGGTGAATGCTAGGGGTGAGCTTGTTGGGATTACGTCGCTCAGTACTCAGAGCGAGCAAGGCGATAAACTTTACCAAAGCTATGCCATTGTCGCTAATAATGTAGCCCATGTTGTCGAACAGCTGAAAGAACATGGTCAAGTGCGTCGCGGTTGGTTAGGTCTGGATGGTGACATGACTATCAATCTAGACTCGATCAGCTTGGAGCTGGCTCTAACGCCAGAACAAAAGCAGCAGTTGCAAAGCCGCATCGGCCAACTCCCGTACGGCAAAGGCATAGTCATCACCGGTATCAATACTGAAGGCCCCGCTGATCAAGCAGGCTTAAAGCCGCTAGACATTATCACTAAGGTAAATGGCGAGCCGATATACAACAGTATTGACCTCATCTCAGCGATTTGGAACCTGCCTCCACAAAGCTCCGTCGATATAGAGTTTATGCGCGGTGACGAAATGCTGAACCAAGAAATTACCCTCGGACAAAGAAGTTAGCACAAAACTCGAACGGACTATGCCAATAAAAAAGGCGCCTCAGAGGCGCCTTTTTCTATGTTAAAATAACTTTCAACTCAATACCAATAAAGCGTTATCCAACTCGCTTAATGGAAGCGCCGATATTTTGTAGCTTTTCTTCAATCGTTTCGTAGCCGCGGTCAATATGGTAAATACGGTCAACCAAAGTTTCTCCATCAGCGACTAAGCCCGATAGCACCAAACTTGCTGAAGCTCTTAAGTCAGTTGCCATAACTTGTGCACCCGATAACTTTTCGACACCACGACAAATCGCTGTGTTGCCTTCGATGGCGATATCAGCACCCATGCGCTGCATTTCTAGGACGTGCATAAAACGATTCTCAAAAATCGTTTCGGTAATGGTGCCGGTACCTTCAGCTACAGCGTTTAAAGCACAAAACTGTGCTTGCATATCGGTTGGGAAAGCAGGATATGGAGCCGTTTTAATGTTCACGGACTTCGGGCGCTGCCCTTTCATGTCTAGCTCGATCCAATCATCACCGGTAGTAATTTCAGCACCACACTCTTGAAGCTTCTTCAGTACGGCATCAAGCAATACAGGATCTGTATTCTTACACAAAATACGTCCGCGAGTTATCGCCGCAGCGACTAGATAAGTCCCTGTTTCAATGCGATCCGGCTGAACATTGTGCTCGCCACCGTGCAAGCGTTCAACGCCTTCAACAGTAATAACCGAAGTGCCTTCACCGGTAATTTTAGCGCCCATCTTATTCAAGAAGTTCACCAAATCGACCACTTCCGGTTCACGCGCAGCGTTCTCAATAATGGTAGTACCGTCCGCTAATGCCGCCGCCATGATTAAGTTTTCTGTAGCGCCAACACTGACCATATCCATGACAATTTTAGCGCCTTTCAAGCGACCGTTAACTTTTGCTTTAACGTAGCCAGCTTCTACTTCAATCTCAGCGCCCATTTCACGCATACCATCAATATGCAGGTTCACAGGACGTGCGCCAATCGCGCAACCGCCAGGTAACGACACAACCGCCTCACCGTAACGAGCGACTAGAGGCCCCAACACCAAAATTGAAGCACGCATGGTTTTCACCAAGTCATACGGCGCTTCATGGCTATGAATATCCGATGCATCAATTTCAACGTTGAACTTGTCATCAATGGTCAACTGAGCACCTAAACGCCCCAGCAACTCTAATGTAGTAGTTACGTCGTTCAAGTGTGGCAAGTTACCGATGGAGGTCACGCCATCAACCAATAAACTGCCCATTAAGATCGGAAGCGCTGCATTTTTAGCGCCAGAAATTTTTACTGAACCGTCCAATGGACCAGCGTCTTTGATTAATAATTTATCCATCAATAAGCCTTAGATACGTTTGCCAACAGTTACGGTTCTATTTACACAAATAATTTTGCTTTTTCCCACTCAGCAGGAGTGTAAGCTTTAATAGTCAGTGCATGAATCTCACCGCTTGCGATATGCTCATTGACTGCTGCATAGACCATCTGTTGCTTTTTCACTGAACGCAAACCATCAAACTGATCGCTCACAACGATGACTTGGTAGTGACTACCGTCACCATCGACACGTAATTCAGTGGTATTAATCTCTTTTTCAATTAATTGTTTAATCTCTTCTATCATTAGGAAATTCTTTTGTTGCTGATAAATGACTGATGAGCTCACAGTATGACGTCAGATGTTGACGAATTAAAGCCCGAAAAAGGCTACAGAGCTATCAAATATGACTCTAAAGTGGCGCGATTTTACCTCAAAACCGCCCAATAAACACCTATTCTACACCACTTTCCTCACAGAAAGCCGAAGTAGTTAGCGTCATCAGCTTGTAATGACAAGCCAACAGTGACCTAGTACAATAGCCCGCTAAAATTATAGTTTCTGGGCGTTTAGCTAGCAAATCTTAGTTACACTTTGCTACTGTAATACCAATGCTTACTGATCCTATAATAGTCACTAGAATAGTCCATTAAGGTCCTCATGTTAGAAAATATTGCGTATATCGTTATCGGTATTACTCTATTGATGTGGAGCGCAGATCGCTTCACGGACGGTGCAGCGGCTATAGCTCGCAACCTTGGCGTTTCACGTCTCATCGTCGGTTTGACTATTGTTGCTATTGGTTCGTCTGCCCCAGAAATTTTCGTTTCTATTCTCGATTCATTAAAAACCTGCGCCCCTGATAAGCCAGATTGTGGGCCAGAGGTAGCGATTGGTAACGCTTTAGGCTCTAACATCACGAACATTGCCTTGGTGCTGGGGATTACCGCCCTCGTGCGACCGCTAATGATTCACTCAGGTTTATTGAAACGAGAAATCCCTATCCTTTTCTTAAGCTCGGCCGCTGCCTTTATCTTCTTCTGGGATTTACGCTTGAGTCATGTTGAAGGCTTTATTCTATTGACTGCGCTAGTACTTTACTTTTTTTGGTTAGTTCGCGTCGGAATGCAGTCTCGTAAAGAGCATGACCCTATGGTCGATGAAATGATTGAGGAGTTGCCAGAAGGCATGCCTACGGGTAAAGCAACGTTTTGGGTTATCTTAGGCTTGGTCCTACTGGTTGGTAGCTCGAAGTTATTAATCGAAGGCGCCAGTGGTATCGCCTTAGCTTTCGGCGTTTCAGAAACAGTGATTGGCTTAACCATTGTTGCGCTTGGTACGAGCTTACCGGAGCTTGGCGCTTCCGTTGCTAGTGTTCTAAAAAACGAACACGAAATTGCCATTGGTAACGTCATCGGCTCCAACATTTTCAACTTGCTTGGTGTTCTAGGTATTCCAGCAGCCATCGCAGCGCCAGCCATCGAAAAAGATATTTTAAACATCGACTATCCACTGATGTTAGGCCTTATTATTGCTATGGCTATTATGGCTTACGGCTTCCGTGGGCCAGGCAAAATCAACCGTATTGAGGGCGCTATTTTAGTTGCGGTCTTCCTAGGGTATTATATAGTTCGGTTCTTTGTTCTATAAAAGCGACAAAAAAGCCATATAAGCCAAATAGTTAGGGAGCATAGTTTGAGTCATACGCCGACTAAAGAACAGCTACTGCAAAGCGCTGAGCGCGTGATCAGTATTGAAAGCCAAGCCGTAGAACAATTAAAAGAGCAGTTAAACGATGACTTTGTGACTGCTTGCCAGCGTCTTATCGATTGCCAGGGCAAAGTCGTTGTCATTGGTATGGGCAAGTCTGGCCATATTGGTGGCAAAATGGCTGCGACCTTCGCCAGCACTGGCACTCCAGCATTTTTTGTACATCCAGCGGAAGCCAGTCATGGTGACTTGGGCATGATCGAAGAGCGTGACGTGGTCATTGCTCTTTCAAACTCTGGTGAAACTCACGAAGTCACCTCCTTAATTCCTGTCATCAAACGTCGTGATATTCCACTGATCAGCATTACCAGCAACCCTAGCTCCAGTTTGGCAAAAGCCAGTGAAGTGCATTTAACGGTAAAAGTGCAACAGGAAGCTTGTCCACATAACCTTGCTCCCACCGCATCTACCACAGCGGTATTAGCGCTTGGCGATGCGATTGCAGTAAGTTTGCTGGAAGCGAAAGGCTTTACGCCTGATGACTTTGCCTTGTCACACCCAGGCGGCAGTCTAGGTAAGCGCTTATTACTCCATGTTGAAGACCTGATGCACACCGCAGAGAACTTCCCTGCTGTAACACCACAAACGTCAGTCAAAGATGCTTTATTGGAAATCACCGACAAACGTTTGGGTATGACTGCAGTTCTTGATGACAACAAACATTTACTCGGTATCTTCACCGATGGCGACTTACGCCGAGCGTTTGAAAAAGGCATCAATGTCGACACTCCGATTGAAAGCGTCATGACAACTGGTGGTAAAACCATTACTGCTGACGCGCTTGCGGTCGATGCGGTGGGGCTTATGGAGCGTAATAGTATCACCTGTTTAATCGTGGTTAATGAACACAACAAGCCGGTCGGTGCAGTACACATGCATGATTTGCTGAAGGCAGGAGTGGTATAGATGAGTAAACCAACCTATTCACAAGACTTGCTACGCAAAGCCCACGAGATAAAACTGCTCATTTGCGATGTTGATGGTGTGCTCAGCAATGGCCAAGTCATTATTGGCAACCAAGGCGAAGAACTGAAAACCTTTAACATCAAAGATGGGCTGGGTTTAAAAAGCTTGATGAATCACAAAATTCAAGTCGCTATTATCACCGGCAGACGTTCTGAAATCGTCGAGAAGCGGTGCCGTGAACTGGGTATAAAGCACTGTTATCAAGGTCAATCGGATAAGGTCGCGGCTTATGAAGAGCTGTGCGACACTCTATCGCTTGAACCCAGCCAAGTATGTCATGTCGGCGATGACCTGCCTGACTTGCCATTAATGCGGCGTTCAGGCCTCGGTGTTACAGTAGCAGATGGGCACTGGTTTGTGCGCCAAAAAGCAGACTGGACAACTCAGAACAATGGTGGCTTCGGTGCTGTTCGTGAAATCACTGACCTGATTCTTGAGAGTAAAGGCTTGCTTGAAAAACTGCACCAGGAGTATTGTTGATGAGATTTTTGAAAGGTCGCCAAATATTATGGCTATTAGTGCCTGCAGCATTTGTAGTGGCCTTTCTTTGGGATAGTTCTGTGGAACAAAAGCCTGACTTTGTCGCTGCTGACAATAACCCAGACTATTATCTGGTGAACACCTCGACGTTGGAGTTCAATTTGGATGGCCAACGAGTTAGAAAATTCACCAGTGACAAAACATCACATTTTAAAGACATCATGCAAACTCGCATGGAAAATCCAGAGTTCAAAATGATGACGCCGGATCAAAACTGGGAAGTTTCAGCCCAGAAAGCCCTCAGCAATGAGCTCAGCGAGCAACTTGAGCTAACCGGTGATGTCAAAATTACCATGAACACAAAAGATCCAAACCCTGAAATGACTTTGTCCATGCCAACGTTAAAAGTCGATTTCACCACACAAACTGCATTCACAGACTCAGAAGTTGAGTTAAATAACACGATTTTTCGTCAGACTGCTACCGGCATGAGCGCTGACTTAAAAGCGAATACTATAGAATTTAAATCTCAGGTTGTTTCAGAAGAACTATGAACAGACTCTTTATCTTTTTTACAATATTTGTGGGCTCTCTCGTCATAAGCCAGCCATTAGCGGCTGCTCAGTTCGAGAAGTCTCGCTTGAAGGCGGATAACTCTTATTTGGATGCCTCAAAAGAAACACCCACTATTGTCTATGAGAATAACGTGGTTTATGAGCATGGTCAGATGGTGATCTACGCGGACAAGTTAATTAAGCAAGGTGAAGATGCTGGCACCATTACCGCAGAAGGCACACCTGTGAAGATTCATTATGTTGATCAGTTTGGTGAAACTACCGATATTGAAGCACCTAGCATCAGTTACGAGCAAAAAACTGGAGAACTTGCAGCTGACGGCGACATCCAGATTGTTCAAACTTCTGAACAAGATAAGCTCACCCTACTTGGCAATAAACTCCGTGCAAACCAAAGAATCACTAAAGGCTTTAGCTTTGTGTTAACTGGCAATCCGACTAAGTTTATTTTGAAGCAACCGAGTCAAACTGAAATTACTGCGATAGCGGATACCTTACGTTCTAACGGTAAGGATCGTAAAACTCAGCTCGTAGGGTCTGTAAAATTGAGCCAAGGCTCTTCTAACACATCAGCAGCCTTACTGACTTATGATGGGCAAACCAAACGTATTTCCGCTGACCAAAGTGCGGATGGCTCACAGCCTGTAGTGACTGAATTTTACTGGCAAGATGAACCACAACAGCAGAAAACAGAAACCGAAAAAGCGTTAGAAGAAGCCGCTGGCGATACGACAGAATCTGCTGTTGATGAATCACAGGACGCCCTAACTGACACAGAAGAAGGCAAGCAATAACCATGACGTCTTTACGAGCACAGAATCTAGCTAAAAGTTATAAAACACGAAAAGTTGTTGAAAGTGTTTCGTTAGAAGTCGATCAAGGGTCAATCGTTGGCCTTCTCGGTCCTAATGGTGCAGGCAAAACGACTTCTTTTTATATGATCGTAGGATTGGTGCCTTCTGATGCGGGTCAGATCTTTTTGGCTGACGAAGATATCACCGGAGCAGCGATGCATGCTCGCGCCAAGAAAGGTATTGGGTACCTTCCTCAGGAAGCTTCTATCTTTCGAAAGTTATCGGTTCAAGATAACATCATGGCCATTTTGCAGCTTCGAAAGGACTTGAATGAACAAGAGCGGGAAGAAAAGCTAGACGAGTTATTAGCAGAATTCCACATTGAACATATCCGCTTAAGCCTGGGTATGAGTTTGTCTGGCGGTGAGCGCCGTCGAGTCGAAATTGCTCGCGCTTTAGCTAATGACCCTAAGTTTATTTTACTAGATGAGCCATTTGCTGGCGTCGATCCTATTTCAGTGATTGAAATCAAAAGTATTATCATGCAACTTAAAGATCGAGGGCTTGGTGTTTTAATTACCGACCATAACGTTCGTGAAACCTTAGATGTGTGTGAGCGAGCTTACATTGTTGATAGCGGTAGTATCATTGCCGATGGTGATACGGACACAATTCTTGAAAATCCAGTAGTTAGACAACGTTACCTCGGCGAACACTTTAAAATGTAAGCCTAACATACAGATCATATTGCTCTGATTAGCCCAACCAAACTGGCTGTGCTTTATAGATAATCTCCATCAAACCATTGAAAATAGTTTCCTAATCCCCAGATAAATAATAAGCCTTGCAAGATGATGCATCTCAAGGTAACTTGTAATTAAAGGGTAATATAAAAGGAAACTATTGGCTTACGTGGCAACAACTAAACGCCTACAACTCACCCCCCCTCGCATTTGGTTCAAATCAAAACCAAAGAATTTGTTTAAGCCAAACTCTGTTACCCCTAAATTTCTTTTTACACAGCTTTTTTATCACAGTTTTCTCCAACCTTACCTAGGAGGTGAACTATCAAAAAGTATCAACGTCATACCTTTAGTAATTCAATTATTACATTCCTGTCTTCGTGTGGAACCTTCCCACCTTAGACTCCGTAACTCACCATGTTGTGATTACATTTATCCATTAAATTAATGATAGAAGGAAAGTTTATTATGCAAATCAATCTTACCGGGCGTCACTTAGACATTACAGAACCACTAAAAGAATTCGTTGACGAGAAGTTCTCAAAACTAGAACGACACTTTGATCATATTAACAATGTTTATGTCATTTTAAGTGTTGAAAAAATTCGTCAGATTGCAGAAGCGACCGTCCACGTCAATGGCGCTGAAATATTCGCCAACAGTGAATCAGAAGATATGTATGCTGCGATTGATTTATTGATTGATAAGTTAGACCGACAGGTGATAAAGCATAAGGAGAAAATGACTCGTCACTAGTTTTTCCTCCAATAAATATGCGCCTCTGTTGTGTTTATAATATCGTCAACCGAGGCGTATGATGTTATTATTTAATCACTCTAAATCAAGAGCTTACAACACTAGAGTGATCATATTTTAGCCTCAACCCAAAGGGCTGAGGCTTTTTTTCCGCCCAGCGTTGTTATAAAAAGTGCTCAATAGAGCAAACTATTAACCACTTTTCATGCCTAGCTGGAAGAAAAGCAGCGCCCAGCAGAGTTGTTTTATGAGTGAAACAAAGACCCAGGTCATGCACATTTTAGACACTATTGCGCCCGAGCGATGCCAACTCGGGCTACAAGCGACCAGCAGAAAAAAAGCTCTACAAGCAATCGCAAACCTCTTCAGTAAAAATGATCCAGAGCTCGATTCCTTTGAAATACTTCAGGCATTTACTGAACGTGAGCAGTTAGGCTGTACCGCCATTGGTAATGGCATTGCCCTGCCTCACGGTCGGCTAGCCTCCTGTGAAAAGCCTGTAGCCATTTTAGCTACACTAGAGCAAGGCGTTGATTTTTTTGCCTCTGATAAAGAAGACGTGGATATTATGTTTGGGTTACTCATTCCTGAGGACTTGGACTTTCGAGATTTAAAAGGCATTGAGCGAATTAAACCCATTTTTGATAACAAAACGTTATGTGCTCAAATCAGAAATGCTCACAATAATGAAGCATTATTTGATATTATTGAACATGCCATTAAAGAATATAGTACTAAGGAAGAAGCTTCGTGAAACTTGTTATTGTCAGCGGAAGGTCAGGCTCTGGTAAATCCGTTGTACTCAAAGCGCTGGAAGACGCTGGCTATTACTGTATTGATAACTTGCCTTTAGGGTTAACGCTAAACGTCATCAACGACCATATTCTAAAAAATGAGTTAATTGCAATTAGCGTGGATGCCCGAAACCCTTCGGACTTAGAGCAGTTCTCAGGTGAAATGGAGAAAATTAAAGCCGCGGCACCACATGCTCGGATTCTCTTTATCGATGCTGACGAAAATATATTACTGAAGCGTTTCAGTGAAACCCGTCGCCGACACCCTTTAACCAAGCAGGGTTACTCACTACGCGATGCTATTCATGAAGAAAATAAATTATTGGCGCCAGTTCGAGCGTTAGCTGATCTTGTTATCAACACCTCAGAATTGACGCCTCACGATTTACGCGAGCGTGTACGAGAGCGTGTGAGTTCTAATAAAGCTCCACAGATGGATATTAGGTTGGTTTCTTTTGGCTTTAAGCATGGCGCGCCTAAAGACGCTGACTTTGTCTTTGATGTACGCTGCTTACCCAACCCTTACTGGGTAGAAGAACTTAGAGACTTCACAGGCAAGGATCAGGAGATCGTGGATTACTTATCCTCAAGCTCGATGGTCATGGAGTACACCTGGCAATTAAAAGTCTTCCTTACCACATGGATTCCCGAGTTCAGCAAACAGGACCGCAGTTACTTCACCTGTGCTATCGGCTGTACTGGCGGTCGCCACCGCTCAGTTTACATGGTAGAAACTCTTGGGCATTACCTTAAGCAGCATTACCCAAACATTTCTGTGGAACATAGCCGCCTCAATAAAATGTAAACCTTGATGAAGAAAAGGCCCCAGCACCAAATCTCGCTGGATAAGGCCCTCTAGCTACGTTAGAATAAGCAGTAAAATCAACCACTAACGAGGCAAGGACTTTGGCTGAGAATCAAAACAATCAGACTCGTCAAGAGCAGCTACAGCTCCTAAACTCAGCGCTTGATAGTGGTCACTTAATCCCCGTTCGCAACCTGCTCGAAGAATTACACTCAGCGGATATTGCGCACCTTCTTGAATCCACACCACCCCGTGTACGTAACGTTATTTGGCAGCTGCTGGATAAGGAACGTGAGGGTGATGTACTACAACACCTGAATGACGAGATTCGTCAAAACTTCATCGAAAACATGCAGCCACAAGAGCTGGCAAATGCTCTTGCTGACTTAGATACCGATGATGTGGTGGATATTCTCGGTGATCTGTCGCATAACGTCAGTAATCAAGTACTACGACTTCTTGATGAGCAGAATCGTGCGCTGATTGAGCACGCGTTAACTTACCCAGAAGATACCGCTGGCGGTTTGATGAACATTGACACCATCATGATCCGCCCGCGTGTTTCGGTTGAAGTGGTGCTGCGTTATTTGAGAATTCGAGGCAGCATGCCACCGAATACTGACCACCTGTATGTGGTCAATTCGCGTGACGTACTTATCGGCTCCGTTCCTATAAGCGCCATCTTAACCTGTGATCCTGATACCTCGATCACACAGATTGTAGACGAAGAGATGTTTACCATTCCTGCGGATATGGAAGATACAGAAGTGGCCCAAATCTTCGAACGTCATGACTTGGTTTCAGCACCAGTGTTGGACGAAGAAGGACGACTGTTAGGTCGTATTACCATTGATGACGTCGTTGACGTTATCCGAGAAGAAGCCGATCACTCGTTGATGTCCATGGCCGGTTTGGATGAATTAGAAGACACATTTGGTCCAATCATGGTAACGGCCCGCAAGCGTGCCATTTGGCTGGGTATTAATTTATTAACAGTGATTCTGGCGGCTCTGGTGATTGGCCTTTTTGAAAGTACCATCGGTAAAGTCACTTTACTTGCAGTCTTACTACCAATCGTACCAAGCATGGGAGGCATTGCTGGAACGCAAACGTTAACCCTAGTTATTCGCGGTATGTCTCTAGGCCACATTAGCGATGGTAACCAGTCTTACCTTCTAAAGAAAGAACTCGCTGTGAGTATTATTAACGGTATTATCTGGGCGCTAACGATCTCAACATTGGTTTATGCGTTTTCTTATTACAAAGAGTCCGGTATTAATCATTTACATCTCGCCATTACTATCGGCGGCGCCATGTTGTTCAATCTCGTTACCGGCGTATTGAGCGGAGCGAGTATTCCGCTTATCTTGAAAAAGCTCAACATCGATCCAGCTATCGCCGGCGGTGTTGTTCTAACAACGGTCACCGACGTAGCGGGGTTCTTCGCCCTATTAGGATTAGCAACCTACTTCTTTGGCTAGCTTGCACAGCCCGCGAATTTATGCGGCAATTGTCATGCCATCAATAGCTACTGAGCCTGTTAAAATACTGGAACGACCATCCACATCGCTACCTACCGCGATGATAGACTGAAACATATCCTCTAAGTTTCCAGCAATAGTGATCTCTTGAACATAGTGTTGAATTTGGCCATTCTCAAACCAAAAGCCACTGGCGCCCCGAGAGTAATTACCCGTTACGATATTAACGCCTTGTCCCATAACCTCTGTAACCAGCAATCCGGTACCAAGCTGCTTAAGCATCGCGTCTAAAGATTGTTGTGGTGACTCAATAAGGATATTGTGTATGCCTCCTGCATTGCCCGTCGTTTCCATCCCTAAACGTCTGGCTGAATAGCCACTCAAAAAGTACCCATCCAACTTACCTTGATCGACAATAGTCCTTTTAGCAGTAGCAACACCGTCACTGTCATAGTTTGAGCTACCAAGCCCTTTTAATATAAAAGGATCTTCCATAATGGTGATATCTTTCGGCAGAATACTATGTCCTAATTTATCAAGCATAAAAGATGAGCGCTGATACAGGGCACCACCTTTTAAAGCACCTAATAAGTGCGACCATAATCCTCGCGCCACTTCGGGGTTAAACACCACAGGAAACTTCCCAGAGCTACACTTACCTAATTTAAGCTTAGCCTGGATTCTATCTGCAGCCTGTGTTCCCACAGCTTCAGGTGCTAATAAATCACCGTACTCCCTACCTAACGTATAGTAACCGTCTCGAATCATGCCCTTTTCAGTTTGTCCAATCAATACGTTGGAAAGGCTGTAACGCGTCGTTTGATTGAAACCACAGAAGTCATGACTATTGGCATAACAAGAAACCGAACGGTGGCTATAAAAATTAGCTCCTTCAGATTGCTTGATATGTTGGCTATTCAATGCGGAAGCTTCTGCCTCTTTGGCTGCAGCAACCATATCGTCGATGGTTAAGGCAAAAGGATGATCCAACGATAAATCTTTAAACTCAGAAGCCATGCGGTTGGCCTCAACCAATCCCGCATACGGGTCAGGCTCAGTAAACTTAGCGATATTGCAAGCGGCCTCAAGGCCTTGCAAGGCGGCGGATTCGGTTAAATCATTAATCGAAACAGTGCCTTTTCTTTGCTCAAAGTAGACATTAATTCCTAGGTGGCTGTCTTGATTAAACTCTAATGTCTCCAGGTCGTTATTACGAACTTCGACGCTATTACCAATCGTGTTATAACTCCAAACTTCAATATCATCAGCACCGGCACCCTTCGCTCGGTCAATCAAAGTTTCTGCAATATGCTGCATTGTTTGTGCCGTTTGCTTTTGTTGTTCAGCAATTTGCACCAGAGTTAACTGTTCATTGTCACGTTGAGTCAATCGTTTCACCTTACATCAATAATTAATTTACTGTTTACTCGCTACCACTCATCTCTGGAAAACGTTATCATAAACCAAAGCCAAGTAACTAACTGATTGTATGACTGAGCACTTTGACGAGTACGATGACATGGGCCAAGAAAAGTCCAAGTCACAAGTCAAAAAAGAACTCCTAGAGCTAACAGCTCTTGGTCAGCGCCTGAGCAAATTGCCAAAACATCAATGGCAAGATTTGCCTATTTCTGCAACTCTAAAACATGCGCTCAATGAGGTTGCAAAGATCAATCATCACACTGGGCTCAAGCGCCATATTAAATATATTGGCAAGCTTCTCCGTAACGAAGATGTCGATGCCATCGAGCAGCGACTCATGCTTGATAATCAGCAACATACCTTAGAGGTTCAGCGCGAAAAGCTGTGTGAGCACTGGCGCGATCGCTTACTTTCCGAAGGTGATGATGCGACTTTTGAATTATTAAAAATCGCTAACAACCTTGACCGTCAGCAATTACGACAGTTGGTTCGAAACGCAAGCAAAGAGCAACAATTGGATAAACCGCCAAAGTATCAACGTGAGCTTTATCGTTACCTAAGAGATCACGCTGAATTCAGCGACGAACACCATTAAGTTAGCGCTATCCCGCCTGCGTTCCACCCACGGTCAGCTTATCCACCTTTAGCGTCGGCTGACCGACACACACCGGAACACTCTGACCATCTTTGCCACAAATACCAATTCCCGGATCGAGCTGACTATCGTTCCCTACCATGCTGGCGTATTTCAACACTTCAGGGCCATTACCAGCCAAAGTCGCCCCTTTAATAGGAGCGGTTAATTTACCATCTTCAATTAAGTAAGCTTCGCTGGCACTGAATACAAAGTTTCCAGAAGTAATATCTACCTGCCCGCCAGCAAAATTAGGTGCATAAATACCCCTCTTAACGCTAGCAATGATTTCAGCAGGCTCAGAACTTCCGCCTAACATTAAAGTATTGGTCATTCGAGGCATAGGTAGATGTGCATAGGATTCTCGTCGTCCATTACCGGTCGGCGATTGCCCCATCAATCTAGCGTTATGCTTGTCTTGCATGTAGCCCTTTAAAACACCATTTTCGATCAAAACGTTTGATTGCGTTGGAGTACCCTCGTCATCAACATTCAATGAGCCTCTTTGCCCCTGCAAAGTGCCATCATCAACAACCGTGCATAATTCTGATGCTACCTTCTCACCAATTCGTCCAGCGTAGGCTGATGACCCTTTGCGATTAAAGTCGCCCTCTAATCCATGCCCTACAGCTTCGTGTAACAGTACACCGGGCCAGCCATTGCCAAGTACGACTTCCATGGTGCCAGCTGGAGCCTCAACCGCATCTAAGTTGACCACGGCTTGGTCTACTGCTTTTTTTGCTAAACTTTCTAAATCTAATGAGATTAGATGATGCCAGTCGTATCGTCCCCCCATACCGGCACTACCGCGTTCACGCCGACCAGCACTCTCGGCAACCACCGTTACGTTGAGACGAATCATCGGTCTAATATCAGCAGCTAAAGTGCCATCGATGGCAGCAACCAACATATGCTCATCAGCTGCAGATAAACTTACGATAACTTGCTTAACTTTTTCGTCTAGCTGTCTAGCGGTGGCATCTAACTGGCGAAGCAGAGCAATTTTATGAGCTTGGTCTACCCCGGCTAAGGTGTTCTTCTCGGTGTATAAGCTGGTTGAGCTCGAAGGCTGATTAAAACTAACCGCTTTAGATTGCCCGGCTCTGCTGATGCTGGTAGCAGCGGTTAGCGCATTATTTAAAGCCGTTAATTCAAATTGATTAGCGTATGAAAACCCTGTTTTCTCACCCTCAATGCTCCTAATACCGAGTCCTTTATTGAGGTTAAAACTAGCATCTTTTACAAGACCGTCTTCAAGCTGCCAATACTCCATCACGACTTCTTGTAAGAATATATCCGCATAGTCTTGCTGAAAACGCCCCATCGATTCGATAGCTTGTTTGATAGCATCCACCGAAAGGTTCGATTCTTTAAACAGATGACTTTCGACACGATCTATAATACTTGTCATTCTTTACCTTAAACTATTATTGTCACAAGCGCTGATAACAGCAGCTTTTTTAAAGTCGCCTGTGAGTATGAACAGGGAAGCGCTTTTTAATTGTATCTATTTGCTCGATGTTCAAGTTGTGATTGATATAACCTTCTTCACTACCCATAGCACCGAGTACATCTCCCCACGGTCCAACAAACATACTATGGCCATAGGTTTTACGTTTATTGTCGTGCTCTCCAGTTTGATTAGAAGCCACAACAAAACATAAATTCTCAACGGCTCTTGCCTGCAATAAAAGCTGCCAATGAACCTCACCTGTTTTCAACGTGAAAGCTGACGGAGCAAGAATAACATCCACAGCTGACTCCTGATACATTCTATAGAGCTCAGGAAACCTGAGATCGTAACAAACCGACAGACCAAAGTTGATTCCATTCATATCGAAAGTTTCAACCTCACCGCCTGCAAGTGTGTTGTCAGACTCAGAATAAACCTCATCGTCTTTAACTGCCACATCAAACATGTGAATCTTATCGTAGTGTGTCATCGACTTGCCTTGTGCATCATAGACGTAACAGCGTGCAAAAGGTCGCTCTTCGATACCTGACTCAATGGCAATTGTTCCGCCGACCACGGCCACCTTATTCTCTTTCGCTACGCGTCGCATCCAGTCTTGAATCGGCCCCTCTCCATGCTTCTCTACAAAGCTAAGTTTCTGACCATTGTACTTTTCCATCAGCGCAAAAGTTTCTGGCAACACAACCATTTCAGCGCCGTCATTGGCAGATGCTCGTATTAATGTTTCAGCTCGCTGTAAATTATCCTCAACCACGCTGGAAGATGACATTTGAATCAGTCCAATATTAATAGTCTTTCCGCTCACTAACTGTCCCCTCCCGCATTATCAACTGGTTGATTACCTTGAAGCTCTTCAGCATCCTGCTCAAGCTGCTCGCTCTCAGGCTGTTGCTCAGATTCTTGTTCGGACTCTTGTTCAGACTCTTGCTCAGATTCTGGCACAGCGACTTCTTTAGACTTCTTACTAACCTCAACGACTTGAGGGTCAGTTAAGTCACCGCTAACTTTATATTCAATGCTCACCACCACATCGATCACAGGTTCAAATATTTTATTGACCAGTAACATGATGAGGCCAGTGGTTGGTTCTACCGCCCAGCCAGCTAATATTGGCAAGCTGGAACCAAGCTTTGGCACCACGGTGACGTTCTGATTAACCGTCTGGTTAACTAAATCGATCGAGCCCTTCACTCTAACATCTGCGGCAGTGCCGTCAATGAAGACGTTATCGCTGTGAACCACACCATTTTTAATCGTAAACTCACCATTCATTTTGTCATAGAAGAATCCGTCTTCAAACAAGTCACTAAAGTCTAAAGACAGTCTTCGTCTTACACTTTGTAGTGAGAATAAGCTGAATACTCTCGCCTGACGGTCACTTAACTCTTTGACCACACCTTCACCAGTTTCTAGCTTTATGCTTCCGTTAAGGTTTTTCAAGCTAATATCATGGAATCCCCCATTCCAAGACAGTTCGATGGCGCCGGTGGTTTCTGTACCCTCAATCCCATCACCAAAGCCCCAGAGCTTTAATAATTGCCCCGTATTTTGTGTGGTGAAATCAATGTTGACCGAACTTTCTTGCCTTTGCCAACGTCCTTCTAAATATGCAGACAACTGCCCTTCAATTTGACTGTCACCCTTAACCACCACGACTCCTTTCTCTAAATTGGAGACTAGGGTTAACTTACCGGTATCAATGCCGTTGATCTTGCAACTTAGGCATTCAAGTTGCCAGTTATCTAATGATGTTTTATTGATGCTCACTTCTGAGGTCGACAGTCTACTAAATGAGTCGAGCTCTATGTCTAATTTTTCGACCGTGACATGCTTCCGACCATCTGCATACAAGGTGAGATTTCCGAAGCCTTCTTTTGCCTCAACGTTAAACCGTACACTCTCGTCTTCTAGCAACGAGTCGGTAAATACCACGTCATGCAACGATTGCCCCGCAATAGTAAACAGTGCGGTTCGAATTGATATATGATCAATCCATTCAGGCCAGTAGAAGTCCCCCTCTTTCTTAACCTGCAAACTATTCAACCATTCATCACTATGGATTTCGCCAAAAAACCCTTCAATTGCGACACCCTGTTCAGGCACCTTAATCGAATGAGTGGCCAGGTCCCCCATAGCAATTACACCATTAATATCTTCCGGACTGCCCACTCCAAAATTGAGTTGAGAGGATACCGTATCCCTATAAATCGTTCGGGCATGGATTCGATTATTACTGCGATATAACGTCGCTAAGAAGGGGCTTTTTTCTTCTTTTGTTTTACTCAACCAGGAAGGTCCATTAAGCTCAGTCCCCTCTAAGTCACTTCGAACTATCATTGACTCAGCGCCTTCGCTATCTTGGCGGTAATGTAAATCGACTGCACTATTACCTTCTACGTAAATGGGAAGCTGCATATCCAAAGAAGCAACCGCTTTAGCGACATCAAAGCTAGAGCTTGCATTGATATTTACCAAATCATCATTTTCAGTATACTCATCAACTGCAATATCAATAGCCACAGGACTGTGCCATAGAGTCGCATCAAGCTTTTCTGAGATAGCACCCTTTTCGGTGTAACGTAACTCTCCTTGCAAACCTTGAAGTCCGAGTGAATAGCTTTGTAACTCAATATCTTGACCGGCGAAGGTAATAACTCCTTCCAAAGTAGTGTCTGGACTATCTTCGCTAAGTGGCGCAGTGACCTTTAGATTATTCTTTAGTTGCCCACTAAACCTTAGGTCCAATAATTCCTCTCCTAACCATTCTTGTAAAGGAGAGTTCAAAAACAAAGACTGATACGGCTCAAACGCGACTTGGTTGTTGAGCTCTAACTTAAGTACCGACCCCTCGGTGAATACTGACTCGATAACCCCTTCGACATTGTCAAAGCCATTACCCAAAATACTCCCGTCACTTGCCGTTAAAAATATTTGGTTGTTGGAAAAGTGCGCCTTTGCAGATAAGCCTTCTACTACTGGCCAATCCGAGTCAAATTTAAAAGTACTATTTTCTACGCTTGCCTGGATATCAAATTGCCCTTCATTGTTTTGATAAGGGAAATCGTCAAAGTTACCACGCCACGTTAGTGTTGCTATTTCAATGTCACCGCTGATCAAAGCCATGTCGAGAAACTCAAGGACATCCTCCTCCATCTCATTTCTCGGCCAATACTTTCCAAGTTCAGCAATGTTAATATCACTTGATTCACCGTATATCGATATATTCACATCATCATCTAAAACTCTCAATGCACCATTGATAGCTACGTTGACATCGTCATTATTAAGAGTGAATTGATTGATTTTAATCAGCGGTCGGTCAACAAAACTTACCCAAGAATCAACCACCAGACGCTCAACAGGGATGGCCTCTATAAAAGCTTCGCGCCACTCGATTTGGTTATTTGAGGCACTAGCTTTTACTCTCCAGCCTTCTCCTTCGTCTCGAATCGTGATGCGATCCAGCTGAAGCTTTGGTGACAACACACTTTCTACGCTGGATACATTAATTAATTCAGCATTACCATACTTTGGAACTATTCCTTTATCCGTCTGCTGCGCTTCTATATCTAGCGTCACTAACTCGCCCTGTGGCTGAATTTTTCTCAATGGTTCGCTGAGGTCCAGCGGCATAAAAGGGCTGGCTAACGTTATGAAATAACCAATAGGGGTGTTTTCTGCCTCTAAAAGCCAGTCAATATTGGTGGCAGATGTTTCGCGTCTCACTAACTTGAAGTAACTGTCGTAATTTTTTAACTGCCCTTCACCGCTACGTTCAACAACATGGAACTGGTCACTGGAAAATATCGACAGCTTGCCATCTGTCTGATAATTAATTTCAGCATCAAGCTTTGCAACCCGCGAGCTGGTGCTTGCTGCTGAGAATAACAGCCGTCCAGACTTAGGTGTTTCGCCTTCATACTCCAGCCAGAACTCAGTATCAGCCAGCTCTACTGGGATACCTTGTGGCAACTCAAAAAAGTCAGTGCTATCGATAACATCAAAGTCTCTTAACAGTCCGTAGACTTTGATTGGGTTATTTTTGTCGAATGGCTGCCCTGTCGATTCAATAATAATTCTTGCTTCTGATGCAAAAGAACTTTGAGACTCTATGACTAGCTGTCGTTGCTTGCCAAGCTTGGTGAAGTCAATGGAGTTAAATTGTACCGTTCGAACTTTATCGTCTTTGTGCAGGTTAAGCGTGAAATTATTAAACTTTATAGATTCTTGATCGATGATTTCAGGATAACGTTTAAGCAACACACTAAAATCTATTGAAAGTGGATCTTCGTCTTGTGGCAGTTCCGACATCAAGACTTCAGCGTTTGCCTGATTGACCTCAATGGTTTCTGTGATTAAATAACCGTTAAATAAACTTTCCCAAAACTTTAAAACGACGTAAGTTTTATCTGCGTGGTAGGATTGAGCTTTACTGTGGCTACTCCATGTGGCTCCATCAATAAAGATGCTCGGTTTAAATTCAGACCAATCAACTTCCAACGTGTCATAATCAAATGAGCCTCCAATTTGTTCTTCAACTAACGCAACCATGCGCTCTTTATTATCAGTCCAATAAGGGAGGGTCAGTTTCACGACTGACAAGAATAAAACGAAAATAATGACAAGGATTGACACTAACCATAAGACTGAGGTTAGAAAACGCCTAAATAATCGTGTCAATGTTTTGGCCATTAAGAATCCAGTTACATCAAGACCACATCAAACTGCTCCGGAGAATAAAGGCTCTCTACCTGCAGTTTAATAGGTTTATCAATTTCGACTTCCAGATCACCGAGACTACTCGCTTCTTCATCCAGTAGACAGTCCACGACTTCCTGACTCGCCAACACCAAAAACTTTTGTACATCGTAAGTTCGTGCCGCACGACTCAACTCTCGGAAGATTTCATAACAAACAGTTACCGCTGTTTTCACATAACCGCGTCCATTACACTGCTGACAAGGCTCACACAGTAAACGCTCTAAACTTTCACGAGAACGCTTACGCGTCATTTCAACCAGACCCAGCGATGACACTTCTGTGATTTGTGTTTTGACATGGTCCTTTTCGAGCAGCTTTTCTAAAGTCCGTAGAACTTGTCGCTTATGTTCCTCTTCTTTCATATCAATGAAATCGACAATGATAATTCCACCGAGGTTTCTTAAGCGCAATTGTCGGGCCAGTGCTGTAGCAGCTTCGAGGTTCGTCCTGAAAATAGTTTCCTCTAAATTCTTATGCCCAACAAAAGCTCCTGTATTTACGTCAACAGTGGTCATAGCTTCGGTTTGATCAATAATTAAATAGCCACCAGACTTCAGCTGAACTTTTCGCTCTAAAGCTTTCTTGATTTCTTCTTCAACATTATAAAGATCAAAAATGGGACGCTCGCTCTCATACAGCTCAATCCGCCCTTCCATATCAGGTAGAAATTCCTGAACAAATCTAACAATACGTTCTAAAGTTGTCTTATCATCAATACGAACACGCTCGACATCATCTTCAAATATGTCGCGCATAATTCGAAGCTCTAAACTCAAGTCTTCATGAACTAATCCTGGCGCCTTTACTTGCTTAGACTTCTCGGTCACACCTTTCCAAAGCTTCGCCAAAAACAGCGCATCTCGGACCAGCTCTTTTTCGCTGGCGCCTTCTGCGGCGGTACGAATGATAAAGCCATTATCAAGATCTTCGTGTTCTTCCAACAGCTCGCGCAATCTCACTCGCTCATCTTGATCATCAATTCGCTGGGAAACCCCCACATGCTCAGTGTCAGGCATTAATACTAAGTAACGAGATGGGATCGTAATATGAGTTGTGAGTCGAGCTCCTTTACTGCTGATCGGATCTTTAATTACCTGAACAATAATTTTCTGACCTTCATGCAATACGGATTTAATATCAGTTTCTTGTGCCTGCTGCTTATCTAGAAGTTGCGCACCTTCAATAGCTTGCTTACTGCCTTCTGCTTTGTCCGTCACAATATCAGCGAGATGAAGGAAGGCGGCTTTTTCATGACCGATATCGACAAATGCAGCCTGCATACCTGGCATAACGCGTTTTACAACGCCTTTGTAGATATTGCCGACGATACCTCTATTTTCGGTGCGTTCAATGTGCAGTTCCTGCAATACACCATTTTCGACAATAGAAGCTCGCGTTTCTTGAGGGGTGATATTAATTAAAATTTCATCGCGCATGCTATAACAACCTCACTCCAGACTAACCCAGCCCGCTTAACGCAAACTGAACCTTGGCCTGTTCAAGTAGCTGACGCGTTTCATAAACAGGCAACCCAACAACATTGGTATAACTCCCACTAATCGACTCTATCAGGCTACCACCAATTCCCTGTATGGCATAACCGCCCGCTTTTCCTAAAGGTTCTTGGGTTTGACAATAAGCCTCAATAGTCTTTTCTTTTAATGCCGCAAACACTACGTTTGTTTCAACGGTTTTCTGTAAGAAATCACCATTCACAGCCAACACAACACTCGACATAACCGTGTGTCGCTCGCCACTTAATCGCAACAGCAGTTCAGCAGCATGCTCAAGATTCTCCGGCTTGCCTAACGGCTCCCCATCGTGAATCACCGTCGTATCTGCGCTCAACACTGGCAGCTTGTCAAGGTTATCCAGTGACTCAAGTGCTGACTGAGCTTTGCCCAGAGCGACCCGCTCTACATAATCAAGTGGCGATTCATTTATTAAACGAGTTTCATCAAAGTCGTTAGCAATTTGAATGTAATTAACCCCAAGCTGTGTCAGTAACTCCTTTCTTCGAGGAGAGCCTGAGGCTAAATATATTTTTGAGTAATTCGTACTCACCTTATTGCACCTTAAAATACCGTCGGATGTCACGGAGTAAAATAAATAACCATGGCCATAGCACCGCATCAATCGCAGCTGAAATCCAGTAGGTCCAAGTACTTTCTGGACTACCAGTTATTCTCGATAGCCAAAGCACCAGCGCTAAATACAGCAATGCTATGCCGCCCATGGTCAGGGCCTGTTTCCAAATCGGGTAGATGCGTATTCTGAGGTAATTCAACTGCAAGATAAAAGCAATCACGCACAGGGTAAAGCTGTGTAACCCAAGGGTACTTCCTAACAAGGCATCAACAATAAGGCCCCAAACAAAAGCCCACAACAAACCGATCCGGTGTGGTAATGCCATCACCCAGTAACTAAACACTAAAAATATCCAGTCTGGACGATATGGCAACCAAGATTCTGGCAAAGGAATAACCGTCAGAATTAAGGCGATAATGAAGGTAAGGATGATGACCCAAGTACCGCGTTTCTGTTTATTCTGCATCGGACGCCTCCTTTATTGCATCTGCAATTTCATCGCCACCTTGCTCTTCAGCCGGCTTTGTTTTAGCAGCTTTTTCAGGATCATGATATGGCCATAACAGCAGGACATGATTAGCACGATTAATGTTAGCGGTTGGTTCCGCAAGAATTTCCGCATAAGGTTGAGCAGACTGTCGTATCACTGAAATGACCTTAGCCACAGGATAACCATCAGGAAACTTCTGCCCCAAGCCCGAACTCAAAAGCATGTCACCTTCTTCAATATCAATGGTGTTTGGCAAATGTCTTAAATAAAGCGTGCGCCCATTACCTTGAGCAATCGCCCTCACACCATTTCTATCGACTCGAACAGGAATAGCATGTTTTTGATCGTTGAGCAGAATCATACGAGAAGTTGATGTAGACACTTCGACTACCTGCCCCATAATACCTTCGGCATCCACTACAGGCTGCCCCACAAACACATCATCAAGACTGCCTTTGTTCAATAACAGCTCGTTTGCAAACAAACTGCTATCAATATTCAGCACTTCCGCAATAACACGTTTACCACGAAGCGTCCGCGACGAACCCAATAAGGAGCGAAGCCTTGCGTTCTCAGACTCTAAACCGATTAACCTCTGATTCTGAGCTTTAAGGATCAGTAGTTCGTCTTTCTGACGTCGATTTTCGTTGAGTAGATCATTGCGACTAACGATATTGCTGTCTGCCCATGAAGCGACTTCATTCGGCAGGTTGGCTAAAAAGTAGATCGGCGCCAATACCGTGGATACACCTTTACGGGCGCTACTTAGATAATCATAGCGGTAATCAAGTACCATCAAAATAGCAGCTAAAATCAAGCTTAACACCAGCTGCAACACCAGTGATGGGCCTCGTGCGAATAGATTTTTAATGGCCTACTCCTCCCGAGAGAGTAAATTCTTATGGTTAGTCCACGTTAATAGACTTTAGTTTAGCAATTTTTAGGTAATACATACAAAAATCGGGCAATCTAAGTGCCCGATTTTAATGGAATTTTTGTTCTATTAATCGTCCGAGAACAAATCACCGCCGTGTTCGTCGATGGTTTCTAGAACTTTACCACCACCTCGCGCCACACAGGTTAAAGGATCTTCAGCAACAATCACTGGTAACCCCGTTTCTTCCATCAGCAAACGATCAATATCGCGTATTAAAGCACCACCGCCCGTTAAAACCATGCCTCGCTCTGAAATATCAGACGCCAGCTCAGGTGGCGACTGCTCTAGTACCGTCTTAACTGCTCGGACAATGCTATGAAGTGGGTTTTGCAGCGCCTCAAGAATCTCGTTGCTATTAATAGTAAAGCTACGCGGAATACCTTCTGCCAAATTACGACCACGAACATCCAGCTCACGAACTTCAGTACCAGGATAGGCAGTGCCGATTTCATGTTTAATACGCTCAGCAGTCGCTTCACCAATGATGGTGCCGTAATTACGACGAATATACTCGATGATAGCTTCATCGAAACGGTCACCGCCGATACGGACAGAATCCGAGTAGACCACACCATTCAAAGACAAGATCGCAATCTCAGTTGTACCACCACCGATATCAACAACCATCGAACCGCGAGCTTCGTTGACCGGTAAGCCAGCACCAACTGCTGCTGCCACTGGTTCTTCAATTAAGTACACTTCGCGTGCGCCAGCGCTCAACGCCGACTCTTTAATTGCACGACGCTCAACCTGTGTCGATCCACAAGGCACACACACTAAAACGCGTGGGCTTGGGCGGAAAAACGTATTGTCGTGAACTTTACGAATAAAGTGCTGTAGCATTTTTTCAGTCACTTCAAAATCAGCAATTACGCCGTCTTTCAAAGGACGAATCGCAACGATATTGCCAGGCGTACGACCCAGCATTCTTTTCGCAGCTTCACCGACTGCCGCAATCGACTTAGCGCCGCCAGAGCGGTCTTGTCGAATAGCGACCACTGAAGGTTCGTCAAGAACGATTCCTTGGTCACGAACATAAATCAAAGTATTTGCCGTACCCAAATCAATAGACAGGTCGGTAGAAAAAAGGCCACGTAATTTATTAAACATCGGAGGAGGTTTCCCGCTTAAAACTTGTTTTACTCAAATTCGTTAAAATAATTGTCATTCAAAAGGGCTTAAAACCAATAGCGACAAGGCTTGTGAGAATATTCTCAATCGCGTTACTCTAACAATACTCGTCAAACTCGGCAAGCTTAAAAGCCTAGCATATAAGATTATTTTCACAGATTGGCGACTTGGTGTAACTTTTATCCCCAGACACTCTTAGAAAGACCCGCTTTCATCGTTAAAGTTCCGGCTTTTGCCCATAAGTGACGCGATCATGTCCTGAATAGTCACTCAATGTCTCAACCTCGACAAAACCATGATTCTGAAGAATCTTCCTCACATCTGGTCCCTGATCATAGCCATGTTCAAACATCAGCCAGCCCAAAGGTGTTAAGTGAGTTGTTGCTTGCTGGGTAATCTCTTTAATATCGTACAAACCCTGCTCTGCCGCGACCAAAGCCGTTGTTGGCTCAAACGTCAGGTCGTGAAGATGCGGATCATCTTGGTCAATATAAGGCGGATTACTAATGATTAAGTCGAAAGGCTCGCCCTGCCAGTCACGCAGCCAATGCCCCTGATGGCAGGTTACATTATCCAGCTCGTACTTCTGGCGATTATGCTCAGCGACGACAAGAGCATCTGCGCTCAAATCCATAGCCCATACTTCTGCTTTAGGTCTTTCAGACGCAACCGCCAGCGCAATAGCACCAGTACCCGTGCCTAAATCAACAACTCGGTGATTATCTTCCCGAGCAATTTTTGTTAAAGCCAACTCAACTAAATGCTCTGTCTCAGGGCGTGGTATTAAGGTTGCAGAGGTTACTTTCAACGACAAGGTCCAGAAATCTTGTTGCCCAATAATATAAGCGACAGGCTCACCGTTACGTCGACGCTCGATCTTCTTTTCGAACGCAAGCATTTGTGCCGGTGTTAACTCTTTATCAGACCAAGTTTTTAGCCAGGTTCGGTTTTGCTCAACAGTCTCGGCGAGTAACACTTCGGCATCGAGTTTAGCCGTGTCAAACATCTTGAGCTGTAAAACAGCCCAAGCGAGAATGTGTTCAACAGTTTTGTTCAAGGTGATGTGGTAGAGCGGTTTAAGACTGGCCCGAAAGCGCTGCTAACTGGTCGGCTTGATGCTCTTGTACCAAAGGCTCAAGAATTTGATCTATATCGCCTTCCATAATCTCATCAAGCTTGTATAAAGTCAGGTTAATGCGGTGATCGGTCATGCGGCCTTGTGGATAGTTATAAGTACGAATTCGATCCGAACGATCGCCCGTACCCACTAAATTACGACGCATTTCAGTCTGCTCAGACTGATGTTTCGCTTCTTCGGCAGCCTGCAAGCGCGACTGTAATACTGACATCGCTTTAGCGCGGTTTTTATGTTGCGAACGTTCGTCCTGACACTCCACAACCACGCCGGTTGGTAAGTGCGTAATACGAATCGCCGAGTCGGTTTTATTCACGTGCTGACCACCCGCTCCCGATGCACGGAACGTGTCGACTTTTAGGTCTGCAGGATTAATATCAATCGCATCGACTTCATCCGCTTCCGGCATCACCGCCACGGTACACGCCGAGGTATGAATACGACCTTGCGATTCGGTTTCTGGCACACGCTGTACACGATGTGCGCCCGACTCAAACTTTAAGTGTGAAAAAACAGCATCGCCGACAATACGTAAAATAATTTCTTTGTAGCCGCCCTGCTCGCTCTGGCTTTCGCTAATGACTTCTACTTGCCAGCGTTTCTTTTCCGCATACTTGCTGTACATACGGAATAAATCGCCAACGAAAATAGCCGCTTCATCACCACCAGTACCCGCACGAATCTCAAGGAAGGTATTCTTGTCATCATTCGGGTCACGCGGTAATAGCAATTTCTGTAAATCAACTTCAAGCTGCTCAATGGTAGCTTTAGATGCTTTGAACTCTTCCTGAGCCATTTCTCGCATGTCGGGATCGTCGTCTTTCAGCATTTCCTCTGCATTTTGCAGATTTTCAACCGCTTCCTGATAATCCTGAAAAGCTTTAACCACTTCTTCCAGCTGAGAATATTCTTTCGACAAGTCGCGAAATTTATTTTGATCAGAAATAATCTCTGGGTCGCCCAACAAAGCTTCAAGCTCTTCGTGGCGATCAACCAGACCTTCTAGTTTTTGACTGACAGAATCCTGCAACATGCTATTTCTTTGTTCCTATCGGTATAATTCTTTATAAAACAATGATTAAAGTAATGTTTTACTTAATCATCTGAGTTTTTGTCAAGCTGAAACAGTTGACGAGTAATGTCGTGACGATCCAATTCCTCGTCATCTTCTCTTAGCCAAACCATCGGTTGGTGTAAGAATTTCTTGGTCAAGCGGTGTGAGAAATGCTCTAACGCCGCTTCAATATCATTACCATTTTTTAGCTGAGCCTTGGCGCGCTCCAATTCAGCTTGTGCAATTTCAGCAAAGACCTGATGCAACTCACGGACTGTATCATGTTTTTGGCGACCTGCGTGCCACTTCTCAAAATCTTCTGCGAACTCATCCAAGATAACCAGCGCCTCTTCAGCTGCTTCTTGCCGCGCCTGCAGGTTTTCTTGAATAACACCTTCTAAGTCATCGACACTATAAAGGTAAACATCATCCAGCTTTGCCACCGAGCTTTCAATATCGCGTGGTACTGCTAAATCGACCATGAACATACTCTTACGACGGCGTTCCTGAATGGCAGTTTCGACCATGCCTTTGCCAATAATCGGCAACATGCTTCCGGTCGAACTGATCACAATATCAGCTTGTGCTAAATAGTGAGGAATAGCATCAAGACCAACCGCTTTACCATCAAACTCATCAGCCAGTTTATGCGCATTGGCTAGCGTTCGATTCGCCATGACCATTTGCTTAACGCCACTTTGTTCCAAATGACGCGCTGCCAGTTCAATGGTTTCACCAGCACCGACAAACAAAACGGTTAGTTTAGAAAAGTCCGCAAATATATGTTTGGCTAAGGTTACCGCGGCATAAGCCACCGACACAGGGTTCGAGCCAATGTCAGTTTCATGACGTACCCGCTTCGCTGCGGCGAACGCTTTCTGGAACAACCGCTCCATCACCTGTTCTACCGTGCCTGCGCGCTTCGCTTTCTGGTAACAAGCTTTGAGCTGTCCCAAAATCTGTGGCTCGCCAAGTACCATCGAGTCTAGGCCACTCGCCACTTTCATCAAGTGCTTCACGGCGTCTACACCTTTATGGTAATAAATGACGTCGTCCAACTCATCATTAAGCGCTTTCTTAGCCTTGAGCCAGCCCAACAACTGGGTTTTTATTTGCTGGTGTTCTTGCGACTCATTTGACAAATAAAACTCAACACGATTACAAGTCGACAACAATGCCACTTCAGAACCCTGAGTTTGCTGCTTGACCTCAGCCATGATTTCGCCGAGCTCATGATCGGCAAAAGCAACCGTCTCACGGATGGCAAGCGGTGCAGTTTTATGGTTTATTCCTAAAACAATCAAAGACATAGGTTTGAAACAGCTATCAAAAAGGTCACTCACAAAAGGCGCGGCATGGCTCACTAAAATGCTAAAGGCATGCAATTGGCGCGAATTATAACACCGCTTCAAGATGTCTGCTAATTTTAAACATTGGTAAAAACTACATTTTTACACTGTACTCAGCCACCATTCCTGATACTCTGTTTTAACTATGTGGAGCATATTCACAAAAAGTTTATTGGAATCTTTTATACTAGACGGATGAACACACTTTTCTCGGCTAAAACCCTACTCGTTTCAACCTGCTGTGTATTGCTTGCTGCCTGCACCACCACACAGCCTCAAAAGATTGAAACACCCACAGAATCCAGCACGCCAGACGCGCCGGAGCATCCTTCTGTGGCGAATTTATCTGCCGAGGATCGTAGCCAGCTGTACTTTAGTATTTTGTTGGCTGATATCGCCAACAAGCAAAAGTTATACGACGTGGCGCAGAGCAATTATTTTTACGCCGCTGAACAAACCGGTAGTAAAGAACTGTCGTCCAGAGCAGCCATGGTTGCCCTCATTGAGCGGGACTACAATAACTCGCTAGAAGCGACTGAGTTATGGATGGCGTCAGCTCCAGACGATAAAAACGCTTACAAAATTGCTCTAATTGCCAGCTTAGCTCAGAATAAAACGGAACAAGCAAAAAAATACTTACACCAGCTTCTGCCTCTACTCCCTGAGAATGAGGACGAAAAACTGTATGAGCTGCTTCGCATGGCCAGCTTTCAAGAGGAAGCCGATTTCATAAGCTTCTTTGAGCAGGTGAATACTCCGCTTGAATCACCCCATATAGCCACTGCCGAAGCCTATTTACACTTAAAATCGAGTCAGCCTCTGGAGCAGTTCGAGCGAATTCAACAGCTACTTGATTACACCTTGGCTAAGCGCCCTAATTTTTTATCGGCCATCGAATTAAAAGGTGAGGCACTCGCTCTTCACTCCAATGAACAACGCCAGCAATACTTAAGCCAAGTGCTTGAGCACAATAAGCTATCGCTCGAACAAACCTACAAAATTGGCGAACTACTCTATACTCAACGCAGCTTTTCAGAGGCCTTAATCGCCTTCAATCGAGTACTTGAGGAGCGCCCACAAGATCAACAAACCTTGTTCTTAGAGGCCAGTAGCTATTACGCGATGAAGAATTATAGTAAAGCAAGTGAGCATTTCTGGCTGTTAGCGAAGAACAACTACAAAAAAGAAATCAGCAGTTACTACTGTGCTGACTCTGCTGCTCGTGTGAATGATTTTATTAAAGCCTACAGTTGTTATGAAATGGTACCTGTTGGCCGCTATTACATGACGGCACGGACTGAGCTGGCGCAGTTATACGCTGAGAAAGATATGATGCAGGCGTCTGTGAACAGTCTTCGTCAAGCGCAGCGGAAAGTTGGCCTCGACGATCGTCAACGTCTGCTTGAGTTTGAAATTAACCTGCTAACTCAAGCTGGGGATTATGAGCAAGCCGAGCGACGCATTACCTCTGCACTACAGGTCAGCCCCGATAAACCCTTTTTGTTTTACCTCAAGCTACAGCTGTTGAACCAAACTCAGTCAGTTACAGAGTTTATTCAGTCGGTAAAAACCCTGCGGGACAATACCGAGAACGAACAGCTTAAAGTGGATATCACTTTAATAGGCGCAAACTTTTTACAGGGCCGCAACAGCTACCTCATCGCTTACCAGCTGATCGAAGAAGCCGCAGCGAAACATCCAGACAACGTTGAATTACTTTATAGCAAAGCATTGGCGGCTGAACCGTTGGAGTATTACAGCTCGATGGAACGTGATTTGCGCCAAGTGCTAAAGATCGACCCAGACCATCACCATGCCAAAAACTCGCTGGGGTATACCCTAGCCGATTTAAACCGTTCGCTGGATGAAGCGAAAGAATTGATCGAAAGCGCCTACCAAGAACAACCAGACAATGTCGCCATTCAAGACTCCATGGGCTGGGTTCATTACCGTTTAGGCAATTACGATGAAGCGCTCAAATTCCTTGAAATGGCCTACGAACAGGAAGCGACCCCCGAAATTGCGTCACACTTGGGTGAGGTACTATGGAGCATGGACTTACAAGAGCGGGCTATCGCTGTTTGGCAAAAAGCCTTGCGGATGAACCCTAATAACCAGTATATTTTGCGGACACTCAGACGGTTTCCGGAAGCAAACTTGCCCGAGCATTAATCTAAAAACCACTTCCGCAATCCGAACAAACCCTATTACTGACGAACCTTTATGCCTATAAAAGCAATAAAAAATCTATTCCTAGCCACACTTATCATTTTCTTTGTAGCTGCTTGCGAAACAATTCCTGTAAAACAAGAAACTACCGTTTGGGACGATCCGCTGTGGCAGAAACATTACAAGCTCCTAAAAACTTTTGAGCAGTACCAACTTAAAGGCCGAATCGGCATCACGCACCCTGACGATAGTTTTTCATCTAACTTCTTATGGCAGCAGCAAGAACCGAACCGCTTCACCTTTCGTATGTATGGCGC
Source organism: uncultured Kangiella sp. (assembly GCA_950096615.1). Taxonomy (GTDB): domain Bacteria; phylum Pseudomonadota; class Gammaproteobacteria; order Enterobacterales; family Kangiellaceae; genus Kangiella. The sequence goes on along the minus strand of CATNCP010000006.1, from coordinate 26,797 downwards.
CTTTGGCCAGACCTACATGATTCTTAAAGTACAGCCCCATCTCAGCACTTTAGACACGGGGGATGACGAGCATTATGAAGGTTTTGACGCTCGACAACTCCTATACGGCGTTTCGGGCTGGGATATTCCAGTAACCCTGATGCAAGACTGGATCAAAGGATTGCCCACGGGTATCAATAAAAGCAATCTACTGATCAATGCCGACGGTACCTTGCAACAAATCAAATACCTGGATTACGTGGTCGACTATATTCGTTATGACGACGCTGAGCTGCCCAGAACTGGTACTGATGAAAGCGACGATAAGACCATCAGTTTAAAAATGCCGGATAAGATCCGCATCGTTCAAAACAATGGAGCGCAGGGCAAAAACAAAATCGTCCTCTCCATCCGTTCTTGGGAAATAGCGCCCAGCGGAGATTAACTGATGACCTTCACGCACTCCACTGGCGACACCAACCAGCAGGGATACTCCTACTGGCCCGCTCCAGCCAAGTTAAACCTTGAGCTCAGAATTCTCGGTCGTCGCGACGACGGTTACCACGAGTTACAGACGCTTTTTCAGCTCCTAGACTGCGGTGATGATATTTGGATTAAATCCAATGACTCAGGCCAAGTCACACTCCAATCTGAATATGATGAAGTGCCTAGCGTCGATAATTTAATCATCAAAGCAGCGCGTGCGCTGGATCCTTATAAAGAAGAACACCAAGGCGCTGATATCAAACTCGATAAAAAATTACCGTCGGGCGCAGGTCTTGGCGGTGGTAGTTCTGACGCAGCGACCACCCTAGTTGCTTTAAATCGGTTATGGCAGCTAAACCTGTCTAATCAACAACTCTGCGACATCGGCAAAAACTTAGGTGCCGATGTTCCTGTATTTGTAAAAGGTAAAACCGCGTGGGCGGAAGGTATTGGTGAAATTTTAACCGAGACCCAGGTACCCGAAAAGTGGTACTTAATTGTCTATCCTGATGTAAAAATAAACACTTCGAAAATTTTTTCGCATCCAGCGTTGACAAGAGACAATAAACCGATTAAATTACGCGCCTCTCGCACAGAGGCAAGTTTAGAACTTGGTTACAACGCCTTTGAGCCTCTTGTCGCGAAGCTATATCCAGAAGTACGCGAAGCCCTTGAGTTTCTTAGTAAATTTGGAAAAGCAACGCTGACAGGAACTGGAAGTTGTGTGTTCTTAACCTTTGACAAAGAGCGAGAAGTCCGTAAAATAGCGGCACTGTGCAAGCAGCGCTGGCTAACCTTAACAGCACGAGGTATTAACACTTCACCGCTGATTTAAGGTGCAACATTGCAGGGGTATCGCCAAGCGGTAAGGCAGCGGCTTTTGATGCCGCCATTCGTTGGTTCAAATCCAGCTACCCCTGCCATTTTTCTTTACGTTTCAACATCAACTCTCTGCTTGTGAATTTGGGGCAAAACACAGGGCTTTCCGATGTCAGATTTAATGCTTTTCAGTGGTAACGCCACTCCTGATCTCGCTCAACGTATCTCTACCTATCTCAAAGTTCCTCTTGGTAAAATCAACTCGTCTAGCTTTAGCGATGGCGAATGTAATGTTGAGATCCTTGAGAATGTTCGTGGTAAAGACGTTTTCATTATTCAATCAACCTGTGCGCCTACGAATGACAACTTGATGGAGTTGATCATTATGGCTGACGCGCTTAAGCGTGCATCTGCCAAGCGTATTACAGCGGTTGTTCCTTACTTTGGTTACGCACGTCAAGACCGCCGAGTTCGCTCAGCGCGTGTTCCGATTAGTGCAAAAGTGGTTGCTGACATGATCAGTGGCGTCGGTTTTGACCGCGTACTGACGGTTGACTTACACGCCGACCAAATCCAGGGCTTTTTCAACATTCCGGTAGACAACGTTTACGCTACTCCAGTACTTCTTGACCATATCGCATCACAATCTGGCAAAAACCTGATGGTTGTTTCTCCAGATGTTGGCGGTGTTGTTCGTGCTAGAGCAATCGCAAAACGTTTAAACGATGCCGACCTATCGATTATTGACAAACGTCGCCCACGTGCCAACGAAGTTGGTGTGATGAACATCATTGGTGACGTAAGTGGTCGTGATTGTGTCATCGTGGATGACATGGTCGATACCGCTGGAACCCTATGTCAGGCAGCGAAAGCGCTGAAAGACAATGGTGCCAACAGCGTATCAGCCTACGCAACTCACCCGGTACTATCGGGTAAAGCAATCGATAACCTGAATAACTCAGACCTCGATGCCTTAGTCATTACCAATACGATTCCGTTGAGTGAGGAAGCTCAATCGTGTGACCGTATTGAAACTCTCGACTTAGCACCGCTTTTAGGCGAGTCAATTCGTCGTGTTAATACTGAAGAGTCGATTTCGACCATGTTCTTAGACTAGGCTCTTGGACTAAGTTTTTAGACTCAGCTCTAATACTAAAAACAGACTCATAAAGTTTCAGAATCCCGCGCATTGCCGCGGGATTTTGCATTTTTAGGCTGAATACTCCGAAATAAACCTAAAACCCCCAAAAAACCTTGAAATTATGCCGAAATAGGCTAGCTTCTTAGTTCTTGATCACGGTATAATTCGCGTCCGATTTTTTCGGGTTGAGCCTGGTCGCAAGGCTTAACCATTTATTTACTCAACTTGTGGAGAAACACAATGAGCGATTTTACATTAAAAGCTGAATCACGCAGCGATATAGGGAAAGGTGCGAGCCGCCGCCTACGTCGCCTTGCGGACAAGATCCCTGCAATCGTTTACGGTGGTAAAGAAGACGCTAAGTCAATTACCCTAGAACACGATGAAATCAACAACATGTTGGATGATGAAGCAGCATACTCTTCAATCATCAACTTAGTGATCGATGGCGAAACTGAAGAAGTTCTTATCAAAGACCTTCAGCGTCACCCGTTCAAACTAAAATTATTGCACGTTGACTTCAAGCGCATCGTTCGTGGTGAAAACATGGAAGCAAACGTTCCATTACACTTCATCAACGAAGACGCAGCACCTGGTAAGAAAGACGGTGGCGTAATGTCTCACCAATTAACAACGGTTGAGATTTCATGTCGTCCACGTAACTTACCTGAGTACATTGAAGTGGATCTTGGCGAAATGAACATCGGTGATTCTATCCACTTGAGTGAAATCACGTTGCCAGAAGGCGTTGAGCTAGTAGCCTTCATGCACGGCGATGTTGAAGATAACGACCTAACTGTTGCTAACATGGTACCGCCAGCTGTTGAAGAAGTTGACGAAGACGAAGCGGACGACGTTGATGAAACGGAAGTTCCAGCTAGCGAACAGAAAGGTGACGAAGGCGATTCAGAAGACAAGAACGAAGATTAATTCTTCGTTCTAACTGAACGTTTTCAGTTAGACTGAATAATGTCTAGCATCAAGTTAATTGTGGGCCTGGCCAATCCAGGCTCACAATATCAAGATACCCGTCATAACGCTGGTGCCTGGTATGTCGAAGAACTGGCACGGGCTTATAATATCCCCTTCAAAGTCGAAAGTAAGTTTCATGGCCTATTCGCCAAAGGCTTAATTGGCTCTGAAGATATCAAATTACTGATTCCCTCCACTTTTATGAACCTAAGCGGTAAAGCCATTCAAGCCGTCGCTAGTTTTTATAAAATTAATCCTGAGGAAATCCTTGTCGCACATGACGAACTCGATATCGACCCAGGAACGCTAAAACTTAAAAAAGGTGGCGGACATGGTGGTCATAACGGTTTACGCGACACCATCAGTAAACTTGGTAACAACAAAGAATTTATGCGACTACGCGTCGGCATTGGCCACCCAGGTCATAAAAGCCAAGTCACAGGCTATGTGCTCGGTAAGCCAAGTCCAGACGATCGTAATGCAATCAATTTAGCAATCGACGAAGCGGTACGCGAAACCCCAACGCTATTAAGTGGCGACTGGGACAAAGCCGTACATCGATTACACAGCGTAAAAGCAGGCGCTGAATAACCCAATCAATCGTAGAGAGAAGTAACATGGCACTAAATTGTGGAATCGTGGGCTTGCCCAATGTTGGAAAATCAACACTTTTCAATGCACTGACAGACGCAGGCATCGACGCTGCAAACTACCCTTTCTGTACGATTGAACCGAATACCGGCGTGGTGCCAATCCCTGATCCGCGCTTAGACGCTATTTCAGCGATTGCTAAGCCACAGAAGATCTTGCCAGCTACGATGGAATTCGTAGACATCGCAGGCCTAGTAGCGGGCGCCTCAAAAGGCGAAGGCTTAGGTAACAAGTTCCTCGCCAATATCCGTGAAACGCACGCTATCGCCCACGTGGTTCGCTGCTTCGCCAACGACGACGTCGTGCACGTTGACGGCAAAGTTGATCCACTGGCTGACATCGATACCATTAACACAGAACTTGCGCTGGCTGATCTAGAAGCCGTTGAAAAACGCATCATCAAAACCGCCAAAGTCGCCAAAAGCGGCGATAAAGACGCTAAAATTGAATTAGAGCTGTTAGAGAAATCAAAAGCCTGCCTCGACGAAGGTAAAGCCCTTCGCAGCATGGACTTGGACAAAGACGAGCGTAAACTCATGCGCAAGTTCCAGCTGATCACGATTAAGCCGACCATGTACATCGCCAACGTCAGCGAAGACGGTTTTGAAGATAATCCATTATTGGACCAAGTACGTGAGTTCGCAGCTTCAGAAAACGCCGAAGTGGTACCTATCTGTGCCTCTATCGAATCTGAAATCGCCGCCCTAGACGACGAAGACAAAATCGACTTCCTAGCCGACCTAGGCCAAGAAGAGCCAGGCTTAAACCGCGTAATCCGCGCTGGTTACAACTTACTAGAGTTACAGACCTACTTCACCGCAGGTGAAAAAGAAGTTCGCGCATGGCAGGTTAAAGTCGGCGCCACAGCACCGCAAGCCGCTGGCGTGATTCACACAGACTTCGAGAAAGGCTTTATCCGCGCCGAAGTCGTGGCTTATGACGACTACATCGCAGGGAACGGCGAAGCAGGCGCTAAAGAAGCCGGAAAATGGCGCCTAGAAGGCAAAGACTACATCGTCAAAGACGGCGACGTCATGCACTTCCGCTTCAACGTATAACAGATGACAAAAAAGGCGTATATTTTCACTCCAAAGGCTTGACATAAAGCCCCGAAATCACGAAAATACGCGCCACTGAATTAAGGCTATGTAGCTCAGCTGGTTAGAGCACAGCATTCATAATGCTGGGGTCGGTGGTTCAAGTCCACCCATAGCTACCATATATATCAAAGGGTTACGTCATTTTTCGTAACCCTTTTTTATTGCCTGAAAAAACGTAAGTCCACCGTAAGTCCAACGTAAATTAAAAAAACACCTCTTTTTTTATACTTATCTCTTCCCAAAACGACCATTTACAGGTTAGATAATATGTTTTTTTAGACATAAAACTGAGGGACAAGATGAAACCGCAAAAATGGGACAGTATAAGCCTTCTTAGATTAGAGAAAAGCGCAGATTCATTACTCAAGATATCGAATAACATTTTATTTGCATTTATTTCACTTATTATTTTTATTCCATTAATCAGCATCATGAGATTTTACTTTGATGGAACCTCTGCATCCCCTTTAAACCTTATAGATATTTTGAAGCGCTTCTCAATAGGTACATCCATAGCTTTTATTGGTTTTGAAGTAGCAGGTGTATATTTAGCTGGTCGCTTTCGACAACAGGCATTAAAAATGTATGATTACATTGATAATAGGCGTAACAAAGTGGACAAAGTCAAAGCAAAGGGTAGATAACTATGTGTGGGCTAATTGAACTGACAAAAAAACCTGCCCAAAAGGTCGAGAAAACTCTGGATTTACAAGTACCATTAGAGCTAGGAACATTTCGTTGTTATAAGCCAGTACAGATAGTCATGAATGACGGTCAGGCTAACAATGTCATTAAAGCAATGTGGCAGTTTTTATTAGAGAATAAGTCAGGAGAATGGAAGGCTAGCAAGTACACTTCCTTTAACAGCCGATGGTATGAAGGTAAAGGGTTTAAAAAGTCTTTTACAAAGGCTTACCGTGAAACTAGATGTCTAATTCCCGCTAGTGGGTTTGTGGAAGGGATGAATAAAGTCTATCACTTACTTAAACCTGTAGATGAAAGCCCAATATACTTTGGAGGGCTATTTAAGCAATGGGGCGAACCTGAAAACCCCGTTTATTCTGCCTCTATGATTACCATCCCACCTCACAATAAGTTAGCGGATATTCACAAAAAAGCTATGCCGTTGATGATACCTGAAAGCGACTTAAGTATGTGGTTAGATCCTGATTTCACAAATACAGATGCTTTTAGTCACCTTATGCGCACACAATTACGTCAAGGCTTTGATGCGGTAAATATTAAAAATTTAAAAACATTAGAGGCTGTGGGGGAGCACTTACAAATTATGCCGGATTAGTAAAAAAGCAGTTAAAAAAACTGGCACGAGCAACTTAATCAAATAGAAAAAACACAGTATCATCTATTTTTTAAAGACAACTAGCTACTAAATCTCTCACCCCATGTAATAAACTTTAGTGTAACCCAAACCCACAAAAACAATATAGAATAAGTAATATAAATTAGTACAATTAAGCCACTCTACTTACCAAACTCTCAAAGTCTCCTTTTAATGCTACAGGCATGGCCTCGGAAATGTCAGGGTCTTCAAAAAAGAAAAAGTTCATCACATAAATGATATTATCCATAGTTATTGGAATCGAGAAATTATGCACTAGAAGCTTGCTTAAGATTTTTTTTCTGTCTAACCTATATATCTCTTTATACAAATTTTTATTATGTATAATTGATTTTAAATCTTCCGTTAGAGTATCTTGCAGTCTTAACCTTAACTTACTCCTGAGCAAAGCTTCTATATGCTTCTTTTTATAATGGTTATAAGCTAAAGATTCAAATATTTGTAACATACTCCAATCAGAGGTTTCTAAGGTAGCATATATACCATTTAAAGCCCTGGAGTAATCATCATAACTATTCCAGTCTTCTTTACATTTATACCTTAAGTCATGTTCTACTTCATGCCACCCTTCAGAAAGCGTTGTTCTAAATTGAACTTCAAATGTATTATCAATAGGCATACCGGTTTTCAAGAACTGGCAATCAGGCAAAACCTTTTCTGGTAAGTAGTATATATAATTACACCTCGTCGGACCAAAGTTGTCAGTAGACGCTTCATCAATTGACTCAGAGTTTTTTTTGAAAACCTTGTCTAATTTTTTGCAAGCTATTTCTATATCGTCTAGAAAGTATAGTACAACCCTTACACCAACCATATCCTGTATTTTCTTCCCAGTTAAGCTGTATTTCCCCTTTTCTTTATTAATTTTCTTCATTAATGATTGCTCGGACTTTTGTCGAGAAAAAACTCTACACAGCAAACCTAACTTACTCAACTCACGCTCGATATCATTTTGTATCTGCCTAGCCACAGCATTATTATTATACATTCTATTCACCTAGCATTTCTTTGATTTGTGATACATACTCAAAGTTAAACTCAACAAAAGACTTCTTATCTGGGGTAAGAAGATATTCCATTTTCTTCAGTTTTTGTATAGATTTAAATATTTGTTTAGGACTATACTTATTATGGTTAGAGCAAATAGCTTTAATTGGGCGATGCTTATGTATTTTCTCACTACCAACAGGCTTAAAAGCTCTTAATACAAAAATGTCACAATCATCAACCTCATCAGACTTATAGTCAGTTTCAACATCTTCATCAAATATTTGGTTCAAAATTTCATTGTTTGAGGTACAACCATAGAAATATATATCTGGCTTTTCTTCAATTCCTTCCACTTCGCAATCATAGAATAAGCATTCAACAAATGAAGATCCCGTGATGTTTTCTAAATTAAAAGTGACATTTCTAAAGATGCAATTTGAAAAAACACTATTTTTTATATAGGTGTTTTCTGCAACAGCTAAACCTTCAAAGTTTATTTCATTAACACCTTCCCCAAGAATATCGATAGTTAATTTATTATTCAGTCTAATATCATTCAGAATTTGTTCGTTAACATCTAAAAAATTATTTGCAAACTTTATAGCATTCCAAAGTTTCTTTTTTTCTTCGTCACTTCTAGGAACGTATGACAGAACAGCAGGTTCTATAAATGTTCCTTCACCTGACCATTCATTTTCTGGATGCTCCTGCATAATATCAGCACTAAAGTTGCCCAATACAAATTCATTCACGAAACCAATATTGTTGTCCGTAGTTTGTTTATCTAAGTAAGCATGATTTGACAATTTATTTACTAACTCATCCAAAGTAGGCCTAGTATCCGCAGAGTAATTCTTTCTTGTGATTTCTAATAATGCTTGGTTTTCCTGAAGAATTACCTCTGCAATATTTTCCTTTGACTCTGAAGTATAGTTATAATCGATCATATCCTTAGCTAGTGATTTAAGTACCGCGTACTGTCCTTCTGGTGTCATTTTTAAATCTTGTCTAGTCATTTCCCTATCCAACATTGATTCAAAGTATCTATCCACAATTTTTGTTGTGTCTTTTATTACCTTTTTATAGTCTTTATCAGGTATGCATCTAAGGAACGAAAGTAATACTGGGTTTGACAGGTTTTTAATTGGAAATCCTGCTTGCTGGATTAATTCATATCTTTCTTCTGATAGCCAGTCTTTCACAGATGGTTGATCAATGCGAATTCTTACTACATCAAAATCATTTTTATGCTCCTCAATCCATTCATGGAACTTATCTCCATCAAATATTGCAGTTCTTCTTGTTGTTAGTATTACTTTTGCATCATCAACTAGATACTGGCTGATAGTTTCCAGCATAGACTCACTTTTTTCATAATCAGTGTAATCGTCATTTTCATGCAAAAGCTCATCAAATCCATCTAGAATAACAGGAACATTACCTTGCTTAATTTGCTCGCTTACCAAGCTAGAACGCAACAGTGGAAAGCTTCTTTCTATTTCGTCAAGCAATACATATCTAAATATTTTTGCCTTCCTATTCCTTGAAAGTTCGGTAAAAAGGGGAATGGTATTTTTATAGGCTTCTAAAATATAATTAACCAGTTCAAATGCGCAACTAGTTTTACCATATCCGGCTGCAGCTTCTATCAAAAACAGAACGGAACCTTTTGAACTTATTTTCTTACCAACATTTTCTATAAGCGTACCACTTGCTTCCTTGTCATTAATGTAGTACTTGCTGTTTATATACTTATATTCTGCGTCATTTGAGTAAACAGAAACTACTGATTTTGTATATTCTTCATAAGTTTTTTTTAGTTTCGCCCTTGTTACATCCAGATTAAAAAAACCCTTGAACAACTCCTTTTCTGCTTTTTCTATACTTTCATACTTTCTTACCTTGCAAGCATATCCAGATTTTTTAAATGAATTAAAAACTTCATCTAACTCATTATCTTTTACATCATTGGTTAGTGGAACAACGTCTGCATTGTAGTAATGTCCAGAGTGTAATGCGAAAACCATAATGTTTTTATTGATAGTTCCCTTTACTTCAAATCCATAAAGCTCATATAAACTTGTTAGTTTGTTTTTACTTAGCACTTCTTAACTTCCTCTTTTATTATTTAAATTAAGCCCCTTCCTTAGACTTGGTATTAATTTAATAATCTTTCTCTATTTATATCTATATCAATACTAATGGCTTTATTTAAGTGGTGGCTCTTTCTAAAACCATCTCATCCTTATAATATTGCAGTTTTTTTTCTACCCTATCTATTTTAGCCTAATTTATGATTGCACTCTCTCTACTGGAGAGTTCTTACAGTGGCTACAAGTAGTTTTTTTAATTTACTTCATTCGTTTTGCTACCCTGCACACAATGTATACTAGGTCACATTTTTTTACAATAGTACAATTAATGCGCAGTTGCATTGTTTCTTTCTATCCAAGTGAAACTATGAAACTTAGTCTAACTTCCCTTTGGCTTTTAAATATTGCATTTTCCTACTCATTGTTGCTTTACTAACACCAAGTTGTTCAGCTATTTCAGTTTGATTCAGTCCTTCGCTGTGTAGCTTCTTAATTTTACCTAATACAGCATCCTCTTTTCTTTGCCATTTCCACTGATAGCCTTCTTTCTCTTCAATAGCTAACATTGCCTCTATTGGCTCAGCATCTTCGCCACTAAAGCCTCTAGCTTTCTCAAAGTGGACTTCAAACCGTGCTCCATCAGACTGTTTATAATCATCTGGGTGCTTTAGTGCTATAACTGTATCTAACGTATCTTCTCGTTTACTTGTACCACGCTGTCCTCCAGCCTTTCCTGAGTGATGTACAAACAATACTGACTTACCCTCAGCTCTTAGTCTTAACGCCCACCCTTCAGTTATTCTCCAACTTTCAGCCTCGTTCTCGTTACCAGTACGGCAAAGCGTTGAAATGTTATCAACAACAACTAGATCTACATCTGTAAAATGTTTTAGTCGTGCTAAAGAGCAAGGATCTGATAGATCAGGCATTGCCCCGCTTTGCTCATCCGGTGTCATTATTCGCAAATTATCACCTGGTATTGACCCGGTACGTTTTTGTATTTGTTTTAGTCTTGTTTGTAGGTCAGCAGAAGGCATCTCGCCATCAATATATAAAACTTTGACTGCTTTAGGTGCTTTCCAACCTAAGAACTCGCCACCAGTAGCTAGTGCCACAGCTACTTCTAAAGCAAAGTGTGTTTTACCTACTCCCCTTGGTGCATAAACCATTGCTAAACCTTGTCTTGGTAGCCATGGTGCTAATAGTAACTCTCTAGGTGGTATCTTCTTTTTTAAGAACTCACCAATCTTCGAGACTTTAAATGCTGGTGCAATATCATGCTCAGCCTTTTCCCAATTACCATCAAACTCTTCTGCTTCTCGGTTAGTAGTAGGGATATGTTGATTAGGCATCATAACCTCCTTGTACTGTTTGATTATCAAGGAAGGTTGATAAGTCTTTGCTTCTATAGCGTATATACCGCCCTACTTTGATATAAGGCAATGGATAGCGGTTCTCACAACGCCATACTGCTAAGGTGTGTTCAGTAACCCCTAAGATTTCAGAAACCTCTTTAGGGGTTAATAATGATTCTCGTGAATTTTGATTCATGGTAACTGCTCCATATGTAATTGAATGTATGGAGCAGATACTAGAATTTATTATGTTGAAATGTGTGATCCCTAACGTTAGCGATCTGATCGCTAACTATTCAAGAGTGCTTATTGCATCTCTAATGTGCCTTGCCATAGTCTGTTGATTAAATGGAATTTCTCCATCAGGCCACCATATTAAAGACTTTTCATCTATAACCTTAGCTACTTTAGGCGCACTTACTTTTCCAGCAGTCTTGCACTGCTCTGGGAACTTAACCAAAACTGCAACAACGGCTCGAAACATTAACTCGCGATCCTCTGAGTATTTCTTTGCTTTTCTTGGCTTGATATGGCTTGTACTAGCTTTCTGTAAATACTCTTTTATTGCCCCGCTAAACACTCTAGGTTTAGGGAATTCTTTAGCCTCTACCCAATCTATGAAGTCCTCTTTCTTAATTCGCCAGTCAGAGAGCTTAGCCTCTGGATTTAAGACTTTCAAGCTAGTTAAATAATCCGACTTTATACATTTTTTTACGTCCTCTGTATAAAAGTCTTTTCTTAAACTAGGCCAGTCAGTTGGTATAACGCCCATTAACAACGGTATAGCTTCTCTATCAATAAGCCATGTATCAGCTTTAAAATAATTAGCCACTCTTTGCACAAATAAACTAGAGTTGTTGGTATATTCTTCATATCTATCTTTAGCTTGGTTATAACTAGTTTCATAGAACTTATCTAAAGTTTGCCCAAAGACTTCCAGCGGATTATCAATTTTCTTATTCACATATCCTCCTATTTAACCTAATGTTGCTACCGCATCAGCCCTATGCTCTGGTGCTAGGTGTGCGTATCTTAATGTTGTATTCATGTCAGCATGACCGCATAGCTCCCGCACCGTATTAAGCGGTACGCCATTCATAACCAGTTTTGAGGCAAAGTCATGCCTCATGTCATGCCACCTAAAGTTAGGTATCTCTGCTTGCTTTAGTATGGAAGCCCATGACTTCTTAACATTTGTTAGTTTCGTTCCGTTATGGGATGGAAATACTAAAGGATTACTTTTATCGCATTGCTCATGCCATGCTTTTAAAGCGGTGTATGCGGTATTATTAAGCGGTATATGACGGGTTCTACTAGACTTAGCATTCTCTGCTCTTACGGTTAAAACCCGGTTATTCATGTCTACGTCATGCCATGTTAAAGCGAACAACTCACCGCGTCTTAACCCGGTCTTAAGCGATAAAATAATCATTGGAGACATTCGATCCCCATAAGCATGGGGTGTTAGATCGGGTAACAAGGGGTAGTTTCTTTGTTTACGCCATTCATTACCCCTTTGACGCTCTTCTTTTAATGCGGTATCCCGGTCACTAAGTACCCTATATAACCGGGTTTCTTCACCGGGTGACAAGTACCGCACTAATGGGGTAGTACCCGTTTTTAATGCCTTAAGCTTTTGTAAGGGATGCTCAGAGATAACTTCCCATTCAACTGCTTTAGTCAGCAAACCTCTAAGAGAAGCGACTTGCCTATTAACTGTGGTCGGCTTGATGCCGTCGCCCAAACGATCTTTACGCCATGCCTCAACCCTTCTTACAGTTATCTCTTCTAACGGGGTATTCATGAAGCAAGCAAAACGCGAACGGATTAAGGACATAGTGCCTTTACCGTATTTATGGTGGGTTAATATCCAAGGCTCATACAGTTCATCAATAAACGCACCAAGCCTTCTATTTTTTGTAGCTTCGGCTTCCTTTCTTTGCTTAACCTTTTCACTCTGAACATCAATCCCTTTCATGATGTCTGAGTATCTTTGTTGAGCAACCGATCTGGCATTAGCTGGCGTCATGTTATCGACCGTACCAAGCCTAATTCTTCTTCTAAGGTTTTGTGAGTTTCTATAGGTAAAGTAATAGCTCTTTTTGCCAGTTGGTTGAACCCTAACTAACAGCCCTGTCATCTCATCATCATGCACTTCATAAGGACGGGGTTTTGGCTCTAATTCTTCTACTAATGCCTTGGTTATCCGTTTTTTCACCGTTTTTAAACATTTCGTAAGTCCACCGTAAGTCCAATATAGATGAATTTAGCTGAATAAAAGATGAACACCCATGAAACAAGACATCTTTATAAAGCATTGTTTTTATTGATTTTATAGCGATTTACAAAGAAATTAGATTGATTAAATTTCATACAGATTCATGACCAGATCGCTTTCATAATGCTGGGGTCGGTGGTTCAAGTCCACCCATAGCTACCATATATAAAGGGCTGTAGAGATATCTCTACAGCCCTTTCTTTTGGTGCCACTTATTTATTAAGCATAAAACAACACTCTAACTTAACCTCCAGGGCCAAAACCTTATAACCCACTTGGTGATATGGACTGATTTGTGGAGATATAAAAAAGGTGCATTGATAACGCACCCTACGTTTCTAATAGCTATCGAAACTTAACAAGCTGCTTTATAGTCATTTGACCTTTATCGCTTTTGAGAATACACCATTGCGCATAATCAATTTTCTTATCCACTTCATGCCTGTCTTCCATATTTGATATTAAGGATAGAACTGAAGCCTGGGCACATGACTGTAGCCATAATTCATTCATCGAAAGATCGTTAAAGTTAACTGTACTCTTACAAGTTGTTTCCGAAATAACCCCCCAATCAAATACATCGTAAACTCCTGACAATTGTGCCATTGATTGGCTGCTTACAAAAAACGTTTTCGGCTCCATAGTCTTTAAATTGTCACAACCATAATAGTAGTCAACAATTTCACCATTATGAAAATTGGACTCTAGAATTAGCTTGCGCATCATATCGACTTTTATACTTTCATTATCAGGAGCGCTTGAGCTTGACTCCAATTCATCCTTTGACAAAAAAATAACATTAGGATCAGCAACGCAACCTAAAGAGTTAATCAAAAGTATAGTAATAACAAAATATCTCATATCGTTACCTCTACCTATAAATATTGGGCCAGCACACAATTTCTTTCTATTTCCATTGAGCTGACTGCATTTACTACACAGTAATCTTCTTTATAGCAATGGTTTGGCTTTATTATTTTATACATCCATCAAGTAACTTATTTACTGCTAGTAGTTCTTTAACTATAGTCACAGAGCTAATATGTGTGGATATCGTCTCAATCATGAGCTCCTCTCTTCCCCTTCTCTGTTGAACAATATAACTCGGCGCGTCAAACTTGATTTCAAGAGGTTTTACTTCCTCCGCATCGTAGGGGAGATTTATATAACTAAGCATTTCAAATGCTTCTGAGCAGTTTGAACTATTAAACTCAAATTTTTCTACTTCAATTAGATTAGCTGCTTCGGCAAACATTAATTTTGGTGAGGTTTTGAGAATATCATAGAACTGGTCCTTAAATGGCTTTCCTAGAGAATGTAAACCATCTATTTTTTTATCCTTAAAGTTATATAAATACAGCTTTGTTTCTGAATTTGCAGTTCCAGTCTGTAAAAAATATAAGTCGTGGTTGCTGCTTGAGTTTAAATCAAAGTATCTATAATAACCTTCGGTATAAATACGGCTTTGCATCATCAAATTTTCGTGTAATTGCTCCCCTCTAGAATAATGCATTACTGAGACGAGTAACGTTATCAACACTATGTATTTCATAAAGTTTAATCCTCAATAATTCTATAAAGCTGTTGGAGACAGAGACATTTACTTAAATCTTCCTTGCTCTAAATTTCTTGCCTTTCATTTTGCCGCCATTGAGGAGTTGTAGTGCGGCGTCGAGGATGTCATTTTTGACGGCGACGTAGGCCCAGCTGTTGGCGATTTGGATTTTGCCGACGTCGTTGCCTTCGATGCGGTAGTCTGCTGTCAGAGCGCCGAGTATATCGCCGGGGCGGAGCTTTTGTTTTTTCCCGCCGTCGATTTGGATGGTGGACATTGGAGCTTTGTAGGTTGGTTGGTTTAGCAACTTGGTGTCGGGTAGCCCGAAGGTTTCAATGTCTTGCCCTAAATATTCGCCAAGACGTTTGAGTTTGTGCTTTTCTTTATTAATCACTATCGAGCAGGCATGGCCTTTATTTCCTGCACGTCCAGTACGACCTATACGGTGGACGTGGACTTCTGGGTCGCTGGCGATGTGGTAGTTAATCACTAAGTCGAGCGAGTCGATATCGAGACCACGAGCGGCGACGTCGGTGGCAACCATGATTGAGACGCTGTTGTTTATGAAGCGGACAAGGGCTTGGTCACGTTCTTTTTGATCGAGATCGCCATGCAGCGCTAGGACGCTAAAGCCACTATGTTTTAAATACTGAGTTAGGTCTTTAACATGACGTTTCGTATTACAGAAGATCACGGTGGAGTCTGGGCGATGTTGTAGCAGTAATAATCTCACGGCTACGTCGCGCTCGCCTTCGTCGCTGATGCGATAAAAATCTTGCTCAATGCTGGGGTTACTTTGCTGTTCATCTGCTTTGACTGACACCGCTTCGACCATGATGTGATCGGCGATAGATTGGATCTCTTTAGGGTAAGTGGCGCTAAACAGTAACGTCTGACGAGCACGTGGGACCTCGGCGACGATAGCTTCCATGGCGTCTTCAAAACCCATGTCTAACATTCTATCGGCTTCATCCAGAACTAATGTGGTCACTGAATCTAAATCTAGGGTTTGTTTTTCTAGATGATCCATAATTCGTCCAGGCGTACCGACGACAATGTGAGCACCGAACTTTAACGAATCAGCCTGCGGTCTGAGCGGCGTACCACCACATAAGGTTAAAACCTTAATATTAGGAATGGGTCGCGCTAGACGGCGAATTTCTTCCGCCACCTGCTCCGCCAGTTCACGGGTCGGACACATCACCACCGATTGCACCGAGAAATTTTTCGGCTCTAATTTTTGTAGCATCCCGAGACCGAACACGGCTGTTTTACCGGAGCCTGTTTTCGCCTGCGCGATAACGTCTTTACCTTCTAACACATGCGGTAAGGCTTGCTCTTGGATCGGCGTCATGCCCTCGAAGCCTAACTCGGCAAGGTTAGCGATTAGCTCTTGTTTCAGCGGTAAGGTGTTAAAGGCGGCGTGACTCATGATGGTATCCTAGTATATTCGAGATAAGGCATTCATACAGTGAAAATGCTTCGGTCTTGTTGAGCTACCTTCAGAACTGAGATATCACACGCAGTAAGGCAGAGAAATCGGCTTTTGGCCTGTGTGAATTATAAACAGTGGTTGACGCTTATGAAAGGCTTAATCCCAGTTTGTCTAACAAAGATTGGCTGATGTGGTCAATGATCTGCGCCGATACCATGGAGCGTTACAAAAAAGCCGTGCTAAACACGGCTTTTGAAGAGAGACTTTGTTATTGCGCTTGATCTGCAAGCCAACGAGTATAAGTCCAACCACTTTTCTTTTGTCCATCGATCTCAAAGTTGATTTTTATTTTCTCAAAAGGAAACTCACCCTGCCCCTTCGAATACAACTCTTTTGCTCTTAGAGTGTACTCGCCAAGCTCTTCAATGGTTACCGTAACTGCTGAAGCGGACTTATTGGCTGTGCATTTTCCGCTATTTAAAAACTCAGTAACCTCGGCATTATTCGACTTACCTCTGAGCAATATATCCAGACTCGTTACATGAAGCGGTGTTTTACAACTGACAAACACGTTGTTGGGTTTAATATTAAGCTTTTCGCCGATCAACTCATCAAACTTTGGATCATACGATAAACCTAACCAACGTGGGTCATCGGTCAATACGCGCCCTCGGTCGGTTGACGCTACATCATCAAATAAAACGCGGTACTGTTTACCATCGATGTCAATATGAAGGGTAATGTCTTGCTTTAGATCCCCTTCTTCCAGCTCATCAAACTCAACTTTGGCCAATGTTGCGTTGTCCCAGCCACCGTTCATCTTGCCGTAAGCAATGATTTCATTTACGGCTTCGCTAGTTTTGCGCTTTTGTTTTGCCACCCGCTGACTAACCTCTTGTGGGCTAGGCTTTTTGCTGGTCGCTTTTTGCTTGTTGCCTTCGGATATTAACCAGTAGTAATCATCTTCATTTGCATTAAGTTCGATAATAGCTTCTGATTGACCTTGTTTTAACTGTTCAAACAGTCTCTCACCAAATGCTTTAGGATCTTCAGTACCACCACACGCTACAAGTAAAGCCGACACGCTTAATGCGCCAAGAGTTTTGGTAAAATTCATAAATTCCCCGAATTATAATTTATTAAGTTTTAATGGTTTTATTAATGTTAAGACGAAATCTTTAGTCATCGTCTTAGGCAAGCCAGAATGAAGTATAGATATCCCACTGATTAATATCAATTTTTAATAGAAACATGTAAACGTATACAACTCTTTATGGACCTAACCAAAGCGGTAATCTCCTAACAATGCTTAGCCTATGAGTAACTTCCCAACTCAGTATTTAGTTGATGAATAAAGTCATCCACGTCATTCGAGTTAAGAAGGTACTTTGCTATAGTTTCCTTGCGGCCATCTTTAGTGTTCACAGCAATATGGTAATACTGCTTATCGCCTGAACTCATGTTACTAGCACGTGTAATTTTCGATATGTCGCTTTTATTGAAGCGATAGGTTTTATTGAGTAGCGCCCCTTTTCTGCAGATTAGCACTCCTGAACTTACGGCAACTTTACTTTTAAAGAGCAATACATGCAGTCCAATGAAAAATAGTAAAAGTCCCACTGCGCCAAAGGTTATTAGGAAAAGGTAACTGGTATCAGCGATGAAGATACCTAGCCCAATAGAGAAAAACACCAGACCAAAAATTAATGTCGAAATCCCCAGTGTTTTATGTCGGAATGGCCTGAAATAATACTCTTTTCCATAATTAGAAAAAGACTCAATAACATCAAGGTATCGCCAGTCACCGCCTTTGGAAGGTGCTGTTTCGTCGGAACCTTGCTCACTAAATAAATCTTCTTGTGGCGGCTCAACCTCTACCCTGTGAGCAACGACAAACGCTGGCAGTTCAAACATGAGCTGTAAATCTGGCCCTTTTTGCTTTTGCTCAACCTTTAGAATCCACTCAATTCTATTATTAACATCTGAATCGCTCGACTCTGGCCACCCTTCTGGAATCTTCACTTCAAAATCTACGGCAAACTGTTGTGACTGATGCTGCTGTACCGAAAGCCTTTGATCGTCCTGCCATAAAATCTTAGTCGTGGTTCTGGTTTCTTTGCCGCTACGACGACGCGTTACTTTCTGGCAACTTAGGGTTAGCATCACTTCCCGCTCTTTGAGCTCGCCATTGATAATAATTTTTCCTGAATTACGTCCGCCGATGACCAAAGGCGTTTGCTCCAACACCAGCTTTGAGTCGCCAAACGCTTTTTCCCGGCGGTAATAAATCACGGTCATGACAATCATTCCTAAACCAACTAAAGGGAATAAGAACACCAAAAGCTGCAAGGGCTCCTTAAAATAATTCCCTTCGTGAAGGACTCCGATGGTGCCCGGTAGAGAAATCAGATTCCAAATAATGGCGAAGCCGAGCATGACTTTAAATGCACTTTTGGTTTGGCACTTGAAGTCATTGCCCTGCCACTCTTTGCGCCATAACCAAGGTTCTTCGCTATGCGCTTCCTGTAAAACTTCTTTTTCAGCGAGTCGCTTCGCTCCCCAGCGTCCCCACAACATGATCCCTAGGCCAACACCGCCGAACACTAGTAGGAAGATTGAGTAAAAGCCCAGCATTCCCCAGCGCATGGTTCGATCCAGTACGCTTTCCTGTGGGCTTTCTGGGTTTACGTAGGCTTTGAGTCTCTGCAGGTTGCTTGCACGCTGTAGGTTCCGATA
This sequence comes from uncultured Kangiella sp., assembly GCA_950096615.1. Taxonomy (GTDB): domain Bacteria; phylum Pseudomonadota; class Gammaproteobacteria; order Enterobacterales; family Kangiellaceae; genus Kangiella. The sequence continues at coordinate 7,847 of CATNCP010000006.1, read as the reverse complement.
GAGTTGCTGCTGATAGTCGCCGATATTGTCAGTGCCAGAATAAAAGGTCACTTGGTTCGATTGGTAGTCGTTGCCATTAAAGTGGTATCGATAGGAGCCTTTTACGCCATAGGTCGTGCTGCCGTCGTCGGTAGAAGAAACTTGCTCCAAGTTGACCATTTCGGCATCGACCATAGACCAGTCTTGGGCTCGCCAGACGTTAACGCTGGCAATCACTCCCCAAATAAATATTGCCAGACCGGCAATAAAGAATATGCCTCCAAAAACCGTTAAACAGCCTGTTCCTTTCTTCATTATCACGACTCTTAATATGAACTAGGACTAAAGTATCAGAATTTGGTGAGTTAAAACAATATCTTAGCGAACGTAAATTTAATGCTCTGAAAGGGTTAACCCATAAGGGCGATAGGCAACATAAGGCTCTCGGCGTATAAATATAAGAGTAGCTTACTCATAAACTACAACCCACCAACTGAAGGAGCAGAAATATGAATCAGCCAGAAAATACTATATATAAAGGGCAAAAATTAGTTGCCGTATTAGAAGATGTGACCAATGGTCAAACTCTCTTAACTCGTGAATATGAAGTGCTTGATGTCCCAGAAGATGGCGACTTTGAGAAAGGTTTAAAGACACAGCTAGTAAACGAGCAATGGGTTACTCCAGAAGCTAAAGAGATACATACGCTTCAAGAAGGTAAATCTGACCCTGCCAAAACGGCGTTGGAAGTCACTAAGTTTGCTTGGGACTTTATTAAAGATAATAAAGCTGTAAGCAATACCAAAGACACTACCACCTCAATTATCATCAAAGGCACGGATCCTTTGGATTACCAGAAAGCTCGCGAAGGTAAGAGTGCGGATGTACGCTTTTATGTACATGACTCGATTATTAAAGACTGGATTCTAGTCGATACCACATCGCGTTTAGAAGGTACTTATTACGCCACCCCATCAAAGCCTGATATTGCAAATGGCCACTACCTGCCAGCAGTTCACTTTAACGTCGTTAAAGTCCATGTTGGTTTTTCATTCAGACTCGATGCGCACGCTGAAGTCACAGCACCATCAAACCTTGGTACCAAGGATAACGCTCAGCCTCAGGTTAAAATCTACGCTAAGTTCAAGGTTAGCTGGCTCGACAGCAATACTTATACCGCGGCTTTCATCGCTAATGGTGTTGGTGGCTTTAGATTTGCTGGCTGGAACTAGACACACTTCTTACCGCTACAAAAAAGAGGGCCTCGCCCTCTTTCTTTATTCACAACACAATTCTAGGACACGGAAACATTGACCACTTTGATATCGCCATCCTGAACCATTAAGTGCAGAAAAGCCAAATATTCATTGCCCGATATCGTGTACCACTGCTTCCAATATAGGCGTGCATCCGTTGCTTTTCGAACAACGCCCATCAGTTCTCTGTCTGCAAAATAGCCTAAAACCTTTTGATAGCTTTTACACTGCTGTTCAAAATTTTCTTCCGTCACGATGCGCTTCATATTGTCGCTAAAGTCGCGGACATGGCGCTCGTAATCAATATCTGTCGAAGCTTGCATTAAGTTATCCATAATCGGTTCTGCAATCGCCAATACCTCAGACTCCGTCATTTCCAACCAATTCATTAAGCACTCCACATCAATATTCACAAGAATTCACCCCCAGCTTAACACTTCTCTCGCTATCCTTATTTCTAAATCCCTAAAAAACACGATTGTTTCAAATTATTGGTGCGTTATCTGGTAGTACCCCTTTGCCCTAAAAAAACGTTACAATAGCGCCATATTTTTATCTGGAGTTGTATTTTTATGATTATTAAGCCGAAAGTACGTGGTTTCGTTTGTACCACGGCGCATCCTCAGGGTTGTATCGCTCACGTCAATGAGCAGATTGAATACATTAAGAATAATAAGCCAACAGGCGAAGGGCCGAAGAATGTGTTGGTGATTGGCTCTTCAACCGGTTACGGCTTGGCGTCACGTATTGTGTCAGCCTTTGGCTATGGTGCTAAAACACTGGGCTTATTCTTCGAGAAAGAAGCGTCAGAGAAGAAGACAGGAACGGCGGGCTGGTATAACAACCGTGGTTTTGAGCTTGCGGCTGATGAAGCGGGACTTTGGAACAAGTCAATTAATGGCGATGCGTTCTCGCACCAAGCGAAAGAAGACGCGATTAAAATCATTAAAGAAGAGATGGGCAAGATTGACCTAGTGGTTTATTCGTTGGCCTCTCCGCGCCGCCAAGATCCTGATTCTGGCGACGTTTATAAGTCGGTGTTGAAGCCTATCGGTGAAGCGGTAACTGAGAAAACGTTGAATACCGATAAAGGTTTGGTTCACGATATTTCTATCGATCCGGCAACTGAAGAAGATATTCAGAACACCATTAAAGTTATGGGCGGCGAAGACTGGGAGCTTTGGATGAAAGCTCTAGACGAAGCTGGCGTATTGGCTGAAGGCGTTAAAACAACGGCTTACACTTATATCGGTAAAAAGCTAACTTGGCCTATTTACGGCCATGCGACGATTGGTAAAGCTAAAGAAGACCTGGATCGTGCTTCTCATGCGATTCATGAAAAACTTCAAGAGAAATACAACGGCACTGCTAACGTTTCAGTATTGAAAGCTGTGGTGACTCAAGCCAGCTCGGCGATTCCTGTGATGCCACTCTATATTTCATTACTCTACAAGGTCATGAAGGAAAATGGTGTCCACGAAGGACCAATCGAACAAATTCGTGAGCTTATCGCTGATCAAATGTTTGGCGATGATGCTGTTTATGATGATACTCGTCGCTTCCGTGTCGACTTAAAAGAATTAGACGACAAGATTCAGGAAGAAGTGGAGCGTCTATGGGAGATTGCGTCTACTGAGAATATTGACGAGATTTCAGACTACAAAGGTTATCAGCATGAGTTCTTCAAGCTGTTTGGCTTTGAAGTTGATAGCGTGGATTACGATAAAGACACCAGCCCTATCGTCTAATTCGCAACATCGATAGCAGTACATAAAAGGCACCTTTGAAGGTGCCTTTTTATTGCCTGTTCTTTACAAGTTGAGCTTGAACACTCAACAAACGACTCAAATTTGCATTAAAAATTCTTATCAAATACTCTTTAATGCAGATGTGGTTTCAGGGCTAAGTCACCACTGCATAACCTGTCAGAAAAATTTACATTCCCTTGAAAAACAATCACTTCTAAACGTGGATTAGTTAACATTATTACATTGTACGGTATAGAAAAAATGAATTAATACAGTTAATCTATACCCATGTTTGAGCATCATTGTCTTCCCTACACTCAGACAAGTTAATTTGGAAAATTAAGTTTATCAATGCGCAAGCCATTAGCCCACCACCTGGTGGGCTCTTTTTTTGCATCAAGAAAATTTCCCTGTCGGCCCTCGACGAGCACCACTAACACGACTTTCTAAAACGACGACCTTAAGCTACTTCAACCACGCGAGCATCTGATACAGCATAGCTATTCGGGTTTCCAACAAGCTCTCTTCTAAGATAGCCTGTTTCTGTGGCTCGGATACTGGCAAGAACTCGGTAAGCCGCTCTACAATAAAGTCCATGTGTTGCCAGCGCTCAGGCGCATCTAAAATTTCTACTTGAGGGTGTTTGCCTAAATCAGTCAATAAGTTGATCAGCTCATGTTGCTGCTCACTGATCAATTCTTGTGGCAAATTATCGAGGAAAGAGACATTGGCGCTGATCAGATTGTCAGGCAATGCTGAACTGGAGTTAATCTTGATACGCTGACGACCAAGACAGGTGATCAGCAAGATTCCATCTTCACGCTGATCAAAATCGACAATCTCGACATAGGTGCCGTAGGTAAATGGCGTCGCGGGAATGCCAGTCTCATTGCCCTTTTTAATCAGGCAAGTAGCAAAGCCTTGATTGCTGGAAAGCTGTCGAGCAATCATATCCAGATAGCGTTGCTCGAAAATTTGTAATCGCAGCACGCTATCCGGAAAGACGACCCGCTGAAGCGGAAAAACTGGAAGGACTTGGTTGTCGCTTCCTGTATTCTCGGTATTAGGCACGCAAGCCTATACCTCTGTTTAGTAAGTACATGGCGAAGCTAGTCAGTATCGCAATAAACACGAGAATAATAGCGAAAGCGATACCAATCTGAATGTCAGACTTACCTAAGAAACCGTAACGGAAAGCATTGACCATATAAATGATAGGGTTTAGCTTTGAGACACCCTGCCAGAATTCAGGCAATAAACTAATCGAATAGAACACACCACCTAAATACGTCAGTGGCGTTAGAATGAAAGTCGGCACGATGGCCACATCATCAAACTTCTTGGCGAATACCGCGTTAATTAAACCGCCAATTGCAAACAAGATAGAGGTCAATAGCACCACACTAATCACAACCCAGAAGTTGTGAATCTGCAAATCGACAAAGAACGAAGCGACAATGGTGACAATTAAGCCAGTGAACAAGCCACGCAGGACACCACCGCCAACATAACCAGCCAGAATGACCCAGTTCGATACGGGCGAGACCATCATTTCTTCAATCGAGCGCTGATACTTGGAGCTAAAGAACGACGACACCACGTTACCGTACGAGTTCGTAATGACCGACATCATGATCAAGCCCGGCACGATGTACTCCATATAGCCGAAGCCATCCATCTCGCCCACTCTTGAGCCAATTAAGTTACCAAATATCACGAAGTATAAGGTCATGGTAATCGCTGGTGGTAATAAGGTCTGCGACCAGATACGAGTCCAACGAGTAATCTCTTTAACAACAATGGTTTGGAAAGCGACTAAATTCATGACTTCGGCCCTCCATGTGGATTTTCAACCAGACGCACAAATAACTCCTCAAGACGGTTAGCTTTGTTTCGCATGCTTAAGACCGTAATATCATGCTTGCTTAATTCTTGGAATACGCCGTTAACGCCAGCGCCCTTATGCACATCAACTTCGAGCGTACTTTCGTCGCGAACTCGAACCTCGTAGCCGTTCAGCTCAGGCATTTTCTCAGGCAAACCAGTCGTATCCAATACGAAGGTTTCCATATCCAACTTCGCTAGCAGTCCTTTCATGCTGGTATTCTCAGCAATTTCGCCATGATTAATAATGGCAATATTACGGCACAAGCTCTCGGCTTCTTCTAAATAGTGCGTGGTTAGCACAATCGTGGTTTTCTTTTCACGATTTAGATCTTGCATGAAGTCCCACATCGAACGACGCAGCTCAATATCGACGCCTGCCGTCGGCTCATCAAGAATCAATAATTTAGGCTCATGGATCAGGCCACGCGCAATCATTAGGCGACGCTTCATACCGCCAGACAATTCTCGCGATTGTGAATTACGCTTGTCCCACAAACCCAGTTGCTCAAGTATGGGCTGCGCACGCTTTTTCGCTTCTTTGCGCGAAATACCGTAATAACCGGCTTGCTGAACAATAATCTGCTCAACACCTTCAAACATATTGAAGTTAAATTCTTGCGGCACTAACCCCAACTGCTTCTTGGCATTGGTTAGGTCAGTATCGATATCGTGGCCGAACACTTCGACTTTACCTGCGCTCTTATTGACGAGCGCACTGATGATACCGATGGCGGTGGATTTACCTGCACCATTCGGCCCAAGCAGCGCGAAGAAATCGCCCTGCTCAACTTCAAGGTTGATGCCTTTTAAGGCTTGCGTGCCATTATCATAGGTTTTGCATAAGTCTTTAATCGATAATGCTTTTGTCATTAGAAACTCTTCGTTATGAAATGTGTAAATTAATTACCGCTATAGCCCCAACGATGCCCCAGGCTATGCTCTAAATTAAGATGATCAAGAATACGGGCCACCATGAAGTCGACTAAATCATCGATCGACTTTGGTTCATTATAAAAACCCGGTGATGCGGGCATGATGGTTACGCCCATCTGTGACAAGCGCGTCATATTTTCTAAATGGATCGTATTAAAAGGTGCTTCGCGTGGCACTAAGATCAACTGCCCTCGCTCTTTCATCACCACATCAGCTGCGCGCTCGATCAAGTTATCCGAAGCGCCATGAGCAATAGCGCTCAAGGTCCCTGTACTGCAAGGACACACGATCATTTGCTTTGGCGCGCTCGAACCGCTTGCCACAGGAGACATCCAGTTATCACTGGAAAATGCCTCTATCGCTCCCGCATCAATGGATAGCTGCTCTGCAAGCTCACGCTCAATGACGCTGGGCGACTTGTTAACCTGTACGCCGCATTCAGTGGCTAATACCACTCGCGCAGCGCTGGATAACATCAAGTAAACCTTTTGATAATGCTGGGTCAATTCTTGCAACAACTTTAGCGCATAAGGCGCGCCAGAAGCGCCAGTAATGGCCAAGGTTATTGCAGAGTGATTCGTTGTGCTCATTCAGCTAGTAGCTCCAGTAACTTGCCATGGATTCCACCAAAGCCGCCATTGCTCATGACTAGAATTTGGTTACCTGATTGTACCATCTTTGAAACCGCATGCAGAATGGTCTCGACGTCATTTAATATCTGGACGCTTCGTAGCTTTTCAAGTTGTTGCTCGGGAAACTGCCAGTCAAACTCAGCAGGTTTGTGAATGATCACTTCGTCTGCCTCTTCCAGCGTCGGTATCAGGGTGTTTTGATGAATCCCCGAGCGCATGGTCGCTGAACGCAAATCAACAATCGCTATGATCTTTTTATCACCGACTTTTTTACGGAATCCAGTCAAGGTAGTTTGTATCGCTGTGGGGTGATGAGCAAAATCATCGTATACAGCCACGCCGCCTGCTTCGCCCTTCAGCTCCATTCGACGTTTCACATTACGGAATTCAGACAAAGCATCGCAACAATGATGCGCTGGTACGCCAGCATGACGCGCCGCAGCGATGGAGGCCAACGCATTAACCACATTGTGCATACCTATCAATTCCCAGTTCACCTCTCCCTGCTTTTCTCCGGCAAAGAAGACCTCGAAATGACTGCCATCTTCTTGAAGTAACTTAAACTGCCACCCTTCTTCCGGGCCAATCAGCTCTTTCTCAGACCAAAAGCCCATCTCCACAACGTCTTTTAAATACTGCTCATCTTCAGGGTAAATGACTAAACCATTGCCCGGCACGATTCTGATTAAGTGGTGAAACTGGGTTTTGATGGCGTCGATATCCTTAAAGATATCCGCATGATCAAACTCAAGGTTATTCATGATTAAAGTTCGAGGACGGTAATGCACAAACTTAGATCGCTTATCGAAAAAAGCCGTATCGTACTCGTCGGCCTCAACCACAAAAAACGGCGAATCAGTTAAGCGTGCCGATAGTCCAAAGTTCTCAGGAATGCCGCCAATTAAAAAGCCCGGGTTAAGGTTGGCATATTCCAAAATCCAAGCGGTCATACTCGCCGTGGTGGTTTTGCCATGAGTCCCCGAAGCCGCCAGCACCCACTTATCGTTTAGAATATTCTCCGACAACCACTGTGGCCCCGAACGATAGTTCAGCCCTTGTTCCAGCACATACTCCACCGACGGATTACCACGCGACATCGCATTTCCCACCACCACACAGTCGGTATGCTCTGGAATATGCTTCGGATCAAAGCCCTGAATCAGCGTTATTCCCTGCTCTTCCAGCTGAGTACTCATGGGTGGATATACGTTTTGATCACTACCGCTGACCGAAATCCCCTGCTGCTTAGCCAGCAAAGCAATCCCACCCATGAAAGTGCCGCAAATGCCTAAAATATGAATATGCATGAAATTATTACCTGAAACCAAGCCGTTCATCTGATGAAACTTTGCTGACAATCATAAGCTAAGCATGATTTTTCTTCATCTTTTCAAGAAAGAAATCTCAAAATA
>CATNCP010000005.1 GCA_950096615.1 uncultured Kangiella sp. | reverse complement strand
GATCCCCAGCCGAGCTTAGTTCGAAGCAGGCGGAAATAGTCATAATCTTTCGGGTGCAGTAGCCATAAGTCTTCTTTCCGCTTACGGATGCAAATCTTTTCGCCCGGTGCGACTGGAAAGCGTACCTGTCCATCGCAGCTGAGCCGTGCTTCGTTCTCGTTAGCTTGGCTGAATACGATATCAACTTTACTGTCTGCGTCAATGGAAATCGGGCGGCTGGACAGCGTGTGCGGGAACATGGGGACTAGCGAGATGGCGTTTATCGACGGCGACATAATCGGGCCACCAGCGGATAAAGAGTAGGCCGTGGAGCCTGTTGGCGTGGAAATAATTAACCCGTCACCACGCAGGCTATAAACGAACGAGTCGTTAATATAGACCTCAAACTCTATCATGCGCGAAATTTCACCCGGATAAAGCACAATATCATTCAGTGCATCGCTATAGCGCTCTTTGTCCGGGTTGCCATTGCTATCTTTCTCGATAGTGGCATCCAATAAGAAGCGGCGTTCTTGCGTATATTCTCCTGCTAAGACTTCGCTAACTTTTTCAGTCACCTGTTGTGGCTGAATGTCCGTTAAAAAACCAAGGTAGCCACGATTCACGCCCAACAGAGGAATATTATAACTGGCCATCAAGCGCGCGGAGTAAAGCATGGAGCCATCGCCACCAACGACGATCACTAAGTTGGCTTGTTCGCCGATAGTTTGCCACTTGGCTTGATCGGCTTGAGCAACGTCGATTCCGGCTGCAACAGAGTCCTCGACTAAAACGTGATAGTTATTGTCGAGTAAATGTTGGTACAACGTCATGATGGTTTCGCCGACTTCTTTGTGTTTCGGTTTCCCCATGATGCCAATGGTTTTAAAACTTAAAGCAGGAGCCACGTTTGCCCTTTGTCCCTTGTAATTGCATTATTGACCCACATTTAAGAATATATACAGCCAATAGGCAAGGGTTTTACCCAACAGAACCGAAAGTTATATTATCAACTAATAGGACATCAAGACCCCTACATGAGTAAATTTGACCAGCGCGCACAGATATTGATGAAAACCTTAGTGGAAACTTACATTTCCAGTGGTCAGCCTGTGGGGTCAAAAACTCTGCTCGAAAATTCGCAGCTAAGCGTCAGTACAGCGACCGTGCGTAACGTTATGCAAGATCTTGAAAGTATGGGCTTACTAACCGCACCGTACACGTCAGCTGGGCGAATCCCGACGTCACAAGGCGTTCGATTATTTGTGGATCAGTTATTGACGGTGTCTGATGTCGAAGATATTTATTTAAAGCAGTTACAGAAGCATTTAGGTAAAGTTTCCGAAACTGGAGAGATGCTATCGAGTGTATCTAATATGCTGTCCCAGGTGACGCAGATGGCAGGACTGATTCGAGTACCCCGCCGCGATGTGACGAGGGTGAAGCAGGTTGAATTCGTGTCTTTGTCGCAGAATAAAGTGTTGGTGGTGCTGGTATTGAGCGATGGCGAAGTTCAAAATCGTGTGATTCAGTTGGATAACCCTGTGTCTCGTGACGAACTTCAGCAAGCGTCTAATTACGTTAATCACCACTTTGCTGGAAAAGAGCTAGACACGGTGCGGCGTGAATTATTGAACGAACTGAAAGACGATCGAGCCAAGATGGATCAAATGATGGCGTCGATGATGGAAGTGGCGGAAAAAGGATTTACTGGTGGTGAGGATGATGAGGTCCAAGTGACTGGTAAATCACAACTGCTAAACTGGGTGAACTCCGGTGATATTTCGGACTTACAGTCGGTTTTTAATGCGTTTGCCGAAAAAACACAGATGCTAACTTTGCTGGATAAATGTTTAAGTGCAGACGGCGTACAGCTCTTTATTGGTGAAGAGTCTGGCTATGATGTGTTATCACAATGCAGTGTCGTCGGCGCGCCTTATAGTATTGATGGCGAGGCCGTTGGTGTATTGGCGGTGGTAGGGCCAACACGCATGGATTATAACCGCGTTATTCCGATGGTGGATATTACCGCAAAATTGATATCTGCAGCCTTGAATAATGACGACGAAACCTCATATTGAAGGACACAGAAACATTGAGTCAGTAATCAGTGTGAATACTGGCTAGCGTTAAACAGTTTTGAGAGACAGGTTTGGAGAACAGTATGTCTGAGAAAGACAAGCAAAATCAAGAATTTGAAAGCCAAGAAGAACTTACAGAGGCGGATAAAAAAGCTGCTGAAGAGCAAGTCCAAAAAGTAGTGGATGAAGCTTTAGAAGAAGCTGTGGAGTCTGCTGAAGACGATAACTTGGCTGATTTAAGCGATGAAGAGCGCAAAATTGTTGAGCTTGAAAAAGCTCTAGAAGAGGCGGAAGCGAAAGCCGCTGAAAACATGGATGTCGCACTTCGCACCAAAGCTGAAGCTGAAAATATTCGTCGTCGCTCTGAGAATGAAGTGACTAATGCGCGTAAATACGCTATTGAGAAGTTTGCTGAAGAATTGTTGGCAGTCGTCGATAGTATTGAGCAAGGATTACAGGCTAAAGCTGAGCATGAAGAGTCAAAAGCGATGAAGGAAGGTATGGAATTGACCTTGAAAATGACTCTGTCGACACTGAAAAAGTTTGGCGTCGAGCAGCATAATCCGCTAGAAGAAGTGTTTGATCCGCAGTTACACGAAGCCATGACTATGGTGCCTAGCCCTGATCATGAGAAGAATACGATTATTGACGTGTTCCAGAAAGGCTACTCGCTCAATGGCCGCGTGATTCGCCCGGCTAGAGTGGTTGTTGCTCAATAAGATTATTGAATCTTTCAATTAAAGAAGCTGCCTCAATCATTTCAGGCGGCTTTTTTTATAGCTGTGGATTAATAAATGCCCACTTTCTGAGCATTTCGTAATACAATACCTCAAATTTTTAAACTATAACCATGAGAGAATAAAGATGGGTCGTGCCTTTCAAAACCGTAAAGAGTCGATGGCGAAAACATCAGATCAGAACGCCAAGGTTTACAGTAAATACAGTCGTGAAATCTACGTTACCGCAAAACAAGGTGGCTCTGAGCCTGAGAGTAACTTAGCCTTAAGAAGTTTGATGGACCGTGCTAAGCGTGATCAAGTTCCTGCGCATGTTATCCAAAAAGCCATCGATAAAGCTGAAGGTGGTGCGGGTGAAGACTTTGCTGTGGCTCGTTACGAAGGGTATGGGCCTGGCAATGTTATGGTGATTGTCGATTGTCTCACTGATAATCCGAATCGTACTTTCGGTGAGGTTCGCCAGTGCTTTGTTAAGACTAAATCTAAAATCGGCACGGAAGGCAGCGTGATGCATATGTTTGATCACAGTGCTATTTTTGTTTTCGCCAGCGATGACGAAGAAGGTGCCCTAGAAGCATTAATGATGGCGGATGTCGACGTGACTGATATTGAGCATGAAGACGGTAAAATTACCGTGTTTGCCCCGCAGACTGAATACTTCAAAGCAAAGAACGCACTACAAGAGCACTTCGAGGGGATTGAGTTTGAAGTGGATGAAATACAGTTTGTACCAAAAGTAACCACTGCTATTAGTGGTGATGATCTTGAGATGTTTGAAAAATTTATGGATATGGCAAACGATCAAGATGACGTGCAAAACGTTTACCACAACGCTGAATTCTAACTCTCTTTGTCAAATCCTATTCTTTAAAACCCTTTATTGTTTTAACGTGATTAAAAAACAGTAAAGGGTTTTTTCTTGCCAAAAAAACAAGCTAAAAAAATCGCCATAAGACCTAACGAAAACCGATAGGTTCCGCTTATTAGAAGTTCCTTTCTAAAACGTGACAAACCCCTCATAAAAAGCAATGAAAAACCTTAAAAGATATTATTAATCAAAGAGTTATTTTCTATAGCTGTTTCGATGATATCACCTTGAAAGTGCAAAGTGTTAGCCGTTCTACAGGGCAAGTCCGTCACAAAAAAACGCTCAATTGTTAAACCCTGTTTTACAAAAAAATGAGTGTGAAACAGGTCATGTTTTTTAGTGACTTTTGCGTGTTACAACTTAAGTCCACTTGCAACAAAAGGTGAAACATTATGAAAAAGTCAATTGCGGTTTTAGGTGTAATATTTGGTTTGGCTGCAGGTTCTGCTAACGCAGGTGATGCAGATATTTTGAAACAAATGGATGTTAGAGCGTGCCAAGCTCAAACTCAGGTACAGAGTAAAGAAGAAGGCGAAAAAACGCAAAAAGCTTGTGAGTGTGAAATTGAAAACACTGACTATGAAGCTTTATCTGAAGCTAAGAAAAAAGGTGACTTAGCAAAAATTCAGAAGATTAATCAAGAAGCTAAAGAAGCTTGTGCTGAATAATTAGCAAATAAGACTTACTCCCACTAACTATATACATTTTGCAATCTAAAAGGTGATTATTATGAAAAAGACATTACTAACTTTAACGACAGTACTTGGTTTATCTATTGCAGGTAGCGCGATGGCAAATGAAGCTGAAAGCATGAAGCAGCAAGAATTACGAGCGTGTGATATGCAAGCACAGCAATTGCCTGAAGAAGTGCGCGCCAAGCAGCAGGAAAACTGTAAATGTGTGGTCGAAAACACAGACTATGACGCTTTAGTCGAAGCGAAGAAAAGTGGCGATATGGCTAAAGTGCAGGGGATTAAAAATAAGGCAAGCCAATCTTGTCGCGGTGCTCAATAATTAGACACCAATTCATGTAATACCCCCCCTCAAGTATTGCATGAGCTTTTCTCCCCTATAACTCTCCTGTAGGGGAGAGCTCTTTGAAAAAGAGCACTCCTATATAGTCCAATAAAAGCTGGCCCCAGGGCTGGCTTTTATTTTTTATAAGAATAAATTAGCGATGTCCCCTTGAAATACCGTCACTAAAACCAATATTGCACTCCAAGTTGGTATTCAGAGCGGAGAGTGAGAAGACTCTGATTCTGAGTAACCTTAAAAAAAGTAAGTTTAAGGGGTTGATCTACTAAACCCAGCCCCCACATAAGCTACAAGCAAGATTTAAAGACCCTTTTGGAGTGAAAACATGGCCAAAATTATCGGAATTGATTTAGGTACAACAAATTCATGTGTTGCCGTTATGGACGGTGACAAGCCTCGCGTTATTGAAAATGCTGAAGGCGCACGCACGACCCCATCAATCATCGCCTACACCGAAGATGGTGAAACGTTGGTTGGTCAGTCAGCGAAGCGTCAGGCAGTAACCAACCCTGAAAACACTTTGTATGCGATCAAGCGTTTGATTGGTCGTAAGTTTAAAGACAAAGTCGTACAAAAAGACACGGGTATGGTTCCGTACAAAATTATCGAAGCGGACAATGGTGACGCTTGGGTACAAGTTAACGACAAGAAAATGGCTCCGCCACAGGTTTCTGCCGAGATCTTGAAAAAGATGAAAAAGACTGCAGAAGACTTCCTTGGTGAAGAAGTGAAAGAAGCTGTTATTACGGTTCCTGCATACTTTAACGATTCACAGCGTCAGGCAACAAAAGATGCTGGTCGTATCGCCGGTCTTGATGTTAAGCGTATTATTAACGAGCCAACAGCAGCTGCGTTAGCTTACGGTATGGACAAAGAGCGTGGCGATCGCACTATCGCGGTATATGACCTTGGTGGTGGTACATTCGATATCTCTATCATCGAAATCGCGGAAGTTGATGGCGAGCACACCTTCGAAGTACTTTCTACTAACGGTGATACATTCCTTGGTGGTGAAGATTTCGATATGCGCGTTATTGAATACTTGGCGTCTGAATTTAAGAAAGAGTCAGGTATCGACCTTAAAGGCGACGCATTAGCGATGCAACGTTTGAAAGAAGCTGGTGAGAAAGCGAAGATTGAATTGTCTTCAAGCAGCCAGACTGAAGTTAACTTGCCTTACATCACTGCGGATTCTACAGGTCCTAAGCACCTTAACATCAAGCTCACTCGTGCCAAATTAGAAGCATTGGTTGAAGACTTGGTTGAGCGTACGCTTGAGCCAGTAAAGCAAGCACTGAAAGATGCAGGCGTTTCTAACTCAGAAATCGACGACGTTATCTTGGTTGGTGGTCAAACACGTATGCCTAAAGTTCAAGAAGCAGTATCAGGCTTCTTCGGCAAAGATGCGCGTAAAGACGTTAACCCTGATGAAGCGGTAGCAGTAGGTGCGGCGATTCAAGGTGCGGTACTAGGCGGCGACGTAAAAGACGTTCTTCTACTAGACGTAACGCCTTTAACGCTAGGTATCGAGACTATGGGTCAGGTGATGACTCCGCTGATTGATAAGAATACAACGATTCCAACTAAGGCATCGCAAACCTTCTCAACAGCTGAAGACAACCAGACTGCAGTAACGGTTCATGTCCTTCAGGGTGAGCGTAAGATGGCTGCGCAGAATAAATCACTGGGTCGTTTCGACTTAGCGGATATTCCACCAGCACCACGCGGTACGCCTCAGATTGAAGTAACGTTTGACATCGATGCTAACGGTATCATGCACGTTTCGGCGAAAGATAAAGCGACGGGCAAAGAGCAATCGATTCAGATTAAAGCCTCTTCAGGTTTGAGCGATGATGAAATCGACCAAATGATTAAAGATGCTGAGGCACACGCTGAAGAAGATAAGAAGTTCCAAGAGCTTGTCGAAGCGCGCAACCAAGCGGATGGCCTAGTTCACGCTTCGCGTAAGTCACTAGACGACGATATCATCACTTTCGAAGAAGGTGAGAAAGAAGCGATTGAAGCTGCGGCTAACGATCTTGAAGAAGCGATCAAAGGCGACGACTTAGAAGATATTAAAGCTAAGACTGAAGCCTTGAGCCAAGCATCTGCGAAGATGGCGGAGCGTATGTACGCTAACGCACAGCAGCAAGCTGAAGCTGGTCAACAGCCAGGCGGCGAGCAAGCATCTAACGACAGCAATGCTGGCGATGATGTGGTTGATGCTGAGTTTGAAGAAGTTAAAGACGACGACAAGTCTAAGTCGTAATTAAAACGGCTTTTTGACTCGATAGCTTTGTTGCTGAGTTTTCTGCGAGTGCTCATTTACCTGAGTAAACTCCGCTTCTCGAAAACTCAGCGCCTCGCTCTCAAGCCAAATTGCTCGTTTTAAGAGAATATCCCTTTAGTTTTTTACAAGGGACAGAAGTTAAGGTAAACGCAGGATTTGATTCCTGCGTTTGCGGTTAAAAAAGGTTTAAGAAAAAGTAGCTAATTATGTCGAAACGCGATTATTACGAAGTATTGGGTGTGTCGAAGGGCGCAGAGAAAGCTGAGTTAAAGAAAGCTTATCGTCGTTTGGCGATGAAGAATCACCCTGATCGTAATCCAGATGATAAAGAAGCTGAGCAGCGCTTTAAAGAAGCGAAAGAAGCTTATGAAGTCTTGAGCGATCCACAAAAGCGTCAAATGTACGATCAGTATGGTCATGCAGGCGTTGACCAAAGCATGGGCGGCGGAACCGGTGGCTTTGGCGGTGGTGAAGATTTCAATGATATCTTCGGCGATATCTTCGGTGACATATTTGGTGGCGGTGGTCGTCGTGGCGGCGGAGGCGGTAGACGCCAAGCTCGTGGCAACGATCTACAGTACAACTTAGAAATAAGCTTAGAAGAAGCAGTTAAAGGCATTGAGAAGGAAATTAAAGTTCCGACTTACGTTAACTGTGACACCTGTGATGGCGATGGTGCCAAGCCTGGTTCTGGTACTACAACCTGTACAACTTGTGCCGGTCAAGGTGCGGTTCGTATGAGCCAAGGGTTCTTCTCAGTTCAACAAACCTGCCCAGATTGTCAGGGCACAGGCCAAATGATTAAAGACCCTTGTGGGGATTGTCATGGTCAAGGCCGAGTGCACAAGACCAAAGAATTGAAAGTTACGATTCCAGCAGGCATCGACGATGGTATGCGTGTGCGCTTAACGGGTGAAGGCGAAGCGGGCGGTCCTGGCGCTATTGCTGGCGACTTGTACGTTCAGGTGTATGTCAAAGAGCATCCGATCTTTAAGCGTGACGGCGTGAATCTTTACTGTGAAGTACCATTAAGCTTTGTGACTGCAGCACTAGGCGGCAAGTTAGATGTGCCTACTTTAGAAGGTAAGGTGGCATTAACCATTCCGGCTGAAACTCAGACTGGACGCTTATTCCGCTTAAAAGGTAAAGGTGTTAAAGGCGTTCGTAGTAGCATGGTTGGTGATTTGTTATGCCGTGTTATTCTCGAAACCCCAGTTAAGCTTAATAAAAAGCAGAAAGAACTGTTGGAAGAGTTTCAACAAACTGTGAATGACTCAGATGGTAAAAACAGTCCTAAGCAGAAAAACTGGTTTGACGGTGTTAAGAAGTTCTGGGACGCCATGACCAGCTAAAACTAAATAGCGATAAGAAGCCCGCCTCGTGCGGGCTTTTTTGTGTTTAGTGAGAAAAAGATTTATGCTCGTACGCTGAGAGAAAAGCTCGGAATATTAATAGATGAAAAGATTATTTGCACAAGTCAGAATCGGTCTTTATGGTTTATGTGCGTTGCTTCTAGTCGCATGTGGCGGTGAAGAGACGCTGAAGCCACTAGCCAGCGATGCGGTGATCGTCGCGTTTGGTGATAGTCTGACTGATGGTGTAGGCGCGTCGAAGGGAAAAGCTTATCCTGATGTGCTAGCGAGCCTGACTTCAAGAGAGGTTATCAATGCTGGGGTTTCAGGGGAAGTGACGGCAGAAGGTTTGCAGAGATTACCACTTATTTTAGAGACGCATAACCCAGCTTTAGTGATTTTGATGGAAGGTGGGAACGACATCTTACGCAACCTGAATCATGCTCAGGCTAAGTCAAACTTGGCGCAGATGATTCAAATGATTCGTTTGAGTGGTGCGCAGGTGGTGTTGCTAGGAATTCCTGAGAAAAATCTATTCTCAGATTCCGCAGACTTTTATGATCAGCTGGCGGAAGAATATCAAGTGGTATACGACGGTGAAACCATGTCGGAGTTATTGAAAACGCGATCGTTGAAATCCGACTCGATTCATCTTAATAATGCTGGATATCAAGAACTGGCACAACGAATTTACACGCTACTGCAAGAGCAGGGTGCATTATAAGTACTAAAGACAATTAACTATGAATAACACAAACATCGTTATTAATGCCGCTACCGGGCGAATGGGTAAAGAGTTACTGCAAGCGGCGGTTGCGGACAAAGACGTTATTTTAGCGGGAGCTATTGCAAGATCAGGCCATCCGATGGTGGCGAATGATGTCGCTTATTTAATCGGCTCAGAGCCACAAGGAGTTGTTATTACCGATGACCTCTCTAGCCAATTAAATTCTGAGACCGTATTGATTGATTTCAGTTTGCCAGATTATTCGATCGACAGCTTAGAGCGAGCAGTCGAAGCTAGTACGCCAGTGGTGATCGGTACTACTGGTTACTCAGAAGAACAGTTGAAGTATATAGAGCAAGCGGCACAGTCGATCCCTATCGTGTTTGCGGCAAATTACTCGGTGGGCGTGAATAGTTTAATTGGCTTGGTTAAACAGGCCGCTGAATTACTTGGTGACAAAGCCGATATCGAAGTATTTGAAGCACACCACAAACATAAAAAAGACGCGCCATCCGGGACTGCTTTAGCACTAGGCGAAGCGGTTGCTGAGGTGAAAGGACAAAACCTGAATAATATTGCTGAGTGGGCTCGTCATGGAGACTCACCGCGACAAGAAGGAGCGATTGGTTTCTCGGTGATGCGAGCTGGCGATATTGTAGGAACTCACGATGTGGTTTTCGCATTAAATGGTGAGATGGTGACCTTGAGGCACGAAGCCCAATCTCGACAATGCTTTGCCAGTGGTGCTGTGGTTGCAGCTAGGTGGTTAGGAGGGAAGCCCGCGGGTTTATACAACATGCAAGATGTGCTGGGGCTCTAAATACGAGCGTACACGGTAAAGCATCTTTGCATTAGAGCTAAGACATTAGCTATAAAGCTTGTGCGAAATATCTCAAAACTAAGTAATTAAAATCGAGATCTTAGCGCCGAGATCGTTAGTTTTAAGCAGGTGAATATAGTTAACTATATGTTATATAAGGAAATAGTTAGTCAATTCATTTCCGTATTGGTGATTTCCCCTATTGTTCTATTCTCGTAACGGAGTAAAGTTATAAATGTGCAAAGGACGCATATAAGGAAGACTAGCCGAGGGACTTGGTGAGACAAGGAAGTAGCAGGGAGCACCCCAAAAAGGCATGAGGCCACTCGAAAATGGGCGGGATTACCGCCCTTTTTCTTTTCTACTCTAAATTAAAATTTAACATCTCATCATTTAGAGGCTTTTTAAGCCCAGATCGTGTAATTGTTGTTGAAGACTCATGGACATAAAATGAGTGTTCCCTTACAATATAGGGAATTTGCCAAATTTTTGTCTTTTTGTGAAAAATGTGCGGAGTCATTATTAATGAATCCGATTTTTTTGCGCCTAAAAAACGGAGGTTTCTTTGCCAACACAAGAGTCTCAGCAGCTACTTTCAAGTCTGCAGCCCGCCATTTTAGTTCTCGAAGACGGTAGCGTGTTCCATGGTTCATCAATTGGTTTTGATGGACAAGCTATCGGAGAGGTGGTTTTTAACACAGCCATGACTGGCTACCAAGAGATATTAACCGACCCATCTTACGCCAAGCAGATAGTCACGCTAACGTACCCACACATTGGTAACACTGGAATCAACAGCGAAGATGTTGAGTCTGACCAAGTATGGGCCGAAGGTTTGATTATTCGTGATTTACCATTGCTACACAGCAACTGGCGCAGCGAAGAGTCATTAAGTGATTATTTAAAACGCACAAAGAAAGTCGCGATTGCAGATATCGATACACGCCGCCTAACTCGAATTTTGAGAGATAAAGGTGCTCAGAGTGGCTGCATTATTGCAGGTGACATTGATGAAGCGAAAGCGCTTGAGCTTGCTAAAGATTTTCCTGGTCTGAAAGGCATGGACCTAGCGAAAGAAGTCTGCACGCAAGAACAGTACGCTTGGAATCAAACCAGCTGGGATCTCGTTGATGGTTATGGCGAGCTTCAAGAGTCTAAGTTTAAAGTTGTGGCTTACGACTATGGTGTGAAGAAAAACATCCTACGCATGTTAGCGGACCGCGGCTGTGACTTAACGGTTGTGCCTGCGCAGACTCCAGCGAAAGACGTCTTAGCGATGAATCCGGATGGCATTTTCTTATCCAACGGCCCTGGCGACCCAGAGCCATGTGATTACGCGATTAAGGCGATTCAAGATATTCTAGAAACCGATATTCCAGTTTTTGGTATTTGTCTGGGGCACCAGCTGTTAGCCCTAGCGAGTGGCGCGAAAAGTATCAAAATGAAATTCGGTCATCATGGTGCAAACCATCCTGTGAAAACATTAGAAAGTGACCGCGTTATGATTACCAGTCAAAACCATGGTTTTGCGGTAGACGAAGCAACATTGCCTGATAATCTGACGGCAACACATCGTTCTTTGTTTGACGATTCTCTACAAGGTATTCATCGTACCGATAAGCCTGCGTTTAGCTTCCAGGGCCACCCTGAAGCAAGCCCAGGTCCAAACGATGCATCGCCATTGTTCGATCATTTCATTGAGTTAATGGAACAAGCAAAAGCCTAGGAGAGAAAAAAGAATATGCCAAAACGTACTGATATAAAAAGCATCTTAATTTTAGGCGCTGGCCCAATTATCATCGGTCAGGCGTGTGAGTTCGATTACTCAGGTGCACAAGCGTGTAAAGCGCTACGAGAAGAGGGTTACCGAGTTATTTTGGTCAACTCGAACCCAGCAACGATTATGACTGACCCTAATATGGCTGATGCGACTTATATCGAGCCAATCGAGTGGGAAGTTGTTTCTAAAATTATCGAGAAAGAAAAGCCTGACGCGATTCTTCCTACTATGGGTGGCCAGACAGCACTGAACTGTGCGCTCGATTTGGCGTCTCGTGGTGTGTTGGAAATTCATGGCGTTGAGATGATTGGTGCAAACCGTGAAGCGATTGATAAAGCAGAAGACCGTGAGTTATTCGCTAAATCGATGGCTAAAATTGGTCTAGACCAACCACGCCAAGATATTGCGCGTAGCTTAGAAGATGCCTGGAAAGTACAAAAAGAAGTAGGCTTCCCATGTATTATCCGTCCGTCGTTCACCATGGGTGGTACGGGTGGTGGTATCGCCTACAACAAAGAAGAGTTCGAAGAACTGTGTTATCGCGGTTTAGACTTGTCGCCGACCAATGAGTTATTGATTGATGAATCATTGATTGGCTGGAAAGAGTATGAAATGGAGGTTGTTCGCGATAAGAACGATAACTGCATCATCATCTGCTCAATCGAAAACTTCGACCCGATGGGTGTACATACGGGTGACTCGATTACGGTCGCTCCAGCACAAACTTTGACCGATAAAGAATACCAGCGCATGCGTGATGCGTCGCTTGCAGTATTGCGCGAAATTGGTGTTGAGACGGGTGGTTCGAACGTACAGTTCGCGATTAATCCTGACAATGGCCGTATGACGATCATTGAGATGAACCCGCGTGTATCACGTTCATCAGCGCTAGCATCGAAAGCGACTGGCTTCCCAATTGCAAAAGTTGCTGCGAAACTAGCTGTCGGTTATACACTGGACGAGCTACAAAACGAAATCACTGGTGGTAAAACTCCGGCATCGTTCGAACCAAGTATCGACTATGTAGTTACTAAAATCCCTAGATTCAACTTCGAGAAATTCCCGAATACTGACGCAACGCTAACCACACAGATGAAATCTGTGGGTGAGGTGATGGCGATTGGCCGTACTTTCCAAGAGTCGGTGCAGAAAGCATTGCGCGGATTGGAAGTTGGTTCATCGGGTTTTGAACCAAAGCTTGAAGAAGATAACGAAGAGTGGGTTGATACCTTACGTCAAAACTTACGAGTACCTGGTACTGATCGTATTTGGTATCTCGGTGATGCATTCCGTAAAGGTTGGTCGATTGATGATGTCTTTGACTTAACCGGTATTGATCGTTGGTTCTTAGTCCAAATCGAAGAAATTATTAAGATTGAAGAAATGTTGAATGGCAAGTCGTTGTCAGACTTGGATCAGCATTTGTTACGCCAGGTGAAGCGTAAAGGTTTCTCTGATGAGCGTTTGGCAGAGATTTTTGCTTGTCGTGAAAAAGAGATTCGTAAGTTGCGTAAGCAGCTAGGTGTTATGCCAGTGTACAAGCGTGTTGATACGTGTGCCGCTGAATTTGCGACTAGCACCGCCTATATGTATTCGACGTACGAAGAAGAATGTGAAGCGGACCCATCGGATCGCGAAAAGATCATGATTCTTGGTGGTGGACCTAACCGAATTGGTCAAGGTATCGAGTTCGATTACTGTTGTGTGCATGCTGCTTTTGCAATGCGTGATGATGGTTATGAAACTATCATGATCAACTGTAACCCAGAAACAGTTTCTACTGACTTCGATACTTCAGACCGCTTGTATTTTGAGCCACTGACGTTGGAAGATGTTCTGGCTGTGGTGGATGTCGAAAAACCAAAAGGCGTGATTGTTCATTACGGTGGTCAGACGCCGCTTAAGTTGGCTCGTGAGTTAGAAGCAGCGGGCGTACCAATTATTGGTACTTCTCCTGACGCAATTGACCGTGCTGAAGACCGTGAGCGTTTCCAGCGTGCGATTGACCGTCTTGGTTTGTTGCAGCCGCCTAACCGCACTGCGCGTAACCTAGAAGAAGGCGTACGTCTGGCTGAAGAAATTGGTTATCCGCTTGTGGTGCGTCCTTCCTACGTACTGGGTGGTCGTGCGATGGAAATCGTATATAACGAAGATGAGTTACGACGTTATATGAACGACGCGGTAAGCGTGTCGAATGAATCACCTGTATTACTGGACCGATTCCTTGATGATGCCATTGAGGTGGATGTTGATGCTATCTTTGATGGCGAGCAAATCTTGATTGGCGGTGTCATGGAGCATATTGAGCAAGCCGGTGTTCACTCTGGTGACTCAGCCTGTTCGATACCTCCGTTTAGTCTTAGCAAAGAAGTGCAAGACGAAATGCGTCATCAGATGTTGAAGATGGCTAAAGAGCTTCAAGTTCGTGGCTTAATGAATACTCAGTTCGCGATTCAAGGTGATAAAATCTTTATTCTTGAGGTGAACCCACGTGCTTCGCGTACGGTTCCATTCGTCTCTAAGGCTACTGGTACGCCGCTTGCAAAAGTTGCGGCATCGGTTATGGCGGGCAAGACGTTAGAAGAAATTGGCTATACGCAAGAAGTAATCCCGACTTACTACTCGGTCAAAGAGCCAGTATTCCCGTTCAACAAGTTCCCGGGGTCTGATCCAATCCTTGGGCCTGAGATGAAGTCGACGGGTGAAGCAATGGGCGTTGGTAAAACCTTCGGTGACGCTTTCTACAAAGCGAAACTGGGTGGTGCTAGCGGTCAAACAGTTCCACTAGCTGGACGTGCGATTATTAGTGTTCGTGAAGCAGATCGTGCTGGTTTAGTCGATGTTGCTAAGAAGTTGGTTGATCAAGGCTTCGAATTGATGGCGACTAGCGGAACTGCGCGTGCTATCCGTGAAGCTGGAATTCCTTGTCAGCGTATTAATAAAATGTTTGAAGGTCGCCCTCACATTGTGGACTACATCAAGAATGGTGAGGTAGACTATATTATTAATACGACGGAAGGTAAGCAGGCGATTGCCGACTCTTTCTTAATACGTCGTAGTGCTTTACAACATAAGGTTCCTTACACCACAACATTAGCTGGTGCAGTGGCTTCTTGCGCCGCTATGAAGGAGCATACTCGCAGTACGATTAATTCTGTTCAGGAATTACATAAACAGGTAAAAGCAGTATGAATAGAGTTCCTATGACTGCAGCAGGAGCAGAACAGCTGCAGGAAGAGTTGAATGATCTGAAAAAAGTGCAGCGTCCAAAAGTGGTCGCAGCAATTGCTGAAGCGCGTGAACATGGTGACTTGAAAGAAAACGCTGAGTATCATGCCGCACGCGAACAGCAGGGTTTTATTGAAGGCAGGATTCAAGAAATTGAAGCAAAGCTTTCTAACTCGCAGATCGTTGATATCAGCAAAATCACTAATACTGGAAAGATAATCTTCGGCTCGACCGTGGTTTTAATTAACCTTGAAGACGGTAAAGACACTGAAGTTCGTTACCAGATTGTTGGCGATGATGAAGCTGATATTAAGCAAAACAAACTCTCGATTAACTCACCAATTGCTCGTGGTTTAATCGGAAAAGAAGAAGGCGATATTGCGGATATTCAAACTCCTGGCGGAAAAGTGGAGTATGAAGTGGCCGAAGTGCTTTATATCTAGGACTTATTCCTGTAGTTAACTAGCCTTACAGTCTGTAAGGCTAGCCCCATCAAAACTAGAAACACACCAAGAAAGTAAAGAATTCTATTGGCTAAGGGAGAAATAGAGCGCTCTCCAAGCAGGACATAAGCTGCTTCAGTTCCTTTAGATGACTCTAGGTATTTTTCTCCCATAAACTCATCGGTAACAATAAAGTTTGGTACCGTTACTCCGTATTGGGCTGTGCTGGTCTGGCTGTGAGCAAGTTGGTAAGTATATGCGGTATTATTGTGAATAATACCTAAATAAGCTAAAGCAAGGGACAAAAAGCCTGCCAACGCTAGAACCAAACCAGCATAAAAAAATCTGCCTAACGATTGTTTGTTGTTAGCTTTGCTTTTATCGATAAAGGCGATATCTGATATTTGGCAGTTATAAGTGAAGCTTATTTTTTTAAGTATTTCATGGGAAGGCAGTGCTCGATCATTCTCAAGTTTAGATAAGTAGGATTGCTGAATACCAATTTCTCTAGCGGCTTGACCCTGAGTCCAGCCCATATCTGAACGTAGCTGTCTTAATACTTTATTCTTGATCATAATGTTAGAGTTATATGAGAATCTCAATATTATGGCAAAGGGCTTAAGCTATTCCTTCAGGAATATTAAGAATATCAGTAATTTAAATTGATTTCATGTCTAAAAGCTCTAATGATGAACATGAATTTATATAACCGAGGCTAATGATGAAAATAGCAAAATTTACACTAATGGTGGTGCTATCACTCGTGACTCTGACTGTTTCAGCCGAAGACAAACACTATTTGTTTGATATAAAGCTTTTTGATATTACTGATGTAAGTAATGGGCTTCAGACTTATCAGACGCTGGAACCATTTAGCAATCCGAAGATGGTTACTCGTGAGAAGGTTGCGAGTTATATGAACATGTCAGGGGATAATAAGAAGGAGTTAAACTTTGAGTTAAAGTTATTAGCAAAGGGTGAGGAAAGCTTTAACATCGAATTTAAGCTGTTTAAGAAAGAAGAATTGATATCTGGACCTATTCTAACTGAAGATTTTTCAAGTGATAAAACTTGGCTGATGGTAACCAATTTTGATGGAAGAAAGATTATCGTTACTGTTGAGATGAGCTCTGTTAGTGAGGAAGAATAATTTCACATGGTTTTCACGATAAGGAGGTAATAATTTGGGCATGAAAAAAATACCTATAGCTATTAGTTCTTGCCTATTAGGCAACAAAGTTCGTTTCGATGGTGGGCATAAGCAATCGAAATACTGTCTCAATACATTAAACGACTGGTTTGAGTATCAACCGATATGTCCTGAAATGGGAATTGGAATGCCTGCTCCGAGACCGCCTATTCGGTTAATCGAAAATGAAGATAAGGCGATCCGAGTCGTTCAAGTCGATGATCATTCCTATGATGTGACTGATGAACTTAAGGCTTTTGCAAAAGGAAAATTGCCAGAGCTCAATGATGTAAGTGGCTATATCGTGATTCGAAATTCGCCAAGCTGTGGTATGGAGCGGGTTAAGGTATATCACCAAAATGGTAACCCTGCTGGTCGCTCAGACCGTGGAGTTTATATTAATGAGATCATGAATGAGCGGCCTGAGCTACCAGTAGAAGAGGAAGGTCGATTACAAGATCCAAAGTTAAGAGAGAACTTTATCACTAGGGTGTTTGCTTACCAAGATTTTAAAGATCAGGTAAAAGTGTCCCCTTCGGTTGATGCTCTGGTCAAATTCCACAGCCGTTACAAGTATCTGGTTATGGCGCACAACTATGCAGATTATAAGAAACTAGGACGGTTGGTGGCTAACAATGATGGGTTACCGCTAGAAGAATTAATCGGTAGCTATGAGCAGGCATTGATGGAGTCTTTAAAGAAAATTGCTGATGCTAAATCTCATAGTAATGTGCTTTATCATGTTTTAGGGTATTTAAAAGAAGATTTAGCACCCGCTGCCAAGCAAGAGCTAATTAATGTTATTGAGCAATACCGTAAGGGTATGGTGACTTTGATTGCCCCTATTACTCTAATTAACCATTACATTAATCAATATGGCAATGAGTACATTGCTCAGCAAGCGTACCTGAACCCTCATCCTGTTGAACTCGGCTTAAGGAATTATCTGTAATGGGCAAGAAGTTGGTTTGGTTTCGTCAAGATATTCGAGTTAATGATAATCCTGCACTTCATCATGCCGCAAAATCTGGTGAAGTGATCGCTATATATATTGAGGCGAAGAAACAGCGAGAGCAACACCATGAAGCGAAAGCCAAAGTTGGCTTAATTTATGATTCATTGCTTCTGTTGAGAGAGACGCTGAACAAGCTCAATATACCCTTACACATCATGACCTGTGATTACTTTACAGATCAGACAAAACTGATAAAAGAAGTAATTAAAGATCATGACGTCGATGCGGTGTTCTTTAATAATGAGTACCCAGTTAATGAGCTGGAACGTGATAGCGAGCTGGTAAAGGACTTAGAAGCTGATGGCTTAGAAGTGAATCGGTTTCATGGTGATATGGCGTTAGAGCCCAACCAAGTGAAAAATAAGCAGGGCGATCCGTATCGAGTGTTTACACCTTATAAGAAGGCGTGGATAGAGGTGCATAAAACAGCGCCTATAGAGCCTTTAAAAGAACCTGAAAAGCAAAGTCTTGATATCAAAGAGCAGACAACAGATGATTTCTCAGAGGAATACCGAGAAGATCTGTGGCCGCCTGGTGAAAAGGCTGCGTTAGAAAGAGTTGATAGATTTCTGGGTAAAGTCGATCAATACAAAAGTAAACGTGATATACCGTCCGTATCTGGAACAAGTTGTATTTCGCCTTATTTAACCATCGGGGCGATATCGGCCAAACAATGCATACATGCGCTGTTAGAACACTATGAAGGAGATGAGCAAAAACTTTATGGAAATACCTGGTTCTCCGAGTTAGTTTGGCGAGAGTTTTATCGACAAATACTGATTGATAATCCGCAGATTACTAAGCATAAAGCCTTCAATCTCAGCGCGAAAGAAGTATGGGTTGATAACAGCGAAGCCTTTGAAGCATGGAAAGAGGGACGTACTGGTTTCCCTATTATTGATGCAGCAATGCGACAGTTAAATCAAACAGGTTGGATGCATAACCGTTTACGAATGAATGCGGCCATGTTTTTGAATAAGCTATGTCTTGTTGATTGGCGTTTAGGCGAAAAATACTTTATGGAAAAGTTAATCGATGGAGATTTTGCATCGAACAATGGGGGATGGCAGTGGTGCTCTTCAACTGGGGCTGATGGTGCGCCATATTTTAGAATAATGAGTCCCTTATCTCAGTCTAAACGTTTTGATCCGAAAGGTGACTTTATTCGGAAACTGGTGCCAGAGCTTAAAGAGTTGGATGATAAATCCATTCATGAGCCGAGTGTAAAGCAAAGAGAAAACGTCGGCTATCCTGAACCTGTCATTGATTATAAAGCAGCAAGGAAAAGAGCGTTAGAGTTGCTAAGTTAAGGCTTTATCTTGTTGGCTAAATCATTAAATTGGCTATCCATGGTTTCTTCACCGAACCACACATATAAATACTTAGAATGACAATCTGTGTTGTCCATATCATGTAAGTGCTGGTCGTTAAGGTAAAGCTTTAAACCTTCATTCTCAAAAAGGTATAGATCATAATAATCGCCTGATGAGACATTTTTATAAACGCTATTGATGGCTTCGAATGGCTTACTACACGCGTTCAAGTCATCTGAGGTAAGGTTTTCTTGTAAGTATTCTACGGCGCCCTCTGTGAACTGATGTCCTTCAACTTCTCTCAGATATGCAAAGCGCAATAGCTTGGTTTGGTCATCGAAAACATGCTGGGCTGAGTCACAGTCTTGGTAATAGATACCAACATCGACGATATCAAACCACAACTTAGATACTCTTTCTTTAGCGCAAAGTTTAAAATCGCCTTGGCTGTGAGAAATATTCTTAGGTAAGTCAGCGATAGCTATGTTGGCTATCGCTGTTAGAAGGATAAATATGGCAATACGCATTATAGGCTATCTCGAACTTTTCTGACAAAGTACCCAATATAAGGAAGGTGTTGATAGAACCCTTCAGCGCCATCCCAGTAGTCTTGGTGCAAAATGACTTTTCCCTGCTCATTGAAGCGCAGCTGTGTCATGCCTACTGATACAGAGCGGATATCTCTCCCTTTGGCTGTAAATTCCATAATCATTTTCCAGCGAAGGTAATAATCAGAGTCGCTTTTGCTGACGTCAAGAATTTCGACAGTGGTCGTTTTGACATTTTCAGCAGTCTCTTCCATGTAGGGAATCAGTTCATCAATGGTGCGAAAAGTCTTGAAAGTGTCGTTAAAGTAGAATTTTTCAGCATAAACGTCACGAATCTTCGCTTCTTTTGCATCAAGATGGAAATCTTTAAAGACTGTTGAGAAGTGAGATGCGGGATCTGAATGATTACTGGTCGAAGGAATGGTTTCTAAAACCGATAAAAATTCCTCAACACGATCGTTATACATGCGGTCTCCTCCTGAAGAGCAGCAGATGATTGCCAGGCTAAGAGTTAGTGCAACTATAAGTTTGAGTAGCTTCATTGTGCTAGTACCTACTTTATGATGTTATAAGAGAATAATAGCTCGCACGTCAAATATTTGTGAAAAGTCAGTTCACAGGATTTTCACAATTTTGAGCTTAACATATCGCTTACACCATCCGAGGAATTATTACGTTGAAACAGTGGTTTGATAACAAAATAGTGGGAGCTGATTCGGGCGACGAAGTCGACTGGCCCAGAGTCATTCCATACATATTACTGCATTTGACCTGTTTATTGGTGCTGGTTGTCGGTGTGAGCTGGGTAGCTATCATTGTATTTGCAGCAAGCTACTTTATTCGAATGTTTGCCATTACAGCCTTTTACCACCGATACTTTTCCCACAAAAGCTTTAAAACGAGCCGTATCATGCAGGCGATTTTTGGTTTCTTGGGAGCAACTGCAACGCAGCGGGGGCCGCTATGGTGGGCTGCACATCACCGTCATCATCATAAACACGCCGATACAGAAAACGACTCTCACTCGCCACGTGATGGCTTTCTAAGAAGTCATACCCTGTGGTTTCTTAACAAAAAGAATTTTGCCACCAACGAAGACCGCGTCAAAGACTTAGCAAAGTACAAAGAGTTGAAGTGGCTAGATCGGTACGACATTGTGCCGCCAATTATTTATGCATTCTTAATACTCATGGTAGGAGCCTATATCGAACATGCTCATCCTGCTCTAGGTGCGACTAAGTGGCAAATTTTGATTTGGGGATATTTTGTGTCAACAGTTGTGCTGTCGCACGTGACATTTTTAATTAACTCGCTAGCTCACCGTTGGGGATTTCGGAGCTTCGAAACCAATGATGATAGTCGAAACAATCCCTTACTGGCTTTACTAACTCTGGGAGAAGGGTGGCACAATAATCACCATCAATTTCCATCGTCCGTTAAACAGGGTTTAAGGTGGTGGGAGCTGGACATAAGTTATTACCTATTATTTATTATGGAAAAGTTGGGTTTGATTTGGGACTTACGAAAGCCCGAGATGGCTAAAGTGCAGGAGAAAAGAGTTTGAAGGTAGCAATCATCGGTTCGGGTATTTCAGGAATTTCAGCAGCAGAATATTTATCAGACAAATGTGAGGTGACTGTTTACGAAAAGAACAGTAAGGTTGGCGGTCATGCTGATACTCACACGATTGATGTCGATGGTGAATCAATCGATGTGGATACAGGGTTCATTGTGTTCAACCCAGACAACTACCCACGATTTTTGGAGTTGTTGAATAAATATAATGTTGCCTATAAAGACAGTGATATGAGTTTTGCTGTATCAAATCGTTTTAGCGGACTTGAGTATAATGCTACCAACATTAACAAACTATTTTGCCAACGACGGAATATCTTCAATCCTAAATTTCTCCGAATGATTCGAGATATAACGCGCTTCTATAAAGAAGCACCGGCGTTGCTTGAAGAGGTAAGTAACAACATCTCTTTGGGTGAGTATTTAAGGGTTAATGGTTATAGTGACTACTTCACGAATGAGCATATCATTCCAATGGCCTCGGCATTGTGGTCTGGAAAAGCCGATTTAATTATGGATTTCCCTGCTCGGTATTTAGTCGCCTTCATGCAAAACCATAACATGATGCAGATAAGTGACCGCCCTGTATGGAAAACGGTGAGTGGTGGCTCTCGCCAATACCTTAAAGCCATAACAGAAAAGGCGAATTTTGATGTAAGTTTGAATGCCTCAATAGCGAAAGTAGAAAGAACCGAGCATGGGGTGACATTACATTTTTCAGGCGGAGAAGAGCATCAGTTTGATCACGTGATATTCGCTTGTCATAGCGACCAAGCGCTGAAATTGTTGGATGAACCCACCAGCTCTGAGAGAGAAGTATTGGGAGCCATTAAGTATCAACGAAACGAAATATGTCTCCACTGGGATGTAGCCTTATTGCCTAAAAAGAAAAAAGCTTGGGCAAGTTGGAATGTGATAAGAAATGAAATCAGCAAAGTACAATGTACGGTGAGTTATTACATGAACTTATTACAGTCTTTGCCGACGGAGCGACCAGTGATTGTCAGTTTAAATATGAGTGAGCAGGTTGATACGAAGAAGGTATGGAAGTACTTAGAGTATGAGCATCCTGTTTACACGCAGAAAACAATCGATGCGCAAAATAGAAGGCCGGAATTGCAAGGAGAAATGTCCAGTTATTATTGTGGAGCTTACTGGGGATGGGGTTTTCATGAAGATGGAGCGCGTAGTGGCTTAGAGGCTGCTCAGCAGTTACTTCGTGATAATGGTTATGCTGAATAATAGTATAGTCAAAGGCTGGGTACGACATCGACGGTATGCGCCAAAGGCCCATGAATTTGAATATGATATGGCGTGGACCCTGCTTGATTTGGATAAGGTGGAAGAGCAATTCAGTCGTAGCCGATTATGGTCAATCGAAAAAGCAAATTTTGTGAGTTATAGAGCTAAGGACTTTCATCAGGGTATTAAGCCTTCACTTAGTAATAATAAATACCCAAAAGAAAATAAGCAGAAAATTATTTCAAGTATTAAATCGATTACTGGGAAAGAATTTTCTGGCAAAGTCTACATGATGTCCCACCTTAGAAATTATGGGTATAACTTCAATTCTGTATGTTTTTACTATTGTTACGACTTAGATCAGAAGCTAGCATTTATCGTCAGTGAAATAACCAACACCCCTTGGAGTGAGCGCCATAGCTACGTTTTTGATTGTGCTGAGGAAGAAAGCACAAGGCGCGGCAACGTCTATCAGTTCAGTTTTAAGAAAGAGTTCCATGTGTCACCGTTTATACAGATGGATATGCTCTATCGCTGGACCTTTAAAGTCGTTAACGATGAGCTTAGGGTTCACATGGCTGTGTTAACGACTGAAGGGAAAAAATATTTTGACGCAACCTTCACAGGGCAGCTATTACCATTAACAACAAGTAGCATGAGAAAGTATGTTTTCACTCATGCTTTACAGCCGCATAAGATGAGCTTTTTGATCTATTGGCAAGCTCTGAAATTATGGCTCAAACGATTAAAAGTATTTGACCATCCCAAACATAGTCAATCCTAGGAGTATCAATGACGCAGGGCACACGTGTTGCAAAACGACAAAACAGTAATGAGTTGAAGCAGGCGACTGCCAATAGTGGCATGCTTAAAATTATCCGCAACCAAGTTAAAAGTACCTTAGGACGGATTCAAAACGGCTCTATTACCGTGACCGATCCTGTTGAAACCTATGTTTGTGGTGAGCAGCAAACAGATGTTGCTGTGACGTTAACGATAAGAGACCTCGACTTTTACAGACAAGTCGCTCTTGAAGGAAGTAATGGAGCTGCACAGTCATATATCGATAACAAGTGGGATGTTGATAATCTAACTGGACTGGTTCAGATATTGGTTCGCAATATTGAGTTATTGGATGAAATGGAAGGCGGTCTTGCATGGCTGAGAAATAGTGTTCTAAAAGTATGGCATTACTTTAACAAGAATAGTGTTTCTGGTAGCAAAGATAATATCTCTGCCCATTATGACTTGGGTAATGAATTTTTTAAGTTGTTTTTAGATAAGCATATGATGTACTCATCGGCAATTTTTGCCGAAAATGAATCATTAGAAGTTGCCTCGGAACGAAAATTAAAAACTATCTGCGATAAGTTGGACTTGAAACCAACAGACAAAGTCATTGAGATAGGCACTGGTTGGGGTGGAATGGCGATATATGCAGCCAAGAATTATGGTTGCCACGTCACCACTACCACAATATCCGAACAGCAATATCAGTATGCAAAACAAAGAATTGCTGAAGAAGGTTTAGAAGAACGTATCACTCTTTTAAAACAGGATTACCGAGATCTGAAAGGTACATTTGATAAGTTAGTCTCAATAGAAATGATTGAGGCGGTTGGCCACCATTATCTTGATACCTATATTAAAAAGTGTAGCGACTTGCTCAACCCAGAAGGCCTGGCACTGATACAAGCCATCACTATTGAAGATCGCCGCTACAAACAAGCCTTGAAATCGGTAGACTTCATCAAGCGTTATATATTCCCTGGTAGTTTCATTCCTTGTGTCTCGGCAGTGGTATCCAGCGGGGCCAAGAATTCAGATCTTAGACTTATTAACCTAGAAGATTTTGGTGAAAGCTATGCTAAAACTCTTAATCACTGGGCTAAAAGTTTTGAGGACAATATTGAAGAGGTGAAAGAGCAGGGATATAGCGAAGAATTTATACGCATGTGGAAATTCTATTTTAGTTATTGTGAGGGTGGATTTATAGAGAAGTCTATCAGTGACACCCACTTGCTTTTTGCCAAACCCACTAACAAGAGAGAGCAATGGCTAGCACAACTTTAAATGCTAATAACATCGTTAACTTTGTGCTATTTCAGTTAGTTTGGATTGGTTTTGTTTTTGGCGCAGAAGAAAACTTTATTTGGCTTGGGTGCTTATTGTTAGGTCTCATGCTGTTATGGCAACTTTGGCCGACTCGTCGAAATGAAAGTGATGTAATTGTAATTCTTACCAGCGGGATGTGTGGCTTTGTGTTGGCAACAGCATGGTCTGCCAGTGGCCTGATAATTTATGATAACCACTGGCCTATTAACCAATTGGCACCATGGTGGATCGTTGCTTTGTGGCTCGCCTTTGGAGCGGCATTTAACCATTCTCTCGCCTGGGTACAAAAAAGCCCCTACTTAGCTGGAGCATTGGCAGCTGTAGGTGGTCCAGTATCTTACCTCGCAGCTGAGCGTGTTGGAGCAGTTATTATTCACAACCCATGGCTAACTTTAAGCGCTATGGCTGTCGGCTGGTTTGTGATTGCCTTTCTACTGACCTTATTAGTTCAACGTTACGGCCAATCTGGCCAGTCTTGGTTTGCTAATGTCTGGGAGTGAGTTCCTTCTTACAATGCTAGCTGTAAACTTGCTGACGCAGGTTTTAGCTTGGCTTTGGCAAAAAAAGAATCAACATGCAGATATTGCTGACATCGTATGGTCAGGAATGATCGTTGTTAACGGTTTAGTGATATTTACCTTAGCAAATGGTGATATATTTCATCGCGCAATAATCTTACTTATTCCTGTCGCGTGGTACTTAAGACTTTTCTGGCATCTTGTAGAACGGTATGACCTATCGAAAGAAGATGGTCGTTATGCTTACTTAAGGTCCTATTGGGAAAATAACACTCAAGCTAAATTCTTTCTATTCTTTATCGGCCAAGGAATGATCATTAGCTTGTTTAGTTTTCCGGCATGGGTGCTAGCAAACCATTCTAGCGAGTTTGGTTTATGGGATCTTCTTGGCTTATTCGTCGTTGGAATCTCATACCTTGGGGTGTGGCTCTCAGATCGCCAATTGAGGCTATTTAAAAAAAATAAAGCTAACAAAGGCAAGGTTTGTAATGTCGGTTTATGGAAATATTCACGACATCCAAACTACTTCTTCGAATGGACTCACTGGTTCGCCTATCCACTATTGACCATAGGCACAGAGCTTCAGTGGCTAATGTGGATTTACCCGATGATTATGTTAGTTTTTTTATTGAAACTAACCGGCATACCATTCAATGAACAACAAAATTTAAGATCGAAAGGTAACGCTTACAGAGAATACCAGAAGCGTACCAACAAATTTTTTATTGGCCCAAAGACGGGCAAACACAGTTAGGAGAGAGAAGCTTGATTAAGACAATTATTAATATGATGGAGTCTGGGAATTTGCCGGATTCAGTGATTCGAGCGGGTATTAGGAAACTGTGTAAACAGAGACTTGAAGAAGAACACATTAATGATATAGAAGCTCAAAGTGAGCAGTATGATCGTTTTCTACAAGAGTTAAGGCGTAGCGATATTGCCGTTAAAACTGATAAGGCTAATGAACAACATTATGAGGTTCCTGCTGATTTCTATCTACTAGCTCTCGGTGAACACCTGAAGTATAGCGGTTGCTTGTGGGATGACAATACGAAAGATCTATCAACCGCCGAAGATAAGATGCTGGCACTTTATGTGGAGCGAGGCGAGTTTGAAGATGGACAAAACATTCTTGAGCTTGGTTGTGGGTGGGGTTCTTTGACATTGTATCTGGCTAAGAAATTTCCCAATAGCCACATCACGACTTTATCGAATTCAAGCTCACAAAAGCAATATATTGATAGTAAGGCAAAAGAACGTGGATTAAGTAATATCGACGTTATTACTGTTGATATTAATAACTTCAGTACGGAAAAATCATTTGATCGTATCGTCTCAATCGAAATGTTTGAGCACGTCAGAAATTATCAGCAACTGTTCCAACGAGTAACCAACTGGCTTAATGATGAAGGGAAGGTATTTTTGCATGTCTTTTGTCATCGTTATTTGATGTACCCCTTTGAAGAGGAAGGGGAAGATAACTGGATGGGGAAATATTTCTTCAGCGGCGGACAAATGCCTGCAGCTGACACTTTTCTACATTTTCAAGGCGAATTGAACTTAGAGAAGCGCTGGCTGCTGAGTGGGCAGCACTATGAGAAAACATCAAACGCTTGGCTGGAAAATACAGATAAACACAAAGAATCTATTTTATCGGTTTTTGAAAAGGTGTATGGTGAGAAAGAAGCCAAGATTTGGTTGCAGCGATGGAGAATATTCTTCATGTCTTGTGCTGAACTTTTTGGTTTAAACCAAGGGAATGAATGGTTAATTGCTCATTATCGGTTTAGTAAATCGGCGCAAAAATAGATGGCACGAAAGCAGAAGAAAATACATCACAAGTTAGTCAGAGCAATGCTAATCCAGCTAGTACTGATTAGTGGTGTTACTCTGCTCAGTGTTTATGGCGCGGCAAAAGTAGTTGAAAAAGTATTAATTAAACAGGCGCTCGAAGGAGAAGCCGACTTTTACTGGAAGCACTACAAAGAGAATCCTACCAGTAATCTACCTAGAACGCTTAATTTAACCGGCTATATGGAAAGAAGCTCGCACTCTGAGCCGGTTCCTGAGGATATCGCAAAACTTCCTATTGGTTATCAGCGTCTCGAAACTCGCGAGAAACGGCCTTTAGTTCACGTATCGGAGCGTTATGGCCGTAAATTGTATTTAGTGTTTGAAGAAGGGCAGGTAGCGAAGCTAGCGCTTTTCTTTGGTATTACTCCGCTAGCGTTAGTTCTGTTAATCATCTATCTGCCAGCATGGATTAGTTACTATATGGCTAAGCGTGCTGTATCACCAGTGATCAAACTTTCTCGTAAGATGGAAATGGTTGATGCGGATGAAGGGTTTGAAATCGATTTTTCAGACATTGAACAAAATGCCGATGCAGAAGTAAATGTGCTGCTGAATGCCTTTAAGCAATATGCTAGAAAAGTTGAAGAGTATGTTGATAGAGAGAAGAACTTTACCCGCTATGCCAGCCATGAACTACGAACGCCTTTGGCGGTATTGAAAGGCTCTCTGGCATTACTAGAACGCCAAGATCTTGATAATCGCCAGCAGGCTGTCGTAAAGCGCATGCATCCGATGATCAAAGAAATGGAGGACTTGCTGGAAGCATTGTTACTTCTTTCTAGAGATCAAACGCCAGAAGAAACCAGCGCTCCCATATCTTTAAATGACTTGGTCGAAGAGCAGCTGTTCCAAATACAGAAGATTAATTCTGATAAAGATCTAGATGTATCAAAAGTCTTTGAGAATAATATTCAGGAAGTTATTCCTGAGAGACTCTTTTGCATTTGCATCAACAACCTGATCAGCAATGCTTTTAATTATACTGACCAAGGATCGATAAAACTTAAAATTAAAGATCGGGATATTATTATTGAAGATACGGGCTGTGGTATTCATCCAGCGGCGCTGAAGCGAGTGCATGAACCTTTTTATCGAGAAAACCGTGAAAGTATTAAAGTGAAAGGGTTTGGTTTGGGCCTTTCGATCGTTTACCGGATCTGTGAGCAGCTTGGCTGGAAACTAGTGATAGAAAGTGAGCAAGGTCAAGGCACAAAAGCAACCTTAACCATCCCCAAGAAAGAGGTTTAATCAGCGTTTTCAGGTGGAACGATTTTCAAGCCTAAGCTAGGGACTGTTTCTAAGAGCGCACAATCGAAGGGCTTATCGATAACTTTGCGAAGGTTGTACAAGTGACTTCTTAAAACATCACTGTCGGGGACTAAGTCGCCCCATAGTTCGCGCTCAATGTCTTCGCGTGATACTAGTTCTGGGGAGCGTCGCATTAACATTTTCAAAATCTGTAAGCCCGTCGGCGACAGCTTTAATTCTTTGTTAGCGCGGGTGACTTTCATGGTTTTAGGGTCGAGCTCTAGATCATGAATTTTCAGTGTCTTGCTACTAAAGTCGCCTTTATGACGCTTGATGATAGACTTTAAGCGAGCATCCAGTTCTTCGAAGTCAAAAGGCTTAATCAAGTAGTCGTCGGCTCCTGTATCAAACCCCTCTAATTTGTCACTGAGTTGATCCCTTGCGGTGAGCATCAGAACCGGAATATCAGACTCGGCTTCTTGGCGAACTTTACGGCAAATCTCATAGCCGTTTAAACCTGGCAGCATAATATCAAGAATTAAAGCGTCGTAACTATTATTGAGAGCAAGGCTGAGCCCAGTAGGACCATCGCTGGCATAATCAACAATATAACCGCAGAGTTCAAGAAACTCGCCAGTAGTTGCCGCTAACTCAGCATGGTCTTCTACTAAAAGGACGCTGTAAGCCATTGATATTCCTTGCTAATTATTTTGGTAAGATGATTTTTACATCTTCTGAGCGACGATACAAGGCTAATATGTGCCCAATTACTTGGACTTCTTGTCCTTTTGTCTTCTTAATGATCTCGTCAATAATGGCTTTCTTGTCGTCACGTTCTTCAGCACGAACCTTAATTTTAATCAGTTCATGGTGGTTTAACGCTAAGTGAATTTCTTCAAGCACATTTTCCGTTAGGCCTTTATCACCAATCATGACGACGGGTTTTAGGTTATGTGCCTTACTGCGTAAGAACTTAATTTGTGTCTTGCTTAATGAAGTTTGTTTAGATTGAGACATTTGATGAACTTAATAGTGAGAATTGCAGTTATTTTACCTTAAAAACGGTACAATAGAGACCTATTTTAATGAATACAAGTGATTTCTAAGGCATGTCTCGTACAAAAAGCAGCCAGCGCTGGATGAAGGAACATTTTGACGATCCTTATGTAAAAAAGTCACAGAAAGATGGCTATCGTTCTCGTGCCGTGTATAAGCTTGAAGAGCTCGACCAAAAGTATCAGTTAGTGAAGCCTGGGTGCACGATTGTCGATCTCGGCGCA
This sequence comes from uncultured Kangiella sp., assembly GCA_950096615.1. Lineage (GTDB taxonomy): Bacteria > Pseudomonadota > Gammaproteobacteria > Enterobacterales > Kangiellaceae > Kangiella. Next base: position 60,141 of record CATNCP010000005.1, on the reverse strand, counting down.
GCGCCAGGCGGTTGGTCGCAATATGCAGCCTATAAAATAGGCTCGAAAGGTAAAATTTTTGCCTTAGACATACTGCCTATGGACCCTTTGCCTGATGTCGATTTTATTCAAGGTGATTTCAGAGAAGAATCAGTGCTGAATCAATTACTTGATATGATTGGTGACCACAAAGCAACCCTTGTATTATCTGATATGGCCCCCAATATGAGTGGAATGGATGCGATTGATCAGCCTAAAGGTATGTATTTGGCTGAGTTAGCTCTGGAATTGGCCAGAGAAGTGTCAGCGAAAGGCGCGAGCTATGTGGTCAAAGTATTCCAAGGCGAAGGTTTTGACGAATATATTCGCCAATGTAGGCAAAGCTTTGATAAAGTCATGATCCGCAAGCCAGACGCATCAAGGGCTCGATCCCGTGAAGTGTACGTTGTAGGACAGGGCTATAAAGGTTAAAGCTATTTATTTAAGGCTTTCCAGCCATTAACAATGATGGAATGTGTTACGTTTTGTTACGATACTGGCGCAGAAAAGCCAGTTTTATTCAGCCATTGGGCTTATCAATAGACGCAAGCGTGGCATAATACTGAGTCAAAAAGTAAAGACAGGAAGCTGTCATAATTTGAGGTTCGAATTTTGAGCGATTTAGTAAAAAACATACTATTTTGGGTTATAGCGGCGGTTATTCTCTTCGTTGTTATTGATGCCATTCAAGAGAAGCAGCTCGACGATAGTAAAATTCCTTTTTCTGAATTTGTTGAGAAAATTGAGGCAAAGGAAGTTGATGATGTCGTCATTAACCCTAACGATATCGTAGTTTCTGGCCGAGAAACTGGTTCGAACCGTAATATTAGAGCGGAAATTCCAGACGGCGGACATGGGAAGCTCAACGAAATTCTGCTGGATAACAAAGTCCAATATTCAGGTAAAAAGCGTGAAGGCGGTGGCTTTGGTACCTTCTTACTAAGCTTTGGCCCGATTCTGTTGCTGATCGCCGTATGGATTTATTTCATGCGTCAAATGCAAGGAGGCGGCAAAGGCGGCGGTGCTTTATCGTTTGGTAAAAGTAAAGCTCGCATGCTGAGTGAAGATCAGGTTAAAACAACTTTTGCTGATGTGGCCGGTGTCGAAGAAGCGAAAGAAGAGGTCGGCGAATTAGTCGATTTCTTGCGCGACCCGCGTAAATTCCAGCGCTTGGGCGGTAAGATTCCGCGCGGTGTTTTGATGGTAGGTCCTCCGGGTACGGGTAAAACTTTATTGGCACGAGCTATTGCAGGCGAAGCAAAAGTACCATTCTTCACCATTTCTGGTTCAGACTTCGTGGAAATGTTTGTGGGTGTCGGTGCATCACGTGTGCGTGATATGTTTGAGCAAGCTAAAAAGCACGCTCCATGCATTATCTTTATTGATGAGATCGATGCGGTCGGTCGCCATCGTGGCGCTGGTCTTGGCGGCGGTCATGATGAGCGTGAGCAAACCTTGAACCAACTATTGGTTGAGATGGATGGTTTTGAAGGTGGTGAAGGCGTGATCGTTATCGCTGCAACAAACCGTCCAGATGTGCTCGACCCGGCGCTATTACGTCCAGGCCGTTTTGACCGTCAGGTTATTGTCGGCTTACCAGACATTAAAGGTCGTGAACAAATCATTAAGGTTCATATGCGTAAGATCCCAGTGGGAGACGACGTTGAGCCAAGCTTAATTGCTCGTGGTACACCAGGCTTCTCTGGCGCTGACTTAGCGAACTTAGTCAATGAGGCGGCTTTATTTGCTGCGCGCGACAATAAACGCACCGTAGGAATGGAGCAGTTCGAAAAAGCGAAAGATAAGATTTTAATGGGTGCTGAGCGCCGCTCAATGGTGATGACCGAGGAAGAAAAGCTTAACACGGCATATCACGAAGCGGGCCATGCCATTGTTGGCTTGCGTGTTCCAAGCCATGACCCAGTGTATAAAGTTAGTATTATTCCACGGGGTCGTGCGTTAGGTGTCACGATGTATTTGCCAGAACAAGATAAGTACTCTCTGTCGAAAGAAGCGTTGGAAAGCCAGCTATCTTCATTATTCGGCGGACGTATTGCAGAAGAACTACTCAATGGTGCTGATAAAGTAACTACTGGTGCTTCGAATGATATCGAGCGTGCAACAGATATCGCAAGAAACATGGTGACTAAGTGGGGCTTGTCGGAAAAATTAGGGCCTATGTCTTATGCCGAAGATGAAGATGAGGTGTTCTTAGGCCGTTCGGTAACGCAGCATAAAAACATTTCAGACGATACAGCGCGCATGATCGACTCAGAGATTCGCGATATTATCGAGCGTAACTACGAGCGTGCGAAGACCATCTTAAATGAAGATATGGATAAGTTACATGCCATGGCTAAGGCGTTAATGAAATATGAAACGATAGACGCCAAACAGATTGATGACATTATGAAAGGAGAGGAGCCTCAACCACCGGCTGACTGGTCTGAGAAAGCCAGCGCTGATGATGCTAGCGGTGAGAGCGAAGTTAATAAACAAGCTCCATCACAAGAGCCTGAGGATAAGCCTTCTGAGCGTCAGTCTGACGATTAAGAAACAGGGTCCTGCGGGGCCCTTTTTTGATACTAATTTTTAGGAAGTCTAAGCTGTATGTCGAAATTAGAGCCATTAATTAATCGACCTCGCCCTTTAGTGATGGGGATATTAAATACTACTCCCGACTCTTTTTCAGATGGCGGCCGCTATTTTGAAAAGGGCGATGCCAAGAAGCGAATAGAGCAAATGCTAGAGGCTGGGGCGGATATTATTGATATCGGTGGTGAATCCACTCGACCAGGGGCCACAGAAGTCTCGGTAGAAGATGAACTAAAACGAGTTATACCGTTGATTAAAGCGGCCAAAGCCTTGGGTGCAATAGTATCAGTTGATACCAGTAAACCTGAGGTGATGTCTCGAGCTTTAGAGCATAATGTTGACTTGATTAATGACGTACGATCGCTGCAGGAAAAAGGGGCTTTAGAGGCCGTTGCTGGAAGCGATGTATATGTTTGTCTAATGCACATGAAAGGACAACCACGGACTATGCAACAGAATCCACAATATGATGATGTTGTGAATGAAGTTCAGGATATGTTAAGAAAGCGGATCGCAGAATGCGAAAAGCATGGGATTGGCAGGAATAAAATTATCATCGACCCTGGTTTTGGCTTTGGAAAAAGTTTGGAGCATAATACAAGGTTAATGCGTCAGTTAGAGCGATTCCATGGTTTAGATTGCCCAGTGCTGGTCGGTGTTTCTAGAAAAACGATGATCGGTCAGATTCTAGATCAAGAAGTTCCAGAGCGCTTAATTGGTAGCGTTGTTGCTGCAACTTATGCAGCTTTGAAAGGAGCAAGAATTTTGCGGGTGCACGACGTTAAAGAAACCGTGCAAGCGATGAAAGTTATTAGTGCGTTTGAGAATTAACATTAAATAAAAATAGGACGAAGCGTGAGTAAAAGAAAATATTTTGGCACAGACGGTATTCGAGGAACGGTTGGACAATTTCCTATCACTCCAGAGTTTGTGTTGAAACTAGGCTGGGCCCTAGGGCAAGCTTTAGGTAATAAAGGCAACGTTGTTATTGGTAAAGACACGCGTATCTCTGGCTATATGTTCGAGTCAGTACTTGAGGCGGGATTAACTGCTGCTGGTGTGAACAGTTTATTAGTAGGGCCGATGCCGACCCCTGCAATTGCATACTTAACACGAACCTTTAGAGCTGATGCAGGTATTGTGATCAGTGCTTCGCATAATCCCTATCATGACAATGGTATTAAATTTTTCTCAGCAGATGGCACTAAGTTTCCTGATGAGGTCGAGCTAGAAATTGAATCTCTAATGGATAAAGCGATGACGACTTTACCTAGTGATCAACTGGGTAAAGCCTTTCGAATTGAGGATGCAGCTGCTAGATATATTGAATTCTGCAAAGCCAGTTTTGCTAATAATTTGTCATTAAAAGGACAGAAACTGGTGGTAGATTGTGCACATGGAGCGACTTACCACATAGCGCCTCACGTATTTAAAGAATTAGGTGCAGAAGTAATCGTTATCGGTAATAAACCAGATGGTTTAAATATTAATTTAGATTGCGGCGCTACAGCTACAAGTTCTTTATCAAAGGCTGTAGTAGAACATAAAGCCGACCTGGGTATCGCCTTCGATGGCGACGGCGACCGAGTTATGATGATTGATGGTGGTGGCAGCTTGGTTAATGGCGATCAGCTGATCTGGCTTTTAGCAAAGTATTTAAATAGCAACGGTGAGTTGCAAGGTGGCATTGTCGGAACTTTGATGACTAATATGGCAGTTGAAGTTGATTTAAAGAATGAGGGAATCGACTTTGAGCGTACAAAAGTCGGTGACCGTTATGTTATGCAATCACTTAAGAAAAACGGTTGGAAGCTTGGTGGTGAGTCTTCTGGTCATGTAATTTGCTTAGACTATAATTCTACTGGGGACGGAATAGTAGCTGCGTTGCAGGTGTTAAAAGCATTGAAGAACACAAGCCAAACTTTGACAAACTTCTCAAATTTGCATCCCTTGTTTCCGCAAGAACTGATTAATGTTCGAGTAGAAAACGCTGATGTTATCCTAGCAAAGAAAGAGTTAAAAGAATTGGTTGCAAATGTTGAGAAAGAGCTGGGTGATTCCGGTCGGGTCTTGATTCGTAAATCAGGAACAGAGCCATTGATACGCGTTATGGTTGAAGCGAAAGACGAAACTACGGCAGAAAACTATGCAAATATGATTGCAAGTCAGGTCCAAGAATTAGTGTAGAAAATTGTAAAATTGTACAAAGTTGAGTATATTTTGGAGTGTAAGTTATTGTTTCATGTATAATGGCTTTACTCTTTAAACACAGGAAAATAAGGAAGAGGGCAAAATTATGAAAAAGAAACTAATCGCAGCAGCATGTATGTTGGCTTTAGGCTCAACAGCATTTGCAGACGAAGGTGAAGTGAAAGATCGTTACGGTTTTTATGCTTATGCTGGTATGCATAACTTAGAACTAGATTCTTCGCGATTGACAAATGACCGACTTGGCGGAAACTTTGGTTTGGGTTGGGCTTTTAATAAGAACTGGCAAATCGAAGGACAGTATGCTTACACAGATGATGCCTTTAACAGAGCTTCTGGTAATCGTACGGACATTATTACGTATAGCTTAGACGTTTTATATAACGACACTAGCTGGTTGGGTAGCGCAACTACGCACCCTTTCTTGAAAGTGGGTTACGGTCAACATGACGACAAGTATGGCGTATATCACCCAGACTTTGAAGACGAGTTCTACAAAGTCGGTTTAGGTATTCAGCATTTTGCTAACGACGACGTTTTCATGCGTTTAGGTTACGACTTCATGGATTCGGGCGAGCGTGGCGACGATAAAATGTTGTACTTTAATGTTGGTTTATTCTTTGGTGATACCGTTCGTTCAGGTGCTGCACCAAAAGTAGAGCCTAAGAAAGAAGCTAAAGACTCAGACGGCGATGGCGTTTTAGATGCTAATGATCGTTGTCCGGGTACTCCAGCTGGTGCAGCAGTAGATGCTTACGGTTGTGCACTAGATAGTGATGGCGACGGTGTTGCTGACTATAAAGATGCATGCCCAGGTACTGAAGCTGGTGCAAAAGTTGACGAGAAAGGCTGTAAGATTGAGCCTAAAGAAGAAGTTGTTGTAGATATGCGTTTGAACTTCGACGTTGACAAGTACCAAATCAAACCAGAAATGGTTTCTGAGATTGCGAAAGTTGCTGAGTTCTTGCGTCAATACCCAAGCGTGAACGCGCAAATTCAAGGTCACACGGATAGCACTGGTTCTAACCAGTACAACCAAGGCCTTTCTGAGCGTCGTGCAAACGCTGTAAAAGACTACTTGATTAACAACTTTGGTATCGATGAGTCTCGTTTAAGTTCTGTAGGTTATGGTGAAGAGCGTCCAATCGCTGACAATTCGACTTCTGAAGGTCGTGCACTTAACCGTCGTGCAGAAGCTCACGCTGAGACGATGAAGTAATAATAATTATTTATAATTATTATGTGACAAAGCCCGGCTCTTGCCGGGCTTTGTTTTTTCTGACAAATAAGCTACTATCAAAGAAAGTAAAAAATAAAGTGCCACTAAATAACAGGAGCGTTGCCAATGCTAAAATCAGTCACAGTGCGGGATTATATGACTTCAGCCATGATTACCTTGAAACCTGAAACCGATGTGGTTGAGGCAGCTCAAACGATGATGGAGTATCGCCTAACAGGTGCACCAGTGCTTGATGACCATAATCGTTTAGTTGGCTTTCTTTCAGAGAAGGACTGTTTGCACACAGTGTTGAGTGCTATTTATCACGGAGACTTAGGTGATAGAGTGATGGACAGAATGAGTAAAGATGTTAGGGCTGTTCATCCTGATGACAGTATTGCAGATGTCGCTGAAAAATATTTGAAAGATAACTGCAGAATGTATCCAGTGGTTGAAAAGAGTCAGTTGGTAGGAATGATCTCTAGACAAAGCATTCTAAAAGCTTTTCAGCACTTTTCATAGGACGCTTCAGAGTACAGAAATAGACAATAGCGACGAAATAACAATATTAGAAGAGTAGTTAGATCTACTCTTCTATGATGCTAACATCCAACCTATGCTCATTATTCCGCAAACGAGCACGCTTTTTAGCACAAGGCTTATCACAGTCACAAGCCTTTTCAATACCAAGAGCATCCAAGCCGCCACAGCTTCCGCTGATACGTTTCTGCTGAAAAATATAGCCTACCGCCATAATAACGATAACCGCTATAAATAATGCAAAAGCTAATAAAAATGTGCTGCTCATTGTGTCCAGATTACTCACTAATATTTACTTAATACCTATATTTTATCATAGGTATCTAGTGAGTTTATAGCTTATTTATTGATCAATATAATGTGGTAAAAAAATATATTGAAGCGTGAGGGAGATTGGCCATTAAATCATTGAGTTAGAAGGTATAGCATGATGGTTGTGAGTTATTAATCTATCAAAAAGCTATGTGGCTATAGAACTATTATAAGCTTCACGTTAATTGGTACGACGGGATACTTTTCACAAAGAGTGTAATGATTGTAATCACAACGTACATTAAAATCATTTCTATAAGGAAGGCAGCCGGTCAACTGACTGAGCGCCTCAGCTTTAATTATCCAAAGTAAACTGCCGAAACTCTTGTGTTGACTTGGTCGAGAGCTCGCTACCATTTTGGCTGATCAGGAAAGCGGCAAGTTTGTGAGACTCTGCGAACGATAAGGCGTCTTCAGTCCCCATCACTGTTAAAGCTGTTGCATAAGCATCCGCGTACATATTCTGCGGATGAATCACAGAGACTGAGGTAAGCTTATGGGTGACTGGGTAACCTGTTTTAGGATCGATGGTGTGTGAAAAACGCTGGCCATTAACCTCGAAGTAATTACGATAGTCTCCTGATGTGGCTATAGAGCTGTCTTTAAGGCCTACCACGAGCATTTTTTGTTGAGTGACACTGACAGGCTTTTCTACTGCCACTCGCCATACAGAGCCGCTAGGATTCTTTCCCTTCGTTTTAGTCTCGCCACCAATTTCGACCAAATAGTTTTCAACACCATGCTTTTCAACAATATCAGCCACTTGGTCAACACCATAACCTTTAGCGATTGCTGAAAGGTTAATAGTAATACCAGGGTGGTTTTTGTGGATACATTGATTGTGGATATCGTAGGTTAATTTATCAGTTCCTACTTCAGCCATAAGCTTTGATACTTCCTCAGAGCTTGGCACTTTTTCTTCATACTCTTCAGCGTTGAAGCCCCAGCGAGAAATTAATGGACCGAGTGTGATATCAAAAGCCCCGTCAGTTTCTTCATAAATTGCTTGTGCAGCTAACAGTACTTCCCATGTCTTGCTGGAAAACCTGAAGCAGGAGTTATCTTGAAGCTGATTAAAACGATTGATTTCGCTATCGGGGATATAGGTCGACATCAGTTGATTAATATCTTTTAACTCGACCTCAATGTCTTCGTATATTTCCTGAGGAGAGGCAGTGCCAGACTTAACGATAACACTATATGTGGTTCCCATCGTATTACCGGTTATTTTACTATAATGAGCCTCTTCGGCACACGAAAGGCATAGAGATACTAGTATGAGAAGTGTCAACAAACGCATAATGGGAAACCTATAGTCTGGATAACGGCCGAAAAAATACGGGTATAAAAAAAGGCGACCTTTAAGGCCGCCTATTTTAGAAGAGTTAGCTTTGATTAGCCACCAAAGTCATCGAGAAGGATGTTCTCTGGTTCAACGCCAAGATCTTCAAGCATCTTAATACATGCTGCGTTCATCATTGGAGGTCCACACATGTAGAACTCACAATCTTCCGGAGCAGGGTGGTCTTTCAGGTAGTTTTCATACAATACGTTATGAATAAAACCTGTATAACCTTCCCAGTTATCTTCTGGAAGCGGATCAGATAAAGCGACATGCCAATCAAAATTTTCATTCTCACGAGCTAGCATATCGAAATCTTCTTCATAGAACATTTCACGCTTGCTTCGTGCGCCGTACCAGAACGTGATGTTACGGTCAGTTTTGATTCGACGTAATTGGTCAAAAATGTGTGAGCGCATTGGGGCCATACCAGCACCACCGCCGATAAAGACCATTTCAGCCTTAGTGTCTTTAGCGTAGAACTCACCATAAGGACCAGAAATGGTGACTTTGTCACCTTCTTTAAGGTTCCAAATATACGATGACATTTTGCCTGCAGGAAGTGACATATCACGCGGCGGAGGCGTAGCAATACGCACGTTCAGCATGATAATACCTTCTTCTTCCGGGTAGTTTGCCATTGAGTAAGCACGAATCACTTCTTCCTTAGACTCAGCTTCTACGTCAAACAACTTAAATTGATCCCAGTCAGGGCGATACTCTTCAGGAATATCAAACTCACTGTATTTAAGCTTGTACGGAGGACATTCAATCTGGATGTAACCACCGGCGCGGAATGGAACGCTTTCACCATCAGGAATACGCAATACAAGCTCTTTAATGAACGTTGCTTTGTTATCGTTTGAGATAACCTCACAGTCCCACTTCTTAGTACCGAATACTTCTTCAGGTACTTCAATTTTCATGTCTTGTTTGACAGCAACCTGACAAGATAAACGATAGCCTTCAGCAGCTTCACGCTTAGTGATGTGGCCTTCTTCCGTTGGAAGAATTGAACCACCACCGTCGGTCACTTTACAGATACACTGACCACAAGTACCACCACCACCACAGGCTGATGATACGAAGATGCCGTTATTGGCTAGTGCGCCTAACAATTTACCGCCAGCTTCGGTGGTAATTGACTTATCAGCGTCGTCATTGATGTTAATTGTAACGTCACCAGTAGCTACCAGTTGCTTGCGAGCAAACAAAATAATCATCACAAGCGCAAGAATCACTACGGTAAATAAGGCAACGCCTAGAATAATCTCAGTCATTAGTTGTTTCCTTATAAATTACAATTTGATACCAGAGAACGACATGAAGCCGATAGCCATGAGTCCTACAGTGATGAAGGTGATACCTAAACCACGAAGACCATCAGGAACATCTGAATACTTCATTTTCTCACGAATACCAGCCAATGCCGCGATCGCTAGTGCCCAACCAAAGCCTGAACCAAGGCCGAACACGACCGACTCAGGGAAGTTGTAATCACGCTCTACCATGAATAGCGAACCACCCATGATGGCGCAGTTAACGGTAATCAACGGCAAGAAAATACCCAGAGATTGATACAAAGCAGGGAAGAACTTATCGAGAGTCATCTCTAATATTTGTACCAAGGCAGCAATAACGCCAATATAGACAATCAAGCCTAAGAAGCTAAGGTCAGCTTCTGGGAAGCCCGCCCATGCCAAAGCGCCGTCTGCTAGCAAATAGTGAACCAATAAATTGTTCACTGGTACAGTAATGGTTTGTACGATAATCACCGCAATACCAAGACCGATAGATGTTTGAACTTTCTTTGATACCGCCAAGAAAGTACACATTCCCAGAAGGAATGCTAATGCCATGTTTTCGACGAAAACAGAGCGAATAAATAATGATAAATAATGTTCCATTATTCTTTATCCTCCACTTGGTCTTTCTTCCAAGCACGAAGTGCCCAGATTAGGAAGCCAATAATAAAGAATGAACTTGCTGGAAGAACCAACATACCGTTTGTTTCGTACCAACCACCATTCGCTGTCGAAGGCAGGATTGTATAGCCCAGTAATTCACCAGAACCAAATAGCTCACGAATAATACCGACAACAATCAACAGCACAGAGTAACCTAGACCGTTACCTAGACCGTCTAAGAAGCTCATGAATGGGCCATTTTTCATGGCGTAGGCTTCAGCTCGGCCCATCACGATACAGTTGGTAATAATCAAGCCGACGAATACCGAAAGTTGCTTAGAGACCTCATAAGCATAAGCTTTCAACACTTGGTCAACCAAGATTACCAACGACGCAATAATCGTCATCTGTACGATAATACGGATACTGGATGGTATCTGCTTACGGATCATACTAATCAATAAGTTAGATAGAGCAACAACCGTGGTAAGAGCTAAACTCATTACCAAAGCTGTTTCCAGCTTACTGGTAACCGCAAGTGCTGAACAGATACCCAGTACCTGTAGAGCAATCGGGTTATTATTGAAAATCGGTGAAAATAAGACCGATTTGGCTTCTTGTTTATCAAATGCCATCTTAAATTTCTCCCGCTCTTACTCGTTCTAAGAATGGGCCAAAGCCATCCTCGCCCAACCAATAAACAAGCGTATTCTCAACACCGTTACTGGTTAGAGTTGCACCTGAAAGGCCATCAACTTGGTGCTCGTTTTGAGCAGAACCTTTCACTAGCTTAATCACTGGCTCGCCTTGTTCATTAAGAACCTCTTTACCAGGCCAGATTGCACGCCATGTTGGATTCTCAATTTCACCGCCCAAACCAGCCGTTTCACCATGCTCGTAGTATTTGAAACCAACGACTGTGGTGGTGTCAGGTTGTAGCGCCAAGAAGCCGTACATGGTTGACCATAGGCCATAACCGTGTACTGGAAGAATGATAGTTTCGAGTGTTTGGCCGTCACGAACGAGGTAAACGTTGGCTAAAGTCGAACGCTTTTTAATACTAGCAACATCCGCTTTACCCTCTAAAACTTTATTAGTTTCAGGGTTTTTAGCAAACTTACGCTGGTTAAAGTCTTTTGGTGGCTCGACGAACTCACCAGTCGACAAATCAACCACTTGAGTCTCAACCTGCTTAAACAATTCCTCAATTTCAGCTTTAGTACCACCTTGTTCAAGCAAACCCGCAGCAATAAGAATATTACGCTTACGGTCAAGTTCTTTGTTGAGCTCTTGAGTCGGCTTAAGCTGAATTGCTGCAAAAGAAACAACAACCGAGCACACCAAGCTCAAAATTACGGCGACAACAATAGTTTTGATAGGACTTTCTTTCTTAGACATTACGACGAGTCCTCCGTTTGATGTTCGCTTGTACCACGAAGTGGTCAATAAGCGGTGCAAACAAGTTAGCGAATAGGATTGCCAGCATCATACCTTCTGGGAACGCTGGGTTGACGACACGAATCATCACAGCCATAAAGCCGATTAAGGCACCAAAGATCCACTTACCTTTGTTGGTTAACGCGGCAGACACTGGGTCGGTCGCCATGAAGAACATACCGAAGGCGAAACCACCCGTAACTAGGTGCCAGTACCAAGGCATCGCGAACATCGCATTCGATTCGCTGCCGATACCGTTCAAGATATAGCTGGTTGCGATCATGCCCAGTAGAACACCTAAAACGATGCGCCATGAAGCGATTCGCATGTAGATAATGAATAGACCACCAATGATTAACATTAGAGTCGACACTTCACCAATAGAGCCAGGGATACGGCCCATAAATGCGTCCCACCAGTTAGCATTGATGCTGTAGTCAGTGATAGAGCCTGCTGCCGCCGCCGCTAGAGGCGTTGCACCAGAGAAGCTATCGACTGCAGCCCAAACAGTCTCACCAGAGATATCTGCTGGGTATGCAAAGAATAGGAAAGCACGACCGGCTAATGCAGGGTTCATGAAGTTTTTGCCTGTGCCACCGAAGATTTCTTTTGCGACAACCACACCGAAAGAAATACCGATAGCCACTTGCCACAATGGAATTTTGGCCGGCAGGATTAAAGCAAAAAGAATCGAAGTGACAAAGAATCCTTCGTTAATCTCATGACCACGCACTGTAGCGAATAAAACTTCCCAGAAACCACCGACAATAAAGGTCACGGCGTAAATAGGAATAAAGAAACAAGCACCGTAGAACATCAGGCCAAAGATACCGGTTTCAGGCGTTATGGCTCCTCCAAAGAACTGGAAGAAGTCGACCTGCCACATATCTGGTAGGCTCATGCCTGCCTGAAGTGCTGCTTGTGCTTGATAACCGACGTTCCACATACCCCAGAACATGGCAGGGAAAGTAGCGAACCACACCATGATCATAATACGTTTTAAGTCGATATTATCTCTTACGTGAGTCGCGCCCTTAGTAACGTGACCCGGCGTGTAGAAAATAGTCGCCGCTGCTTCGTAAAGCGCGTACCACTTTTCCCACTTGCCGCCTTTCTCAAAATGCGGCTCGATTTTTTCAATAAAATTCTTTAAACCCATCTTAGCCATCCTTCTCAATCTTAGTCAGATTTTCGCGGAGAATTGAGCCATGCTCGTATTTGCCAGGGCAAACGAAGGTACACAATGCTAAATCTTCTTCATCTAGTTCTAGACAACCAAGTGCTTGCGCAGTGTCAGTATCGCCACTGACTAGAGCACGAATGAGCTGTGTCGGTAAAATGTCTAGCGGAAGTACGCGTTCGTAGTTGCCGATTGGCATGATTGCGCGTGGCGAACCGCCAGTAGACGTGTTCATTTTGAACTTCTTGCTCGGGAATAAATGTCCAATGAAGGCACGAGTTACAGAGAACTTGTTGCTTCCTGGCATAGCCCAACCGAAGAATTCTTTCTCACGACCTTCTGGGATGACAGTAATTTGATTGTGGTAACGGCCAACGAAAGCTCGTGACTCAACAGCGTTAACACCATTCAATACTGAGCCTGAGATTTGGCGGTTGTCGTTGTCATTAACTTCATTGCTTAATAACTCATCGACATTAGCGCCTAGACGTGTGCGCACTAGACGAGGGTTTTTAGCTTCTTCGCCCGTTATTGCAATTATGCGCTCAGCGAAAAGCTCACCATCAGTAAATAAACGGCCTAACGCGATAACATCCTGATACCCCATGTGCCATACAACATTCTCTGAAGATGCTGGGCTTAGGTGGTGGATGTGAGTTCCGACAAGACCTGCTGGGTGTGGGCCAGAGAATGATTCGTAGCTAACTTTAGCGTTGGTCGACTTCTCTATCTGAGAGTCAACCTTCGTTGCTACAAAAACCTTCTCACCCGCTAGCTGTGCGAGGATATCTAGCCCGTGATTAAAGTCAGCATTATATTCTTTAATGGTCACTTCTGGATCACCCGCTAACGGGTTAGTGTCCATAGCGCTAATAACGATAGTTTTAGCGGTGGAATCAATGGCTGGAACTTTAGAGTAAGGGCGAGTGCGCAAACCAGTCCACATGCCAGACTCAACCATTTGATCAACAATGGCTTGACGATCTAGCGTAGTTAACTGATCCGCTGAATACTTGTTAAAAGATACCGCTTCTTCTTGATCTGCAATCTCCACCACAACGGAAAGCAGTTTACGCTTTGCCCCGCGGTTAACCGCGGAAATGGTGCCTGCAGCAGGAGCTGTATATTTTACCCCGGGAGTTTTCTTGTCTTCGAAGATAATCTGGCCTTTTTTTACTTGATCCCCAACCTGCACATGCATGGTGGGTTTCATGCCAACATAATCTTCGCCTAAGATGGCGACGGTTTTGACCGTAGCACCAGTTGAGATTGTTTGCTCTGGCTTTCCATCTAATGGAAGATCCAGGCCTTTTTTAATCTTAATCATAGGTCGCTACTTAACTATTACCTGATGGTTGTCACTTCAATAATTGCAACGTCTGAACTGACCAAAAACAAAAAACCTGGTGTACAGTCACCTGTAACCAGTCTAATCTATTGTTTTATGGCCTATTTTCATTACAATCGCTCAACATTAAGGTCAAAAAATGTTCAATGACCTCAAACGGCGCGTATTATACTTGGATCAACACCGTAAGATCCATGGTTTTTGGGATAAAACCCATGATTGAACTGAAAATCCTTAATTCTTAAGCATCAATGCTTGTGTTAAAGCCAAGGCTCGGTTAATATTTGCGCCCTTTTGAGAAAAAGGTGGGTTTCTTATTGTCCAACGCTTCTTCTTTACTAATGAGTTAGCAAGTAAAGGGCAAAAAGCGGCAATGACAAGCTCAACAGTCATATATAAAGAGGTGTGATGTGCGTAAAACCTTGATCGCAGGAAATTGGAAAATGCACGGTAGCTTAGCGTCCATTGAGAGCTTAGTTAACGGTATAAAGAGTCAATTAGACAGTAATTGGCAAAGCGATGTCTTGGTTTGTCCACCATCATTATATATAGACAAAACGATTCAGCTGTCTCAAGACAGCAAGATTTCAGTCGGTGGGCAGAACCTTTCTGAGCAAGAACAGGGAGCATTCACTGGGGAAATTAGCGGCGACATGCTGAAAGATTTGGGAGCGAACTACGTTTTAGTTGGCCACTCAGAGCGCCGCAGTCTGTATAATGAGTCGAATGCCTTGGTGGCTGAAAAGTTTGCTAAAGCGCTGGAAAAAGGCTTGGTACCGGTTTTATGTGTTGGTGAGACCCTTGAACAACGCGAAAATGGCACCACTATGGAAGTAGTTAAGAGCCAAATCGACGCTGTTCTAGACTTTTATCAAGATAAATCAGCTGGTTTAGAAAAGTTAGGACAAGGCGTTATCGCTTATGAACCCGTTTGGGCTATTGGCACTGGGGTAACCGCAAGTCCTGAGCAGGCACAAGAAACGCATGCTGAGATTAGAGGCTACCTTTCCACGATGAATCAAAGCGTTGCGGAAAAAGTACAGATTTTATACGGCGGCAGTATGAAAGCAGCAAATGCTGAAGAGCTACTGGCGCAGAACGACATTGATGGTGGCTTAATTGGGGGTGCTTCCCTGAAAGCCGACGAATTTATAGCAATTTGCAAAATTGCTGGTTAAGCAGCAGATAAGACGAGCAGGTTAATAGTATGGAATTATTTTTAATGATCAGTCTGTTAGTAGTGGCGCTACTATTGATTGGTATTATATTGATCCAACAAGGTAAAGGTGCAGAGATGGGAGCCTCTTTCGGTTCTGGCGCCTCTAATACGTTGTTTGGTGCACCGGGCTCAGGTAACTTCCTGACTCGATCAACGACAATTCTAGCAATTGTATTTTTCGCAATTGCGTTAGCTATTGGCGCTGTGAACTCAAGTGACAAAGCAACTCAGTCGAGCTTACTTGATGATGCTGCTCAAACTGAAGAGTCTGGCACTTCGGCTCAGTCTGCTGAAATCCCAGCCGAGACTAATGAAGAAATCAGCACAGAGATTCCTTCTGAAGAAGCTACAACTGAAGCTATTCCAGAGTCGATTGACGCTGCAGCTGAAGATGCTGAAAAAGCCAAGAAAGACGGCGACAATCAATAAATAACTTTTAGCTCAGGTGGTGGAATTGGTAGACACGCTATCTTGAGGGGGTAGTGGCCGTAGGCCGTGCGGGTTCAAGTCCCGCTCTGAGCACCAAAAGATCATAGAAGCGGTTGTTTGTGCATATAAGCATAAATTGAGCAAAAGCTCAGGTTATGGTGAAATTAAAACCATAACCTGAGCTTTTTTATTTGTTCCGAACTTCGGCTAAAAGTTGCGGGAACCTATAGTATAAATAGCCGGAACTTACATTAAGCTCTTCACATATTTCCTTTAAACTATCAAACTTCTTAGATGAATTTTTCATTTCCACTAACTCATTAAATATATGTTGATGATTGTGTTTGATTTTGGGTATGGGTTTTAAGTTATCTGAGTATATAGTTTCCCAGTCTGGATTAAGCGAATATTGAAGATAGTGTGTATCTCCTTTCAAAAGATAAGTTAGCCGCAATCCTAGACGATATGCAAGCCTTCTCAAAGTTATCATTGTTACAGGTTTATTCTGAGATATTATCCTTAGAGAATCATCATCGCATATCATTTGTGCTAGCCTTTCTTCGTGATTATTCTCAAAAGAGTGTTGAAAAATTGATCGAACAAAATTCTGAATACCTTTCCTAGGATATGTAAGGTTTGGGTTTGAGGCTATTTCTTGTACAAGATCTAGAAAACCTTCATCACACATATGCCAAGAGTCATCTATAGTGATTTCGTTAAGAGGAAGAGATAGGCTTAACTCACAATTTTGGCATTTTATAGCTGGTACTCTTTTACCAGAGGTGGATTGATATGAGTTACAAAAGTGGCATTTGTTTACAAGCCTTACATTATGGATAAAGCAACTTTCTACATCTTTTAATGACCATATCAATTTATAATATCCATCAAGCCCGAGTTGTTCAAATTCATAAAAGCAGATTGGGCACCATTTGATTTTGTTTATAAATGCTTTACGTGAATTATCTAATATTTCATCTAAGGCTAAGAAAGTTGTAGAACGAAGAGTCTTATTTTGGGTTACTAAACTTACAATATCAACTAACTTGCGAGTAGTGTCATTTGGCCTAACTAGCAACGCTAAATCATGAAATCTATGCGAATAAGATGAATGAAGATAACCAGTCTTTCTTTTATTAACATGATGAATAGAGAACGTTAAAAGTTCAGTTATTGATACTCCATGTATGATTGAAAGCCTGTGCAGGACCGAGAAAAATGATTCAACATTAGGAGAATATTGACCAATTATATTTACATCGTATAATTTTTTCATACTACTTACCTTTAAGTCTTGAGTCTGAATGGAAACGCTGAGGCTTTACTGAAAAAGGATTATTATTTTTCGAGGTTATTTGGCCTATTGTTTTTTTTGACTGAAGATACATGAGCTCTCCAAGTTGAATTTCCTCCAAAATTGAGTCTAATTCATTTTTTGTTCTTCTGGTAAATTTCAGTATTTCCATATCGATCGGTTTGTTTAAGACAATAGACTCTTCAAGAGCTCTTCTTAGCCATTTATTTAAATGACCTATACAACCCAAAGTATGTTCATAGATAAATTTTAAGTTGGAAGAAAGAAGGTTGTGTTCAATACCTAAAAGATGATCGTACGAAGTCAGAATTTCCTTAAAATGCGGTAACTCTTCCTGTGAATTCTTATAACGAGGCATATGAATAAAGCTTGTTCTACCAATAAGGTGCGTTGAGGTTAAAACTAAATTTAGAACCTCATAGGTACCAATAAGAATTAATGTTAATTTACATTCCTGTGCGAGTGATTTCCAAGAGTCAAGAATTGCTCTTGGGGTAGTACTGCCTTTGGATTTACAATATAGCACATGCTGAACTTCATCAATTATTAAGTACTTTATTTTATGGTGTTTTAAAGATGCTTCTAGGGCGGTTCGTAAGGCTGTTTCATTTGTTCGAGATAATCTGTTTGTCAGTTTTATTACGTCATCTCCAAGACTATCAATATTGAAGGAGTAAAAAGGATGGTTTATTGCTGTTAGTGCATTAATTGTGAATGCCTTGGTAGAAAACCTTCCGTCGGTTGAACAGTTGGTTGCAATTAACGAGATAGAGTTGCCTACAGACTCATCATTACCTCTATCAGTTACCTCTTGCGCGACTTGTCTCATTACGGAGCTTTTTCCACTCCTAGATGGTCCTATTAAGCAGAAAACATCGCAGGGTTGTGCAAAAGCCAATGAAGTATAAAGCCTTTTATAAGTTAGGCTCCAGCAGTGATGATGAATCTTTGAATTTATGATATTTAGTAACTGGTCTTTCATGACTTTTCCTCCCATGTGGATATCTTTAGTGGTTTAATTGGTTGGCTATTTGCTTCAACAAAAGGATCTGCAGATTTTTCATGTTCTTGAGATGAATATTGAGGTGTCGGGTTGGTATCGAGAGATGAAATCTGAGCATGGTTAAAGGATTCAATTGCTTGTTTGTTCGCTTCTTTTTTGATTTCTCCGATATATTTTCTTAGCTCTCGTATAGTCGCTGCTTTAGAGAGTTTCTCTGGAATACTTAGACTATTGAATTCTTGTAACTTTGTAGCTTCACACACATGCCAATTAGAGTTTATCAGCGCGTAAACTATATACGGGTTTTGTGGCTCAACCCTTACTTCCACCTTTTTAGTTCTGCCTTTTATATCAGCTAGCCTGGGCGACCAATAATGAACACCATCCAGATGAATTCCACGGGCAGGATCTACTGTGTATGCTTTAGCTTCAATAGCAGTTGCAATTTGAAATTGGATGTCATTTTTTACATATATGCCTGCTAATCTTGTAAGATTACTTTTCTTTTCAATGATTGACCCAGGTGTCTCAAATGTATTGTGAATTGGTCGCTTAGGACGCCAATTAAGGTATTCAATGAAAAGTTCGTAGAACTCAGTGATATCAAGTGACGATAGATTTTTAGGGGAGTGAGATCTGGAAGTACTTCTGGAATAAACATTTTTCTTAAAGCTACCGTTCTTGCCATCTAATACAAAACTTGTAAATTCCCCAAACAACCTCTCTGTGAGACCACCAAACCTACTATCACCTGAAGGTCTCAAAGAATATGAGAACCCTATATATGCACTAAGTTCTAAAGCATATCTGGAACGAAATTCTGCGCCCCGATCAGCTATTAATTCATCAGGGACTTTGTTGAATCGCCTTACGCAATCACGTAAGGCTAAAGCAATTGAATTGCGACTAGGATGTGAAAACGTTATACAGGTACCTATTTCTGATCCTGAGTACTCGTCGAAAATTGAAGTAATCCATGGTCTTGCAGTCCTTTTGATACCATTTTTATTGAAAATAACTATTTCAGTTTTTGCCAAATAATGATCTATACCGGCGTACTCAAAAGGTAGTTGAGCTTTTATCTTTCTTTCATTAACATCAGTTGGTGGTTTCTTTGAGTTATATGCTCGTTTACCGCTCCTGTTATAGTGCAACGTTTTAAGGTCAAGGTTGTGAATGTATTTAGTAAATGTTGTTAACGATACAGGGTGGATATGGGGGTGCTCGTGTTCAATATGGAGCTCATATTTTTCGTAAGAGCGACTAATCGACGGTTGACTTGGAATGGCGAAGTGGTTTTTTATAAAGCTGATAAGAATTTTTAGTGATTCTTCACTAATCTTATGATTTCGATTTCCTTTTAGATGTGTTTTGGGCGTTAAAGATTGAAACTTTCTTATTCCTTTTTTTGCATCATCCTTTATTTGTTTTTTCCACCGTCTAACACTGCTATTGTTCGTTCCTGATTCTATTATTTTTAGCTTTCGACATGCTTCTTGAATATCTTTTTTTGATGGAATTATTTCTCTAGAAACTGTTTCCCCCGAAGTGTGCATTACCTGTAAATCTTCAAATTCTTTTTCGTAAATATTGAGAAGTTTTTTTGATGGGGAGATAAAGAATGATTTTTTGGCAGTGATTAGCTTGCTTTTAACCTGTCCATATATACTTCCTTTTCCTATTAAGCTAACAATGGAGTCTATAGATTTTAACTTTAGTTTTTGTTGTAATTCATGAATAGAAATCCAGCTCAATTTTCTTAATTCTTTTAAAATTGATAGTTGCTCGGCCTTATCAACCTCTTGATGTCTAGACTTGATAAGGAGTTTGAGATTTGCGGCATATACATGATTAAAAGAGTCGCTAGATATAACGACGTGCTTCAACCCTAGTTTCTTAAATGCTTCCTTAGCTGCGTTATCGCTATATTTACTGTTAATAAAGGTCCAGTCTGCAGGATTTTTTTTAGTTAATTCTTCTAATTTATGTTTAGACTTGATTTCCACAACGACTACCCCAGATTTTTGTAATACTAAAAAATCTGGCGTGTAACGTGTTCTTATGCGGTGCCCCCTTGACGTCATTCTGTGTATTTCAACAGGAGGTGGTTGATCCCAATATTCGAACACATCGTTTGAGTATTCAGACTCTAGGATAAAGTATAGTTCCCCTGTAGAACTTTCGCTTGATATGAGGTGACCTAGCTTATGACTAAAAAACCAGGAACAAACATTCCCCTCTGCATACCTTCCTACAAGTCTATGCGGAGCGGTACTTCTTGTTTTAGTAATATAATTTTTTGCGTAACTACTTAAATCAAATTTCTTCATAAAACGGTTCAATTGCGTATCATTTAACATTTAACCTCCAAATAACAGACAAAAGCAGACTCCCTAGGACAAAAAGACCTAGATACATATTCAGGTTGTTGTGTTTTTACATGGGATATGGAGAATAGGAAGGACTGAGTGGCTCAATACTCGAATCGATAGCCTTGGTTGCCCCCAAGGCATTCCCCCTCCTCATTTACTTAATTAATCATTAGCTGTCTCCTTCTTATTGAAATTATCCAGGCAGTCTGCAACATCTTGTGCAGAGGCATACAATGTTGCTCTGTTAGGGAGTTTGGAAACGGGGACTGGAAACGTTTTTCTCTGTATTGATTTGCGAACAGCATCCACAGACGGATAACGAAATATGTATGCCAGCTCCTTTAAGCATATCAACTCGCCATACTCTTTTCTTATTCTTTCTACAGTTGTTAACCGGTTTAGTTGATTCATACTTATTACTCCCAAACATAACAAACGCAATGCATCAGATAGCATGATGCACTAATACTTGCAAGTTGTCCTCGTATGTCCTATGATGTCATATCATTAATTATGCATCATGCGGAAGGAAGCGTTGATAAAGTCAGTAAAAGAAACATTTCATATATCAAGTGGATACCCGTTTAGGAAAAAAATCAAACCAGTTATAAACACTGGTAGTTATGTTATACAGATGAAAAATGTTTGCGAAGACAAGGGGGTGCTCTGGGATGGGGTTGTCGAGTCAGAGGTTTCGAAAGATACTAAGAGTAAACATGAGCTTTCGAATAAAGATATACTCTTCATTGCCCGAGGCACACGTAATATTGCAGTTACTCTGAATATCCCAGAAAATATCAATAGGTTATATGCCGCACCACAGTTTTATGTACTTAGATTAAAAAATGAGAGCGTACTTCCTGAGTTCGCTACATGGTACTTTAACTCCTCTAATGGTCAATCATATTGGTCTATAAAATGTGAGGGATCAGTAACAAAGAGTATAAGAAGAAATGTATTAGAAGAATTTGAAATGGTTATTCCAGATCTGACTAAACAAAGAAAAATAGTTGAGCTGAATAATTTAGTGATTAATGAAAGACTGACGGCTCACAGTCTAATAGATGCGGGTAGGCAAATGATGAAGGGAATATCGCAGCAATTAATAAAAAGTGAGACATTAAGCAATGACCGATAAAATCAACCAAAACAACATAAATAAAACCTTGTGGAGTATCTGCGATACTTTCCGTGGCACTATCTCCGCCGATACCTATAAAGATTTCATTCTGACCATGCTGTTCCTGAAGTACATTTCGGATGTGTGGCAGGACCATTATGACGAATATAAAGAGAAGTATGGTGACAATCCTGAAGTTATTGAAGAGTTGATGAAGTCTGAGCGCTTTGTATTACCCAAAGGCACCAGCTTTTATGTTTTATATGAGCAGCGCCATGAAATGGGTAATGGTGAGCGTATCGATAAAGCACTACATAAGATTGAAGAAGAAAACGGTAATAAGTTACGTGATGCGAGTAAAAGTGTGTTCCAGGATATCTCCTTTAACACAGACAAGCTCGGCGATACCAAGCAGAAGAATACGACTTTGAGGCAGTTACTCGAATACTTTTCCCATCCTGAAATGAACCTTAAACCAAGTCGCGTCGGTGATCTTGATGTGATTGGCAATGCCTATGAATACTTAATCGGTAAGTTCGCTGCCCAGGGCGGTAAAAAAGCTGGTGAATTCTATACCCCGCCAGAAGTATCCGAAGTGATAGCCCGTCTGTTGGCGCCGAAAGAAGGCGAAAGCATTTGTGATCCGGCCTGTGGCTCTGGCTCACTTCTCCTGAAATGCAGCAACTGGATTAAAAAGCACTACAACTCTAAGCGTTATGAACTCTACGGTCAGGAAGCCATTGGCTCAACTTGGTCGCTGGCTAAGATGAACATGTTCCTGCATGGCGAAGATAATCACAAAATTGAATGGGGCGACACTATTCGCAGCCCTAAATTGCTGGATAAAGACGGCAACTTAAAGCTATTCGATATAGTCACCGCCAATCCGCCATTCTCATTGGACAAATGGGGCCATGACGAAGCCGAACATGATCCACACGGTCGCTTCCGTCGCGGCATTCCACCGAGAACTAAAGGTGACTACGCATTTATCACCCATATGATCGAAACCCTGAAGCCGCAAAGTAAAGACTCAAAAGGCGGTCGTATGGGTGTCGTGGTGCCGCATGGTGTTCTATTCCGTGGTTCCAGCGAAGGCAAAATTCGTAAACAACTGATTGACGAAAACCTGCTTGATGCCGTAATCGGTCTACCGGAAAAACTATTCTATGGCACCGGTATCCCAGCCGCTATTTTAGTGTTCCGAAAAGACCGCAAAGATAATAAAGAAGGCAATAAAGTCCTCTTCATCGACGCCTCCAAACACTTCAAAGCAGGCAAAAACCAGAACCAACTAACCGAAGACGACATCAGCCGAATTATTCAGACCTACCGCAAATACCGCGAACTGCTCTGCGCAGAAGATGGCCATGACCCAATCGGTATGGACAACGGCACAGACAGCTCAAAAGACCTGACCAAACAATTTGAAGAAGCCATGAGCGGCGAAGGCTTCAACCAGAAAACCAACGCAGGCGTCCTGGTCGATAAATACGCCTACATCGCCACCTATGAAGAAATTAAAGAAAACGATTACAACCTCAACATCCCACGCTACGTTGACACCTTCGAAGAGGAAGAAGAAATCGACCTCATGGCCGTCAGAGAAGAACGCCTAAAGCTCAATCAGGAACTAAGTCAACTCGAAAGCGAAATGGAGATATACCTAAAGGAGTTAGGGTATGGCTTACAGTGAGGTAGAAGCTAAAGAAGTTCAAGAGCTATGTAAAGTAATTGACTGTGAACATAAAACCGCTCCCTATATTGATAAATCTGACTATTTAGTAGTTCGTACAAGTAATGTTAGAAATGGTCAGTTGGTTATGGATGATATGAAGTACACCACTAAGTCTGGATTCGAAGAGTGGACTCAAAGAGCTATTCCAGAGTATGGAGATGTACTTTTTACAAGGGAAGCCCCAGCTGGAGAAAGTTGTTTAGTACCAGAAGGCAAAAATATTTGCATGGGTCAAAGGATGGTAATGTTGCGACCTATAAGAAATAAAGTAGAGCCGCTTTTTATTTCATTATTTTTGGCAACAGAAAAGTGTAAATTTAATATTCGGCGTTTGTCTATTGGGTCAACAGTTTCAAGAATAAATATCGCAGATATTAAAAAACTAAAAGTTCCAGCCCCACCTCTACCAGAACAAAAGAAAATCGCCCAAATCCTATCCACATGGGACAAAGCCATCACAACCACCGAAAAACTCCTAAAAAACAGCCAACAACAAAAAAAAGCCCTCATGCAACAGCTCCTCACCGGCAAGAAACGCCTAAAAGGGTTTTCAGGTGAGTTTAAGAGATTCCATTTTTCACAACTACTAGAGGTTGACAAACAGAAGCTGGGAAGTAAAACCAAATCAGACTTTACTTTTGATTACATATCCTTATCAGATGTCTCACCAGGTGCAATTAGTAGAAGCTTAGAAAAATATAGTTTTAAGGATGCGCCAAGTCGAGCCAGACGCATTGTTCAAGATGATGATATTTTGCTCGCAACAGTCAGGCCGAATTTACAAGGCTTTGCTAGAGTTCGAAAGGTTAATGACGGAGCTATTGCCTCTACAGGCTTTGCAGTTTTAACGCCTAAAAGTAATGTCTATGGGGATTATGTATATCACTACCTATTTGGAGCGCATATTACCGGACAAATAAATGCTCTTGTGGTTGGCACTAATTATCCGGCTATAAACTCATCAGACGTTGCTGGATTGTGTATTTATTGCCCATGTTATGAGGAGCAGAAAGAAATTGCAGAAGTGCTCAACAACTGTGATAGCACTACTCAATCATTAAATAATAAGCTCGAGAAGCTAAAGCAAGAAAAGAAAGCACTTATGCAACAGTTATTAACAGGAAAGAAAAGGGTGAAATTACATTAAGGAGGGATTATGAACTCACCAGAATATAGCTTTATGTTTAACGTGATTCAGGAGGAGGTCTCCAATGAAGACCTGTATCCTGACAAAACTCATGAAAAGTCTGCAGATGTACTTTATCAGTTGATAAATAACTCTGATAAAGCATATACGATAGGGTTAGAGGGAGGTTGGGGTTCAGGGAAGTCAACAGTTATAAACTTCCTTAATAAGAAATTTGATAAAAACGACAGCAAAACATTTTTCTTCACATTTGATGCTTGGTCTCATGAGGGTGATCCACTTAGAAGAAACTTTCTGGAAAGCTTAATTAATGCCTATGACCCTAAAGAAAAGCATGAAAATCTACAAGAGTTAAAGAAAGTAATAACGAAAAGAAAGAAAGTAACTGAGTCTACTTCCTCAAGAGGGGCGACTGTATTTGGCGCTTGGCTATCTTTTTTCCTGCTTTTTGTTCCTCTTGGATTGGCATTATTATCACAAGTTAACTTGGAAGGAATAGGACTAGATGGAGGCGCTAAAGATATAGACTGGATTTTTACTATTGGCCTTGCTTCTGTAATTGCGGCTCCAGTATGGGCTATAGTTTGGCTCATATATTCTCTATTTAAGAATGATGGCAAACCAATATTTAGCCTGTTTGAAACTGAGTCAAAAGACACTCTAACGCAAGATATCACAGAAGATGAAGAACGAACCTCTATAGAGTTTGAGCTGTATTTCAAGAAAATTGTAAAGTACATACTAATCGATAGCAGTAAATGTGAAAGAATACTTATTGTTGTAGATAACTTAGATAGAGTTGCTCCAGAGCAGGCACTGTCCCTTTGGTCTACACTACAGCCGTTCTTTGGACATAAAAGTAGTAGTCACGACCAAAGCGATTTTCTAGATAAGGTTTGGTTTATAGTGCCATATGATAAGGAGGGAATATTAAGCTTATGGGATGAAAATCAAAGTGAACATGAGTATGGGGCTTCTGAGCAATTTGAGAGCGCAACTAATAACAGCTTAATAACGAGCGATAAGGTGCTATCTTTTCTTAATAAAACATTCCAAACGGTTGTGGAAGTACACACACCTTTAATGTCTGCATGGATTGATTACTTTACAAATAAAGTACATAACGCCCTAGTTGGGTGGCCAGAAGATGCTGTAAATAGGTTTATAGATGCATATATCAAGGCAATGAGCAATCTTGAGTCTTCTCCTACACCAAGGCAAATGCATAGTGTAATCAATAGGAGCGGAGCTATAGCATTGCAGTGGAAAGATCAGTTTAGTCCTGAAGCGATATGTAACTATGCGCTTTTAAGAAGTGAGCTTACTGAAAGCATCGTAAGAAAAAGCCTACTTTCAGGAAATGAGCTACCATCATTGACTGAAGAACTGTCGGGGTTGTTGTTTGGGGTTCCAAAAGAAAAGGGGCTGCAATTGTTGCTTACACCCGAAATTGAGAAAGTGATAAAAAATGGTGATGGTAAAGCGCTTTCAGAGTTATCTGAAGCCCATAAAAAGGCTTTTTGGGTGGTATGGAGAGCTAGTCGGTCAAACTGGAGTGTTTCTTCTGAACATGAGGAGAAGTATAAAATAAATGCCATAAGTGCTCTATATGAAGCATTTAAAGATAAATCAAATCTTATAAAATCAGATGTGGAAAATACTATCATTTCTCTTAAAAATTCAACCCATAGATGGGATTTAGAAAAGTTTGATTATTGTAATGCATTTAGACAGCTAATTGAGTTGAGTGAGAAGCATACTTCTGTAACACCTTGGGTAAAACTTGAAGTAGAGCGTCGATTGGAAGAGTATATCTCAAGCTTAAAAACAGATACTTCACAGGGTAAACTGATTCTTTCTTTGCATGCGCTGTCAACACTTCTTGTTGAATATGATGATCCCCTAGAGGTTCGTGAGTATGAGAAGCTTGATTTGGCTGGTTGGGTTAAATGGGTAGAACAGGTTGAGACTGCAAATGTTAAATTTAATTGTGTGATACCAGCTAAAGGGATGATAATCGAGCTGGCCAACTCTATTGACTTTAACTCTGATAAAATACCTGAAGATAGTTTAGTGCATCTTATTCAAACATTTGAAAATCACCCTGAATCTTCTGAATGGGAAAGTGTACTTGAACAGTTTGTGAGCTGGCTAAACTTAGAGGATAGAGAGGGCAATGCTCCAGATGCTTACTATTTAGTGTACTTGGTTCTTACATCTAAAGTGGTTAATTCTGATACAAAGTCAAAGCTAAAAAGTTGTATTAATGAGCAATCTTTCTGGAATGCATCTTCAGGCTTAGATTTAGAAGAAAATCCCTTTTTACCGATTATTACTGCCATCTCTGATGATAAATTTCAGTCTCTTGAATTTGTATCACAAGAGGTTAAAAATTATTGGTCAGGGGATATGCCTGAAAGTGATTTTGATAATTTATCGTACTGCTTCAGTAAAAATAAACTTTATGATGAGTTATGGTTACTTGCAAAAGATGATAACAATAGTCTTGCTGTCGAATTAATAAAAAGAATTGAAGATAAAGAGCTTTTTGAGAATAGCCTTGGTATAAAATATATTGATGAAATTGAGTTAGGAGAGGACGGAGTTACTGAAGCTATAGTTAAGAAATTATGTGACAACGGGGCATTCAAAGGAGTGAAACAAGAGATAACTGGTGAACCTATAGTTTACAGCGAAGTTATACAAATACTCCAAGAATATGGCAATGAGAACGTAATAAAGGAAGTTACTAATATTGTTAACAATATTAGTAAAGAGACTTGGTTTGATGCTATTAAAGACCACGATAGCTTACTTCAATGTCTATCGGAGCCTAAAGCTGGTTTTAGTGAAGCTTTCAAAGAATATTTGTTAAAGCTTATTGATGGGGAAGTTGATAGCCTTGAGCCAGACGTGTTTAGCTCATTATTAGACTATAAAAAATACCTTATAGATTTTGAAAGTAAAACAGTTCCTCAGATTACTCGAAAGTACATAGAAAATGAGGAGGACTTTATTTCTGAAGCTTTATTTGATTCTTTTAGTAAACTGCTATCGAATAGCCTTGAATATGTTTCACAAGAAGCAATAGAGAGTAAAATTACTCAATGGATAAGTGAATCTAACTATGAGCGAATAAATTGGATGCTTCATTGTAAGCTTCCTAGATTAGAGCCTGATAATCACGATGCTAGACTTATTGACTATGTGAAAAGTGCTCTAAAAGACAATGAGCATGATCAGTATACTCTTTTCAAAGAAATCAACGAAAAGCTTGATCTGAATATTAATTCAGAAGAACTGGTAGATTTGAGCTCGCAAGATGAGCAAGAAAATAAACAAGGATAACTTAACTTTATGGGCTCATTAAGATTCCAAGAAGAATACAGCGTTAAGATTCCAGCGCTGACATTGTTATCTAATATGGGCTGGACGTTTATTAGCCCTGAGCAGGCGTTGAAGCTGCGTGGTAATAGCCAGAATGAGGTGGTGCTGGTTGAGGAGTTGCGCAGGCAGCTGCAAAAGCGTCAGTTTGAGTTTCATGGAGAGCGTTATTCTTTAAGCCAACAAAGCATTAATACGATTGTTGCTAATCTCCAACCACAATTAAACGAAGGCCTCACCAAAGCCAATGAGAAGATTTATAACGCTTTGGTATATGGGGTTTCGGTTACTGAAATTATTCATGGCAAAAAAGCCCATCCGACTATTTCTATCATTGACTGGGATACTATTGATAACAACAGCTTTCTGTTTACCGACGAGTTTAGCGTAACCCGTAATGGCGGGGTTGGAAGTAGACGTCCTGATATTGTTTGTTTCGTCAATGGCTTGCCGTTAGCGGTTATTGAAGCCAAGCGTCCCGATGGCCATGCCAGCAAAGGGCCTACGGTTAAAGAAGGCATTACTCAGTCTATCGGTAACCAGCACCCTGATGAAATCCCACATTTATTTGCTTACAGCCAGATACTACTGAGTATTAGCGGCAATGATGGCCGTTATGCCACTTGTGGTACCCCTTATAAATTCTGGGCAGCCTGGCGCGAAGAAGACTTTAGCGATGAGCAGATGGCTGCGTTAAAGAATAAGCCTTTGCCACAAGAGTCTTTCAATGCCATATTCGATTGTCGAGAATCACGTTATTGCAACTGGTATCAAGACCTGATTGTGGGCGGTGAATTGGCTTTGACGAAGCAAGATCGACTCCTTATCAGCTTATTAACGCCTAAACGTTTGCTTGAGATTAGTCGTTACTTCGTATTGTTCGATAGCAAGATTGGTAAAATTGTTGCTCGTTATCAACAGTTCTTTGGCACCAAAAAGCTTATGCAACGGGTTCAGCAGAAAGATAACGATGGTTCACGAAGTGGCGGCGTTATCTGGCATACCACAGGTTCTGGCAAATCCTTAACTATGGTGTTTTTGTCTAAGGCATTATTACTCAATGACACTCTCAAGCAATGTCGAATCGTCGTTATTACTGATCGAAAAGATTTGGAAACCCAATTAAGTGGAACTTTTACTACAGGTGGCGAACTCGATAGTAAAAAGGACAAAAAAGACTCTCTTGCCACTTCAGGACGAATGTTGGCCAAGCAAATTGGTCAAGGCCATCAGCGCATCATCTTTTCCCTGATTCAGAAGTTTAACTCGGCGGCAAGGTTGCCTGAGTGCCATAACGACAGTCCAGACATTATTGTATTGATTGATGAAGGACATCGTAGCCAGGATGGAGAAAACCACATCAGAATGCGTCAGGCGCTGCCTAATGCGTCCTTTGTGGCATTTACCGGCACGCCACTGTTTAAAGACGATAAAACGACTAACAAGTTTGGATCGATTATTCATGCTTATACCATGCAACGTGCCGTTGAAGATAAAGCGGTGACGCCATTGCTGTATGAGGAGCGGATCCCTGACTTAAATGTAAATGAACGTGCGATTGATGCTTGGTTTAAACGAATTACTCAAGGGTTAAGCGATGATCAGGTCGCTAACTTAAAACGTCAGTATGCCAAGAAAGGCGCGGTCTACGGTTCTGATGATCGTATTAAACTGATAGCATCGGATATTGCCAGCCATATTCAGGCGAACCTTCCGGAAGGGCAAAAAGCTCAGTTGGCCTGCGATAGCAAAGCATCAGCGGTTAAGTATAAACAGCATTTTGACGAGATTGGGCTTTTTGAGAGTGCCGTGGTCATGAGTGCGCCTGATATGCGTCAGGGCCATAGAAATGTTGATGATGTGCCAGAAGTGATCCAGTGGTGGAACGATAATATTGGCAATCAGGATGAAGGTAGATACACCAAAGATGTCGTCAAACGTTTCGATAAAGACCCGAATTTAAAGCTGCTTATAGTGGTCGATAAATTGCTGACTGGCTTTGATGAACCGAAAAATACTGTCCTGTATATCGACAAGCCCCTTAAGGAACATAACTTGATTCAGGCGATTGCCCGGGTCAATCGTTTGCATCCTGATAAGAAGTACGGCTATTTGATTGACTATCGAGGAATATTGGCCGAGCTGGATACTGCGATTGGTAAATATCAGGATTTGGCGGCCAGAACGCAAGGCGGCTATGACATTGACGATATTGAAGGGCTTTACTCGCACATGAACACCGAGTATCGAAAACTGCCTCAGCTCAACAAGAATCTGTGGAATTACTTTACCAGCGTTAAAAACAAAGGTGATAACGAGCAATATTATCAGGTGCTTTTGCCTAAGGTTAAAGAAATCAATGGTGAGATGGTTGATACTAACCAGAAGGTGCGTGACGAATTTTATGACGCTTTAAGAGAGTTTTCGTCCTGTCTGAAGGTGGCGCTGCAATCAGCTGACTTCTATGAAGATAAAAGCTTTACTGAGGAAGACCGCAAGGAATATAAGCAGACCTTGAAGACCATGACTCAAATTCGTCAGGCTGTGCAGAACTCACTGGGCGAAACCGTTGATTATAGCGAGTATGAAGACAGCATTAGAAAACTGTTGGATAAACATGTGGTTGGGGTTGAGGTTCGCGAATCAGAAGGAGTCTATGAAGTTGGCAAGATGGGTTTGGGTCAAAAGGTTGATGATTGGACTGTTGATAAGACCCGGAACGAAACCGACATCATCAAAACCCGCGTTACCAAAACTATCGAGCAGGATTTGCGTGATGACCCTTATGCTCAAGAAGCCTTCTCCAAATTACTCAGAGAAGTCATTGAGCAAGCCGAAAGCCAGTTCGACCATCCCATGAAGCAGTACATGTTATTCAAGGAATTCGAGGAGCAGGTTAATAAGCGTGATCTTGACGATATTCCGCAGCAATTAAAGGAACATAGGCGATCTCAAGCCTTTTTCGGGGTTTTTAAGAAAGAGCTTCCTGAAACCTTTGCTACGCTCCATGAAGATGACTTACAGAGCTGGATAGACTTTGCTTTTGAATGTGACCAAGCGGTTGATATTGCTATCGCTGAAAACTCCCTGAATCCTCAGGATATAGAGAATGCTATTCAGAAGCTGCTGCTGCCTAATGCCATGACGATGTGTAAGAGTGCTGGTGCAGGATTTGAGCACGCTAAAGCGATTGTTGAGTCAATAATTCATATCGTAAGAGTTGGGACAGGGCAAGGTTAATGGGTATTGCCATGACTAAGAAGTTGCTGAGTTTTTATTATGGTGAGGAGGCTATTGCTTTTGAGCGTAAAGATAAGCAGCAGTCCAGCCCTAAAGTCAGCATTAAAGTGCACTCAGACTGTACTGTGCAAGTCTACGCCGCCAAAGCTGTTACAGATAAAGATGTAATAAAAGCTGCAAAGAAGCGTGGTAAATGGATTAATAACAAACTTAACGAGTTCAAAAAGCTTAACGAAGGGTTTAGTCCAAGAGAGTACATCAGCGGAGAGTCGCATTTCTATCTTGGGCGACGTTATATGCTCAAAGTGCATGCAGGCAAAAAGCATAGTCCCAGAGTTCGGCTTTTCAGAGGTACTTTAGATGTTTATTGCAAGAACAAATCAGCAGATACTGTGAAAGCATTGCTCGACGACTGGTACAAAGACAAAGCTAAACAAGTCTTCAAAGAGCAGCTTGATAAAGTCGTAAGCAAAACCCCATGGGTCAGTGAGCCACCACTATTTACAGTCCGAACCATGAAAAAACAATGGGGAAGTTGTAGTCCTAAAGGTCGCTTATTACTCAATACACACCTAATTAAAGCTTCAAAAGAGTGCATCGACTACGTCATACTACACGAACTCTGCCACCTAGCTGAACATAACCACAGTAAACGGTTTTATAAGTTGATGGGGCAGGTGATGCCTGAGTGGGAAAAAGTAAAAGCTGTTCTTGATCATAATCTTAAGCTCTAATAGAGATTAAATGCAGATGTATGATAATTATTTCAAAAAAGGAAAACTTCATTTTTAGTGTTAATCCATCTGCCATTAGTAACTAATGTCGTTAGATGTGATGAAAATAGAAATAATGCAAGGCAAACCACTAAAATTAGTGATTTTTATATGATGGATGGAAGCACGCTTAGAAAACATAGGCTTTATCAGTTTCAACCAAAGGGTTCTCTGGAATATCTTTGCCAGTTAAATACACAAAATTTTAATTTTAGCTAATGAAATCGACTTTATACATTCCACGGAGACTATCGCATTCAGACAGGGTATATGCAGAAGATGAGCTACTTGCAGCTTCTAGCTATATAGTGGTCTTAGCCGAACCTGGAGGTGGGAAAACTGCTCTTATGGAGAGTCTTGCTGAAAAGTTAGGTACTGATGCAGTAACTGCAAACGTGTTTGTGCACGTAGAAAATAATGCGGAGAATTCCCCCCTTGTAATTGACGGTTTTGATGAGTTGGCCAGGGTAGATAATTCAGGAATACATAGACTTCTAGCTAAAGCTAGGAAGACAGATCCAACATACGTTATTATTTCAAGCCGCTCAAGTGAGTGGGATAATGCTTCTACTAACGCATTCCAAGATTTTCTCGGGCAGTCACCTCTAGTTGTAAGGTTATATGAGTTTAATGAAATAGAGCAGCGAGAAATCTTCGATCATCATGTGCCGGGTGAAGACTTTACAGCGTTTCAGTCTGAAGTTAGTCGATTTGACCTAAACGCGTTGCTTCCAAACCCCCAGTTTTTGAAGTTGTTTGCAGATGCTTATATTGAAAGTGGCAGGTGCTTCACTGACAAACGAGCGATTTTCGAACAAGCAGTTGAACGTTTGGCTAAGGAAGTTAATGTTACCGTAGCTAGAAGTACTCCAGTACTTTCTACTGCCCAGAAAGTTATTATCTCATCAGAAGTTTTTGCCAAGCTTTTGTTGTCGGGTGCTGAAGGTGTTTGCATGAGCGAAGCTTCAGAAGATAGGGTATATCCGTTATTAGCATCATTGGTTAATGCAGAAACTGGTACTGACAGTATTTTGGCAACTAGACTTTTCAAACCAGGGGAAATGGCAGATCAACATCGGCCGGTTCACAAGATAGTTGCTGAATACTGTGCAGCGGACTACCTAGTAAAAAAAATAGCTGACCCTACTGACTCTTTGACGATACAAAAATGTCTATCTGTCATTGCTCCTAACTCTATAGTAAGAGACGAACTCAGGGGGGTGCTTGCCTGGATAGCTTCATTGGGTAGCAAGACTATAGAAGAGTCTGCAATTGAACTGGACCCTTATGCTGTGCTCGCAAACGGTGATCCATCTCAACTTGAGCATTCCTCAAAGCGATTGCTTGTGAACCGTCTGAAGGAAGTGGAGGATAAGGACCCGTACTTTCGAAGGGGAGATTTCTGGCGTAGATTTAGTGTCGCAGGCTTTTTCACGCAGGAAACTATAGGTGAGATAAAAAATCTACTCACCTCTGGTAGTGATGGACATCTTCGCGATCTTATCCTTGAGCTCCTAGTAGGGTCGCAAGCAATTGAACAGATAGAATATGAATTAAGTCAGTTAGTTTTAAGTCCGAATGAAAGTGAGAGCACTCGATTGTTAGCGAGCGAGTGTTTGTTTAGTAGTATGAGCTTTGGACAGCAAGGTTACTTGTCAATCCTTATCTTTGAGGCAAGCTTAACTTCGCTCAAGGTTGCGGCTAATATCATCCAGACATTAGGATTAAAATCACTTGATAGGAAATATCTTGAAGGATTTTTTCGAGTTAGCGCAAAGCTCTACCCTGTGCGCAAAAACAATGTTAGAAGAGTTATTGGTGGTCGTTACTTCATAAAGGACTTAATCTCAAAATTAGATTATCCAACAACTGAATGGCTGTTGGATGAGTTTACAAAAAATTTCGCGTGTATTTGCAACAAAGAGCCATACAAGTGCGATTGTCGAAATGGTATCAGTAAGATCGTTGGAGCAATTCTAGATCGGTATTTCGAATTGATTAACCTTCCTTACGAACCACAACGTATTTGGAAATGGATGAAAAATCTAAAATTTGATGGGCACAGAAGTGCAGACCAAAGTAAATCAGTTAAGGTGCTACAGGAAAACGACGAACTGAGGCAAGGTATAATAGCTTGTGCTTTTGAAAATATTAATGATAGAGAAAAAATTCGTGATATTAAAATGTATAAGTTTGGATATTTATCCCATTCGGGCCTATTTTTTCGTCCAAATGATTACAAATTTATAGTTGATTTGGCTTTTAACTCCGATAACCCGACTTTATGGAGTAGTTTTATACAGACTCATCATTACTCTCAAGGTGATAATAAGCAAGTAGCGGACAGTCTACGTCGCCACATGCGTGAGCAGGCTCTTCAGAAAAACTCATTTATGAGAGAGTGGGCTAAGTCCCAACGGCATGAAAAGGAGCAGTTTAAAAAAGAGTGGCGTTTGTGGGACTTAAAACATAATCGCATTATGAGACGTCGCAATAAACAGCAAAGTGAAATGCATCTGGAAAACATCAAATATGTTCAAGAAAATAGAGAGCTTGTTGAGAGTGGCAGGCATTGGAGTTGTCTTGTTCGTTTTGCAGAGTTAGTGCTTGAAAAGCCAGAAAATATCAAGCTCGAATTTGGTGATGAGACTCTTGCAAGAAATGCACTAAAAAATTGTATAAGTTTCATTACCCCCGAAATTCCAGATCTACGCGAGCTTGCCGAATTACAATGTTCTTCAAAAGGACTAGTCGTCGAAACCATTCTTTATGCAGCTTGCCTAGAGATTATGCGCATTAAAGGCGGACTAGAAGATATTGAACTCCCACTTCTGATTGCATTAAGGACGAACCTTAATATGCACTATAGTGCAGTTTCAGCCGAAGACCGTGCTGAATTAAAAGCTGAGGTCGACCGATTAATATTTCCAGATAGTGCAAGTGCAGAAAATTTTCTTCGGCAGTACGTTGAACCTCAGCTTGAAGATTCCGAGTGTGGTCATCCAGAGATTTGGCTTCTCAATAACGAAGAGATCTTCAGTCATCTTCGTTCGAAGCTCTCAATTGAGTGGCTTGGACGCTTCAGTCAATTAGGTTTGGACTCTTTGGATTCACTTTTCGATATAGCAGCTCAATATGGTAATCGTGTTGAGCTGAATAAGATTATAGCTGAACGATGTCAAGAATTTATGACTCTGTGGCCGAATCGGACCGATGATGAAGATATAGAAAGAAAGCGTACGTTCTGGCTTTTGCGTGCATGGTACTTCTTGAATGACGTCCCCGAAGCTTACTGGGAATGGCTGAAAGCTGATAAAGACACTGTGCTTTTATTAAACCAGCGATCAGGGCGTATGAACCATAGTGAGTATTCATATTGGCCACGGCTAACTTCAACTAAGGTAGAAGCTATTTTAGATGCTTTCATCGATAAATGGCCTAAAGTAGATCTTCCAAGTCATTGGGGCACAGGAAGCCCTAAGGGGGAGAATGCATATCGATTCTTGACTGGAATAATCTGGTCCATTAATTCAGATGCACCTGATGACTCTATTCCTGTTCTCGAACGGCTTATTTCTGACCCGCGATTAAGAGATTTACACAACGAACTGAAGAGCATCCATGCCGATCACAGTAGAAAGCAGGTGCTTAGAGACTTTGAACCACCTACTCCTCAAGAAGTCGTAGAGCTGCTGGACTATGATCTAGTCGCTACTGTTGAAGGTTTGCGTCAACTTGTTATTGATGAACTACAAGACTTTCAGAAGGCCATTAAAGGTGGAGAGTTCAACTCCGCAGATCGCTTTTATGAGGGAGGCGAGCGTTTGGGGGAGGTGCAGTCTACTGAAATTATTACGGAGAGGCTTAACTTAAGACTTGAGCCACAAGGGATTTCTGTGACATTAGAGCATCAACTTAAGAATTTAAATCGCAGTGATTTCACAGTAACTAAGATGATTCGTGGCAAAAGACGACTCCTTGTTACAGAAGTCAAGGGGCAGTGGCATAATGAGTTATACACTGCCGCTACAGCTCAGTTACATGAACGCTACTCCATCCATCCAGACGCAGAGCAGCAAGGCATATTCCTAGTAATATGGTTTGGTGTTGACGAGAAAGTTGCGGGGCTTAAGAGCCATGGTATAACCAGCGCTCAGGAACTAAAAAATAGTATTGAACAAAAGTTACCTCAGGAGCTAAAGGGACTAATTGATATTTTCGTTTTAGACGTTTCCAAAAAGTTAGTGTGATCACTGTGAGTAAATCCAGATATCTGGCGTTATTTGATTGTTATCCTGTGCTAAAACTCTTAACACTTGGCTAGTTCTGGGAGCTCGCAATGAGTCAAAAGAAATAGATGTACTCATCTCAAGATAAAATATTAGCGCACGCTAGGGCCTAGAACTTCAAATTCTCAATCATTGGAGCGGTGAAATTTCGGAAGTGCTCTCTCAAATACCTCTGGATATGAACAGGCTTAAATCCATCCAACTGATTAAGGCTGGTCGGGGTATGTCGGGTGCGCTGGACAGACGGCTCTATATTCGTGGTCAGTTTGGGGCAGTACTTACACTCTAGGGTTTATTTGAAAAAAGTAATCAATATGCGATAATTAGCATGTCTTTGCGGTGAACCACACAAGGCAATCGAAGCTGGACTCGTCGTACCGCAGAGCCTTACTAAAAAAGCCTAGTATCATTATCAGGTTTTTTATTTCTAATGAGTTTTCTCAAAAAAATGCCAAATTAGCTATTTTTTATATCTACAACATGGCTGGAAATAAGCCTTGGTCATGCCCTCCAAAACAGACATTGTAAATTTGACTCTAGAGTGGTTTACTTCATAGTAAGCTAACCCAATAGCTATACCGCAAACCTTATTGACTCAAAGAACTATAGTTTACAATTGTTCTGTTTAAGGCAAGTGAGAGCGACACCATGAATGATTTAGATACGATATTGAAAAAATACATTCTATTGCTGGAGAAAATAGAATTTAAACCTGACTTATTTTCTATGGCCAAAGAAACGCTGGGCTCAGAAGATGCTGCTATTATATGGCTTATATCGCCACACAAAAAACTCAACAACCAAGCGCCAATAAACTCTGATAACGAAGAAGTAAAAAACTTATTGTTGGCTATTGAGCATGGCATTTACTTATAGTTGTTTGCCCCTATAAACAGTACGTTTAACTCTTTATACTAATCATATTTACCGACAACCACATGACCTAAGAGATGCAAATACAGCTATTATTGGTTATTTTTGCATTTAATAGCCTCATTTCCATCTGTTAAGCACTAATGGTTTATCAGCTATTAGGGCTATGTCAGCAAAGCTTTTCATCTGAAATATCTTTAGATATATAAAATTTAGGTGGTTTCAAATTTATATCTAGTAAATTGGCAATTATCGCTAGAACTTTATAATTTTCTACAACAACAGGACTTACAGACTCATTTTTTGGCACCCAACCAAGGGCGTGAGAGTTAAACTCACCCCCATAAGAAATACTTGCATCAAAAGACGAAACAGAGACTTTTAATTTATTTTCATGTGGCTCAATATTTATAACAAAATTAGCTTTATAGGCGACAGGGTTGCTATTTTGTATATAGCACTCTGAAACAAATGAGGCTCCCATTGTGTGCAATAAGATTTTATCTTCATTATTAGGCCGTCTAAAAAATTCTTTCCCAAAAAGATGATCACTCTTATTCTCAGCATTTACAGATAAAATAGTATCTGGGTTGTCACTGCTTTTAAACCCATATTCTTTGTAGTAACTATTATCTCTAAGCGCCTTTACTTGAAGTCCTTCCATAACTCTATATCGAACCTCACTTTCAGGAAGGTTAGTTAAGAAATACTTAGGCGGTTTTTCTTTAATTTTAAACGTTTGAATACTTCCTCCGTTGTAACTACAACCCATAAGTATTAAGAAAGTGCTGGCGCTGGGCTAATCCCCAGACTGTGCCGCACTAATTTCCCAATCAAAACCGAAAAGCTATCCAAGATCATGCTCGTTTAACATCCAAGTCACAATCAAAAAAAGCCTCACTAAAAAGTGAGGCTAAAATAGAACAGAACCTGCTAATTTTCAGTCTATCCCAAGCTCTTTTGCCTTATTCAGCCAAATCTCAGCAATTTTTTTATTTTCTTCGCAACCGATACCGTAATAATAGAGCCTCCCCACTTCATAGAAAGACTGAGAGTCTCCTTGCAAAGCCGCTTTTGTATAAAAATAAAATGCTTTTGTTAAATTTATAACATCTTTTTTTGTCTCATAATAAACACCTAATTCAAAGCTAGCATCAGAGCTTCCATTCTCAGAAGCAAATAACAGCATAGTTATTGCTTTTTCAATATTCTTTTGAAAGTACTCTCCATAAAAATACCAGCTCCCTAGTGCGTATGCTGCATCAGCTGACCCTAGAGAGTAAGCCTTTTCTAACAATTCAGCAACTTCCTTTTTTTCTTCGTTAGCATTAGCTTTCTCTAATGCAGTTTGATATAAATTTTGTGCTTTATTTATTTTATTCATCAATCAATCCTTAACTTGAAATGGTTGGTGGCAAGGGTCTACTTCATATAAAGGCATACCAGTTTGGTCATCATAACCATCATTGTCGCAATCAAAGCTACTACACCCTAAATCTGACGGCCATAATAATGAAGGTAATACTCCTAATAAGCGTCCTAACATTGAAGGAGAGACAGCCCCCGAATTCTTAGGTGGCCAAGGCCCTTTGTGGCCAGGAGGTCGCTTTCTTGGAACACTTCTGTTGCGGTCTCCTCTCTCTCCACCTCTAGCTATTTGCTTATTAGCTTGCCCCTTTTGATGTTTCCCGAGAGTAGATTTTCGAGCATTCTTAGTGTGTTCAGCATATAAACCTACTATATCAACAAAGTTAACCGGATTCCCCCCAACATACCCGTAGGTATTCATCCCACCATTTAGTCCGATCGGGTCGGATTGCAAGTACCGTCCTATTTCGGGGTCGTAGTCTCGGAAGTAATTATAGTGCAGTCCGGTTTAGGCGCTGTAGCGCTGGCCAGGGAAGCGTTGTGTTTGGTCGATGTTGTTGACTTCGACGGTGACGTTGCCATACGGGTCATACGAACCTTTCCATTGAACCGTGCCGCTGCTATCGGTTAAAGCGAGCGGTGCACCGAGGTGGTCGGTATGAACATGATACAGGTCGCCGTTGTCGATGCTTGCGATACGCATGTTGTCTAGGTATAAGTATTCTCTTAGAAGGCTCCCCTGTCCGCTGGTTTCTGCGATGAGCTGGCCACCTTGGTCGTAGTGATATAGCGTGGTGACACTTGTGGTGCCGTCATCAACGGTTTTCTTCACGCGTTGACCTTGTGCATTGTAGGTGTAGCTGGCGTTCATACCCGCTTTGCTGGCCGTGGCTAAACGCCCCATCTGGTTGTAGGTAAAAGTTAGGTCGCCTTTGGTTAGGGTATTTCCTGCGGCATCGTAGGTTAAGCCTTGACTGTTAAAAGACAACAGTCTGTGACTATCAGATGCATAAACATAATTCTCGGTTTCGTGCACGTCTATATTATCCATTGTGACGTATATTGGCCTTAGAGCCTCAGTAGTGACTTCATTACCATTCAAAAAAACATTAATGTCCTTCATCGAATCAATAAACGTAATATTGTTTCGATAACTAGAAGCTATTGGTTGATAGCCATTACTTGACTCCCCAGCTTCAACTGTACTACTCGACCAGTTATCCTTTATCAATTGAATCGTTTTCATTGGCCAGCGCCAAGTCTCTTTCCAGTATTCGTCAACAATCCATGAAACCTCTTCATCATCGATGACTAACTTAACCTCATCACCTTGAGATAGTGTCTTGAAACCGATAAATGCGTAATGAGCAAAGTTACCCAGAGGCTCTGGAGTTATGCTTACCGCTTCTTCCTTTAAAGCAAGGTGTGAAATATCTGTTCCGTTGAGACTCACTGATACCTCTGCATCAGTGAACACATCAATAATATTTCTATAGCCCGAAGCTATCGGTGCATAAACACCATCACTATTGAGTTCCTGAACGTCGCCAGAAAGTGCTATATCAGAGCCCACACTGATTAACTCTGCAAGCTTTTTCGGCCAGCGCCAACTTTCCTTCATGCTGCTAGTTACCATCCAAGAATAGGTTTCAGTTCCTATGTTAACGACAAGCTCGTCACTTTCCAGAAGATTGCTATATCCTCTAATGCTATATCGCTTAAATACTGAAGGCTTTCCTGAAAAGCTAAACGACT
Source organism: uncultured Kangiella sp. (assembly GCA_950096615.1). Lineage (GTDB taxonomy): Bacteria > Pseudomonadota > Gammaproteobacteria > Enterobacterales > Kangiellaceae > Kangiella. The sequence continues at coordinate 20,010 of CATNCP010000005.1, read as the reverse complement.
TGGACAAACGGTTACCGATGGCATCAAAGGTATAGTCTTGGACTCCGTACTGACCACTGGCATCCGTTAAACGAGCCAACACGTCGTAACTGAAGCTTTGGTTCTTGCTACTGTCGAGCGCATCGGTGATGGCGTCGATGTTGTTACGCGGTGTGTAGCCGTAGCCTAACTGGTATAAGCCTGTGGTGTGTTTCGAGGTTAGGCGGTAGTCTTGGTCGAAGCTTTGGGTGAGGACTTTGCCGTTACCGTAGGTCAGGTTGGCCAATGGACCAAACGGTAAGTAGCTGATGTTGTTGGCAATAGTCTGCGTTTGTCCTGACGCGGTCGTGGTCATGCTGGTAATTTGGCCCAGCGTATTGCGCTGATAATCCACCGTACGACCGCTAGGGTAAGTAATTTGCGTGATTAAACCCGCATCATCGTAGACATAACCAGTGGTAAAGTTGGTGCCATTAATGGTGCGCGTTTCGGCGACTAACTGCCCTTTGGCATCGTATTCGTAGGCTGTTGAGCCAGACTTGTCAGTGACTTGAGTTAAACGCCCCACGCCTTTGTTACCGTTAGCGATTGAGTCGTAGGTGAAGACCATGTCCTCAGTCGTGCCTGGATAGTCGATATGGGTCACTCGGTTTAGCGCATCGTAGCTGTAGGTCGCGGTAATATTGCGCGCGTCGGTCGTGGTCAACACGTTACCGGCACTGTCGTAGGTCATGCTGGTTGTGCCAGTATCAGGACTGGTGATGGATAGCACATCGCCAAAGGCGTTGTACTGATAGCTGGTGGTTTTGTTGGTGGCGTCGGTGACACTGGTTAGGCGATCTTGATTGTCGTAATCGAACTCGGTTTCGCCGAGCGCTGGGTCGACCACTTTCTGCAGGCGGTCGAGCGCATCGAAGTGCTGCGTGGTCGGATTATCCAGCGCGTCTTCGCTCTGCGTCGGCTTGCCTTCGGCGTCGTAATCAAAGTCATTGGCTTGGTTGTTTGCGCCAAGGGTTTGCTTGAGCTGGCCTAGGTCGTTGTAAACCTGCTGGGCGTAGCTTTTAATGGTGCCAGTGCTATCTTTGATGTCGGTACGGGTACGGTTGCCGTAATTATCCAGCGTGTACCCGATACGGTTGCCCGCAGCGTCTTCAATCGCCACAAGACGATGGGCTGCATCATATTCATAGTTCAGCACCACGCCATTGGCCATCGTAACAGAGGTTAACTGCCCTGCTTTGTCGTAACCATAAGTCGTGGTGTCGCCGTTGGTCGTGACCGAGGTGAGCCAGCCGCGCGGATGGTAGGTTAACGTAGTCACGGTGCCGTTAGGATCAGTAATCGACAGTGGCTTACCGTGCGCGTCGTGACTGGTTATGAGGGTTTCATGACCCAGCGCATTGGTGACTTTGGTTAGGTTACCGCTAGTGTCGTAGTCATAAGTCGTGATATCGCTGACGTCAGTACGTGGCCCATCGACGGTTAATACCTGACCAAAACCGTTGTAGGTATAGCTGACCGTGCGCGTCTCATTAGTCCCCTTGTCTTTAACGCTGCGCGATAGCAGATTACCGTTGGCATCGTAGCTGTATGTGGTTAAGCGTTGAGGTTCATCTATGGTCAATGGTAATTTATAACTACCATGCCACGTAGTCGTCACCGTACGTTCTTCTGCGGTACCGAAAGCTTCAGTTTTGCTTTCCAGCAAGCCGCGAAGGTTATAATTGTACTTGGTGATATCGCCTTCGGGGCTCGTTATCTGACTCAAATAACCATTTGCATCATACTGATACTGTGTTTGACCAACTTCACACCCATTACAATATAGAGGGGTTACCTTTACAGGCTTTAACGTACCATTGAGTTTTTTGAATTCATATAATGTTTCTCTACCGCCATAATTATTACGATAGTGCTCAACCCTGCTTTTATATATACCATTTGTAGGATAATAGTAAGTGACTGTAACTTTTCCAGCACCGTCTGCGTGTTGTGACAGGTTTGCTCTAGATAAGCTGTCATAGTCCCACTCCGCATAAAGATTCCCTAGTTCATCAGTAATTCCTGTAAGTCCCATATCACCCTGTGATAATTGGCTGTAATGGTACTCTTTATAGGGGGTGTCATTTTGGTTTTCTGGAGTCTCATCAGGGTAAATAACTTTCTTTAATAAACCAAAGCTGTTGTATTCATACTTATATTCATCACCAGCAGGATCGGTAATTTTAGATGTAACTTTAAGAGACTCTCCATTAGGCAGCTGGACTTCTTGATAGTTTATATGAAGCTTACGTCCAAAATTATCAGTTATTACCGTTTTTAACTCACTAGGGTAGCTAAAGTCTTGATATTGACCATTTCTAAAAACTTTTTTGGTTAATAAGTTATCCGAATTGAAATGGTACTCAGTACCATTAATAGAATGATAGGTTGTTCCTTGTGACTCCTCAACTAAATATCCATGCTCAGCCCTGAAAGCAGCACCTTCATTAAAAACTCGACGAGTTCCTTTATTGACAAATGCTTTAACTCCCTGTCCATTATCGTGAAGTTGAGGAATGTTATCAGTCCAGCTGTCATAATGGCTCGAAGCAAACTGACTTTCGAGAATCTGTACGTCATTAGGAATATCTATTGATAAACTCGATTTAGCAATATCTCCACTATGGGTGTTAGGTTCCTTAATATAACTACGTGAAAAATTTAACCCGCCCACACTCGCTTGATAATCTGTTTCTGCTTGAATTTTCTTTCCCGATGCACAGCTAATAGGATTGCCCATTTGGTCTAAATTCTGTATAGGCCCCTCAGGTGCCCCACAAGGTTCGTCTGGTATGATTCTTCCGCATTTTCTTCCTTGATTATTTTCATCAGAGATCTCAAGAATTGCTCCAACCTTATCATCAAACTGCGACTCAGAACTCCATGAAACATCTCTTGCAATACACTCATCACTTCCAAAATTTTCATCGCAATCACAACGAGGTGGTAAATTGTGGGCGTAAATCTTGACATGATAGTTCCTCCAGCAAACAGAGTTTTCATACTCTGGAAGTGTACTCGGTCTATTGACCGAAACTGTCTCAGGGGTTACCTCCTTATGTAACTCCATATTCCCCATACAACGATAAATGCGGTCATCGCGCTCAATCGTAATGTCTTGGTAGCTCGAATGAGGAGAACAATTATTATCCTTATCTAGCCCGTACATCCGATATCCTTTATTTTGAGCAATATAGCGATCACGGTAGAGCACCTCATTACCATCACCATAAACTATAACGTCATTCCTGTTGCCGTGAACACTGTCTTGCTGATATGGACCATCCCCCCAATCTCTATCAGGACGCGGTTCAACAGTAGGGCGGATGCCAGCGCATGAGCTTCCACTATTTTGCTCCATCCTATAATTTTGTTCTGCCTCAATAACTTCGTCTAGCGACCCAAAATCCCCAAGAAACTCGTGAGTCTTAGAGCGATATGTTGAAAAGTCTTGAACAAGTATGTGAGGTTCAACGCTTAAGCTATATAAGTAGGATTTAGTGGTGTCATCTACCCATGTTTCTTCTTCTAAAACTGAGTAGTTTTTGAATACAGGCCTGAATTCTTTTATTGCATCAAACGCTGCCTCTAGGGTGGGGTAAGTTTCACTATCCCAAGAGGTAGTATAATATTCTTCTTGCGTGGACGCCTTGCTAATAGGTAGAAGGAGGTTAAAAACAAGATATAAACAAAATAACAGTCTAAAGAAATTCATCGTTCCCTCGTAAATCGTCACTAATAAAAAGAAGCTCTAATGACTCAGCCTCCTTGCCAAAGAAGTACTCTATGTCAATTACCAATTAAATTCAAGAAACTCGATTTATACAGACCTTATTTTTAAGGGATTTATTTAATTTCCTTGCCGCCTCAACTTCCTTCATACATTGATAAACATTGGGCACAATCATTTAATCTTGTTATCAATAATGTAGGTATATAAGTAGAGGCTGATATCTAAAGCATGTTGAAGTTTCGGAGACATTATGCATAGCTATTTAAGGCTTATTAGGCTTTGCAAATAACACCTAGCCAACTTAATATTTCGTGAAACACTTCTCGTAATTTCAGATACCTAACACTATTTGATCGTTACCCTGTGTTAAAATTCTCAGCACTTGGTTAGATTTAGGAATTCACAATGAATCAAAAGGAATGGACATACTCACCCCAAAGCAAAACTCTATCGCACCCTAGCGGTCTTAAGCTTCAAATCCTCGACCATCGAAACGGCGAGATTTCGGAAATGAACCCTCAGATACCTCAGGATATGGACAGGCTAGAATCCATACAGCTGATTCGGGCTGGGACAGAGTACTTTAGACTAAATTACCGCTCACTTGCTCATACTCAACCTGAGCAGCCACGATTTGATACAATACTATCTCTTAAGCGGTAGCAGGCAAGAAATGATTATTTATGTTGATATGGATGGCGTTCTAGCCGATTATGACAAAGCCTTTGCAGAGGTAAAAAGCCATCAGCCCGATGTGACGTATCCTCAATCTTTACCGCAGTTCTTTGAGAATCTTGAGCCCATAGATGGTGCTATTGACGCCTTTAAAGAGCTAAGCGAAAAGCATGACGTTTATATTTTGACAGCGCCTTCTAATCGAAACCCTCTTAGTTATACTGAAAAACGATTATGGGTAGAGAATCACTTAGGCTTCGAAGCTACCGAACGATTAATTATCTGCTCTAACAAAGGTCTCTTAAAAGGTGACATCCTGATTGATGATAATATTGACGGGAAGGGTCAAGAGTCCTTTGAAGGTCTTGTGTTTCATTTTGGAAATGAAACCTTCACTCATTGGTCAAAGATCCTTAATAAAATATCTTTAGTGAAGTTTTAGTTCCAACCAGTGCAAAGTTACTCTGGAGTCATCGGCCATCTTCTGGAGATTTGGCTGGAATCATCTCGGGCCCCAGTAGAATTAAAGAGTGCTTTTCTCTCCATTGAACATAGTGTCTATTTATGGGGGTAACTATCTGAAATTGTTTAAATAATAGCTATTTTAAGTATGCTATTAGGTAGTCGTAATGATTGTAATAGTTATAGCGTTTGTAATCATTCTGAACCCTTGCAAGCTCAGTATATGGTTTTAATTTTTGCTCATATTATGGTTTTATGCACATTGTTATTAAGTTAACAACCGCTTTTTTTTGCCTAACCGTTGTTAAGTTATAAGTATTACTTCTGAGCGATGATAATCTTCAAGGTAAGGTCATTAAAGTAATTATTATCTAGACAGACTTCTAACTGCTGTAGCCATCGAGAGATCCTATCAAGCGTTTGTTGTGGAATATCGCTAAGACGAGAGTCATTAGCTTTTTTCCAAATGATATCAACGAGCTGTCCAAAGCTAATGGTGAGTAAGCTTTCGGGAATAGAAGACTCTGGAATGGATAGTGCTAAGCGAGCCAGGCTTTGAAAGCCACGTAACTGACTGTTGGATAGAGAAGGGTGTTCGACGTATAAATCATCGGGCTCAAATTCTGCCAAATCTTGAATCGTTTTGATATTAAGTTTTTTAAGGTATTGTCGGTATTTGGGGCCGACACTGCTAATGTTATCGACAGAAGCTTTGGCAAAAAAAGATGATACATGGCTTGGTAATATTTCGCCTTGGATAACCTTCTGATCCTGAGCCTCTTGTTCGGAAGGATTATAACTGACATCAATCAACCAACCGTCTTGGGCTGGGGGGAAGCGCTGGGTATTGAGTGAAATGCTAGAGTCTGCACTATCAACTTCGTGAGAGTTCTCTTGTCCCATACGAACACGAATATTCGATAACTTTATGCCGGGACTATGGCCATAAATTTCAGCGCTATTTACTGCGGTTGCAATCTCGCCATGGATAAGAAGCAAAACGTCATCAATATTTAACTCAGCCATATCAATCGCCGATTATCGTATGGTCTTAAAGTGAAGTTCCACTTCGCTAAAAATATTACTTTTAGCTTCAACATCTTGTGGTGATTTATTGCTAGCTTGCTTTACTTTAAGTCTAACCTGTTTGTTAAGATCAGGTTTGAGTAGCCCTACGTAGCGGTTAATAGGTTGAATCGGTTGAATGCCAGTTACGACATGTGCGCGAGATAGGTTACTACTAAACAGACTTGGGTTAAGTCTCGGCTGACTCACATTGGCCAGTTCCGCTTCGGGTGTGGCTTCAGCGCTATCATCATCGTTTGAGCCTGTCATGCTCGTACTAAAAGTTAGCTTGGCATTGATTTTTCCGCTATCAACGACAATATTGGACAGGCCTTGCTCGATCAGTTTTGAAATAATATTTCGCTTTTGCACGGCGTAAGGGGTGGCCGCTTTACGATAAACTTTCAAAACACCTTCTTCGGTCAAGACTTTGTCACTTTGATCAAAATCTGACTTGGTTAATTTAACACCAAGCTGCTCAAAAATAGCGGGACTTTCTGGTGTACGACTTGTTTTAGGTTTGTAGGGTGCACCAGCGTAAATACCGTGGGGTTGTTGCTCTTTTTCGGTAGGGAAGTGAGCATAAAGTAAATCATCGACCTGCTGCAAAAAAGAATTTTGCTGTAATAAGTGATCAACGAATAGCTCTTCTGGTAACGCCATCAATTCATGCAGTTCTTGTAACTTTTCTTGTTGCTCCGCTTGCGAGGTTACCACTGCATCAAAAACCTCAGAGATGAGTTTCGCCACGAACTCGGCGAAACCCATATCAATAGGAGTTAAATTATCGTTAGACATTTAACTAACCTTCGTCTTGATCTAGAGGTAAGTAATCAGTTTTAAAGTTGATATAAACACGACCATAAATCTGAACGCTGCTGCTAGAACGGTCTATGTCAGTTTTAGTAGCGGTTGAAACTTTTACACTGTTATAAGACGTTGAAGCTGATGCCTTAACCCATCCTGACAGTAATCCGCCTGTTTTGGCTTTAGCACGGAAATTAAAGTCTTTGCGGTTGTAATCGGTAGAACGATTTTGGTAATAAGACGAGCCATAAGTGTTAAAGGTAAGGCGAGTTTCAATTTCACCGTTCTCAACCACGAGGCGCAATAAACCTTGTCTAACCATTTCTTTAAGCAGGGTATATTTGTCCGCAGCAAGACGGTTAGCGATGGCATCGAGTATGCTTTGAAACTTATTTTCGGTCACATTCCCGGCTGCCGCAACTTTATTGTCGCTAGTAATATCAGCATCTTTTACTTCTAGTGCATCGTTCAAAGCGCTAGCTTGCGGTGCTGATAATGAGTCTCCTACCTTGATATCAGGACGCTCATTGTCACTATCTGCTCCAAGAACTTTGCCCAAGAACTGAAGCAACATCTCGCCGCTAATATCATCACGAGTATCATTGATGAAGTCTTTGAGAGTTTTTCCGGTTTGCTTCAACAGCTCAACATAAGCTTCAGTTTGACGCAGGTTAGACGCTATCAATGAATCGAAAACATCGCTGACAAGCTTGGTGGTAAATTCCGGAAAACCAATTTCCGGTAGGTGAGTGGCCAATTCAACGGCCTCTTTTGATCCAGCCATACTATACTCCTTGTATTCCTTGTACTGGTTTAAAAGTCCTTTGCCCAACAATCCCGTTGGTTACTTTTAATGCTATTCCAGGTTGTTGGACATGTCAATACTTGCAAATATGACTTACAGCCTCAGCGAAAATCCCCAGAGCTAAAGGTCGTGCTCTGGGGAGAGCTTAAGACTAGACTACTCGCACAGCGCCTTTGTCGGCACTCAACGCATGTCTGGCGTAGACTTTCAGTGAGGTAGAAACGTGTCTATTTCTAGAGTAGGGCTGCCAAGCTTTCTCTGATTGCTGACGTCGGCGCGACTCTAATATTGACGGTTTTACCTGCAATTCCAAAAGCCTACTGGGAATGTCTATGTGAACAATATCGCCATCCTCAACTAAGCCAATCATGCCTTCACTAGCGGCTTCGGGCGATACGTGACCTATCGACAAGCCTGATGTACCGCCAGAGAATCGGCCATCAGTGATTAAGGCGCAATCTTGATCAAGCCCTTTAGATTTTAAATAACTGGTTGGGTACAGCATTTCTTGCATACCGGGGCCACCAGAGGGCCCTTCGTAGCGGATAATCACGGCATCACCTTTTTGGATCTGGTTACCTAAGATTGCTTCAACCGCGCTGTCTTGGCATTCGAAAACGCGAGCTGGTCCAGTAAAGCTTAATAACCGCTCAGGGACTGCCGCGGTTTTAATGATGCTACCATTAGGAGCCAGGTTGCCGTAAAGCACAGCCAAGCCCCCATCTTTACTGTAGGCGTTATCAATGCTCCGAACGCAACCATGCTCACGATCATCGTCAAGCGTGTCATAGTGGCAATCTTGGCTAAAGGCTTGCTGAGTTGGAATTCCTGCTGGCCCAGCGCGATACAGCTTCTTTATGGCATCACTCTTGGCGGTGATGATGTCCCACTCATCAATAACGTTGCCAATGGTTTTTTGCAACACGGTCGGTTGGTTAGAGTTTAGTAAGTTTGCACGCTTAAGCTCACCCAGAATTGCCATAACGCCACCGGCACGATGAACATCTTCCATATGGTAGTTTTTGGTGGCGGGCGCTACTTTACAGAGGTTCGGAACTTGTCGCGATAACCGATCAATATCTTGCAGCGAGAAGTCGACCTCTCCCTCATAGGCTGCAGCTAGAAGATGCAGGACCGTATTGGTAGAGCCGCCCATAGCGATATCCAGACTCATGGCGTTAAAAAATGATTTTCGGTTGGCAATATTCCGTGGCAGCACCGAGTGGTCGTCGTTTTGATAATAGCTTTTGCAGAGCTCAACAATCTGTCGCCCAGCTTTTAAGAACAAGTGTTTGCGCGAAGCATGGGTGGCTAATAGCGAGCCGTTACCAGGTAGAGCAAGCCCCAACGCCTCCGTTAAGCAATTCATGGAATTTGCTGTAAACATTCCAGAGCATGAGCCACACGTAGGACAAGCGCTGCGCTCGACTTGCTCACTGTCTTCATCGCTGATGGAGTCATCGGCGGCTGCAACCATGGCATCGACCAGATCAAGTTTGATTAATTGAGCGGAAAGCTTGGTTTTGCCTGCTTCCATGGGGCCTCCCGAGACAAAGATCGCGGGGATATTAAGGCGCATTGCTGCCAACAACATTCCCGGCGTAATTTTGTCGCAGTTAGAAATACAGACCAACGCATCAGCACAATGGGCGTTTGCCATGTACTCAACAGAGTCAGCAATAATTTCGCGTGACGGTAGGGAGTACAGCATCCCTTCATGCCCCATGGCGATACCATCATCAACTGCGATGGTATTAAACTCTTTGGCTATGCCACCAGCCTTTTCAATTTCACGCGCGACCAGCTGCCCCATATCTTTCAAGTGAACATGGCCTGGAACGAATTGAGTGAATGAATTACATACGGCAATGATGGGTTTACCGAAGTCATCATCTTTTACGCCAGTCGCTCGCCATAAGGCACGAGCACCGGCCATATTGCGGCCATGAGTTGAGCGCTTTGAACGATAATCAGGCATAAGCTTTGTCCTTTACAGTATCAACCACCTCAAGCCAGCCATGCTCATCAGGAGTGGTGCCTTTGAAGAGGCCAAAAAAAGCGTGTTGCAATTGTTGAGTGATAGGCCCACGAGAACCCGAACCGACCAATAAGTCATCAACACTTTTTATGGGCACAATTTCCGCTGCTGTACCTGTCATGAAGGCTTCGTCCGCTAGATACAGTGCCTCTCGAGTCATATTCTGTTCTATAACGTCGTAACCCATTTTTCGGGCTAGCGTCATAACCGTGTCACGGGTGATTCCCGGCAAGATAGAAGCCGTAAACGGTGGTGTGTATAAAGTGTTATCTTTAACCACAAATACATTTTCCCCCGAGCCTTCTGAGATATAGCCATTAACATCCAACGCGATACCTTCGACGTAACCTTTGCGCGTGGCTTCTTCGACAATTAGTTGAGAAGATAAATAATTACCACCAGCTTTAGCTGCTGCCGGGATCGTGTTAGGAGCGACGCGATTCCAAGAGGAAATACAAACATCAACGCCGTTTTCAATAGACTCATTACCCAGATAAGAATCCCAGGGAAAGGCAGCGATAGAAACCTCAACTGGATTTTGTTCAGGGTTAACGCCAATCGAACCATATCCAAAAAAAGCGACAGGACGTAGATAGGCATTGCTTAAATCATTTTTACTGACAACTTCATGACATGCTTGTAGCAATTCATCAAAAGAGTATGGAATATTCATACGGTATATCTTTGCCGAAAGGTACAAACGCTCTACGTGCTCTCTTAGCCTAAAAAAAGCAGGGCCTTTGCTGGTTTCGTAACAGCGGATACCTTCAAATACGGAAGAACCGTAGTGAATCGCATGGCTTAAGACATGAACTTGAGCGTCTTGCCAGGGTACTGTTTTACCATTGAACCATATATGTTGTGGTGGATTAATTGTGGCCATTGTGTGTCACCTCATTGTCTAAATCTGAAAATCTATGTTGCGCAGATTGGTGTGCTGAGTTCTGCGATAAATGGTTGTGTTTTATTAAAAATAATTGATAGCTATCAATTAAAGCTTGTGCGCTAGCTTTTATGATATTGTCGGAGCAACCGATGGTCGCCCAGCACTGATCATTCGCAATGAAGTCTTTGTAGCAAGATTGTATCCACACCCGAGTGGTTGCCGCTGAGGCCTTTTCAGGATCAAGAATAGATACTTTATAGTCGGTCAGTTGCATGGCTTGAACCTGTGGGAAAAAACTCGTTAATGCTTTTTTAAATGCTAGATTAAGCGCGTCAACCGGACCAGAAGCCTCTTCAACTACATGTGCAATTTTATTTTTAACTCGAACTTTAACTGTTGCGGTACACGTATCGGCATTGGGTTGAGTTGATGCGTTCATATCGTTGACCCCAACTTGCATACTAAGCACAGTAAAGTGTGGCTGATAAGATTTATCCTGCTTTCGTACCAGCATTTCAAAAGATCCGGGCGCGTTTTCTAGCGTTAGCCCCTTCTTCTCTAACGCCTTAATACTGTCGAGTACTTGTTGAAAATTACGCGATACATCTAGGCCAAGCTTTTGGGCTTGAAGCTGAACGTTTGATTTGCCCGATAACTCAGAAATAGTAATCTCGCGTTGGTTACCGACTAAGCTAGGATTAAGATGTTCATAAGTCTGTGAGGCTTTAGCGATAGCAGCAACGTGGATACCACCTTTATGACTAAAAGCATTATCACCAACATACGCAGCATCAGCCTTGAGTGGTATGTTGGCGATATCGGCTATCTCTTTAGACAAGTCAGATAAACGCTCACTTGTGATATCAGAATTTAGGCCAAACTCTTGGTTAAAACTTTGCTTCAACAACAGGTTTGCTAGTAACGAAATTAAGTTGGCATTACCGCATCGTTCGCCGTAACCGTTAATCGTTCCCTGTAGTAAGCTCACGCCTGATTTAACGGCTGACAAACTATTGGCAACAGCCAGCTCACAATCGTTATGACAGTGGATTCCTAAGGATAGTGTTGGAAACTTATTGCGGACTGCTTTGACAGCATACTCAATATCTTGCGGCATACTTCCGCCGTTGGTGTCGCACAAAGTTAAGTTGTCTACACCAGCTCTTACTGCTGCCTCGATGCACTGAAATGTATAGTCCTGATTATCTTTAAAACCATCAAAAAAATGCTCAGCATCTAGTACAACTTCACGGCCATGAGCTTTGAAGAAGGCAACACTATCGTAAATCATACTGAGGTTTTGTGTTAAGTCAGTCCGTAATACTGTCTCAATATGAAACGTCCAAAATTTACTGACCAATGCCACTGCTGGCGTATTAGCAGAAAGTAACGACTGAATTTGCGGGTCATTATCAACCTCTAGCATGGGCTTTCGTGTAGAACCAAACGCCACTAATTTTGCATGCTTAAGACCGAGGTTTTTAGCGTGCTTAAAATACGCCTCGTCTTTAGGGTTGGAGCCTGGCCATCCACCTTCGATATAATCAACACCAAAATTATCCAGCAGCTGCGTGATCTTGAGCTTGTCTTGAAGCGAAAAGCTAATGCCTCTGTATTGAGCACCGTCACGTAGCGTGGTGTCGTAAACATAAAGTTGCTTACTCATTGCCCAGACAACTCCTCAAGCGAGACGGCGTGGCAAGATGAACTTCGACCACGTCAACCAACTTATGTAATTGATGATAAAGGTTATCAGTCGAGCGATCGCTACTGAGTTGTAAGGTGACGCTCATACCATTTTCCAAAAGTTCTTCACGCGCTAAACAATAATTCACGTCAAACCCGCGATGCCTTACGAGGCGCAAAATACGTTCCAAGCTTCCAGTGGATTGTCGAACAATGATTTTAAAAGTGCTGGTGCTCATAATCTGTTCTCCTTAAAAGTTGTGTCACTGATAGATTCTTCGATGAAATCCGAGTTACTTTTACCTGGCGGAACAAGTGGCCATACGTTGTCATCGGGATCGATCGAGACGTGTAATAAATAACTCTCGTCGCAGGCTAAAAACTCTTCAAGTGCAGCATCAACTTGAGTCGCGCGATCAATGCTGCTGCTACGAATACCGAAAGCATGTGCAACTTCTACAAAATCTGGGTTGTCAGATAGATCTACTTCGCTAAAGCGTTTTTCAAAGAATAAATTTTGCCACTGGCGAACCATGCCGAGTCGTTGGTTATCTAACAGCAATATCTTCACGGCGACGCCATAGCGCTTCAGTGTTGCCAGTTCCTGAATATTCATCATGATGGAGCCGTCTCCAGACACATTGATAATAGTGTGCTCGGGGTTGGCAAATTTAGCGCCGAGTGCCGCTGGCAGGCCATAACCCATGGCGCCTAGCCCGCCACTACTGAGGTGGTGGCTACTAGAGTTAAACTGCATGTGCTGGGCCACCCACATTTGGTGCTGACCAACATCGCAGCTAACAATGGCTTTTTGGTTACTGCAATAATCCGAGAGTTTCTTGAGCAACGCAGGGGCATAAATCGTGGCGAAAGGCGCGTCGTAACGAAACGCTAATTGCTCCTTGTTTTGCAAGCACCGATACCGCCAGTCGTGAGCCGTCTCATGAGAAAATTTTGTAGCTAATTGCTGCTGTAAACTAGTGAGTATGGATGGCATCTCGCCCACTAAACTGATATCAGCGGATCTCAGCTTACTGACTTCTGCTCGATCACAATCGATATGTATTACCTTGGCATGAGGTGCAAATTGCTTTAAATCACCAGTCGCCCGATCATCCAGGCGTGCGCCTGTGACTAATAAGAGGTCACACTCTTGAACAGCCGTATTGGCGGCTTTTGTACCGTGCATTCCTAACATGCCAAGGTTATAAGCATGGGAACTTGGGAGCGCTCCGATCCCTTTTAGGGTGGTTACTGTCGGTAACTTAAACTGCTCTACCAGTGAGGTCAGTAGCTCAGAAGCTTTCGCCAAATTAACACCACCGCCAGCATAAATTAACGGCTTCTTGCTAGCTGCTAATAACGTGGTGGCAGCTTGTACTTCTTCAGCATGTGTACTTGTCGACGTCTCGGCTAAAGCTTTAGGGCGCATCTCATGGCTGTAGGCGAGACTGGTTGATGGCATAGCAGCCATTTGTACGTCTTTTGCAATATCAATCAGAACAGGGCCCGGACGACCACTTTGAGCCAACTGTATCGCCTCATTAAGCATTCGCGGTAAATCCTCGATGCGAGTGACCAAGTAGCTGTGTTTTACAATAGACAGGGATAAACCATAGGTGTCTATTTCCTGAAAGGCATCAGTGCCGATCAGGTTAGAAGCAACTTGGCCAGTAATAGCCAATAGCGGCACTGAGTCCATCTGGGCATTGGCAATGCCGGTGATTAAATTTGTCGCACCCGGGCCCGATGTTGCGATGCAAACGCCAAGTTTGCCACTGGAGCGGGCATAGCCGTCCGCAGCAAACACAGCACCTTGCTCATGACGGCATAAAACGTGTTTGACACCGCTGCCGAGTAAAGCATCATATACAGGCATAATGGCTCCACCAGGGTAACCAAACACCGTATCAACCTGATGATCTTTAAGGGTCTTTAATAAGTAGTCTGCACCACGCATAACGTCACCTTTATTAGTTTATGGTTTGGTCAACCAAGGGTTTCTTCTTAATCCAAGGCATCATGCCGCGCAGTTTTGCACCGACAACCTCAATCTCATGTTCTGAGTGTGAGTGACGTAGTTTGTGCAAGGTTTGGTAATCGTTGCGACAATCATCGACATACTCTTTAGCAAATTGCCCACTTTGTATTTCAGACAAAATGGTCTTCATTGATGCTTTAGTTTCATCTGTCACTAAACGATTACCGCGAGTTAGGTCGCCATACTCCGCAGTATTTGAAATGGAGTAACGCATGGTGTTGATACCACCTTCGTACATCAGATCGACGATGAGCTTTAATTCGTGCAGGCATTCAAAATAAGCCATCTCAGGTGAGTAACCGGCTTCAACAAGCGTTTCAAACCCGGCCTGAACCAGTGCTGCGGTGCCGCCACAAAGAACCGCTTGTTCGCCGAACAAGTCTGTTTCCGTTTCTTCTTTAAAGCTGGTTTCGATAACTCCAGCACGTCCGCCGCCAATCGCACTGGCATAGGCATAGGCTAACTCTTTGGTATCTCCGGTGACGTCCTGATGCACTGCGACTAAGCAGGGAACACCGCTTCCTTCGGTATAGGTTGAGCGAACGGTATGCCCTGGGCCTTTAGGTGCAACCATAAAAACGTTGATGTCATCACGAGGAGAGATTTGGTCGAAGTGGATATTGAAGCCATGGGCAAAGCCAAGACTGGCACCGGGCTTTAGATGTTGCGCGAGGTATTGGTTGTAAACATCCGGTTGGTTTTCATCCGGTAGCAACATCATAACCAAGTCCGCGTCCTTTATGGCTTCTTCAAGCTCGGCCCCGGGCATGTTGCTGTGCTTCAGTTTTTCAAACGTTGATGAACCTTTGCGTAAGGCAACGGTAACATCAAAACCACTGTCTTTTAGGTTGTTGGAGTGGGCGTAGCCTTGAGAGCCATAACCTAAAACCACCAGTTTCTTGCCGTTCAATGTATCTGTGTTGATATCTGTATCGTATGTAACTTTCATAGTTGCTCCATTCTTTTCATAAAGTTGTGTTGTTAAAGTCTCAAAATCGTGCCAAAAAAAAGCCCCCGGACTTTTCAGTGCGGGGGCTTCGGTTGTTAGTTGACAATTCTTAACTCAATAACGCCCCCGTTGCGGTAATAAAATCACCACAATAATTAAGACGACGATAATGATTGAGTTTAGTAAATTCATAATTTAAAGAAGCTACTCAAAATTGCTGCACTTATTTATGCTTCGTTCGCTGCTTTTGAGTTTTCTTCTTACCTCCAATCCGTTAAATGTACTTTAGGTTAATCAAAAAAAAGCCCCCGGACTTTTCAGTTCGAGGGCTTGGTTATTCATTATGCTTCTTAACTCACACGCGCCCTCGTTGCGGTAATAAAATCACCACAATGACGTTAATCACAATTAAGCTCTCAGTGAGCATGTTTAGGGCTTGTTTAAACATAGTCTTTTTGTTCAATGTCACGTTTAAATGTGTCGTTAAGTTTTAAGCGTGCACAAGGCGCGCTTAGCATTTGATTTGAGAGTAGCACAGTTTTTTCATTAAGCAAATATATTTCAGATATTGCACTGCTGGTCGGATAAGCCTTAATAACCTATGGTTCTATCGCGGACCGGTGTGAGCAATTTCGATATCGGAAACTTCTTCAGTAATGTAGCTCTTGCGCAACTCATGCCAGTTTAGAATGGATAGGTTGCCGTCGAAATCTTCTGCTAGAGCAGTACAGCTTTCTACCCAGTCACCGTCGTTATAATACTCTATTCCGTGAAACTCTCGGATTTCTGCGTGGTGTATATGACCACAAACAATACCATCGGCTTGTTGTTTCTTGGCGTGGTCCGAGGCAATTTCCTCGAATTGAGAAATGTAGCTGACCGCATTTTTCACTTTCATTTTAAGGTGTGCTGACAGCGACCAATAACCTTTGCCAAACCTTTGTCTAAACTTATTTATGGGTCTATTGAGTTTCAGCAAAAACTCATAGAGATGATCGCCAATAGTCGCGAGCCAAGGGGTAAAGCGCATGACGTTATCGAAAATATCACCGTGTAGCACTAAAAGTCGCTTACCTTGCGCCGTGATATGTATGTCGTCTTCGAGGATTTTAACACTGCCCAGTGACATGCTGGCGAAGTCACGGATTAAAGAATCGTGGTTGCCAGGGATAAATATAACGTCGCATCCTTTTCGTCCTTTACGCAGTATTTTTTGCACTACATCATTGTGTTGTTGCGGCCAATACCAGCGGTTTCTTAACCGCCAACAGTCGATAATGTCACCGACCAGATAGAGTTTGTCGGATTCAATGTGCTTGAGAAATTCGAGCAGTAATTCAGCCTGACAGCCTTTGCTGCCGAGGTGAGTGTCAGAAATCCAGATAGTGCGGAAGTGCGTTTTATTCTTATGGGTAGACGGCAAGGTCATTTGTCTTACCTCATCAATGAGTTGCAACAACTTTAACAAGGTAATATGACTATTGTGTGACCAAGAGCCTACATTTTGATGTATTTGTAGGACTATGTGACGGTTATTTGGGAAAATAATCAATATACATTATGATGTAATCGAACAATAACGATAAGGAACTTATGCGTCGAGCTATTGGAATAATATTATTGCTTTGTTGTGCCGTAGCAGCCAGCAAGGAAAATACTAATAATCAGCAGGGATATCGCATTAACGACATTAAAGTCGTCATTCATCCTATTTTCAGTGAAGAAGAGCGCACTGGCTGGATCTATGAAACAGCCGATGAGCTTCATATTGATACTAAACCTTACGTTATTGAAAGATTGTTACCATTCAAGCAAGGCGAAACCGTTCATAAGCGATTGCTGAAAGAAGCGGGGCGTATCTTAAGGCGTCAGGGTTTTTTAAGGGACGCGAAGGTCAGTTGGGCAGAGGCCAAAGATGGACAGGGAATCAATGTCACGGTGGAGACTTGGGAAACTTGGACGCTCGTCCCAACGGTTGATGTAAGTAGGGAAGGTGGTGTCACTGAATATGCTTATGGTATTGAAGACGATAATTTATTAGGACATGGTCTTCGTGCCACCTTAGAGTATTTTAAGGAAGATGACCGCTCGGGCTATACCTTGATTTTAGCCTCTGATGTTTCTACTGAACACCATATCCAGAGCGCCGTTGCACTATCGAATAACTCGGACGGAGAGCAGTACTCTTTTTCCGTCAAGAAACCTTTCTATACCTTAGAGGATACTTGGTCGGCTGGTGTTTTTTATAACTCTCAACGCTTACGCGACACGATTTATAGTAATGATGAGTCGGTTAATATCTTTGAGCAGGATATTGAGCAGTATGATTTATCCTACGGCTTATCAGAAGGCTTGGTCGACGATCATTCGCTGCGATATACCGTGGGTTACAGCAAGGATGAGAATTACTTTGAACCACTCATGGGAACGACCGCGCTGCCTTATGATCGTGGCTTGGAGTATGTGTGGCTAGGTCTGGAATATCAGAAAGATGAATTTATACAAACCAAGAATTTATACTTAATAGGGCGAACAGAGGATGTGCAGTTTGGTTGGTACCAACGACTTAGATTGGGCTATAACACGGACGAGTTAGGCAAAGAAAAGGGCATGGTGGGGTTCTGGAAAGGGCGCTATGTGACCAAGCCTCATGATGACCATTTGTTCCATTTCTTTGCCAATGCCAGCTCAGAAGGCGAAAGTATTGATCAGCAAGGCAGAGCGCTGGGAGTCACTTCTTACTATGGCATGGGACTTGAGCATTTTTATCACTCCAGCGAAGAACATATCCTTTACAGTAAGCTGCATTACCGTGGTGCTGATAACCCTTACATTGATCGTCCAATCTCTTTGGGGGGTGAGTCAGGGCTTCGAGGCTACCCTTTGGAATACCAGCATGGCGAAGAAAGTATCTTGCTCAATTTAGAAAAGCGTTACTATCCTGGCACAACCTGGTTCAAACTTCTGAACGTCGGTTATGCGGCTTTTATCGATGCGGGGCGAGTTAGTGGATATTCACCGTACCCCAATCAAGAGGATGGCACTTTAATTAGCGCTGGCGTGGGGCTGCGATTGTTTATTGCACGCTCTAGTGGGCGCAAAGTTATTAATATCGATCTGGCATCGCCACTAAACTCTGACTTTGTTGATGGTGTTGAATTAAGTATTACATTGAAAGCAAGCTTTTAAAAACACCGTAAAGTACGACACTTCGTGTTTGCCGACATATCTAGACATCTCTTATGATCTAAGTTCTTGAATTTTGTTTGAACTGTCAGTATTCGACACAGCTATTTACATTTATAAACACACCCTTCACCAAAAATAGGGTTTGATGGTTATGTGGACTGAAGGGAAGTATGTGTGACTTCAGTGAGCTAACAATCCGAAAGGGGAAGAACCATGAAACAGAATAGCGAAATCAACACTGAACTTGATAATGATTATGACGCAGAAGGTATCTTTATTGATGTCTGCAAAGCGTTGGTAGCAATCGTTTTAATTGGCATGGTGCTGTACGCAGCGGTGTAGACTGGCCCTAGTCAGGAGACTCGCTTAGCGGTTGCTCAAGTCCATAAAACTCAATGGCTTGCTCAATCAGATTTTGTACCTGCTCAACCGTAATTTGTTGCATAAGATTGGCACCTTTCAAGCGATAACCCCAAGGAATACCTTCTGGTTCGCAGTGCAACTCTTTAGTGGCAATCGCGGTGTAAGCGTCGGCAGTAAACCGTTGGTACAAGTAAGGCCCTGTACGTTTAGGGTTGCTGTGAGCATAAAGACCAATGACCGGTGTATTTTGGGTCACAGCCATGTGAGCTGGACCAGAATCAGGAGCAATGACCAACTGTGCTTTTTTTAATGTCAGTAGTAGTTGCTTAAGATCGGTTTGACCTGCGAGGTTTATGGTGTAGGCGCGAGATGCTTTTGAAATCTCGGCACATAACTGCTTTTCAAACGATGTAGGGCCGCCTGTGAGTAGCACCTGATAACCCAGTTGGTGACAGAAGTCTGAAATGGCTGCGTAACGCTCCGTTGGCCAATTGCGCTCAGCCTTGCTGGCCGCGGGCGAAATGACCACATAAGGTTCCTTGGGTAAAAAGTTGGTGCCCCAAGCTTTTGCTTGATGTGGAATTGGGATATCCCAAGTCGGTAAATGATCATCAACGCCAATCGCGCGAACAAAGTCCCTAAAGCCATCCAGCACATGGGTACCGCGACTGTCCTTGATGTGTTGCTTAACGAATAGCGAGTGGAGTTCTTTACTACGTTCTTTTTCAAAACCAATTTTGACCTTGGCGGGGATAAAGAATGCCGCTAGGTTTGCTCGAAAAGCGAGCTGCATGTGTAATAGAACATCAAACTGACGCCCTTTCATATCACGCTTTAGCTGCCTGTATGCTTTCCAGCCCAGGCTTTTATCAAAGATCACAAAATCAATGCCCGGCAAATCACCAATAAGCTTTTCTTCAACTTTACCAATCACCCAGGTAATTTTGGCTTGCGGGTAAGTTCGCTGTAATGCCTGTACTGATGAGACTGCGTGGCACACGTCGCCAATAGCAGAAAGGCGTAAAACGCAGATCGAATGCGGCTTTTCAGCTGGGTTGATTAACAAAAGTGACACCTTCGAAAGTTATGGATACTTCAGATTTTAATGTATAGTATGTCATAAACCAACCGCGTCATTGATTGAGTTTGCGTGAAAATTCAACAAGTTGATAAGAATCGATACTTAGTAGCGATTAAAAAATACCGTGATAAGGTTTCTAAGGATTGGTTTGACCCACAGCAACTACAACAAAATGATGAGATCATCGGTCAGTCTGTAGGACGCAGCAC
>CATNCP010000004.1 GCA_950096615.1 uncultured Kangiella sp. | reverse complement strand
CATAAGGTTAGAGAAGGCGCAAAAGGCGCTGACGTCGCCATGGTCGAAGTTGGCGGTACGGTTGGTGATATTGAGTCACTACCGTTTATGGAAGCGATTCGTCAGTTGCGTTTTGAAGTTGGCAAGGAAAACGCCATGTTCGTTCACTTAACGCTTCTGCCTTATATTGCGGTTGCAGGTGAGTTGAAAACTAAGCCTACTCAGCACTCCGTAAAAGAATTACGTTCTATCGGTATTCAGCCAGACATGTTGATCTGTCGCTCTGACCGGGCTATTCCTGCTAGTGAAAAGGCGAAAGTGGCTTTATTCACTAACGTTAAAGAGCGCGCGGTAGTTTCGCTGCAAGACGTTGATAGTATTTATCGAATTCCATCTATTTTACTCAACCAAGGCGTTGATCAGCTTATTTGCGAGCGTTTCAAGATTGATGCGCCAAAAGCTGACTTGGCTGAGTGGGAAGAAGTTCTATACCGTGAAGCAAACCCTAATGGCGAAGTGAATGTTGCCATGGTCGGTAAGTACATGGATTTAACAGAAGCCTATAAGTCATTAACAGAAGCGTTAAAGCATGCTGGCTTACATAACCGTCAGCAGGTTAATATTCATTATGTGGATTCGCAGGATGTTGAAAAGCGTGGCACTGACATGCTTAAAGATATGGACGCTATTTTGATCCCAGGCGGCTTCGGCGAGCGTGGTGTTGAGGGCAAAATTGCAACAGCTAAATTTGCGCGCGAAAACGATATTCCATATTTAGGAATTTGTTTAGGCATGCAGGTGGCGGTGATCGAGTATGCTCGTCATAAAGCAGGCTTAGAGAATGCCAACAGTTCTGAATTTGATGGCTCTACGCCAAACCCAGTGGTTGGTTTGATTACTGAGTGGATTAATCGAGATGGCTCTACAGAAGAGCGCACAGACGATTCTGACTTAGGCGGAACCATGAGACTTGGTGCACAGCCTGCCAATGTAAAGTCAGGAACTAAAGCTCACGATATTTATCAAAGTGATGTGATTAATGAACGTCATCGTCACCGTTATGAAGTTAACAATAACTTACTACCAAAGCTTGAAGAAGCTGGCCTTGTGGTATCATGTACTTCAAGCGAGAAAAAATTAGTAGAGATGATTGAGCTAAAAGATCACCGTTGGTTTGTAGCGTGTCAGTTCCACCCAGAATTCCGCTCTACGCCACGTGATGGTCATCCACTATTTAGTGCATTCATTGCCGCAGCGAAAGATTACCACGCTGAAAAAAGCAACGCTTAAGCTGCGGTGCAACATTGGCATAAGCCGAAGGCAGGAATATGAAGTTATTGAATTGGGAAGTAGGCATCGATCAACCGTTTTTCTTGATTTGTGGCCCTTGTGTTATCGAAAGTGAACAACTAGCGATAGACACAGCGGGTTATTTGAAAGAAATGACCGAGCGTCTTGATATCCCGTTTATTTATAAATCATCTTTCGACAAAGCGAATCGTTCGTCGAGTAAGAGTTTTCGTGGCCCTGGTTTAGAAAAGGGCTTAGAAATCTTACAAAAGGTAAAAGATCAAGTTGGCGTTCCTGTGCTGACAGACGTGCATGAAGATACGCCTTTTAACGAAGTCGCTTCAGTAGTTGATGTTATGCAAACGCCAGCATTTCTTTGCCGCCAAACCAACTTTATTCGTAAAGCTTGTGAACCAGGCATTCCCGTTAATATCAAGAAAGGCCAGTTTTTATCGCCTTGGGACATGAAAAATGTGGTCGACAAGGCTCGTGAAACAGGCAATGACAATATCATGGTTTGTGAGCGTGGCGCTTCTTTCGGTTACAACAACTTAGTGTCTGATATGCGTTCACTGTCCATCATGCGTGATACTGGCTGCCCAGTTGTTTATGACGCAACCCACTCAGCGCAGCTTCCTGGCGGGCAGGGTGAGTCATCGGGTGGTTTGCGCGAAGTTATTCCAGTATTGGCTCGCGCGGCCATCGCGGCTGGTGTGTCTGGTGTCTTTATGGAAAGTCACCCAGATCCAAGCGTCGCCAAGTGTGATGGGCCAAACTCTTTCCCGATGTACCGAATCGAAGAAACCTTAAAGGTCATGAAAGAGTTGGACACTATTGTTAAGAAAGCAGGTTTTGCAGAAGATTCTATCACTGATTTCGGTAGCGGTGATTTACTGTAACTGTTCTAAATTTTTAGTTTTTATTGTATTTGAATTTTATTGTATTTGAACACTATTCACTTTGAAGATAGAGGGTGTGATTTTGAAGATCAAAAATGTTATTGGACGTGAAGTTTTAGATTCTCGTGGTAATCCAACGGTCGAAGCAGAGGTTGTTTTGGAGAGTGGCGTTAAGGCAATTGCTTGTTCTCCATCGGGTGCTTCTACTGGTTCTCGTGAAGCTTTAGAACTTCGTGACGGTGATGCGTCGCGTTACTTAGGTAAAGGCGTGTTAAAAGCCGTTGAGTTTGTTAACAATGACATTAAAAGTGCTTTAGTCGGTAAGGATGCTTCCGACCAAGCTGCTATCGATCAAGTGATGTTAGACCTTGACGGCACTGAAAACAAAGAAAAGTTAGGTGCGAACTCTATCTTGGCAGTTTCTTTAGCTAATGCAAAAGCAGCTGCGCAAGCATCTGGTAAGTCGCTATATGCGCACATTAACCGTGATGGCAAATATTCTATGCCAGTTCCGATGATGAATATCATCAACGGTGGTGAGCATGCTGACAATAACGTCGATATTCAAGAGTTTATGGTAATGCCTGTAGGCGCACCAACTTTCTCTGAAGGCCTACGAATGGGCGCTGAGATTTTCCACAGCTTACGCAAAGTTCTACAAGCTAAAGGCCTTAACACAGCTGTTGGTGACGAAGGCGGTTTTGCACCAGACTTAGGTTCGAATGAAGAAGCTATTCAGGCAATCGTTGAAGCGGTCGATAAAGCTGGTTACAAGTTGGGTGATGATGTTGCTCTAGCGTTAGACATCGCGTCAAGCGAGTTCTACAAAGAAGGCAAGTATCACTTAGCTTCTGAAAATAAAGTTTTAAGCTCAGAAGAGTTTGCTGACTATTTAGCTGACTGGGTTGAGCGTTATCCAATCGTTTCTATTGAAGACGGTATGGATGAAGGTGACTGGGATGGCTGGAAAGCGTTAACCGATAAAGTTGGTGATAAATGTCAGCTAGTGGGTGACGATCTTTTTGTGACAAATACCAAGATTCTTCAAGAAGGGATTGATAAAGGAATCGCTAACTCTATTCTGATTAAAGTGAATCAAATCGGTACTTTAACAGAAACCTTAGCGGCCATTGATATGGCTCATAAAGCTGGTTATACAGCTGTGATTTCACACCGCAGTGGTGAGACTGAAGACACCACTATTGCTGACCTAGCGGTGGCCACAGCTGCCGGTCAAATTAAAACGGGTTCGCTATGTCGCTCAGATCGTGTGGCAAAATATAATCAGTTATTGCGCATTGAAGGGGAATTAAATGGCCAGGCGCCATACCCGGGCAATGCAGCGTTTAACTATAAGAAGTAGTCTTACTGCGCTAAATTAGCATTAAATGGCCAGTGAAAGTGCTTATATATCAATACGATATTTATCGTTAGGGTATTCGCAGTTTCACTGGCTTTGAGTTGTCTAGGACTGCTTTTTAGCTTTTGTAGCGACGGGCTACATTAATAACGTTATTGTATTTAAACTGTTTTTTCAGGTATTGTTTATTTTATGAAATGGGTGGCTCTAATATTGGTCGTGATTTTTGCGACGCTTCAATACCGAATTTGGTTCGGGGAGTCTGCTTTTCGTGAAATTAAGCATCAGCGCGAACGTTCTGAACAAATTCGTCAAGAAAATAAAGAGCTGGAAATCAGGAATCAGAAGATAGTCGCTGAAATTACTGATTTACGTGATGGTAAGGATGCCATTGAAGAGCGCGCTCGTTATCAATTAGGAATGATAAAAGAGGGTGAGGTTTTTATCCGAATTTTGGATAGTCACTAATTGAATTATGGTCATGACTTCTGATCGCATTTGGGCCGTTATTCCGGCTGCCGGAATTGGCTCTCGCATGAATTCGGATATCCCGAAGCAATACCTAAAAATTGAAGATAAAACCGTTCTTGAATATGCGATAGACCGGTTTCTAGAGCATTCCCAAGTCCATAAGGTGGTGGTGGCGCTTAACCCGAAGGATGAGTACTGGTCTGAATTACCCTATAAAGACAACCCCAGAGTTATTACAGTAGAAGGTGGTCAGAACCGCGTAGATTCGGTTTTGTCAGGGCTAGATATGATTGCTAATACTGAAGATACAGCTCATGACTGGGTGATGGTTCATGATGCTGCTCGACCCTGTCTTAGCGCTAAGCATATTGATGACTTGATTCAAAATAAAGAGTCTTCACCGGATGGTGCTATATTGGCGATTGGAGCGATAGATACTGTTAAAATCGCTAACGCTCGTCAATCTATCGACAAAACCATAGATAGAGATAGTGTCTGGTTGGCCCAGACGCCACAGTTTTTTCCATTACAGACCTTGCGTCATTCGATATTAAGAGCGTTGGAGCAGGGTGATACAGTTACAGACGAAGCCTCAGCAATGGAGCTTTCAGGCCATCATCCAGCGTTAGTTATAGGTTCAAGGAAAAACCTTAAAATTACTGAGTCCGAAGATTTGCTCTTAGCATCTATTTGGCTGAATCATGGTATATAACCAAATTGTCATAAAGCACAGTTGACAGTCAGAGCAAATAAAGCTTTAATGCCTCATATGAAAACATTATTGAACACATCGCACCATCATCACCATCACACAAACGTGTTGGCGGTGAGCTGTTGTCTTTAATAATCTAGTTTACATTAAAGAATTCCAAAGCCCCGCCATTGAGCGGGGCTTTTTTTTGCGTTAACGGTTTATTGAAATAATTTTACTTAACACATTATCAAGATATAGAAATATGAGAGTTATCAGTCAATTACATCATCACCATCATACACTGCGCGAGCGACGGTGGGATGAGTGGTATGTGATTAAATAACTCTCAACAAAGAATTCCAAACCCGTTGCTCCGAAAGGACAGCGGGTTTTTTCGTTTTTAGACTTTTTAAATTTAAATATTGATACTCAGGAGAAATACAATGACTTTGAAAATGGTAATCCCAAAGGGCAAGCTTTACGACAAGGTGGCAGAACTATTATCGGAAGTGGGTTTAACGCTAATTGGCGACAGCCGCAATTATCGACCGAAACTTTACGGCTGTGATATAGAGGTTAAGTTACTGAAAAGTCAGAATATTCCAGAAATGGTGGCTTTAGGGCAACACGACATTGGTTTTGCAGGTATGGATTGGATTTTGGAGCAAGAAGCGGATGTGGAAGTCTTAGAAGACTTGGGCTTCAATCCTGTAAAACTGGTTTCCTGTATTCCGGAGGAGTGGAACTGGGAAGACGTTAAACAGCGCAAGATCATCGTTGCTTCAGAATATAAAAAGATCGCTAACGACTATCTAACTAAGCTGGGTGTACCGTTTAAGCTACTGCGTGCTTACGGTGCGACAGAGGTCTTCCCGCCAGAAGATGCTGATATGATTATTGATAACACCAGTACCGGATCGACCATTCGCGCGAACCGCCTGAAAATTGTGGATACGGTGATCGAAAGTTCTACCCAGTTTGTCGCTAACAAAGAGGTATTAAAGGATCCTGCGAAGAAAGAACAAATTGAAAACCTATTATTGTTGATGCGCGGTGTCATGAATGGTCGAAAGCGAGTTCTTCTAGAGATGAATTGCAGCAAAGACAATATTGATAGTGTGGTTAACTTACTTCCAGCAATGCGCGCGCCAACAGTGAGTGAACTTTATAATGCAGATGGTTTCGCGATTAAAGCAGCTATTGAGCGCAAGCTTATTAAAGACTTACTCCCTAAACTGATTAGTGCTGGCGCTACAGATATTCTTGAAACACCTATTCGGAAAGCACTATGAAACCTTTGTATCAAAACTCCTTAAATCTTGATGCTGCGGGCGGAAGCTCCGCTAAGCCATTAAAGCTAGACTTTAATGAGCGTTCCGATAGCCGACCACTGTGGTTAAGTGATGCTGTTATATCCACAGAATGCTTATGGAAGTATCCAGATAAGTCAGGCTTGCAGGCGACCGCTAGCCAGTTTTATGGAATTGACGAAAATCAGTTATTGCTGACCAACGGTGGTGATGAATCTATTGAGTTATTGTTCAAACTTGCCTGTTTGCAAAAGCGTAAGCTGATTTTGCCACTACCAGCATTCAGCCAATACTTGGTTGGGAAAGATGTCTGGGGCAGCTCGATTGATTTGATTGAGCCGTTAGATGACATGCGCATTGATCTGTCCAGCGCTCAACAGTGTTTAGAAAATAATTCTATACTGATTCTAACCAGCCCCAATAACCCAACAGGCGAGTTGATTCCTTACGACGAACTGGTCACAGCATGTGAGTTGGCGCGTTCAAAAGGGGCCATGGTTTTTCTTGATGAAGCTTATATCGAATTTGCTCGTAATCAAACTGATGACACTCTCGATTTGATTCAACAATTTGATAATTTAGTGGTGCTAAGAACCTTATCGAAGGCATTTGGTTTGGCAGGTATTCGCTGTGGTTATTTAATGGGGCAAGCATCAATAGTGTCAGAGTTCAAGAAGCTAGCCATGCCGTTCAATTTACCTTCACCGACCATTGAATGTGCTAAAAAAGCTTTTAGTGACAGCGCTAAACTCGAAGTGAGCAATTATGCTAAAGCTATTGCTCAGAATCGTGAGCAAGTGGCTGAAGTCTTAGTAACTGCTGGTTTGAGCTTGGTCGATAGCAGTGCGAACTTTGTCTTTGTACAGGGAAGCAGTGAGAAGCTGAGATTGATCAAAGCAGCTTGCCAGAAAAGAAATATTATTATTAAAACCACGCTCTCTGGTTTAAGTGCGACAAGGGACGATATTGAGGCAATTAGAATCACGATTCCTTTTTATATCAAGCCTTTGTTGAGCGCGCTGCAATGGGCTGTAAATCCTGAGCTTCTGTGCTTTGATATGGATGGTGTTTTAATTGATACCAGTAAAAGCTATGACGCTGCGATTAAGGCAACGGTAAAAAGCTTTTCGGGCAAAGACATTACACAATCTGACATTGAGGTTTTAAGAGGCCAAGGTGGATTTAACAATGACTGGGTATTAACTCAAGCTTTGATAAAACAGCTTGGAGTCGAGTCTAAATTGGAGCAGGTGACCGACACGTTTCAAGAGTTTTATCAGGGAACATCCGGCTCGCAAGGATTTAAGACCTTAGAAACCGTGATCTTGGGTCAGGATTTATTACAAAAGATATTTATCACAAGCTCTAGGCGCTTAAAAACAGCGATTGTGACCGGCCGTCCGAAAGATGAGGCGATTGAGGGGGCGCAGTTCGTTGGAGCAAGAAATACATTGGTTATCAGTGATGATGATGTTCAAGTATCAAAACCTAATCCAGAAGGGGTGTTGAAAGCAAAACAGTATTACGGCAAAGAAGCTTGCTGGATGCTGGGGGATACTCCTGATGATATGGCAGCTGCTAATGGTGCTAATGCCTTAGCTATCGGAATAGGTAGCGAGAGTTTGTATGAGTTTGGTGCAGACTTGGTGCTGACGTCTGTGAATGAATTGGAGGTTTTGTTATGAGCGAGAAGATTATAAACCGTGAAGCTATTACTTTAAGTCGTGAGACCAAAGAAACGACGATTGAATTAGCATTGGATATCAACGGCCAACAGCAGGTCGCAATTGATACAGGCCTACCGTTCTTTGATCACATGCTAAATCAGTTAGCGACGCACGCTGGCTGGGATTTAAGCCTTAAGTCGACAGGTGATTTAGAGGTTGATGATCACCACTTAATTGAAGATGTGGCGATTTGTTTGGGCCAAGCGTTCAATCAAGCGTGGCGTCAACAAGGCAAGATTGTGCGTTATGGCCAGCGTTTATTGCCGATGGATGCGAGCTTGCTAATGGTAGCTGTAGACGTATGTGGACGTGCTTACTCAATTACTGATTTGCCATTCTCGCGTGAAAGCCTAGGCGGAATTGGTACTGAAATGTGGAAGCATTTCTTTTACACATTCGCTATTAACAGCGCTATTACTTTGCACATTAAAACTGAGTACTTTGATAACAACCACCACTTGATTGAGGCAAGCTTTAAAGGCTTGGCTTTCGCCTTGCGTGAAGCCTTGCAGGTTAGTGAGCGCGATAACAGTACAAAGGGCATGCTATGAGTTCTGTTGCAGACCTTACCAAGAGAAACTTGACGGTAGGTGTTATTAATACCAAGGCGGGGAACTTGTTCAGTCTCTATGCTTGCTTAAATCGTATTGGGTATTCAACGGTACAGATTAATAATCCGCAAGACATGGTCACGAATCAGATTGATGCTTTAGTAGTGCCAGGGCAAGGGCGTTTTGGACAGGTGATGAAGCAGCTAGTGGCTACAGGTTTAGATAACATAGTCGTTGATTGGATCAAGTCGGATAAGCCTTTTCTAGGAATTTGTGTTGGGCTACAGGTTTTGTTTAATCAGTCTGAAGAAGATGCCGGAGTCCAAGGCTTAGGAGTTTTTGAGGGTAATGTAGAGCGATTGAATAGCCCAAAACAACCGATGGTTGGTTGGTCAAAACTAAGTTCAGCTGTAGGTGGTTTAAGTGAAAAAATTGTTTATTTCGTCAATAGTTATGGTGTTAAACAATCGTCAGTAACCGCCGCTACAGTAACTTATGGCGAGCAGTTTGTCGCAGCGATCAACCAAGGTAATGTGTGGGCATTTCAGTTCCACCCTGAAAAGTCGGGCGATGTCGGCGAGGAGGTCATCAAGCAATGTCTGAGCAATTAGAACGTGTCAATAATGGCCTAATCCCACGAGTCATCGTATGTCTCGATGTGGCTAATGGTCGTGTGGTAAAAGGCGTTAATTTCAAAGGCCTGACCGATATGGGCGATCCTGTTGAGTTAGCACTGCGCTATCAAGAGCAGGGCGCTGACGAAATAGTCTTTCTAGATATTAAGGCGACCCTAGAAAATCGAGCTAACGCTTTAGAAACCGTAAGACGAGTGGCGCAAAACCTATCGATTCCGTTTACGGTTGGCGGTGGTTTAAACAGCTATACAGATGTTGAGCAGTTTTTAAATGCTGGTGCGGATAAGGTTGCGCTTAATTCTGCGGCGGTTAAAAATCCTCAATTGATTAATCAGATTGCAGAAGGTTTTGGTTCGCAGTGTGTAGTGGTAGCCATAGACGTCAACAAAGATGAAACCGATGACTATGCAGTCTATGTCAGCGGGGGCCATGTGCGAACTGAAGTCAATGCTTTTGACTGGTTTAAAGAAGTCGAAGAGCGTGGCGCGGGTGAAATACTATTAACGGCTATGCACCGCGACGGCACGGGAATCGGTTTTGATAATGAACTGATGTCTCGAGTGGCAAAAGAGCGCAATATTCAAGTCATTGCTTCAGGCGGAGCGTCGAACGAACAACACTTTGTGGATACGTTTTTAGCAGGCAGTGATGCAGCTTTAGCTGCGGGCATGTTCCACCGTGGTGAGTATAGCGTGCAAGACGTTAAGAAAGCCCTTAAGCAACAACAAATTTTAACTCGCTAAGCGAGATCAGGAGTTTTAAATGTTAATTCCCAGTATTGATTTATTAGATGGAAAAGCGGTTCAGTTAGAGCAGGGTAATCCCGATAGAAAGATCGTTGAAGAAGAGGATGTTTTTGGTCTATTGGAGCGCTTCAGTCTTTATGGTGAAGTAGCGATTATTGACTTAGACGCGGCGCTTGGGCGCGGAAGCAATAAAGATTTAATTAAGCAGTTAATCAAAAAGTACCCATGTCGTGTTGGCGGTGGTATTCGTGATTATGATACTGCACGAGAGTATTTGTCAGCGGGTGCAAAGAAAGTGATTTTGGGGACCTCATGTCGTTCGGAGTTTGTGAAAAAACTACCGAGCTCGCAGCTGATTTTTGCGATTGATGCCAAAGGTGACGATTGGGTGACACACGGCTGGCAGTCCACAGATACCGTTAAAGTATTGGACTTAATCGAGGAGATCCAAGGCAACTGCTCAGAGTTTTTGTACACGCAAGTACAAAAAGAAGGCATGCTGGGCGGTATCGATGAGGAGCGCGTTAAAGCCGTAGTTAAAGCCTCTAAGATCCCTGTCACTGTTGCTGGCGGTATTACGACATTAGATGATATTAAAACGATTAACGGCTTAGGTGCTAACAGCCAGATCGGCATGTCGGTTTATACTGGGAAACTAAAGTTAGACGATGCACTGTTCAGTTGTTTGGATTTTAAGAAAGCAGAATTGATGCCGACCGTGGTGCAGGATGTAGATACTAACCAAGTGTTAATGTTGGCTTATTCGACAAAAGAATCTTTGCAGGAAGCTATCAGTAAAAAGGCTGGTGTGTATTACAGTCGCTCGCGTCAGGAGTTGTGGCAGAAGGGCTTAACTAGCGGTAACACTCAGGAGCTAGTCAATATTGATTACGATTGTGATGGTGACACTTTGTTATTTAAAGTGAAGCAGCAGGGTAACGCTTGTCACTTTGAACGTTATAGTTGTTTTGCCTCGCAGTCGCCACAATTTGATTTAAATCGCTTAAACCAAGTGTTTGAACAGCGCTTGCAAGAACTAGAAACTGGTGAGCCTCAATCGTTTTCTCAAAAGTTGTTTAGTAGTGAAGCGTTGCAAATTGAGAAGCTGAATGAAGAGTGCCAAGAGTTGATCGAAGCACAAGATAATGATGAAGTGCGTTGGGAAGCCGCGGACCTAATCTTTTTTGCCTTAGTTAACGCCAAGGCAAAGGGCGTCGCGCCGGCCGAAATCATCAGTGAGTTAGGAGCTCGAAATGCAGGTTAACAATTCGACTATCTTAAGCTGCCAATCTTGGCAGCGTGAGAACAGTAATAGTCACACTGATGCTGCTTCTACAGTCAGCGATTTACTGGAGCAAATTAAGTCTCAAGGCGACTCTGCTATTCAAGCTTTGAGTCAGCAGTTTGATGGCTTTAGTCCTGAGTGGATTGAACTAAAGTCTCCAGACGATTACGGACTTGAGCCTGAATTACTTGAAGCTATTGTCGCGGCAGCCCGCCGTATTGAGGGCTTTGCACAATTTCAGCGAGACAAGCTAGTCGATAGTACTTATGTCGATGACTGTGGCGAGCTTGGCTTCCGATATCAGGCCATTGAGCGCATTGGAGCCTATATTCCAGGGGGGCGCTTTCCATTAATATCAACAGCATTAATGACCCTAATACCTGCGAAGCTTGCTGGATGCCAGGAGCGAGTTGCCTGCTCGCCATCGGATCACCCTGCAGTTTTGGCCGCCGCCAGTTTAGCTGGGGCGACTTCATTTTTAAAGCTAGGCGGTGCCCAAGCTATTGGCGCCTTGGCTTATGGGTATCAAGATCTTGAGCCGGTACAAATGGTTGTAGGTCCCGGAAACCAGTATGTGAATGCGGCTAAGCAATTATTAAGTCAGAAGATTCAAATCGATGTGGCGGCAGGCCCTAGTGAACTCCTTATTATCGCCGACGAAAACGTTAATCAAGATTGGATCATTGCGGATATGGCGGCACAAGCTGAGCACGATCCACAAGCACAAAGTTTGTTGGTCAGTGACAGCTTGGATTTATTGAGCGCAGTGGAAAAGTCATTAAGAGCTAATGATGAGCTCTCCAAGCTACTCGACGACAATCAAATTATTTTACTCAAGGCTGATTCGGTTGGGCAAATGATCGAGTTTAGTAACCACTATGCTCCTGAACACTTACTCTTATCCGATCAACGAGTTGATCAGGACTTACTGTCGAACTTTGGTTCATTATTCGTGGGTGAAAATAGTGCTGTTGCTTATGGTGACTATTGTTCAGGCCCTAACCACACGTTGCCTACTATGGGCACGGCAAATCGTTCCAGTGGCCTCAGCGTATTGAGCTTCCTAAAAGTTCAATCAGTTCAAGCTGTACACGAAGAGGGCAGAAAGAAACTATCGGCCATGGGTGAGAAAATTGCTGAAGCGGAGCAATTGGTTTGGCATCAGAAGAGTATGGCGGTAAGATCACGTTAATTGAATAACTGGGTTTTACTATGTTTCGAATCGGTCACGGTTACGATGTTCATAAATTTGGTGGTGATAAGCCTTTAATTTTAGGCGGTGTATTATTCGAAGGTGAGCAGGGTTTACTTGCTCACTCTGATGGCGATGTGGTGTTACATGCGGTGTGTGATGCATTGTTAGGTGCGATTGCAAAGGGCGATATTGGACACCACTTTCCAGATACCAGCGAAGAGTTTGCTGGAGCGGATAGCAAAGAACTTCTTAAGTCGGTGATGGCCTTAGTTAAAGAGGCAGGTTACTCAGTCGGTAATCTAGACGTTACGATCGTCGCTCAAGCTCCTAAAATGGCTTCTAAAATAGAAAGCATGGAAGATGTTCTCTGCGCAGTGTGTGATGCAGATTTTGGTCAAATTAACCTCAAGGCCACGACGACAGAGAAGCTAGGCTTTGTGGGACGCAAGGAAGGTATTGCCGTTCATGCTGTTTGTTTATTGCAGTCAGTCTCATGAGCAACCATTCAAACCCAACAGACATGCCTAGCACTGAGTGTTATGAGTGGGGCTGGTTACATGGGCAGCCATTATCTACCGCTCGCTTCAAGTCTGAGATGAGCGACTTTGTCGTAGAAGAAACCTTACGCTTCGATCTTTCTGGCGAAGGCGCTCACCATTTTCTGTACATCGAAAAACAAAACGTTAATACCGATATTGTGGTGCAAAAGCTTTTGCGCTTCGCCGAGGTTAAGCCAACGGATATTGGTTATGCGGGTAAGAAAGACCGCTTCGCGGTTGCCCGGCAGTGGTTTAGCGTGCAGTTGCCTTTATTGCGAGAAATTAATTGGTCAGAGTTTAATGATGATGAAGTGAGGGTTTTAGACTCCACACGTCACGATAAAAAACTGCGTATTGGCGCAGTAAAGCACAACCACTTTGATATCAGATTGCGCGATCTGGACTTGGATAGAGAGGCTTTTAATAAGCGATTAGAGAGCATCACATCAAAAGGATTCCCCAATTATTTCGGCGAGCAACGATTTGGTAGAGATGGCTCTAATCTCACGCGTGGCGTTGATCTACTCATTAAGAATAAAAGACTGAAAAACCGTAATTTACAAGGGTTATTGTTCTCAGCGGTTCGTTCATTCTTATATAACCATTTGGTGTCTGAGCGTATCAATAAAGGCTTGTCAGATACATTATTAGAGGGTGATTTCGTTATGTTGAGCGGCTCTGAAAAAGGATTCGTTATTGAAGACTTAGGAGCTGAGCAGCCCCGCTTTCTGGAAAACGATATTTTGCTTACTGCACCGCTTGCTGGTTCACGGCCGCAGCCTACCAATGAAGCGTTAAGTTTCGAGACTGAGAGTTTGTTTGACTATCAAGTGTTGATTGAAAAGCTATCGAACAAGCGATTTAACGAAGAGCGTAGAGCTTTATTGTGTTTTCCACAAAATGTCACGACACAGTGGCATAATGATACCGATATAACTTTATCATTCGATTTGCCGAAAGGTGCTTTTGCGACCAGTATGCTTCGTGAACTGGTGACTCTTGTTGAGCATAAGCCGACTATAAATACGACAAACAACCAAGACGACTGACGATTAATAGGATTATGAAGATATTATTAAGTAATGATGATGGGTACTTTGCCCCTGGTATAAGCACGCTTTTCGATCACTTGTCAAAGATTGCGGAGGTCACGACGGTAGCGCCTGATAGAAACCGAAGTGGTGCCAGTAATTCACTGACCTTGGATAAGCCGATTCGGGTCAATGAAACCGAGCGTGGTTTCTATTCTGTGACTGGTACGCCAACAGACTGTGTGCACTTAGGGACGCACCATTTAATGCCTGAGCCGCCTGATATGGTGGTGGCAGGCATTAATACCGGTGCGAATTTGGGCGATGATACGTTATATTCAGGAACGGTGGCAGCGGCAATGGAAGGGCGCGCTCTCGGTTATCCCGCGGTAGCGGTGTCTCTAGTGGGCCATAATTGCGAGCATTATGTTACGGCAGCCAAAGTGGCTGTAGACATTATCAAAGGCTTAGAAAAGCACCAGATGGAGCATAACCGTGTATTGAATATTAATGTTCCTGATGTACCTTACGATGAATTGAAAGGAATTAAATTAACGCGCTTGGGAAATCGTCACCGTGCTGATACTATAATTCCCGATAAAGATCCAAAAGGTCGTCCGATTTACTGGTTAGGACCGCTGCCTGAAGGCCAAGATGTAGGGGAAGGCACTGATTTTCATGCGGTTTTAAATGGTTACGTTTCAGTAACGCCGATAAATGTTGATTTAACGGCTTACAATAGTTTTGACGAGCTTGAAGGTTTTTTAAAAACTATCGATAACTAATACAGATAATAAATATATGAATGCAACACACATTTCGGGAACTGGCATGACATCTGCGCGAACGCGCACACGCCTTGTGGAGCGGTTAAGAGCCGAAGGCATCAAGAACGAAGAATTGTTAAAAATCATAGGGCTAACACCTCGACACCTATTTATCGACGAGGGGTTATCGCACCGAGCATACGAAGATACAGCGCTTCCGATTGGTATGGGACAAACCATTTCCCAACCCTATATTGTGGCGCGCATGACCGAAATGCTAATGGAAACGGGTAGCATGAATAAGGTGCTCGAAATCGGCACTGGCTGCGGCTACCAAACCTCTATTCTCGGCAAAGTCGCTAAAACTGTTTTTACGGTAGAGCGGATTCGAGCGCTCCATATGCAAGCCCGCAAGACCTTGACCGGCATTGGCCAACACAATATCCAATACTTGTTTGCTGATGGCTTCAATGGTTGGCACCAATATGCACCCTTTGACGGTATCATCGTTACAGCAGCTCCGCCGAGTATTCCTGAAAAGCTCGTCAGCCAGCTTGCTGATGGTGGTCGTATGATGATTCCAGTAGGCTCGACAGAAAGTTCGCAGGATTTAATCCTTGTTCAGCGTAAGGGTACTAAGATAGAAGAAACTTTTATTGAAAAAGTGAAATTTGTGCCTTTAGTCAGCGGTGTTGCTCGATGAAAATCTTTACTAAAATGTATGATGCATGCTTGCGTTGGGCGCGTCATCAGTACGCTGTTTATATTTTAGGTTTTATTAGTTTTATTGAGTCTATTTTCTTCCCAATACCTACAGCAGTAATGTTGGCGCCAATGGCGTTGGCTAAACCAAATAGAGCTTTGTGGCTTGCTTTTGTCGCAGCTACGACCTCAGTTTTAGGGGGTGTTGTAGCTTATATCATTGGCGCATTTGCCTTTGAGTCCTGGGTATTGCCTTGGATTATTGAACTGGGCTATGAAAGCACCTATAACCGTGCTTTAGAATGGTTTGCGGAATATGGTGTTTGGGTTGTTTTGGTGGCAGGGTTTTCACCAGTGCCTTATAAAATGTTCACACTGACCGCTGGCGCGCTGGGTATGGCATTTATTCCTTTCTTGATTGCCTCAATCATCGCACGAAGTGCCCAATTCTTTCTTATTGGAGGATTAGTGAAGTGGGGTGGGGAACAAATGGAGCATAAATTGCGTCAATATGTAGAGTGGATCGGTTGGGGCGTGCTGATATTAGGTGTTTTAGCTTATATTATTTATACTGTCTCAAACTAATGGCGAAATAAGTCTTAATTTTCAACGTCTTGAATCTACAATAACTTTCGAAGTAGGGATTAGCTGGTAAATGCAAAAAGAGACCAAAGACATTTTGAAACGTTCAGCAGTACGCTCCCTGTGGATTGTAGCGATTGTTTTGGGTCTGTATTTATTGCAAGGGTGTGGCAATCCTCGTCTAGCGCCGGTAGAAGAACGCGAAGCGACGGGCGACGGAGCAAAGCTTCACAGTTTTTACCCGCCGACTGAGGTGGATAACAGTCAACAGTTCTATATTGTCCAACCTGCAGATACTCTTTATTCGATTGCTTTTCGGTACGGCTTTGATTACAAAACGTTAGCAGAGTCTAATAATATTGATGCTACTTACACTATCTATCCTGGCCAAAAACTGGATCTTGAAAAAGCTCGTCATTACGAAAGTGAGCGTCAAGTTGATACGTCGCAAATAGCACAAAACGATAACTCATCAAACACAGCCATCCGTAGCCGCCGTGGCGTACAAGAAGTTAGCCGTACTGCTGTAACCACCGTAGAGCGACCGACAACAGCGAGCACCAGCAAACCAAAAAGTAAACCAGCTAACACCAGCTCTAATACTGCAAAGCAGCCAAAACCAAAGAAGACCGCTTCAGCCTCAGAAACGGTATCAACGCCAAAGAAAGCTCAACCTGTAAAAAAGAAACCAAAAGCTAAACCCGCTACCACCAATTCCTACACCAGCAGACCAGTGAAGTATTGGATGTGGCCAAATATGGGCAAGCTCATTAAACGCTTCTCAGGTGTTAAGGGTTCCAGAGGCATTGATATCGCGGGAAATATGGGGGAGCCGGTTAGGGCCGCAGCACCTGGACTTGTGGTCTATGCTGGGCGGGGTTTACGTGGTTATGGCAACCTAGTTATCGTTAAACATAATAATGATTTTATTAGTGCTTATGCTCACAATAAGCGCATCTTGGTTAAAGAAAATGAAATCATTAAAGCTGGGCAAAAAATTGCTGAAATTGGCAACTCTGACTCAGATATTCCAAAACTCCACTTCGAAATCCGCTTCAAAGGTAAGCCCGTTGATCCGCTGAGGTACTTACCTAAGCGATAAGCACAACTTAGTGTGAGCAAGCTATCATTTTTATCAAATTTTAAAATTCTAGGTTATATTTAAGATTGTTTTTTGCTACCTTGGCATTAGTTTATTACTAACAAGGATAGGTTCATGGCAGAACAACCTGAAGCAAAGATTGAGTCAGGAAAGTTGATTCATTCTAAGGTGGAACAAAAAATATATAAGGGTTTACACAAAGGTGAAATGGCTTCCCCTCAAGCCATTGTGGTTCATCAAACAGGAGCTACTACCGCCCAACATACATTTAACTCTTATGTTTCCTCGCCTCATGGCGCCCACTTTTTAATTAGCAAAACGGGCAAAATTTATCAGACAGCACTGTTAAATAAGTACACCTATCATGTGGGCAAGCTTCGTTCCCGTTGTATTGAAACGAATGATTGCTCCAAAGCTGAGTTAGCAAAAGCGAATGCTATTTACTTAAAGAAAGGTGAATCGTATGGCTTAAGAGTCAAAAAACTCCATAAGCATGAGCTCACTAAGAGCTATCCCGACAGATACCCTACGAACAAAGAATCAGTAGGGATAGAAATTGTGGGCGACTACTCTACTAAAACAGGCTATGAAACGGTTAATTCCCTTCAAAACACAGCACTAGTATGGCTCGTCAATGAACTGAATGAGTTACTGTGTTTTGATAGCGACGATGTGTATCGCCATCCTGAGGTTTCTTATAAAAAGTCATCAGAAGCGAGTTCAGCGAAATGGTAAAAAATATGTTTAAGAAAGTAGGTGGTGTTCTGTTATTTGGATTACTTGTATCCGCTTGTAATGCAGGCTCCGGTACCCAGTTTAATTCTGTGACAGTTATTGAGAGTGGTTACGAAGGTGACAGCGAGTGGTGTAGTGATTTTAACTTAACCTCGGAAGAGGCTGGTGATTTTCTAGAGAAGACTAAAGAGTTAACTGTTAACCAGTATCATAACGAGTATGAACATTTAAGTTGCTATGTTAAAGGCACTACTCGTTACAAAGAAGCCTCTTGCCAGTTTACTGTTTGGGCCGGTGCTACCGCAGAGCTTACATGTGATGATGGCCAGGAGTTCTTGCTGGGCTGTAGTAGTTGTGAGCTTATAGGTAAAGACCAGTAAAGTGATCTAAGCAATTTACTGGTATAGAGAAACTAGCTTATTTAATTACCTTAATCGCCAGCGCATGAATATCTGTTTGCATCATGTCGCCAAGGGCGTCATAAATCATGCGATGCTGCTGAATCATGCGTTTACCTTCCAGGGCGTCACTTTTGATGATAACGGTGAAGTGGCCAAGGCCACCTTTGGCGCCTTCGTGACCAATGTGTTTATGGCTGTCATCGATAATGTCTAACTGCTCAGGCTGTAGAGCTTCAGTGATTAACTGTTGCATTTTATTGATTCGAGCGGAGTTGTCTGGAGCTTGTTGGGTCATAGTGTTCGGCCTTTATGGTAGTACTTTTTTATAAGGTTTAACGGTAACGTTTTGGTAAACGCCAGCTTCAACATAGGGATCAGCGTCAGCCCATTCTTTAGCGGCTTCTAAGGATTCAAACTCGGCCACAATTAAACTGCCGGTAAAACCTGCTTCAGCTGGGTCGTTGGCATCAATAGCGGGTAGAGGGCCAGCCATAATCAGTCTGCCTTCATTCTTAAGCGATTGTAGACGTTCAATATGTGCAGGTCGAGCTTTGGCGCGCAGGGGTAATGAATTTTCAACGTCTTCAGAGTAAATCATATAAAGCATAACTAATTCCTGTCGTGAGTTACTGGTTGGGTTGTTCTTCTTCGAGGTGAATATGTTCTTTCAGCATGACAATGCTGGTAATGAGCAACCCAAAGAGTAAAACAAACATGCTGATTAATTTAAAATAGAACCAAAAGTCGGTACTAAAGTTAAAGGCTATATACAGGTTCAAGCCACCATATAAGGCTAAACTGACCACCCACAACCAGTTCACTTTTGCTAACAGTTGCTTAGGTGCTGTATCTTTTATCAAGCCACTTGCTTTGGTGAGGTCTTGTATGACGTATTTATTCGACGCGAATTGACGAATCAGAATAAATAGGGCGCCGGCCCAAACCGCGATGCTGGTTTTCCACTTAATGAAATCGTCGTCATCAAAGTAATATGCTAAAGCTACTAAAGCTAACCCCACAAAAAATAGTGCTACATGACTTTTTTTCACTTCTTTCTTGGTGAAATAATGAACGATCATTTGCACTAAAGTTAACCCACTCCAGATGGCTGCGGCCAAGATCAGGTTTTTAGTGATCAAATAAGCGACAATAAAGCCGACAATGGGGTAATTTTCTTTAAGAAACGTCATAATAATACCTATTAAAGTGCTCGCTAAGTTTACCTTATCGCAAAAGGTAGGCAAACTAGCGGTAACAATATTTGAACGACTTTCATCATTAATGATTAGTGAGCGCTATGTTACGTGATTTACACAGCCACACAACTGCTTCAGACGGTAGCTTATCAGCAAGTGAGCTTTTAAAGCTGGCTGCTGAGAGAGGTGTGGATGAATTAGCTATTACTGACCACGACTCGATTAATTCAGTGGCTGAGGCTATTGAATTATCATCGAGCTACGGCGTTTTGGTGGTTCCAGGCGTTGAAATTTCAGCGACTTGGAGTAGTAAAGGACAAGACACGGTTCATATTGTGGGCCTACAAATTAACCATGAACATGCTGGATTACAAAGCTTCCTGAAAACAATACAGGATAAGCGCCGTGATAGAGCTGTCGAAATGGGGAAAAGACTAGAAGAGGCGGGCGTAAAAGGCGCGCAGCCAGATATTGAGTATTTAGTCGATAGTCAACCCATGGTCTGTCGGACACATTTAGCGCAATACTTGCTTGAACGTGGAGAGGTTAAGAACTTTGGAGATGCCTTCAAAAAGTATCTAGCGAAAGGTGGTAAAGCATATGTTAAAGATGAATGGTTTGATCTTGAGGATGCGGTGGCGATGATTCGACAAGCTGGTGGCATTCCAGTGTTAGCGCACCCAACACGTTACGGAATGGGCTCCAATAAACTGAAACGTTTGATCGAGCAATTCAAATCATTAGGAGGGTTAGGAGTTGAAACATGTTATCCTAATATTCATCCAGGACAGAAAAATCTGTTAGCGGATTGGAGTAAGCAATACGGACTTTATGCCTCGCAAGGCTCAGACTTTCATTCGCCAGATAAGCCTTGGGCGCTACTGGGTAAATTTGCACCATTACCCGAAAAAGTAACCCCAGTCTGGGAGTCCCCTACATGGAACCGCAAGCAATAAACGAAAGAATAAAAATATGACACAACTCATTGAAATTCATAACGAAACACCACAACCAAGATTGATTAGTCAGGTGGTAGCGAAAATTCGTCAAGGGGCTTTAGTGGCCTACCCCACGGACTCCGGCTATGCGCTGGGTTGCCATATTGGTGATAAAACTGCCTTGGATCGAATTCGACGGATTCGTAATCTGGATAAGTCACATAACTTTACTCTGGTGTGCCGTGATTTATCGGAATTAGCGACTTATGCTCGGGTCGATAATGCCGCGTTTCGTTTGATTAAAAATAACACACCTGGTCCATATACCTTTATCCTTCGAGCTACTGGCGAAGTCCCCAATCGTTTAAAGCATCCTAAAAAGAAAACTATCGGTATTCGTGTTCCTGAAACACCGATTACCCAAGCTTTGCTGGAAGATTTAGGCGAACCGCTCATGAGCTCGAGTTTAATTTTACCCCAGCAAGAAGAGGGCGAAATTCTAGAGCCTTATGAGATTCATGATATTTTGAATGGGCGTGTAGATGTGGTCATTGATGGTGGTTACTGTGGCCATGAGCCGACTACGGTCATTGATCTAACCTCTGGCTACCCAGAAGTGGTACGAGAAGGCGCTGGTGATGTTGAGGCGTTTGAGTGAGCTTTGAATAAACAATAAAGCGGCCAGCGCTTTGCTAACCGCTTATTTCGACTGAGCTAACACTTCTCACCACTAAACTCTTCATTCATTGCTTTTTTCAAGTCTTCATCGCTGACATTTTTCACGCGATGAGCCAGTGACCAATTATGACCGAAGGGATCGACAAAAGCAGCGTAGCGATCGCCCCAGAAGGTATCTTGAGGTTCCATTTTAGACGTTGCTCCAGCATCAACCGCTTGCTTAAACGCGTCGTCGCAATTGTCCACATAGCGGTGAATGGTGACGGGACTTCCGCCCAAAGCCTTAGGGGATTGTGACTTACCTTCTGGATTAAACTCAGGAAAGTCATCGACTAGAAAAATATAGCCATCATCAATTTTCAAGCACGCGTGCATGATTTTCTCGCCATTAGGCCCAGGAACCCTTTGTAACTCTTCAGCTCCGAAAGCTTTTTTATAAAACTCGATAGCTTCAGAGCAGGGATCGCAAACAAGGTGTGCGATGGGAGCCCTTAGTTTAATTTTTTTATCACTCATGGAAAATCTCCTATAGTTCAACGATTGGCGTGAAGCCACCCCAGAACATGCGCATACCATCAAATGGTAAGTTTTTCGGATCCATCATGTCAGCAAGGCGCGGGTCTTTCATGACCTTTTCATTGATCTCATCGCGAGCTTGGCGCGACTCATACAAAATGTATGAAAAAATCACGGTTTCATCGTCTTTCAGCTGTACGCTCTGGCCAAATGATGTGACTTTTCCATCAGGAACATCGTCAGCCTTGGCTTCGACAACTTTTAATGCCCCATACTCTTTCCAGACCTCACCGGCCCGCTTGGCCATCTCAATGTACTCGTCTAGCTTATCTTTCGGTACAGGTAATACATATCCATCAATATAGAATGACATGATTGATCTCCTTATGTTTTACGTTGAGTTAACAACATACCGCTGCAGATTGTGTATCCGTTAGCCGTAGTTGAGAATGTTTATTCATACAGAATCTTCGCTTGGTCCTGCGCTAGTAAGGCCATCTTGAACCGACTTCCAAGCAGGATAAGCTTCAGCTAATTTCTGGCGGCCCTGCGATGTTAATTGCCATGCTCTGACACGTGCATCATCTGTTTGCGCAGGGGTTATCCAACCTTTTTTTTCCATGACTGCAGCCCCACGCGTCATAGTGGTTCGCTCTAGAACCAAAAAGTCCGCCAACTCTGTGACTGGTGTAGGGCCTTTAAGCTTTAAAGTCGCCAGCACTGAAAATTGTGTCGCTCTCAGACCGTGTGGTCGTAGCTTTTCTTCATATAATCGAGTTATTGCTCGCGCTTGTCGCCGAGCTTCTAAGCAGTAGCAATCCTTGGTCTCATAGAACTCTGGAAGCTGCTTATTAAGTGCATCATTCATTACTTGAGTGTATATACACATATTAACTTATGTCAAGAATTGATTATTTTATAATCAATATTTGGAATCCGTTTGACGTTTAGTTGAATTTGAGCATGCAGAAATACAGAAATATAGCGTTTTGGAATGTTCTCGTTATAATGGACAGTCTTATAAATTTATTAAAAAAGTTACTTCAAAGGATATCCATTGAGTTCTATATCAGTTGGCCAAAAGCGCGTTCTATCCGGCATGCGTCCTACGGGACCATTACATTTAGGGCATTACCATGGGGTTTTAAAGAATTGGGCACAAATGCAACATGAGTATGAGTGCTTTTTCATGGTAGCTGATTGGCATGCCTTGACCACGAACTACGATGATACTTCACAGATCGAGGGCTATGTGTGGGACACGGTTATCGACTGGCTAGCGGCGGGTATCAACCCAAGCTCGTCGACTATCTTCGTCCAGTCCAAGGTACCAGAGCATGCTGAGTTGCACTTGTTGATGTCCATGACCACGCCACTAGGCTGGTTAGAGCGAGTTCCTACCTATAAGGAACAGCAAGAGAAGTTACAAAATAAAGATTTATCGACTTATGGTTTCTTAGGATACCCACTACTTCAAGCTGCTGATATTTTAGTGTACCGAGCGGGCAATGTTCCTGTGGGCGCGGATCAGGTGCCGCATGTTGAAATGACTCGTGAGGCGGCAAGACGTTTTAATCATTTCTATGGCAAAGAGCCTGGGTTTGAAGAAAAAGTAACCCAAGCTATTAAGAAAATGGGTAAGAAAAATGCCAAGCTTTACAATAGCTTGCGTAAAAAATTCCAAGAAGAGGGCGACCAATCTTCTTTAGAAACTGCTCAAGCCTTAGTCGAAAGTCAGGCCAATATCTCCTTGAATGATCGTGAGCGTTTGTACGGATATTTGGATGGAGCGGGTAAAGTAATTTTGCCTGAACCGAAGGCTTTGTTAACGCCAGTATCGAAAATGCCAGGGCTAGACGGGCAGAAGATGTCTAAGTCTTACGGCAACGCTATTTCAATGCGAGAGCCGCGTGAATCAGTGGAAAAGAAAATCCGCACTATGCCAACGGATCCTGCGCGTGTTCGTCGCGATGACCCAGGTAACCCTGAAAAATGTCCGGTATGGGAATTCCACAAAATTTACTCTCCAGAAGAAGTGAAAGAGTGGGTTCAAAAAGGCTGTACATCTGCAGGAATTGGTTGTGTCGAGTGTAAGCAACCGGTGATTGATAGCGTTTGTGCAGAGCAACAACAGTTTGTAGAGCGTGCTCAAGAGTACGAAGAAAGTCCAGAAATCATCCGTAATATTGTCTCGGAAGGTTGTGATCGTGCGCGCGATATTGCTCGCGAAACCATGGACGATGTGCGCCAAGCCATGGGACTTTCCTATAAGTAGTCTTAATATTTACTTAGAGAATCAATAATGACTGAGCAAAACGGCGAAAGCCAAGAGCAACAAACACCTTCAGAGCAAGAACAGCAGAATAGTGCTGATCATGTTCAGGGGGAGATGCCGTTTGCTTTAGTTGATGGCGAACAGGTCGAGGAGTTCCCTCAGGACTTGTATATTCCGCCAGATGCTCTCGAAGTGTTCTTAGAAGCATTTGAAGGCCCATTAGATTTACTGTTGTATTTGATCAAGCGTCAGAACGTCGATATTCGTGATATTCCGATTGCTCATATTACTGAGCAATATATGGAATATGTGGAGTTGATGAAAGCTTTACACTTGGAACTCGCGGCAGAATATCTGGTAATGGCGGCTATGTTGGCTGAGATCAAAAGCCGAGTGCTGTTGCCAAGGCCTCCAGCTGATGAGGATGATGAAGATGATCCTCGTGCTGACTTAATTCGCCGTCTGCAAGAATATGAGCAGTTTAAGCAAGCTGCTGAAGATATTGATGAATTACCTCGCATGGGGCGTGATGTGTATCAGGTGAGCGCTAAAAAGCCTGATATGAATATCATTAAGCCTGAACCCGAAGTCGATATGAAAGAGTTACTTATCGCGCTCAGAGATGTACTTAGGCGAGCCGAGATGTTCTCAAGCCACCAGGTTAAATTCGAAGCTTTGTCAGTTCGCGAGCGAATGGGTAAGGTCTTGGAGCGAATTTCAGGTCAATCATTCACTGACTTCGCGAAGTTATTTGACCCTGAAGAGGGGCGTGCTGGAGTGGTGGTGACTTTCCTTGCTATCATGGAGTTAGCGAAAGAGTCCTTATTAGAAATTATTCAAAGCGATAATTATGGGCCTATTCACGTACGAGCAAAGACCAGCGGTAGCATTGAAGGCGACGACGATATAGAAGATGCACTAGCCGAAGTAGAAACGACAAGTGATCAAGCATGAGTATGAATATAGAAAAAATTAAATGCATCATTGAG
Organism: uncultured Kangiella sp.; assembly: GCA_950096615.1. Classification (GTDB taxonomy): domain Bacteria; phylum Pseudomonadota; class Gammaproteobacteria; order Enterobacterales; family Kangiellaceae; genus Kangiella. The sequence goes on along the minus strand of CATNCP010000004.1, from coordinate 65,084 downwards.
GCTGCGCTACTGGCTGCAGGAAGCACTTTATCTAAAGACCGTATGGTTGAGCTATTTGCTGAAGATGAAAAGGTAAAAACGGCTGATGTGACCAAAGCATTGGACATGTTGGCTGAAGAAACTGAGGGGCGCGGTGTTGAGCTGGTTGAAGTTGCCACCGGCTTCCGTTACCAGGCTCGACAAGACTATGCGGAGTGGATTGCTAGACTGTGGGAAGAGCGCCCATCTCGTTATTCGCGTGCTTTATTAGAAACTTTGTCACTGATTGCTTATCGTCAACCGACGACACGTAGTGATATTGAGCAGGTTCGTGGTGTCGGCGTTAGCTCATCGATTGTTAAGACTTTATTGGAGCGCGAGTGGATTCGTGTCGTTGGGCACCGTGACGTGCCTGGCAAGCCTGCACTGTACGCAACTACTAAGTATTTCTTAGACTACTTTGGACTAAAAAGTCTTGATGAATTGCCATCGTTAGCCGAAATCAAAGATTTGGACAACTTAAACCCTGAGTTGAAGTTTGATGGCGAAGACGGCTCAGAGGAGAGTAGCGAAGGTTTGGAGCAAGCTGCAGTTGATAACAGTAAGGATATTCTCACCGAGGATAATGAAGATATTGGTGATGAAGCAGCCAAAGATTCCAGCAATGATGCTGAAAGTGCTGCAGAAGCTCAGGATATGAGTGACACCGAAGAGCCTCAAGGTGACTCTGATTTAGACTCTGATTCTGAATCCGAGCCCGAGTCTGAGTTCGAATCAGAATCTGACGAGGAAGCTACTCAACAGCAAGAGACTCAAGAGCACGATAGCGAAACAACAGAGCTTAAAGATGAGTCTACTGAAACCTCAGAAGGGTCGAGTGAAGGCGAGGAAGAGAGTGAATCAAGCTTAAAGCCAACAGAACTACACTAAAATAATAGTGCTATAAGTTATAATTGCAAAACTAATTCAAGTATTAGCCTCAAAGTTCTTATATAATAATCTGTATAAGAGATTTAGATAATAAAATCTAATAAGATTACTGCCACTACTCGGGGGGTTGGCTTGAGTCTACTTGATAAAATTCGTTCTTCATTGACGTCCGGACGTACTGATAATACGGTCGATGAGTCAACTAATCAGGATGAAAGACGACGTAACAAACGTGTGAATGCACGGCCTGGTACGAAGATGCTGATTATCGACGATTCAAAAACAGTATGTACTTTGCTAAAAAAGATGCTGCTACAAAACCAATACGAAGTGGGCATCGCATTAGACGGCGAAACTGGTTTTAGACTGGCGAAAGAGCACCTTCCTGATTTAATTTTCCTAGATATCGTGTTGCCGGGTATAAACGGTTTCCAAGTGTTACGTCAGCTACGAAAAGACCCCAAAACCAAAGATATTCCTATTATCATGATCAGCGGTAACGTCTTAGCAACGGAAAAATATTATGCTGAGAGATTTGGCGCTGATGATTTTATGAAAAAACCTTTCTCACGTTATGAGGTTTTTCATCGAATTGAGAACTTTATTGGGATTGATAAGAGAATCCGGCGTATAGCCACTTAAACACTGCTTTTCGAAATAAGTGCAGTTACATCTCGACTGCACGCCTCTAAACCCCTAAAATTATACTAATATCCAAGTAATAAGGCCTTTATGTCTAATCAACGAACTGATACTAAGCACAAATCTGACAAATCCGAAAAACTTCAGAAGATTCTTGCCAATGCAGGTCTTGGATCTCGTCGCGAAATAGAGAAGTGGATTGCTGATGGCCGAGTCAGTGTTAATGGCTCTATTGCTAGCTTAGGCGAGAGAGCGACCGATAAAGATACCATTCGTGTCGACGGACGTGTTATTAAAATCAAGCCTTCGGATGAGGTGTATACACGTATCATTGCTTATCATAAACCGTTGGGTGAAGTGTCTACTCAAAAAGATCCTGAGGGGCGGCCAACAGTATTTGAGAAATTGCCTCGCACAAGTTTTGGCCGCTGGATTAGTATCGGTCGGTTGGATATTAATACGACAGGTTTGTTATTGTTTACCAACAACGGTGAACTGGCGCATAGGCTTATGCACCCTTCGTATCAAGTTGAGCGGAAGTATGCGGTTAGAATTCACGGTGAGGTCACTGATGAAATGCTCAAGAACTTGCGAGATGGCGTACTGATTGACGGTGATATGTGTCAGTTTAATTATATTCAGCCAGGTGGTGGTGAAGGCGCTAATCAGTGGTATGAAGTTGGGTTATCTGAAGGCAAGAACCGTGAAGTTAGAAAGCTATGGCAGTCGCAAGAGGTTGATGTGTCTCGCTTGATCCGGATCGAGTATGGTCCCGTTGATTTGCCAAAAAGTTTAAGCCGTGGGCGTTGGATGGATCTAAGTGAAGAGCAAATTCAGCAGGTCGCTGACTTAGTTAAGTTATCGGTGAAGCCACGAAAATCTCAGCCAGCCCCTAAGACAAGTAAGAGAAGGAATATTTGGAAAAAAGGCTAAGTTTCGTCATGGCTTAGTCACAAAACTGTCACATAACTTTGGTGTGACAGTAATGCAGATTTGCTATATTTGCTGGGTCACTCCTGATTCGGCAAATCTTTATGGAAAAGGCTTCTATCCAACTTACCCAGCCTGATGTATCAACATCAGATGTGGAGGAGTTAACGTTTGAAAAGCTTAAGAAGATGTATCTAACAGATCCTGCTCATTACCTTAACCGAGAGTTGAGCCTGTTAGCCTTTAATTGGCGGGTACTTCAGCAGGCTCTAGATCCAAGTATCCCGCTTCTTGAGCGTATTCGCTTTATCTTCATTTGTAGTAACAATCTTGATGAGTTTTTTGAAGTTCGAGTGGCTGGGTTACGTCATGACTTAGCTCGTGGCGATACTAAACCCAGTTTGAATGGTGCCTCAACCGAGCAGGTGCTCAGGGACATTAATGAACGTGCACATGAGCTGGTCGATGAACAGTATCGAATTTTCAATGAAGAGTTACTGCCGAAGCTGGCCGAAGAGTCGATACAGTTCTTACCGTCTAACGAATGGAATGATGAACAATACAAGTGGCTGAAAAAATATTTTAAACAGCAAGTGATGCCGGTTATTAGTCCAATCAGCCTAGACTTGACCCATCCTTTTCCGCGCTTGGTGAATAAAAGTTTACACTTCTTATTGCACCTCCACGGTAATGATGCCTTTGGTCGTGACTTAGAATATGCTGTGTTGCATATGCCGCGGTCATTACCTCGAATCATTGAGCTACCAGAGAACGTCGGCGGTTCAAAAGAACATAACTTTGTTTACCTTTCCTCAGTGATATCAGAGTTTGCTGAAGATTTATTCCCTGGCATGGATATTCATGGTTGCTATCAGTTTCGCTTGACCCGAGATAGCCACTTACTACTAGAAGAGGGCTCTATTGAGGACTTAGCCAGCGCATTAAAGCGTGAACTTCAGTCGCGAAATTTTGGTGCTGCAGTGAGATTGGAAGTAGGAAAGTCATGCCCCAATAAAATTGTTAACTTCCTGCTCCAGAAATGTAACTTGACCCCTGAAGAACTGTATCGAGTTGATGGCCCGGTTAACCTCAATCGCTTGATGTCTTTGCCTGAGCTCGTTGAGCGGCCTGATTTAAAGTTTAGTGGCTTTACTCCAAAGGTGCCTGGTGAAATCGCACGCCGCGGTGTGTTTGAAGTTATGGCTGAGCGCGATATCCTTCTTCATCATCCTTACCAAAGCTTTCAGCCGGTTGTCGATCTGGTTCGTCAGGCTGCTACTGATCCCTCAGTACTAGCAATCAAGCAGACCTTGTATCGTACCGGAAGTCACTCTGCGATTGTTGAGGCTTTGATCGAGGCTTCTCATTCTGGCAAGGAAGTGACTGCCGTTGTTGAGTTAAGAGCCCGTTTTGATGAGGCCGATAATATTGAGCTGGCGCAAAAGCTACAAGAAGCTGGTGTGTTAGTCGTCTACGGGGTTGTAGGATATAAGACTCACGCCAAGATGACGTTGGTTGTGCGTAAAGATGAAAAAAGCAAGAAGTTGTCGCGCTTTGTCCACCTAGGTACAGGGAATTATCATGCTGGTAATGCAAGGCTTTATACCGATTATAGCTTACTAACAAGCAATCTTGATATCTGTGAGGATGTGCACCGTGTATTCCAGCAGTTAACTGGAATGGGTAAGGTGTATGAGCTTAATCAGTTATGGCATGCGCCTTTTACGCTACATAAAAATCTGTTGGCCGCTGTTGATCGAGAAACGCAGAATGCGCTAGCCGGCAAAAAAGCTCGGATGGTGATTAAGCTTAATTCATTAACCGATCAGTCGTTGATAGAGGCTCTATACCGTGCCTCTATTGCTGGAGTCAGTGTTGAGCTCATTGTACGAGGGGTCTGTTGTTTATCTCCGGGGATAAAGGGCGTTTCTGAGAACATCAGAGTCCGCTCAATCATAGGTCGGTTTTTGGAGCACTCCAGAGTTTATTATTTCTATAACGATGGTGAAGAGAACCTTTACGCTGCATCAGCAGACTGGATGGAACGAAATCTTTATCATCGTGTTGAGACCTGCTTTCCTATATTACAGGCCGATATCAAGAAGCGTATGCTCAAGGAGTTAGACTTGATGCTCAAAGATACTGAGCAGAGTTGGATTTTAGAATCGAGCGGTGAATATCGATTGCATCGCACAGAGAAAACTAAACCTAAAGTACAGCAGCAACTTCTGGAGCGTTTGTCAGATTAGTTATGAAGCGGACTTTATAATGTCTACTTCTAAAGATATTCCATGGTAATCTAAATAGGCCGCTTCTCGTCTCAACTCTGCGATGATTAGCTGATGCTCTTTTGCCCAAGATGCTGGAATAGTTATGATCATTTTGTGCTGATCGGAAGCTTTGAATGTCAGCTCTTCAATATTATGAGCGTCACGCTTTACATTAAACAGTATGGCCAATCGCAGGATGAGCACAACTGATAATAAAGCGTCTTGTTCGTCGTATTTATGTTCTAACTGTTCGATAAAAAGCTTTTTCTTCTGGTTTGCAATAATGGCCGCTAAGGAGTCTTTGGTTTGCTGACTAAAGCCAGGCATGTCGCCGTACTGTACGATATAAGCGCTATGCATGCGGAGTTTAGAAAAGCTAATTGAAAGACCTACTTCGTGTAACTGGCATGCCCAATCAAGGTAGTTTTTGTAAATAGGATCGTAGATTCCCCACAAATCCGCAGTTTGATCGAATATCAGTTGTGCACTCTGTTGAACTTGGCTAGCGTGGTCATGATCAACATTAAAGCGCTTCATCAGACTTACCGCGGTTTGATGGCGTATATCGTTGCCTTTCAGCTCTTCGGTAAGCTCCAACAAAATCCCTTCGCGCAGAGAAGCATCTGCGATATGCATTTTGTCTATTTCTAGAGTTTCAAAAAGGCCGTATAAAATAGCGACGCCACAAGTAAAGGTGCTTTTACGACTTTCCGTAAGTCCTGAAAAGTTGATGTTTTCAAAGTCACCGATATCTATCAGCTTTTGCTTTAGGAATTTCAAATGTTCAAACGTCATAAAGCCTTGAGCCAGATTTAGGTTGGCCAAAACTTTATAGACGGACTCAATACTGCCTGAAGAGCCTAAGCAATGCTCCCAGTTGCCTGAACGGTAGAATTTCTTAACTTCTGAAACTCCAATAGAGGCATTAATGACTGCTTGATTGAAATTTTCTTCGGTTATTTTGTTATCGGGGAAGAACTTTTTAGTGGTAACACAACCAATGCCCAGGCTGTCTAACACCTCAGGTTCAAACTGTTCACCCAGTATGATTTCAGTGCTTCCGCCTCCAATATCGATTACTAAGGCGCGCTTTAAATCAGGATGGTTATGAGAGACGCCATCGTATATGAGTCGCGCTTCTTCTCGACCGGGAAGTATATCGATGTTGTGACTGAGGATTGCTTCAGCCTTTTTCACAAACTCAGAAACATTGACGGCTTTGCGAAGTGTATAGGTGCCAACCACAGTGACGTATTGGCGATCAATGTCTTGAATACGTTCGGCAAATAGTTTTAAACAGTTTACTCCACGTTCAATGGCCTCATCCGACAGCATATCCTTACTATCGAGCCCTGCAGCCAGCTGTACTTTTTCTTTGAGTCGTCCGATGACACGCAGAGTATGCCCATCAAATTCTGCGATGGCCAAGTGGAAACTGTTTGACCCCAAGTCAATTGCGGCAAACTGAATAGGCGGGATGGACTCTGAGTTTACAGAGTCTACGGATGCTGCCTGATGAAGATGTTGGTTCTTCAAAAAAGTATTACCTTAAAATCAGGACTTTTTGATAAAGTCTCGTGCATTAATCGCTTCGCCATTGGCTTTAGCCGAGGCAGAGTCCATCAGCCACAAGTATGCAGGCATAATATCTTGAGGCGTTGGTAGTGTCTCTGGGTCTTCGCCAGGATAAGCATTTGCTCGCATCTTGGTGCGGGTTGCGCCTGGATTAAGGCTGTTTACTCGAATAACACTATTTTCTAGCTCATCAGCTAGTGTCTGCATCATACCTTCATTCGCAAATTTAGAGGCCGCATAAGCACCCCAATAAGCTCGGCCTTGACGACCAACACCAGAAGACGTGAATACTAATGAGGAGCTTTCAGACTTTTTAAGTAAAGGAATACAGTATTTGGTCAGTAAGAACGGGGCATTAACGTTGATTTGCATCACGCGGAACCAAGTCTCATCATCAAAATGTTCATAAGGACTTAACAGACCCAAATCTCCAGCGTTATGAAGCAAACCATCTAGACGACCAAACTCTTTTTCGATGACCTCAGCAACTTTTTGATAAGTTTCTGGCGTGTTGTCTTGTAAGTTGACCGGTAAGTAGGCTGGCTGTGGGTAACCCAGGCCTTCAATCTCGTCATAAACCCTCTCTAACTTGCGAGTATCCCGAGAGAGTAGAACGACGGTTGCGCCATATTTAGCGTACTCTAAGGCAACTTCTTTACCAATGCCGTCAGTTGCGCCTGTGACTAATATAACTTTATCTTGAAGAAAATTATCGTTTGGTTGGTAGTTTTGCATCAAAAAGTCTTAAAATGGTTGGATTATTGAGTAAAGTTATTTTACCTTACTTAGCTATTAACTGGTAGACAAGTGAAAAATTAGGAAATTCCATGAGTAAGCGAATTGCAGTGGTAGAAGATGAGCCGTTATTACAACAAAACTACAGTATGGCGCTGAAAAAGTCAGGTTATGAGGTAGTGGTTTATGAAACCAAACAAGAAGCTGAAACTGCTTTTGCTAATCGTTTGCCGGACTTGGTGTTGCTGGATATCGGTCTTGGAAATGAGCAAGAAGCCGGTTTCGAGATCTGCCGTAGCTTGCGTCAAAAGTCCACCCAGTTACCGATTATTTTCCTTACTGCTTTAGATAGTGATCTTGATATTATTTCTGGCCTACGACTCGGGGCTGATGATTATTTAACCAAAGACATTAGTTTGCCGCATCTTCTTGCACGAATTTCAGCGTTGTTTAGACGTTTAGATTCGCTACAAACCACACCTAATGCTAATGCGATCCACGAAGTTGGTTCGCTAGAAATCGACAATGAGCGTTTAAGTGTGAAATGGAGTGGGCAATTAGTTGATTTAACGGTCAGTGAGTTTTGGATTGTTAATGCTTTGGTTTCACGTCCAGGTCATGTTAAAAACCGAGAGCAATTGATGCAGGCGGTAAAAGCCGTGGTTGACGACAGCACCATTACCTCACACATCAAACGAATCCGTCAAAAGTTCCAACGCATTGATAAAGAGTTTGACTCGATAGAAACCGTTTACGGTATGGGCTATCGCTGGAATCAAGCTTAGGTATAGCGGACACAATGAAGTCTTTATCTCTCAAGTGGCGAATACTATTAATTAGCTGCGTATTCTTGCTGATCCCGCTAGCGAGTTGGCTGATTGATAGTAAGTTTGAGAGCGACTTAGAAAAGGATAATTTCCAACAAACGGTTCAGCAGGCGAATAATTTACGAAGCTTTTTTGAGCAGTTGATTCAGCATGATAATAATTTTAGGCAAAAACTCGATACTGATGGACTCAAGCCTACGTTGCAAGTTGCTTTGCGCGAAACGGGCATTCTGGTTGATGGCTTTTCAGATGAGTGGTATCCCTACCATGCTTTTGCAACGAATATTCAAAACTTTGGACAAACCGCCGAACTCAGTTTAGTCGAAGATCAACAGCACTTGTTTCTGCTGTTTACGGTTGAAGATGACGATATTGTATACCGCAAAAATTTGGACATGACGGGGTTGTCTGACAAAGTTGAGTTGCAATTAGATGGTTTCCGTTTGCAGTTTTCTCCCTTAGCACCAGGCCGAGTAGCGGCTTTGCGTCAAACCAGTAATGGTTTTCGTGAAGTAAGCTCTGTGTATGCAGTATGGCAAGAGTCGACCAAAGGCTATCAGCTAGAAATTCGACTTCCACGTGAACTAATTGGCGCTATGTTCGGCGCTGAGATACACGACGCTGATGGCGCTCAACCATCGCCACAGTTGCAAGGTCTCTATTCTTTTACCAATTTCGAACAAGTCGCGCTGAATAGTATGTTAAGTGTTGGGGCTTTATCTCGCCTTGATGCTGATGATTACCGAGTTATGGTCACTAATCTATCTGGCGATATTGTCTATAGTTATGGGCAACCACATCAAGATATAAAGGGCCATTGGCGGAATAGGTTGTGGGTCAATGATCTCAGCCCAATCATAACAAGAGGCAGTAAAGTGAGTCTTTCAAGTGAGGAACTTGATAAAACTCTTTTAGGAAAAGCACAAGAACAACTCATTAATGAGGGAGAGTTAGCGGCTTACTCACGGGTTCTAGAGCCCTTGTATGATGGGGAGCAAGTTGTCGGTGCATTAATTCTTGAGTCGTCCGCCATTAACCAAAAGCTGTACCTTCGCGACTTTTGGTTGCGAATGCTTTTATTAATGCTGCTATTTTGGGTGTTAATGGTGTGGTGGCTATACCGCTCAAGTAAAGATTACAGTCGTCGAATTGTTGAACTTCGTGATATCACAGAAGAAGCTGTATCTGAGCAAGGGCAAATACGTCACGTTATTCAGCGTGAAGAGTATTATGACGACGAAGTGGCCGACCTTACGAATACTTTTTCACACCTTACGACTCGCTTGAAACAGCATCATGACTATCAAGAGAAGTTAGTGGCGAGACTCAACCATGAGCTGCGTACTCCAATCGCTATCATCCGAAGTTCTTTGGATAATTTAAGTATAGAAAACTTATCGGAGCTTGATGCCCAGATGTTACAAACGGCTCAGTCTGGCGCTAGTCGCTTGAGTCAAACCTTAAGCCGTCTTAGCGAAGCGACACGTTTAGAGCAAGCCATAAAAAGCGCAGAAAAGCATACTTTTGAAGTCTCAACGGTATTAAAAGATCTAACTCGAGCTTATGCAACCAACTGGCCTGAACACCGTTTCGAATATCTGTCAGATATTGAAGAAGTAGAACTAAAAGGGTCACGCGATCTTTTTGTTCAAATGGTAGATAAGTTAATTACCAATGCTGTCGACTTTGATAACAAATCAGCTCCAATTACCTTTAAATTAAAAGAAGAAGATTCTCGTTTGGTTTTTGAAGTGAGTAACCGCGGTGCAACCATTGAAAGAAAAGCATTAAAGTCAGTGTTTAGCTTGATGCATTCAAGCCGAAAAAATTCTGGCGGACACCTAGGACTGGGTTTATACTTAGCAAAACTTATTGCAAATTTTCATAATGGTCACATTGTTGCAAAGAATCACCCTGATCAAGGGGGCGTGAGTATTGTGATAAGTTGGAAGAATAAATATTTTACCGATTAAGTTTTCTGAACTATGATGGTGTGGGGAGACTTTATGGAAAAAGAAAAAACCTTCACTAACCACCAAAAGCTACTGTTCGGGCTTTCGAGGAAGCTTTTAAATAGTCTGTCAGTACAACAGAGTGCTGATATTATCGTTAAAGCTTTATATTCTCATATCAAAAGCTTTGACTGTGCTTTGTTTCGTTTTGAGCCTGCCCATCACCAGCTAATTTGCATTTCTTATGCGAGTCGCGATACCCAGCCATCCTTTAAATTAAAGCCAATTATGACTGGCGCCGGCGTAGTCGGACATTCTGCTAAAAATCAAGAAACCATTGTTATAGCAGACTGTAAGGACTGTGATTATTGGCTGCAGTATCTGGATAACACTTGCTCAGAGCTGACTGTACCGATTATGTACAATAATCAACTACTCGGCGTTATTGATATGGAGGATGAGCGAAGCGGTTATTTTACCGACTCACATAAAGAGTTAGTCGAGTCTGTTGCAAGCTTGACATCTATTCACTTCCGTCAAATGTTTGAAGCAGAAGAGCTTGGAGACAAGCTGTATCAACTTCAGCACCATAATCAAGACATTCTCAATAAAGAAGCTCAACAAAGAGCCATTATTGATAATCTCGTTGATCCGGTATTTGTGCTCGATAACTCCTGCAAAATTGTTGATGTTAATTACAGTGGTTCACTGTTGCTTGGTGCTTCGAAGAGTGAGCTGACTGGGCAAAAAATACAGCTCTTTGAGACAACCGCCGAAGGCGCTAGTACTTTACCTTACTATAAAAATGCTACATGCCACTCTTCGACAATCCTGAATGTTGTATATACCCCCGTGGGCGGTGCTAAAAAAGAATATGAATTAGCGATAAATCGACAAAGTGATAACACTTACATTACGTCGGCAAGAGAAACTCAGTATCGGGAAGACTCGTTTTTAGAGCTAAAGAATAGCAGGGAGTTCTTACGAGAGGTACTAAAAACCACGCCTGATATTGTTTATACGTTTGATTTGGAACGCGATGAATTTGTACTGGGTCAGAAGCGTTTATCGAAACTTCTAGGATATTCTGAAAACTACTTATCTAACTGGGAGATTTTTCTATCATTAGTTCATCCAGACGACTTACCTAAGCTTTTGGAGCGTGGGAAGAGCATACTGCAATCCTCTAAAGGAGGTGTCGTTTTCTCTGAAGCACGGTTAAAGCACAAGTCTGGAAAGTATCTCTATTTACAAAATTATGCCGTGGTCTTTAGTCGCGCTGACGATGGCACTCCTATTTCGGAAATTGGTACGGTTAGGAATATCACAGAAAGAAGAGAACTGAAAAAAGAGATACAACGTAGAGACCATTACTATAAGTCCTTGGTTGAAAATGCTTTTGATGGCATCGCTCTTTATGATGACAAAGCTCGGTTGCAGTTTTTATCGGTGAGCGCACAGAAATTACTGGGGTATCATGAGAAGGATATTATTGGGATGCACGGTCTTGAGTTCGTTCATCCAGAAGACCAATTGATTGCAAAGTCTGCTTGGGAGCAGCTAATGTCGGTTCCCGACAATGTTGTCAGGATTCCAGAGTACCGTATTTTAAAGCAGAACGGTGAGCCTGTGTGGGTTGAAAATACACTCGTTAACTTATCGCAGGATAAAGATGTTCGAGGCGTCATCAGTAATTTTAGAGATATTAGTCTCAGAAAATTGTCTGAGATGTCCTTGCACCGTTTATCCTATTACGATCAATTAACCGAATTGCCTAACCGCAGTTCTTTAGTCAAATATCTTGAGCAGTCACTGTCGAGTAAAAGCTATAACTTTGAAACCTTGTCATTAATTTATTTTGATATCGTGAAGCTGCATTTGATAAACAATGCTCATGGAAACCTTGTTGGTGATGAGGTCATTAAACAGGTCTCTAAAACATTAGAAAGCCATAGCGAATCTTTTGGTTTTCTGTCTCGAGCCGGTGACGACGAATTCGCGGCTGTTCTTCTTGATGCGGACAACCTAAGCATCACAAAGATTATTGAAGACATTATGTCTGCTTACCACAACATGGTATCCATTAACGGTCATGATGTGAAAATCACTATCAGAGCAGGAATCGTTTCGTACCCACAAGATGCTGGCAATGCTGAGAAGTTACTAGTTTTAGCCGAGAATACGGTTAAGCAACTAAAACGTGGAACTGAGCCTTTTTCATTCTATCATCAAAGCGAAACCGTCAATGCTAAGGAACGCTTTAGGCTTGAGAAAAATATTATTCACGCCATTGATTTAGACCAATTTTCCTTAGCGTATCAACCAGTCCTTTCTCCTCACACTGGGAAAGTGCATTATTTAGAAGCGCTGTTGAGGTGGGAGCACCCACAGCTTGGATATATTTCTCCGGATAAGATTATTGATATTGCCGAGGAAAGTCATTTAATACACTCGCTCACAGATTGGGTAATAGAGTCAGCGATTAAGCAAATTAAAGAGTGGAAAACGCTAGGTCAACACCTAAAAGTTGCCGTTAATATCTCCCCTAAAGATTTTCTAAGAGATAACTTAATAAGCACTTTGAAGTCACTTCAAGAGAAGTACGGTGTGTCATCCAACCATATTGGCATTGAAGTAACCGAAAGTGCTGCCATGATCGATACTGAGAAGTCAAAGGAAATACTCACCCAGTTAAAAGACATGGGGATTGCCATAGCCCTGGATGACTTTGGTACTGGTTATTCGTCTATCAGTCTACTGGCAAATCTTCCTGTAGCTAAAGTCAAAGTAGATAAGTCCTTTATTGATAAACTGGGGCAAGCGGAACCTTCCCATGAGCATGGGGTCGACAACAATGTTATTGTTGAGAATATTTTACGCTTGGCAAAGAGCTTTAATCTTAAGTCTGTGGTGGAAGGTGTGGAGACTATGGAGCAGATAAAGTTATTGATGGATTATGGTTGTGACTATGTTCAGGGTTACTTGTATTCAAAGCCTTTATTTCCGGCAGAACTTTTGAAGTATCTGGAAAGCCATAAAGTCCATCAAGTTACTGACTAAGCAAGGAATATAAATCTTCGGGTTGCTCTAAGCTGATATCAGCTTCCCAGCGGGCAGTATCGTCTTCCGGTGTTATATAACCCCAGTTTGCCAGAACGGTTTTCATCCCCGCGGCGCGACCTGCAGCAATATCTCTTTCTGCATCACCAACATAAATACATTGTGACGGTATGAGCTCGGCTTCTTTACATGCCGCAAAAAGTGGCGCTGGATTAGGTTTTCTGGGCTCAATAGTGTCACCGCTGATAACAGTGGAAGCTCGTTTATCTAAGTTAAGAGCACGCAATAGAGGAGTGGTTAAGAACGCAGGCTTATTGGTCACTATGCCCCATTTTATGCCTGTATTTTCAAGTCGCTGGAGAAAGTCCTTTAACCCATCAAACAAGTCAGTCTTAACCGCTAGGTTTTCACTGTAGGTGTGAAGATACTGTTCGCGCATTGCGTTGAAATTGGCATCTTGAGGAGTTATGTCAAAGCCGATCTTTAGCATAGCAATCGCGCCGTGAGAGACAAATGGCCTAATCTCAGAGTAGGGAAGAGGCTTCAGTCCGTGGGCATCTCTTTGGATGTTTAAAGCTAGAGCCATATCTGGAGCTGTATCCAGCAATGTGCCGTCAAGATCGAATAAGATGCCCTTTATGGTTGGTTTCATGATTAACGGCTAGGTTGTGTGTGAACAATATAGTTCACATCGACGTTGTCACTCATCCAGTATTTTTTCGTCAGCGGATTATAATGCATGCCTTCGATACTTTTAAAATCTAGCCCATTGGGGCGACTCCATGCTTCGAGCTCAGAAGGTCGGATAAACTTTTTAAAGTCATGAGTGCCTTTCGGTAGCATCTGTAATAAATACTCAGCGCCAACAATGGCAAACATAAAACTTTTGGGGTTGCGGTTAATCGTTGAAAAGAAGACATCGCCGCTCGGCTTTACGAGCTGTCGACAGGCTTGAATGATTGAGCTTGGCTCAGGGACATGCTCTAACATTTCTAAACAAGTCACCAAGTCAAATTCACCAGCATGCTTTTCAGCAAAATCTTCGGCCGTGGTTTGTAAATACTCAACATCAACGCCAGATTCTAGTTTGTGTAACTTTGCAACTTGCAGAGGCATTTCACCCATATCAATGCCTGTGACAATGGCGCCTTCTTTGGCCATGGCCTCACTTAAGATGCCGCCACCACAACCAACATCCAGTACTTTTTTGCCATGCAAGCTTCCGACGCGGTCCATGATGAACTTAAGGCGGAGCGGGTTGATATCATGCAGCGGTTTAAAATCACCATCTTTATCCCACCAGCGTGAAGCCATTTGCTCAAACTTGTTAATCTCATGGGGATCAACGTTCGCTTTAGGTGCATCTTGTTGCTCAGTTTGTGACATAAAGTTTGACCTATGAATGTTCGATTTTATTGCGCCAAGTTTTGGCCATTTGAATTAGTTTGGTTTCGTCGAGTTGCGTCAGTTTCCCATCGGCTACCTGAAGCTTGCCGTTAACCCAGACGTGGCTGACTTGCTCACGCCCTGCAGTATAAACGATTTGCGACACGGGATCATACATCGGCTGTGCTTGTAGAGTTTCTAGGTTAATGGCGGTCAAATCTGCTGCTTTACCGACTTCAATAGAGCCACAGATATCTTCTAGACCGAGCGCCTTAGCGCCGCCCATCGTTGCTGCATACAAAGTATCTTTTGCGGAGCAAGCCTGAGCAGAGCCCGTGTAAACTTTACTTAATAACGACGCGGTCTTCATTTCAGAGAACATGTTTAAATCATTGTTACTGGCGTTGCCGTCGGTTCCCAGCGCAATGTTAACCTCAGCAGTGAGTAAATCTTGTATTGGGCTAATGCCGCTGGCTAATTTCATATTAGATTGTGGACAATGCACAACCGAAACGCCATGACTCGCGACCGTTTCGATTTCATTACGCTGTAATTGCGTCATGTGAACGGCAATAAGGTTTGGGTTAACCAAGCCGAGCTCTTGCAGCCGCTTCAGTGGCCTTTTTCCATATTGAGATAAGCTTTCTTTGATCTCGTGGGCGGTCTCATGGATGTGCATATGAACCGGTATTGATAATTCGTTGCTCAAGGTAGCAATCTTGCTCAGAGGCTCATCGGATACAGTGTAGGGTGCGTGAGGTGCGAAGGCAAAGCTTAGGAGATCGCTATGCTTATAATCATCGCGAAGGCTTAACCCTTTTTTTACGTAAGCCTCCCAGCCAGAGCCCCAGACTGATGGAAAGTCAAACACCAACATACCAATCATGGCGCGCATACCGATGTTTTGCGCTGCTTTTGCGGTCATATTGGGCTGGAAATACATATCATTGAAGCAAGTGGTGCCGGAAAGCAGCATTTCAGCGATAGCTAAAGTGGCACCGTCTTCACAAAACTTATCATCAACCCACTTTTTTTCTGCTGGCCAGATATGGTTTTCAAGCCACATCATGAGCGGCAAATCATCAGACAGACCTTTAAACAAACTCATGGCTGCATGAGTATGGCAGTTGATAAAACCTGGGAGCAAAGCCTGTCCAGGCAGTAGCAGGTGGTTGTCTGTTGAGTAGTCTTCGAGTAAGTCCTTCGTCGGTTTTATAGCGACTATTTTGTGTTTATTAATCGCTACCGAGTAGTTATGAAAGGGCGTCAGCTGGCGCTTGCCATTTTGACTGATCGGAATGACCCATTCAGGACTGATAATTTGCTCGACATGGCGTAATGATGCTTGTTCGGTGCTTTGGTTCAAAGCTCCCTCACTTACTGATAATCAATGAGTTACTGCGGTTATTATACCCAACAAAAGTCTAATTCCTAACCAATCTAAAATATATTGATAAATCGTACAAAAAACATACGGATAGGCGCATAAAAATTAGCGATAAATAGAGGCCTGTGTTAGAATTATCTGCTTAAATCGAAGCATAGTGTCTTTGACTTTCTAACTATAACTATCAGAATTTAAAGGGTTTTTCAGAATGGGTGAACTTGCCAAAGAGATCCTGCCGGTCAATATTGAAGATGAGTTAAAAACGTCCTATTTGGACTACGCCATGAGCGTCATCGTTGGTCGTGCACTCCCAGATGTTAGGGATGGATTAAAACCTGTACATCGACGCGTTCTTTACGCCATGAGTGTGCTGGGTAACGATTTTAATAAGCCTTATAAAAAATCTGCGCGTGTGGTTGGTGATGTGATTGGTAAATACCACCCTCACGGTGATTCTGCTGTTTACGACACCATTGTTCGTATGGCACAGCCGTTCTCTTTGCGTTACATGCTGGTCGATGGCCAAGGTAACTTTGGTTCGATTGATGGCGATTCAGCTGCTGCAATGCGTTATACGGAAGTCCGTATGATGAAGTTGGCTCATCAGCTGTTAGCCGATTTGGATAAAGAAACTGTAGACTTTGAGGACAACTACGATGGGTCTGAGTCTGAGCCAATCGTTCTTCCGACTCGAATTCCTAACCTTTTAGTTAACGGTTCTTCTGGTATCGCTGTTGGTATGGCGACCAATATTCCGCCTCATAACTTAAATGAAGTGATTGATGGCTGTTTAGCGTTAATTGATAACCCTGATATTACCATTCCAGAATTGATGGAATATGTGACAGGCCCTGACTTCCCAACTGCAGCGATTATTAACGGTCGTGCGGGGATTGTGGACGCTTACCACACTGGCCGTGGCAAGATTTACTTGCGTGCTCGTAGTCACATTGAGACTGACGAGAAAAACGGTAAAGATTCTATTGTTGTAACCGAGTTACCTTACCAGGTGAACAAAGCTCGCTTGATTGAGAAGATTGCTGAGCTGGTTAAAGACAAAAAGATTGAAGGTATTACTGGCCTACGTGACGAGTCAGATAAAGACGGTATGCGTATGGTGATTGAGCTGCGTAAAGGTGAAGTGCCAGAAGTTGTGTTGAATAACCTATATGCACAGTCACAAATGCAGAACGTGTTCGGTATTAACATGGTTGCACTAGACAATGGCCAGCCACGTTTATTCAACCTAAAAGACGCATTAGATGCTTTCGTGACGCACCGTCGTGAAGTGGTTACGCGTCGTACGATTTATGATTTACGAAAAGCGCGTGAAAAAGCTCATGTGTTAGAAGGCTTAGCCATTGCTTTGGCTAATATTGATGAAGTGATTGAGCTGATCAAGAAGTCTCCTACGCCAAAAGAAGCAAAAGAGCAGCTGATGGACCGTCAGTGGGCTCCAGGCCAAGTGGCTGATATGTTGGCTCGTGCCGGTACAGAAGCCTGCCGTCCAGAACATTTAGCAGCTGAGTTTGGTTTCCATGATGGTTATTACAAGCTTTCTGAAGAACAAGCAAAAGCGATTCTTGAGCTACGACTACATAAGCTTACTGGTCTTGAACACGATAAAATTATTAGTGAATACAAAGACTTGCTTGGCCTTATCGAAGAGTTACTGCATATCTTAATGAGCAAAGAGCGCTTGCTTGAGGTGATTCGTGAAGAGCTTGAAGAAGTTAAAGAAAACTTTGGTGATGAGCGTCGCTCAGAGATCCTAGAAAGCAAGCTAGACTTAACTATTGCTGACCTTATCACTGAAGAAGACGTAGTGGTAACGCTTTCCCACGAAGGTTATGTGAAGTATCAGTCCCTGTCAGACTACAAAGCACAACGCCGTGGTGGCCGAGGTAAGTCTGCCACCAAGATGAAAGATGAAGATTTCATTGATCGTTTATTGGTGGCTTCGACTCATGACATGATTTTATGCTTCTCGTCTCGAGGCAAAGTTTACTGGTTAAAAGTATTCGAATTACCGAATGCTGGTCGTGGTTCACGCGGCAAACCGATAGTTAACGTACTGCCTTTGGAAAAAGATGAAAAGATTAGTGCCATTCTTCCAATTCGTGAGTTCTCAGAAGACCGTTATGTCTTCATGGCGACAGCGAATGGTACTGTGAAGAAAACGTCTTTAGAGCAGTTCTCGCGTCCTCGAGCTAACGGTATTATCGCACTTACTATTGCTGATGATGATGAGTTGATTGGCGTTGCTGAAACGGCAGGCGAAGACGAAATCATGCTGTTCAGTGATGCGGGTAAAGTTATTCGTTTCGGTGAAGACGCGGTGAGAGCAATGGGTCGTACTGCTCGTGGTGTTCGCGGTATGAAACTTCCAGATAACGCTAA
This sequence comes from uncultured Kangiella sp., assembly GCA_950096615.1. GTDB lineage: Bacteria > Pseudomonadota > Gammaproteobacteria > Enterobacterales > Kangiellaceae > Kangiella. Next base: position 47,011 of record CATNCP010000004.1, on the reverse strand, counting down.
AGTAATCCAAATGTTGGTAGCGGAAGAAGATTGCTCAATCCTGACTGCCACTGAAAATGGTTATGGTAAGCGTACTGCTGTAGAAGATCACCCATTGCGTGGTCGCGGCGGTCAAGGCGTTATCTCGATTCAAATGAGTGAGCGTAATGGTGAAGTGGTTTCAGCGGTGCCGGTGATTGAAGGCGATGAAGTTATGCTGATCAGTAAAGGCGGAACCCTTATTCGAACCGGTGTTGACGACATTCGCATCATGGGGCGTAACACGCAAGGTGTGCGCTTAATCCGCTTGGATGATAAAGAAACCCTTGTAGGGTTACAGCGTATTGTCGAACTGGATGTTGATGATGATGAGTTAGAAGATGGTGCTGAAGAGGTCACGGAAGAGACGACCTCGGATTCAGAAGACAAAGATGACTCAATAGAAGATTAAGCTATTAGACCTTGGGCTAACAATTCGTTAGCCTTTGGTCATATCAATAATGTGTATTAGGTTATTAGGATGGGATTAGACATGACTCGCGCATTTAACTTTAGTGCCGGTCCTGCTGCGATACCGACAGAAGTATTAGAGCGCGCACAAAAAGAACTGCTTAACTGGAATGGATATGGCTGTTCAGTGATGGAATTGGGTCACCGCACTCCAGACTTTCAGGAGATTCTAGATAAAACAGAAGCGGACTTACGCAAGCTTCTGAATATTCCTAAGAATTATAAAGTGCTGTTTATGCACGGCAGTGCATCCCACCAATTCGCAATGGTACCGATGAACTTCTTGGCGCCAGGTGAAACGGCAAACTACCTTGAAATGGACCACTGGTCTAGAATGTGTATCAAGGAAGCGAATCGTTTCGGCGACATGCATATTCAGCAAGGGATTCGTACAAACTCCGATGGCTTATTGGAATTAGTGCCTGAGAGTGAATGGTCATTGGATGACAAAGGCAAATACCTGCATTTCACTTCAAATGAAACAATCGTTGGCGTTCAGTTCCAAGATGATCCTCAGAGTTTCTCCGGTAAGTTAGTCAGTGACATGTGTTCTGATATTTTGTCACGTCCGATTGATATTGAAAAATACGCTCTTATCTACGCTGGCGCTCAGAAAAATATAGGGCCGTCAGGAATGACCGTTGTCATTGTCCGCGAAGACCTGCTTGAGACTTTCCAGACCGAGCGCGTGCCAAGTTTATTCCAGTACCCGTACGTATCGAGTAAAGGTTCTATGCCGAACACACCGCCTAGTTTTGGTATTTATTTCGCTGGCTTGGTGTTTGAGTGGCTGTTGGAGCAGGGTGGTATTGAAGAAATGCATAAACGTAATCTTCAAAAAGCGCACATGCTGTATGACTATGTTGATCAATCAGATTTTTATCACTCTCCTGTGGCTAAGGGCTCGCGCTCTTTCATGAATGTTGCGATTCAAATGAAGGATCGGAACCACGAAGAAAGGTTCTTACATGAAGCCAGAGAGAGTCATCTGATAGCACTTAAAGGACACAAAACCTTTGGTGGTTTGCGAGCAAGCATTTATAACGCTATGTCCATTGAAGGTGTAGAAACCTTGATCCGCTTTATGGATCAGTTTGAGCAAAAACTAAAGTAGACTTTCAGCCACTTTATAGCAATTCCTACCGGCTGACTTGGCTTCGTATAGAGCTTGGTCAGCATGGTGAATCAAGTTGTTGATTTTAAAATCATTTTCAGGAAAGGATACGGTAATACCGATACTGGCAGTGTAGGTTATCGCTTTATTATCAATGGTTACCACTCTATCTGCCACAGCTTTTAGTAACTTTTCGGCAAACATTTTAGATTGAACAAGGTTAGTGTTCGGTAAGATGAAAGCAAACTCTTCTCCCCCAATGCGCCCCGAAATATCGCTTTGCCTAATGTGCTCTAATACTAAGTCACCAAAATCTCTAAGAATCGAGTCTCCGGCTTTATGGCCATGCTGATCATTGATGCTTTTAAAATGATCCAGATCGAGTACCACAACCCCAAAAGTAGTTTGATAGCGTTTTGCAGAGCGATACTCCTGTTCCGCACGGTGCAAAAAAGCTCTGCGGTTGAGTAAGCCTGTTAATTGATCAAATAGAGCCCATTCGCTCATCTTTTGCTCGAGCTCTATCACTCGTAAAAATAATCCGACCAAGTACCAAGATAGTAGAGGCGCAACAATCAATGGTATCACTGCAGCCCGTAGCAGAGAGCTATAGCTGAACGTAACCTCTTGAAAGGATTGAAACAAATAATTAAGTAATACCGCCAAAAGCACCGCGATCATTGAGATCACAATGACGATTTTTAATCGGCCAATCTTGTAGATGACTTTGCGCATAACTCTTTCGTGAAGCAAATATGCATCAATCTATAGTCTTCTTAGGTGTAATGGAAGGTTTTGTGATGAAGTTCACAAAAATTTTGCAATTGCTACTGTGAATCTAAACTAGATACCGTCAGCGACTATTAATGCAATAGTGGTATGAGTCGATAATGACTATTTTTAGACATATGGGGTGAAAGTTTGGGCAGTTTCTTGGATAATGTGCGCAAAATTTATTTGGCTACAATTTGCTTACAGTTCGTATAAGCAATGAGCGAAAGAATAACGACGGAGTCTGTTATGAGTTGTGATTTTATACAGTTAGCGAATTCAGGGGTGCAAGAGCTGCATCCATACCAACCTGGTAAACCTATTTCTGAGCTGGAAAGAGAGCTTGGGATTACCAATATTGTGAAGTTGGCGAGCAATGAAAACCCAATTGGAATCAGCCCGAAAGCGCAAGCTGCTATGGAGAAAGAGTTTTCTGAATTAGCACGCTATCCTGATGCGAACGGTTATTATCTTAAGGCTAAAATCGCTGAACGTGTAGGTGTTGATATCAATCAAATCACATTGGGTAATGGCTCAAACGACGTTTTAGAGCTAATTGCACGTGTTTTTGTTGCTCCTGAGCACGAAGTGATTTTTTCACAACATGCTTTTGTGGTTTATCCGATAGTGACCCAAGCGATTGGCGCTAAGAAAGTTGTGATTCCAGCGAAAGACTGGGGGCATGACCTAGAAGCCACGGCTGAAGCGATTACGCCGAATACGCGTATGATATTTATCGCGAACCCTAACAACCCAACAGGTACTTGGGTCAAGTCTGGCGAGCTAAAAGCCTTTATGGATAAGGTGCCAGAAGACGTTTTGGTGATTTTAGACGAGGCGTATTACGAGTACGTTGAAGATAAAGGTTATCCTCAAACGATTCCTTGGATTAAAGACTATCCAAACTTAATCGTCACTCGTACTTTCTCTAAGGCCTACGGCTTAGCAGGCGTTCGAGCGGGTTATGCTGTAGCGAATGAAGAAATTACCGGTTTGATTAACCGCCCACGCCAACCGTTCAATATGAACTCACTGGCTTTGGCAGCTGCCGAAGCAGTATTAGATGACCACGAGTACTTACAACGTGCCTTGGACGTTAATAAGGCTGGCATGGAACAACTCGAAGCTGTTTTTAAAGATCTTAACTATGACTATATCCCATCAGTGACAAACTTTATCACTGTGGATATGGGCAAGCCTGCGGGTTCTATTTACCAGCACATGTTGGAGCAGGGCGTTATTGTTCGTCCGGTGGCTAATTATGAGATGCCTAATCATTTACGTGTCAGTATCGGCTTAGAGGAAGAAAACGCTAAGTTTATCCGAGTCTTGCGTGAGATGACGAAGTAGGTTGGCATGAGTAACGACAAAACAGCAAAAGCTCCGGTTATCACTGTCGACGGCCCTAGTGGTTCTGGAAAAGGAACCATTAGCCAAATTTTGGCAACCAAGCTTGGTTATCATTTACTCGATAGTGGAGCGCTGTATCGTTTAACCGCCTTGTCAGTGATCAAGAACGATATCGATATCACCGATGTTGATGCTGTCTCCAAGGCGGCACTAGAGCTTGATGTGGTATTTGAGCCGCAAGTTAATAGCGAGCAGAAAGTATTGCTGAAGGGTGAAGATGTCGGTGTTCAGCTACGATTAGATGAAACTAGCGCTATGGCCTCGCAAGTTGCTGCGATTCCAGAAGTACGAGATGCTTTGTTGGTTCGTCAAAAGCAGTTCAGACAGGAGCCTGGTTTGGTCGCTGATGGGCGCGACATGGGCACCGTGGTTTTCACAGATGCCGAGCATAAGGTATTTTTGACTGCAAGCCCCGAAATACGGGCAGAAAGACGCCATAAACAGTTGATCGAAAAGGGCGTTGATGCTAACATTTCGCACCTTCTAAAAAGCATCATCGATAGAGATGAGCGTGATCGCACTCGTACTGTGGCCCCATTGGTGCCAGCAGAGGGTGCTTTTGTTATTGATAGCTCAGATTTAACGATTGATGAAGTGGTTCAGCAAACCCTTGATTTTATAGGTTTTTCTGAGCAGTAATTGGAAAAGTTGATTCGCACGGATGATGAATCGATAAAACTCATTGACCCATGGCAACGGGAAAGTCGCATGGTGATTTTAACTAAGTCTCTGTCTAAGAATGTCTTAGCAGAGTGTATCAGGTACTAACGAATGAGCGAGAATTTCGCAGAACTATTTGAACAGAGCCTACAAAACGTAGAAATGCGTCCAGGCGCTATCATCACCGGTACGGTTGTTGATATTGATAATGAAGTTGTTGTTGTTAACGCTGGCCTAAAGTCAGAAGGCGTTATCCCACGTAGCCAATTCATGAGCGACAAGGGTGAGCTAGAAGTTAACGTCGGTGACGAAGTAGAAGTAGCATTAGACGCAGTAGAAGACGGTTTCGGTGAAACTCGTCTATCACGTGAGCGTGCTAAGCGTATCGCTGCTTGGGGTGTGCTTGAAGCTGCACATGAAGCAGACGAAACAGTTACAGGTGTTATCACTGGTAAAGTTAAAGGTGGTTTCACTGTTGAAGTTAAGTCAATTCGCGCTTTCCTTCCTGGTTCATTGGTTGACGTTCGTCCAGTTCGTGATACATCACACCTTGAAGGTGTTGATCTTGAGTTTAAAGTTATCAAACTTGACCAAAAACGTAACAACGTAGTGGTTTCTCGTCGTGCTGTTATCGAATCTGAAAACAGTGCTGAGCGTGAAGAGCTTCTGGCTAACCTTGAGGAAGGTTCAGAGCTTAAAGGTATCGTTAAGAACCTTACTGATTACGGTGCATTCGTTGATTTGGGTGGTGTTGACGGTCTTCTACATATCACTGATATGGCGTGGAAGCGTATTAAGCACCCAAGCGAAGTGGTACAAGTTGGTGACGAAATCGACGTTAAAGTATTGAAATTTGACCGCGAGCGTAACCGTGTATCTCTAGGTATCAAGCAACTTGGCTCTGATCCATGGGTTGATATCAACGATCGTTACCCAGAAGGCGCACGCCTACAAGGTCGCGTTACTAACCTTACTGACTACGGTTGTTTCGTTGAAATCGAAGACGGTGTTGAAGGTCTAGTACACGTTTCTGAAATGGATTGGACTAACAAAAACATCCACCCATCTAAAGTGGTTAACTTGGGTGACGAAGTTGAAGTTATGGTTCTTGATATTGATGAAGAGCGTCGTCGTATTTCTCTTGGTATTAAGCAATGTGTGCCTAATCCTTGGAACGAGTTCGCAGCAACTCACAACAAGAACGATAAAGTTTCAGGCAAAATCAAGTCTATCACTGATTTCGGTATCTTCATCGGTCTTGACGGTGGTATCGACGGTCTTGTACACCTTTCTGATATTTCATGGACTGTTTCTGGCGAAGAAGCGGTACGTGACTTTAAGAAAGGCGACGAAGTTGAAGCAGTTGTATTGTCTGTAGACGCAGAGCGTGAGCGTATCTCTCTAGGTATTAAGCAAGTAGATTCAGATCCATTTGCTGAGTACTTAAGCGAGCATCCAAAAGGTTCTGTAGTTACTGGTAAAGTAACAGACGTTGATGCTAAAGGCGCAACTGTAGAATTGGCTGAGAACATCGAAGGTTATGTTCGTGCTTCTGATATCGCTCCTGAGCGTATCGAAGATGCTAGCAAGCACTTGAGCGTTGGTGACGACATCGAAGCTAAATTCGTTGGCGTAGACAAGAAAAACCGTAACTTGACCTTGTCTATTAAAGCGAAAGATGCAGCTGAAGAAGCAGAAGCAATTAAAGAGTTCAGCAACGAGAAAGGTTCTAATTCTCCTGCGACTCTAGGTGATTTATTGAAAGAACAGTTAGGTGATGACGAGTAATCTCACCACTGATTTTTCTTGAAATCATAAAAGCCCAGCGATTGCTGGGCTTTTTTTTGAGTATGAGTTTTGTGGAAATTTGTAAAAAATACCATATAATTAAAATAGTTAGGTGATTTTTACAATGAAATACCCCATACTAATGGGTATTCAATTAAATGGAGGTCTAGACCAATGACAAAATCGCAATTGATTGAGTGTCTAGTGGATAAAAACCCTCAATTGTCGGTTCGTGATGTTGAACTCGTAGTGAAGTCTTTGATTGATCAAATGTCTGAGACTTTATCTGATGGCGGTCGAATCGAAATTCGAGGCTTTGGAAGCTTCTCGCTTCACTATCGCGCACCTCGCGTTGGAAGGAACCCTAAAACAGGTGAGTCAGTGACTTTACAAGGTAAGCATGTCCCGCATTTCAAACCTGGCAAGGAATTGCGTGAAAGGGTTGATGCAGGCAAAGAAGAGCCTATTAAGCCTTAGAAATCCACTCTTGATGCTGTTTGTACACTTCAAAGGGTACGAATAGTCGAAACGAACAGCTTGGAGCGAGTTTGCGTAAGATAATTGCCATTATACTTTTTGTGGTTGTGCTGGTCATGAGCACGGTTTTTGCCTTGAATAATGACCAAGCAACGACCGTAGACTATCTCTTTGGTTCTACCGAGCTTCCACTATCCTTAGTTGTGTTTTGGGCTGGGCTTTGTGGTCTACTGTTGGGCGTCTTAGGAATGATGTTTGCGGTCTATAAGTATCGCCACCGTCTTAACCGAGCTAAAAAACAACTCAATAAAGTCGAAAAAGAGCTACACCAGTTGCGTCAGCAGTCGGTATCTACCAAGGATCCATTTTAGATGAACCAGTGGTTACTGTATGGGGTGTTAGCGCTACTGCCCCTTGCTGCGCTGTCTGGCTTTTTAATGGGGCGCAAGCACCGAAAAGGCAAGCAGGACAGCAGTTTATCCAGTAACTACATCAAAGGTTTAAATTATCTACTGAATGAGCAACCTGATAAAGCGGTTGATACTTTTATTGATTTACTCAAAGTTGATACCGATACGGTGGAAACGCATTTAGCACTAGGTAACCTATTCAGAAAGCGTGGCGAAGTAGATCGCTCCATTCGGTTACATCAAAACCTTATTGCACGCCCACAATTGTCATCCAGAGACCGTAACACAGCCTTGTTTCAGTTAGGTTTAGATTACAATGCTGTTGGGATGTATGATCGCTCAGAAAAGCTCTTCAAAGAGCTGTTAGCCGATCCTGTTCATAAAAATGAATCACTGGTTCAACTGCTTAATATTCATCAGTTAACGCGTGACTGGGATGATGCTGCAAAAATTGCTGAGGAGCTTCAATCTAGTCTAGGTGTCGAGCAAAGCAAGCCGATCGCACACTTTTATTGTGAGTTGGCTGCTCAGAAGCGACAAGATGGCGACATTAAAGCAGCGTTATCAAACGTCAAAAAAGCGTTAAACATTAATCCTGACTCTGTAAGAGCCAGCTTGTTGCAGGGCGATATCCATTTACAGCAGAAGAGTTATAAGCAAGCGATAAAGTCATATCAGCGAATCCTGCAGCAAGACATCGCATTTTTGCCTGAAGCGCTTCCTAATATTGCTGAAGCTTATAACAACATCAAAGACAACTCAGGTTATCGTAGCTTTTTGAACAAGAGCTTAGAAGCAGGAGCCGGCGTCTCTGTATTGGTCGAGTTATCTAAAATTATACAAGCAGAAAAAGACGATCGTGCGGCAGCTGAATTGATTGGTAACTTTTTGCAAGAACGTCCGTCATTAAAAGGTTTGCAAAGACTGATCACTCTCCACATTGAACATGCCCAAGAATCTGCCAAACCCAGTTTGCAGTTACTTGATGGTATTGTTGAGAAATTAATTTCTAAAAAACCTCGTTATGCATGTCATAACTGCGGTTTTGAAACCAAAGCCATTTATTGGCAGTGCCCGAGCTGTAAAGAGTGGAGCTCGGTAAAGCCAATAAAAGGCATTGAAGGCGAATAACGTTATATAGGTAAATTATGTCTGATCCCAAGATATTGGTTGCTCTTGACTACAATGATAAAAATAAAGCACTAGCGTTAGTAGACCAGCTCAATCCGAAGTTGTGTGGCTTAAAAGTTGGCAAGGAAATGTTTACGCTGTTTGGCCCAGACTTCGTGAAGGAGCTGGTTGCTAAAGGTTATAACGTATTTTTAGACCTGAAATTTCATGATATTCCAAATACGGTGGCTAAAGCTTGTAAAGCTGCGGCTGCTTTAGGTGTGTGGATGATTAATGTTCACGCTTCAGGTGGTCGTGAGATGATGGTGAAAGCGAAAGAGGCGCTTCAAGAAACGGATAATCCTCCGCTTTTAATTGCAGTTACTATGCTAACCAGCATGAATGAGGAAGTATTTAGCGAATTAGGTTATCAGAAGAACCTAGCAGAGCAGGTGAGCCATCTTGCTCAAATCACTCATGAGTCGGGCCTTGATGGCGTGGTGTGCTCGTCTTGGGAAGCAAAGCAGCTTAAACAGCAGTGCGGTAAAGAGTTTCAACTAATCACGCCAGGTATTCGTCCTGCTGGCAGTGACAAAGGGGATCAAAGTCGAATTATGACTCCTCAACAGGCATTAGAAGCTGGTTCGGATTTTCTAGTGATTGGCAGGCCGATCACGCAAGCTTCTGATCCTTACCAAGCTTTGTGCGATATTTCTGATTCTCTCGTGAGCCACTTGTAACTACTGTTGTCATGACTTAATCTCCTTCCTGCCGGCAACGATGCCGAATAGGGACATTAATAAGGAGATTAGTTATGAAATTGTTTGCATCAATCGTTATTGTAGTCAGCTGCTTCTTGGGGCAGGGCTTACAAGCCAAAGATAAAGTCGAAAGACCCTCTAAGACACAAAGTCAGCAAAAACTATCACAAGTTAACATTAATACGGCGTCTACTAGCCAGTTAGCGGCTGTCTTAAAAGGAGTTGGCCTAAAAAAAGCTGAGGCGATTATCGAGTATCGTCAAAAGTTCGGCCCTTTTAAGTCAATTGATGAGTTAACAGCTGTGAAAGGCATTGGAGCTAAAACGCTACAAAAGAACCGCGCCAAGCTCACCATTTAGTCTTATCAACTTCGCTATTAGGACTGCCCTTGAGCGACTTAGGCTTACTCAGTCGACTCTTGGGCCAGACCAATCCGAGAATCAGTCCTTGAATAAACCCGATAATATGCGCTTCCTCAATAACATTACCACCTAGCCACTCGTTATAACTTGTTTCCACGCCAAACAGTTGTGGCATAAATATTTTAAGCCCGACAATTAACAGTAGAAGGCCACTGAGTTTAACCCCCAGTCTTAATTCAGCGACTGCCGCCGCCGCGATTAGTCCATAGAGCGCACCAGACATCCCAACGTAATGATCAAGAGAGGGCACCCACAGGTGCAGGCCTACAATATTCCCGATAAATAGCAGGGTAAACCAAGCCAACCAGTCGATATTTTTTAGTAAGTTTATGAATAGCAGCATAGTGAACCATAAACCGACTAAATTTAGGATTGTATGCCATGCGCCTAGATGGACAAAGTTGGGGGTCAAAAAGCGCCAGAATTGTCCATCATTGACTGCTGTGCGGTCATATGCCATCCATAAGTCTGGCTTGGGTAATGCAAATATGAGAATAATGCAAATATGACTTAAAATCAAAGGGATAGCATATTTTTTTAAAATGTTAGACATAAGTAATATTTATCAAATGTAAAATTTACATCACGTTTTCATTAACTTATATTGATTAATATTTATACAAAAAAAAACCATAGCGCTGTTCTTTAAAATAATAATATCGTTCAAAAGCAATAAGTTATGGTAATTACTCGGCGGATGCGCATTTCGTTATCCATTATTTATTTTGTTTTATATCGTATTTTTTTTGAAATAACTACTGTTAGAGGAATTTAATTATGTTTGAATCTATCGCAATGATCTGCTATTTATCTATGTCACAACCTCAAGAAATTCAACAACCTTTGTTTGACCCTAAGGAAGTTGCTCTTGAAATTTATACAGGTGGTAATGGCGGGGAGCCTGAAGAAGACCCTGACAAAAAGAAAAGAGATTAGTATTGCAGAACTTTATAGTTGAACTAAATTTAGAGAGCTTGTTAGCTGACTGGTTTACGTTGGGTATAGCTTGCTGTCTAGTTTTACATTTATTACTCACCAAGCGAAAACGTTTGGTGAGTTTTTGTTTTTTCTTAGTGATTGTTCAATTTTTAAATTGGCAGCTGAGCCCTTGGTTGATGGAGCATACTCAGGGTAAGTTTTTATGGTATATCACTTGGATGATTACCGATATTTTTATCCTTCTTTATGTAGCATACCAAGGAGTGACAACAAAACGAATCACCAAGGAAGAACTTTCGATCGCAGTATTTACCATCGTGGCTATCGCTTTTAATATCGGACGATTTATAGAAAGGCACTTTACCGATTATAGTGTTATAAAAGGTTTGCAGGCATATGCTTTACCAGCAGTAAATATTTGTATTTTATTAGCTCTTTTTACACCGGTAATTAAACAGTTAGTACTATTAGCAGGGAAACATCTAAATGGCATCACTATTTTTGGCCTACGGTTTAGTGTTAGCAGCGTTCGCAGCAATGCTGTTTTGGCTGATACTAAAGGCTTATCGAAACAAAAGCACAGAGTCCTTTGATCTAAGTAGCTCTGACACGGAGCTCTTCGGCAATGAAGAGAATGTTGTAGATCTGTCTGCTTATCGCAGGGCAGATATTAAAGCCTTGCGCCTACTTCAAGAGTACTCACAAATCGAAACGAGTAATCTGACTGAAAAAGATAAGTTAAGAGAGATATTAGTTTGGAATCAAAAGTTAGAAGAGTTTGAGCGCAGTAACCGAAAAATTATCCAGTCACGTGGTTTCCTAAGACCAGTCCAGTCAAGCGTTATTTCAAACTCTGTCACGTCACTAACTCGAATCTAAGAATTCCTTGTTTTGCCCTGTAAAGCGCCAATGGCGCTTTATTTACCCCCCCAACCTACGCTACATAATATTATCAATTCTAGGGCATCTTGATCTAAGTTAAGGCTTTTTTGCATTAAAAGTAATGCAAAAAAGCCTTGATTATCAGTCGCTTAATCCTTGTTTAGGGCGTTCTGGCTTTATTATTTATTTTTATGAAATGTAAAATTTACATCACGTTTTGATTCAACTATATTGATTAATATTTATACAGAAAGCCCATAGCATCGGCTCTTGTTAATAATAATATCGTTTAAAGACAATAAGTTATGGCAAATTTTTGGCGGAGAATTTTCTGCTATTCATTAATTTACTTTATTAACTATCAATTTTTATCAATCACTACTGTTTAGAGGAATTTAATTATGTTTGAATCTATCGCAATGATCTGCTATTTATCTATGGTACAGCCTCAAGAAATTCAACAACCTCTGTTTGAGCCGAAAGAAATAGCTCTAGAGGTTTATACAGGTAATGGTGGCGGAGAACCTGAAGAGGACCCTACCGAAAAGAAACGTGATTAGCCTTTTGCTTAAAAGCAAGCTACTGAGATGATGTAGCTGTATAAGTTTATCATCTCAAGTATGAAGAGGAAGTTTGGCAAAACCTCAAAGGCGCATCATATTAAGTTAATTACTCCTGGCTAAGGCTAGGGGCGAGAAGACGCGTACGAAGAGGATTCAATTCGTTTGTTTAACTTTGTCTTAGAGCTCAATCTCTGGCAACCGCTAAAAGATATATTTACTTTATCTTTAGTGGGTTGCCTATTATTGCACTTATTAGTGACCAAAGAGAGGCGCTTGGTTAGCTTTTGTATGTTCTTAGTATTAGTACAGTTTTTAAACTGGGCAATAAGTCCTGCGCTTAGATCTCATGAGATTGCAATTTATATTTGGTATATCACGTGGATGATCACTGACATTTTAATACTGGCTTATGTGGCGACGAGGGCAGTTATAAGTCGTCATGTACTGAAAGAAGAATTTGCTGTTTGTGTCCTGACCGTAGTTGCTATCTCTTTTAGTTTGGGACGGTACATAGAGCGACACTTCACAGAGTTTGATTTTATAGGGAATACTCAAGGCTATGCTTTGCAAGCCGTGAACTTTTGTATTGTTTTGATGCTGTTAATACCTGCATTGAAGCAGTTGGTTTATTTGGTAGGAAGACAACTGAATGGCATTACTATTTTTGGCCTACGGTTTAGTGTTAGCAGCGTTCGCAGCAATGCTGTTTTGGCTGATACTAAAGGCTTATCGAAACAAAAACGCAGAGTCTTTTGACGTTGCCTCGGAGCAGGCTCTCTTCGAAAATGAAGAGAATATTGTTGATCTGTCTGCTTATCGCAGAGCGGATATTAAAGCACTGCGATTACTTCAAGAATACTCTCAAATCGAGACGAGCAATCTGACTGAGAAAGATAAGCTCAGAGAAATTCTGGTCTGGAACCAAAAACTTGAGGAGTTTGAGCGCAAGAATCGTAAAATCATTCAGTCTAGAGGTTTCCTGAGGCCTGTACAGGCGCAAACGAAGGGATCTCAAGGCACCTCTACCCTGAGTAGAATTTAGTACCGTAGAGTCAAAAATAGCGCCATTAGGCGCTATTTTTTATGGGCATCTCTATTTCAATGCCCGAGTATGTTCTTTGAGTCTAAAACTTACTTCAAATTAACAATTCGCATTCCCAACTCTTCTTTAGAGCTATTAGCTTGGTAATTAGAAAGAATCATTTCAGCTTTTTCTTCAGGAGTTAACTCAATACCTCTAGCGTTAGCTAAAGACTCTACAAGAGTGATGATACGTTTTAATGTATCGACTTCAGAAGAGTAATCTATTTGACTGGTCGTTTCATTCACCGGCACCAGTGACAGCCTAAACCCTAAGGCCCTGGCAAGAGTGTCAATCTTATGGACACCAGGATCCGTCGTTTTACGCTCAAGAATTCTGTAGATCGTAGACTGACTAATGTTTGATTTGCGCTGCATTGAATAATCAGTTTCACCAAAATTATTCATAAGTTGCTTAAGTTGATCAATTATTTCGCTCATATTGTATTCCAACAATGCAATTTTGACTTGATTTCAATGCATTAATGCATTAATATATATCCAAGATGTACTTTAATCCAATAGTTAAGTTTTATCACAGTCTTGCTGACAAATAAAGCAAACTTGAAAAAATTCATAAACTACTAAGATTAAAGCGAAAATCAGATACATTCTGATACAGTTTTCCTTCAGCTATATGGTGGGATTTGGCCGAGAATCATTTCTCGGCTTTTTTTTGCTTAAAAATAATTTATCGTACGCTTTTCAATCACATAGCCGTCTTTATCGCTAGACATTACCTTCCGCTCTATCCAGTTATCTACCGAGTCAGTTTTGAGGTATTCATAAGTTAATACTGACTTGTCATCACCAGTAATTGTAGTTTCTGACTTTACAGTTCGGTCCGAGTTGTACGTGACTGTTATTGAGGATTGGTAACTATCACCGTATGTAAAGCTTCTCTCAACGAGCTGGTTGATGTCATTGTATTTGGCTGAATATTGGCTTTTCGTTTCTAGGCTTTCCGAGACAGACACCGCTGAAATCATATTGCCGTTTGTATCGTGGGATAGATTGGTCATTTGAGTTTCATGCCCATCAAACATGGTTGATGCATAAGGTAAAAACTCTTCTTCCCGATAAAGGAAACTTATCACTTGCGGCTGGTCTGAGTCATACCTGTCATACTGTGTTTTAAGTCTTCCTTGATCATCGTATTGGAACTTGCTGGCCATGGTAGTCTGCTTGTTAGCGGTATTGGCTTGCTCGATATAGCTAGAAACGGTTTCCTCCAACATTCCATCACGATTAAAAGTTAACTTAATTGATTCTGGTGAAAAGCTTTCGTCACGAGCCTCGAGATTGCTGTAATCAAATGAATGAAGAGTGGTTTTGACCGCTCCCGAAAGGTTGTAGTAAACGGTGTCTTTGGGTTTGGAGGTTTTGCTATCGCAAGAGGCAAGAAAACTGACGGCCACTAAGAGTAGAAACAATGGTTTTAAAATACGTGTCATCATAAAGTCCTTTTCATTTATTTATAGGGATACGAAAAAGGCCTCGCATCGCTGCAAGGCCCTTAAAATATGGCTCCCCCTGCTGGATTCGAACCAGCGACATATGGATTAACAGTCTCAATAATTCAGTTATCATTAAGTTTTAATCTGTTTTAATAACCCATAAACCACTAATAAAGGCTTGAAATTAGTGGACTTTATCTTTTAATAGAGCGTTATGAGTTTTATTGGTTTTTAAACCGCTTGCCTACATAGCGCCTACATGGAGAATTTTGGGGAAATGAATAAGATCACTAAAAATCTGGTCGATAATATACAGCCTCCACCAGATAAGGATCAACTGATTGTAAGAGACAATTTGTTGCAGGGGTTCGCACTTCGAGTAACTAAGTCAGGAACTAAGAGCTTTATTGCGGAAAAGCGGGTTAATGGCCGTACTTGTAGGACTACACTAGGTCGCTACCCTCAAATTACGGTAGCACAAGCTAGGAAGCAAGCTCATAAGGCATTAGGTGAAATGTCGCTGGGTAAAGACATCAATAAAGCCAAGCAGGACGATAGGAATAAGGATATTCAGCATCGGATTACTTTGGAGCAGGTTTTAGAGGATTACATTAAAGCTAGAAAATCCCTCAAAGAAGGCACGATCAAAGACTATCGCAAAGCCATTAATGATGCTTTCGGCAAATACCTAAATAAGCCATTGGCCACCATTAACAGAGATGTTGTAGCTAAGGTACATACTGAATATGGCAAAAGAAGCCAAGCCAGAGCAAATAATGCAATGCGAGTACTTAGAGCTTTATTCAATTTTGCTGCTGAACAGTACTCAGACGAGCAAGGAAACTCAATATTTGCGCTTAACCCAGTACAAAGGCTTTCTAACACTAAATCTTGGTACAAGGTAGACCGAAGACGAACAGTTATTAAACCTCATGAGCTTCCTAAGTGGTTTGATGCAGTACTAAACCTCAGTAATACGAACCCTAATAGCAATACAGAGGTTATAAGGGACTATTTACTACTGATCATATTTACGGGGCTTAGACGCTCTGAGGCTATGAAAATCAAAGTTTCAGACGTTGATATGATGGGGCGAACACTAACAGTTAATGATACCAAGAACAGCGAACCCCATGTTTTACCAATGGGAGACTACCTTTACTCAATCGTGATAAGACGTATAGATTCGACTTTTAATGAATACCTGTTCCCGAGTAAAAGCAAAACAGGTCATCTAGTGGAACCAGTTAAACAGGTTCGCAAGGTGGCAGAGCTATCAGGTGTAGATTTCACTCTTCATGATCTAAGACGTACTTTCGCCACAATAGCGGAAAGCCTTGATATACCTTACTTCGCATTGAAAAAGCTACTAAACCACAAAACAACCCAAGATGTTACTGCTGGCTATGTCGTCAGCGATGTGTCCAGACTTATTGAGCCTATGCAAAAGATAGAAGGTAAAGTTTTAGAGTTTGCGGGTGTGAGTCATGATCAGTGAAGAGCAGAAGAAAGCTAGGTTAATGGCAGCAGATAGGTTAGAGGTATTCGCTAAAGCTTTAGAGATAGAAGAAGAAATCAAAGGGTCAATTTATAACTTCCAAACTTACAATCCCCTTGAGGATTTTTATAGCAGAAAAAATATATTTAAGTTCCCCAAGTATTTAGTGAATGCTTCTCTGAGGTGCAGGGAGTTGTTTTCTAAGTTAGGAGTACGTGATATTGAGTATTTACGCTATTTAAGGCAAATGCACTGTATTGCATTGGAATACCTAAACAAAAATATTAAGAAGCTGGGCTTTAAAAAGGCTTTAGAGCGTGTTCCTTGGATGCAGCCATTTGGTCCATCTGAATGTGCACAGCTAAGGTACTTAATGGAGCATGAGGAAAAAGAGGAGATATTTGGTGAAAACAATGTTTCATGGGTGGAAATATTCGCTATAGATTCCTGTTTAACTATAGAGGAGGCTTACTGCACTACTATTTTTTTAAGAAAAGCTAGTAAACACCCTGAGTTAAAGGATAGAAGGCTGGAAATAGCTAAGAAATATAAGGATGACTATTCGTTTTCAGCATTTGAGGCACTGGAATCCATAAGCTTTTCTGAAGGTTTATATGCAGCAGACACAGCAATAGTAAACAATACTAAAAAAGCTGGTATAGCGTCACAGAGCAAAGAGCGACTATTTTTAATGAAGTGCCTTAAACTTTATGAAAAGTCTTATAAAAACTTATCAAACAGTAAAGCAGCTAAATTAATCGACCTTGAGTTAAAAGATGATCCTGAAAGGCTATATGAAGTTAATAACCCAGAAGGTAAAAACTACAGCGACTCTATAGCTAGATGGATATCTCTTTGGAAAAGATTCAAAGAGCTGGGGGGAGATATGAGCGAATTTTCAAATCTTTCTCGTCGAGAAGTTTTAAAAAGAATCAAAGAAAAAGTATGAACCAACATGCTGGAACATATTCAGCATGAATAAAACCCATTAAAACTATAGGCCTCTATTAACGAAGCAAGAGGTCTTAACATGACAAAACATTTATTAACCACCCAAGAAGCAGCAGATTATTTGGGTGTCAGTAAACAATTCTTAGAGCGTGACCGCTATATTGGAGCGCGTATTCCTTATATTCAAGTTGGTGCAAGAGCTATCCGATACCGTTTACAGGATCTGAATGAGTATCTTGATTCTCAGCTAAAGACATCAACTGCGGAGGTGTAGCATGGACGGAAATAAAGTGGAGTCCCTCCCAGCAGCTACAACTGCCGAGAGGGTAGAAGATAATTCTCAAGAACTTACCACAGAACTAGAAAATGCTTCCATTAACGATTCTAGCTTTATCCAAGCAATGATTAAAGCCCCGTCTGGCTTCAAGCTGGATGACCGAGGAGTATTCCTAGTTAACTCTAACAATGAAGAAGGGAAGCAGGTCTCCAGCCCTATTTGGGCTACAGCGGTTACAGAAGATACGACAGATAAAACTAATGGAGTTGTTTTAAACTGGGTAGATTTAAGGGGAAGCCTAAGAAATAGGGCTATTCCAATGGATTATCTCTATGACTCTGGCTCTGACTTTATAAAGTATTTAGGTCGTTCGGGCGTGAAAATTGACCCAAGTCAAACTAGCAGTCTTAAAAGGTACTTAGTTGGTTTCCTAGGTAATTTGCCATTTGTAGAGTCAGTTACCAAATTAGGATGGATAGAGGGAAATGAGGAACTAGCTTACGTTTTACCCCATAGAGTAATCGGGGCTGGGTACTGTAAAGAGGACATTATATATCAACCCGAACGACACTCCTATACTGGCCAAGCTATGTATGAAAGTGGTGGCTTTTATGACTGGACAGAAAATGTTGCTCATTTTTGCAGTCAAAACCCAATGCTTGTATTTGGTTTATCGCTTGGTTTTTCAGGAATGTTACTACACTTTTCAGATATAGAAACGGGAGGCTTTAATATTTACGGCCGTAGCTCGGGAGGCAAGACAACAGTATTACAGGTCGCTGCGAGTGTTGTGGGCAATGGTTCATCTCCAGGAGCTGATCCCTCAAAGAGTTATGTCCTTACGTGGAACAGTACGTCAAATGCCCTTGAAGCATTAGCATCATCATCTAATGACGGGTTGTTGTGTTTAGATGAAATACACACATGCAATGATAATGACTTTGGACGAGTGGTATACAACCTGTCTGGAGGGCGAGGGAAGCAAAGGTTAAGCCAAGATGCTGATATTAAAAAGTCACGTTCATGGCGTTCAATGATACTTTCTTCAGGTGAGCAGTCTGTTAGAGAGAAGATCTTACAAACTTCAAAAAATGTGCACTCAGGACAAGCTCTTAGGCTTATAGATATACCGGCTAACGATGAAATCATTAAAGAACCTAAAGGTTATTCTTATGCGGAATTCGCCGATCGTTTAAAAAATAACTGTTCTAAATATTTTGGAGTGGCTGGCTCGATATTTATAGACCAAATAATTATTGAGTTTGAAACTCAAGCCAATGCACGGAAGCATATCAATGAGTTGAATAACCAAATTCATAAAGAGCTTTTGCTTCCAAATATGGAGCGAGAGCAACAGAGAGCTTTAAAAAGGTTCTCTTTGGTGGCTACTGCTGGAATTTTGGCTTCAAGACTAGGTGTATTGCCCCTAGAAGAGTCTGAAATAATCAGTTCAGTAAGGTATGTAGTGGGCTTGTGGCTTAGTGATGATGTTAATTTGCCTAGAAAGGTCATTAATGCCCGAATGGTTAGAGAAGCTATCGAACGAAATCAAAGCCGCTTTCAGCTTACTAATAACGTAAATGATGTGCCTCCTAAGGATATGTTGGGGTATTTTCACGAGGCTACAGTTGGAGGGCATCAGCAAAAATTATACTTATTTACTACAAATGGATTTGCTGAAGTTTGTAATGGACAAAACATTAATGAAGTTGCTAAAGATCTAAAAGAAATGGGCTTCTTGCAGATAAACGATAGCAATAGACTGAAGTCTAAGCACTCAATTTATATTAATGGGGTACAAAGAAGGTCGAGGTTTTACTCTGTTCCAGCTTGTATTTTAAGTTTTGATGAGCTTGAAAGTATTAGAGCTGGGGAGGATGGGGCTAATGGGACTTTGAAGTGAATAGTCGCTTTGTGGCTGTCCCCAGATAATAAGTGAGAGCGGGACATATGGGGCAGATGCCCCATATGTCCCATAAGGCCTGACTTTAATGGGGCTACTTAATATCTTGATGTAAAAAGGATGTCCCAATCGTCCCGCTATTATTACTGACTTAATTAACCCTTCACAATAAATGAGTTCTCAATCTCATAGGCAGTGGCAGAGCCGTCAACTCCGAACATTTTAACGTACTTTCTAATCTCCTCTCTTCCAGAGCTTCCTAAAATTAACTTGTTTAGTGTGGCTCGTATCCCAAACTGGTTTTTTAAGCTGTCTAATGGATTTCCTTTTATGGCGACTTTAAAAATACCTACTCCAGCCTCCATAGACACTGGGTTAGTGGAGGTTCCGTATCCTATTTTTTTATCTATATATTGGCTTACCGAGTCTAGCTCCTTTCTATATTTGATCATGGTTTTTGTATCCTCTTCGCTTATTGCATTTTGGAACATCTTTAACCAATCACGAAGGGCTTGGAAGTCATCTCTCATTTGTAATGCAATAGAAATCATTTGCTCAGCTGATTGGGATTCTTGGAGAATTCTTATTGGGATAGCGGGAATATTAATGTACGTTGAGAAAAGCTTATCGTTACCAAGTAACTTTCCTGAGACTTTTACCTTTTGATCATTCAAGAAATTAGATACTTGGTGAACAGCATCATCGGCTGGAAGCATAAAGCCTGAGTTTATGAATAGCCTTTTTCGTAGGGGGTGTGGGGTGTAGCTCTTTTCATATACATAGCTTCTTGCACACATACCAGCTCCTCCCCACAAAGTTTGGGATAAGAGCTGATGCGGCGACTCCTTGTTAAAGTTCCAGCCATCAACATTTTCTTTATGCGCTACTCTTAATGATTTTGTAGAACAAATACGGTCGGAAATCTCTTCCCTTATTTCTGAAATTTCATCTGATTTGGACAAAAAAGGGTATGCTCGAACAACTCCAAGTTTTTTCGCATTAAGTATTGGGCTATCCATAGCGTCCCATGCATCGGAGAACTTTTCATCAACTAAAATTTCATCTCGTAAGACTAGATCAGTAATAAAGTCAAAAAGAGCTTCCGTTTGAGTTACTGCAATAGAAATTGGTTTGTAGGAATGTTGATTTTCATCAATAGTTATTTCACCAGCTTTCTCTTTGTCTAGCCCCTCAAGAAAAAGACTTGAAATATCTTGCAAAGACCAATTGTCAGCAATTACACCTTGTGCCATCTCTAAAACCTACTTTTCATATCCTAAAATGCCTGTTAGCTTTCTATATCTAACTGCTCTGTGTACCCGAATAAGCTTTCTCTGTAATGTTGCATGAATGATTGAGATAGTGAGACTATTAAATTAGATGCTTCATTTAAACAAGTCATGACCTTCTTTGGTGGCTTATTACCTGAGGGACCATGTCTCGCATTTAATCCTAGTATACTCATATTATTACAAGCAGCAGTAAATTCATTAATTCGAGGTTTGTCTGCAAAAGTGTCATATGGTAATTCGAAATCTTTCGAATAGTGCTTAACACAGTCGAGTATTTTATATAGCGTACTCCATGTAAGCACTCTTTCAGTTGCGGAATTAGTAGTTGATATCATTCCAACAAGAAATAGGAGCTCTCTTATAACTTTGTCATACTTTGATTTATTTAGAATATACGATGAATAATTGTTCTTAGGATCTTTCCAATAAGGTAGGTCTTTATCAATAGATGGGTTGAGATCGAAAGGGCTCTCTTCAATAGACTCGGCGTATACGTTATGGTTACTCCCCCCATTACATAACGAAAACTGATGAAACATAATTGGTATCATATTAGTGTGACCACTTGAGACTCGTAGGGCTCCATTCAGTAAAACTTGCAAACTGTATAGCCTTTGCGCCACATGACTTGGTTCTGATAGGGCATCAATATGTAAGGAAAAACCGAAGAACTGCATTCCAAGATCATCATTTTCATATGCAAGGCAAATATCATTACCGCCAAACCTCTCCGTTAACGAGGGGTAATAAGATCCTGCTGATATAGAAAACTCCCACTTATAGCTCATTTTACTTTCCTTAAATTGATGCCCATATGTCCTTTACTAAAGACTAATAGAAATATCGTAAGCTTTATTCATTTTTAGTGGATACTAGCAAAGTCAACTTCTTAAAGAAAGAACTTGTAAAGGGGGGGCTGAAGATTACAGTTTTATCTAAAAAAGCAGAAATATAAGCTACCACATACAGGTAGGGGGTATGTACCGCATAGGAGTGCGGGGTGTACCGCATAGGTACCGCATGGGAGTGCGGGTAGGTACCGCATAGAGTGCGGGGTATGTACCGCATAGAGTGCGGGGTATGTACCGCATAGGGTGTGGGGTAGTTTTGAATAAGAACTTTAATTTATTCGGTGCTGTAATATCGACTTAATTGTATCGCCTCCGTACTTATCTATCATTTTTCTGAAAAAAGTTGGTTCCACATCTTTTGCAAATGCTACTAAACCTTGAAGGCGGGGAAGCTCTGACTCTAGTAGTTGCTGGCTTTTGTAGTGGTGAATCATTGAGCTAATAATTCTTTTTCTGTCCCTCCCTAAAGAAAGTTCTCCATTATTATTTATAACAATGCCTGTAACGCTTCTATGCGACCTTTTAGATAAGTGTAGAGTTTTCTTTCTGTTGAGTCGTAAGCTTAAGTACTCTATGTTGTTGATGGCTTTTCTAATAGCCCTGTCGATCAAGTGATATTTATCTTTTTGATTAGTGGAAAAGGTCATGTCATCTGCATAACGAGAGTAGGTAAAAAGATTATCTTTCGCCCATTTAGTCATAATTTGGTCAAATTCATACATCAGGACATTGCTCAAAGCAGGCGAGCTCGGCGCACCAATACTCAGATGTAGTGAATTACCTCTCCCTTTAATGCAGCAAATTCTTACAATCAGCTCTGCATCTTCAGGGGACACATTGTGCCTTTCAACTAAAAAGAATTTAATTTGCTCACCTTTTATAGATGTAAAGAAGCTTTTAAAGTCATACTTTGAGATAAAGGTATTACCAACATGTACTTGCGCATTTTTCTTGATACTAGCCCCTTGTTTGTAGGCTGTCGCAGCTTCGTGGACAGGGAGCTTAACTAACACTTTATCGACTATAATATTTTGAATAGCCTTAATTTCCTTAGCTGGTTGACAAATCTTACGCCTACCACCACTTTTCTTGCTTATGTAATATGTTTTATAGCTATGCGGTGCCCGAGCAATGAGCCTTTTTACCTGATCTTGATCAAGCATTAGCTCTTGAGCGAGTATATCTAATAAATTGTGTTTCATTTCTTATTCGCTCCCATTACCCTTTTTATGACACGCACTCTGTTTTTCTCTGAATTATTGTTCGCATAATAAGCATTACAAGAAGTCCTAATTCTAAGTCGATCAAAGGTTTTCTTGCCTACGTTGTGATATGACATCTTAAAAAAGGATTTTCCTTGAGATAGAGTGAAGTAAGTTGAACCTCCATAATCTTCTTCTCTTATCAACTCAAACTCTAAGAGTAGAAAAAGTTTACGTTTTAATTGTTTTTGAGTTACGTGTATTTCAAAGTATTTAAGGTATTTAATTATTTCTGTAAGCGATAAAGCAGTAAATAAGCTTAGGAGCTCATAAATTAGGACTGTTACATGGGCTTCATTAGTCTTGTTGAAATTTTTTGTGCCACCAAGCTCCTCAAGAGCTGATGATATGTCATCTAGTGCATCTTCTATTGTATGCTTTTCGATTTCAGCAGGTTTTTTAATTTGCCAATCATACGTTCTAACGTTGTTAGCATTTTCTTT
Organism: uncultured Kangiella sp.; assembly: GCA_950096615.1. Taxonomy (GTDB): domain Bacteria; phylum Pseudomonadota; class Gammaproteobacteria; order Enterobacterales; family Kangiellaceae; genus Kangiella. The sequence goes on along the minus strand of CATNCP010000004.1, from coordinate 24,201 downwards.
TTCTATAAACCTTATGATACCTAAATGTATAAAAGAGTCTTTCTTATGCTCAGAGGAGCGTATTATTAACATTTTTTGGCATAGTTCTTTAAATTGGGAAAATGCTCCTAGTTCTGCAATGGCTCCTTCGCTCTCTACTATTATCGTTACCATTGTACATATAGCTGCAAGTTCTGTTTCAAATTCGATTAAATCGTTAAAAACAGAATCACTTTGCCAATGTCTTATGTGCTCGGGAATTTCAAAGTTAAAACCGTCACAATGTTTTAATATTGCATCTCTTAGAGACAAGTAGGGAGTTAACTTTGGATCTTCTTTACCTCCACAAAGAAGTATGATCGGCTCAGGGTTCCCTTCTATTCTGAGATTAAAAGAGGACAGTCTTTGAATATATTCCTTTCTAGGATCCTTACTAGACAATAGTGTTTTTTCTTTTTAGTTATACAGTGTAAATGTATTCTTTACCTGAACCTTCCGCAGAATATGTCTGAGGTTTGGACTTTGTGTTAGCGAAGTTCAAACCTCAGACATAGTCTGCGGGATAAAACTTCACAATCAAATGTTAGTCTGGCGAATCGCCCGACTTAACCTAGTTAAGTTAATCGCGTAAAGAACATGCTTAGTATTGCAAACCGCAGATATCTCGTCAATATCAAAAACTGCCTACATACTGCCTACATTTTGCTTTCTTGCAGGCAATAAAAAAGGCCTCGCATCTCTGCAAGGCCTTTAAAATATGGCTCCCCCTGCTGGATTCGAACCAGCGACATATGGATTAACAGTCCACCGTTCTACCGACTGAACTAAGGGGGAATTGTGTGTTCAACGTTGTGTGCTGAACGGGGCGAGATAATAGACATATTTCGCCCCTTGGTCAACACCTTAGATGAAAAAAATTTTAATTTGCTACTTTTTTAAGGCGCTCAATTGCTTTTTCGAGTGTTTCCATACTAGCAGCATAGGAGAGGCGCATATGTCCAGGTGCTCCGAACGCTGAACCCGGTACCAAAGCTAAATCAACTTTTTCGATAAGCAGCTCTGCTAAATCTAGGTCAGACTCACAACCATGTTTATCAATTAAGCCTTGAACATTTGGAAATGCATAAAAAGTACCATCGCTTGGTAAGCAGGTGATGCCGTCAATGGAGTTAAGCTCAGCTAACAAGTAGTCATGGCGCTTCTTGAATGCATCTAACATGGGCTTGATACAGCTTTGGTCACCATTTAATGCTTCAGTCGCCGCCGCTTGGCTTGGGGCTGCTGGGTTAGATGTGCTTTGAGATTGAATCTTTTTCATCGCCGCGATGAGATTCGCTGGGCCGCCAGCATAACCGATACGCCAACCGGTCATCGAGTAAGCTTTTGAGACGCCGTTTAGGACAATGGTTCGGTCATATAGCTCAGGGCAGGCGTTGAGAATATTGGTAAAAGAACCTTCTTCCCACAAGATATGTTCGTACATATCGTCAGTGGCAATAACAACTTTAGGGTATTCTTTAAGAACTTCTCCTAAAGCTTTTAGTTCATCTTTAGTATAAGCGACGCCAGTAGGGTTGCTGGGGCTGTTGATAACAAACAGACGTGTGTGCTCTGTGATGGCATTTTTAAGCTGCTCTGGTGTGATTTTCAGATGCTGCTCGATATCTGTTTCGATGATCACGGGCTGTGCTTCGGCTAATAACGCCATGTCTGGATAAGAAACCCAGTATGGAGCAGGAATAATGACTTCATCGCCTGGGTTTAATAAAGCCTGGCATAAGTTATAGAAGCTTTGCTTACCGCCTGAAGAGACCAAAATTTGATTTGGCTCATAAGTAAGCCCGTTGTCTCTTTTGAATTTATTAATCACTGCTTCTTTGAGTTCGGGCGTACCGTCAACAGCGGTATATTTGGTTGCGCCTTCATTGATAGCCTGTATGGCGGCTTGTTTGATGTGGTCTGGCGTATCAAAGTCAGGTTCACCTGTACCCAAACCAACAATATCGCGGCCTTGAGCTTTAAGTTCTTTCGCTTTAGCTGCAACAGCCAACGTCGGAGAAGGCTGAATCAGCTGTACTCTTTTAGATAATTCGATTGTCACCGTGATCCCTCGATTTTTTTACAAAGTATGAGACAATAAGCGACAATCATACTCCAAGTTATATCGCTACCCAAGCAGTTCTGGCGACAGGAAGTTAACGAAAGTAACCAAAAGATATAAGTCTATGAGCCAAGTATTCGATTTAAAGTCCCAGTTCCAACCAGCCGGTGATCAACCGAAAGCGATAGAGAGCTTATTGGAGGGGTTGGATGATGGGTTGTCGCACCAGACATTGCTGGGTGTGACAGGCTCAGGTAAAACCTACACGATGGCTAATGTCATCGCTCGAAGTGGCAGGCCGACCATCCTCATGGCACACAATAAAACTCTAGCTGCTCAGCTTTATGGGGAGATGAAGGACTTCTTCCCCAATAACTCGGTGGAGTATTTCGTTTCTTACTACGACTACTATCAGCCAGAAGCTTATGTGCCGGCTTCGGATACGTTTATTGAGAAAGACGCCTCGATTAATGAGCACATTGAGCAAATGCGACTGTCAGCAACTAGAGCGCTACTTGAGCGACGTGATGCAATCATTGTGGCCTCGGTGTCGGCTATATACGGTTTGGGTGATCCTAAAGCATTTCACAGCATGGTGATGCACCTAAAAGTCGGGGACGCCATTGATCAGCGCTATATACTAAGACGTTTGGCTGAACTTCAATACACCCGCAATGATATGGAGCTGCAGCGTGCGACTTACCGCGTGCGAGGTGACTTGATCGATATTTACCCCGCAGAGTCTGATAAAAATGCGATTCGTATTGAGTTGTTTGATGATGAAGTCGAAACCATTCAGACCTTTGATCCGCTTACTGGCGAGGTCTTAAAGAACTTAACGCGTGCGACAATTTTCCCTAAAAGTCACTATGTCACGTCGCGCCAAACTATTTTGGACGCGATAGAGCAAATTAAAGAAGAGCTCAAAGAACGCTTAGCTCAGCTCTATGATATGAACAAGTTGGTGGAAGCTCAGCGTTTAGAGCAACGCGTGAAATTTGACATCGAGATGATGCAGGAGTTGGGGTATTGCTCAGGCATTGAAAACTATTCACGGTATTTGTCAGGAGCCGAGCCGGGTGAGCCGCCACCATGTCTGCTCGACTATTTGCCACCTGATGCGTTAATGATCATTGATGAATCTCATGTCACAGTGTCGCAGATAGGGGCCATGTACAAAGGCGACCGCTCTCGTAAAGAAACTTTGGTTGAGTTTGGTTTCCGCCTACCTTCTGCGCTTGATAACCGACCGCTTAAGTTTGATGAATTTGAGCGCATCGTTCCTCAAACCCTATTCATCTCCGCGACACCAGGAAATTATGAAGAAGAGCACTCAGGGCAGGTGGTTGAGCAGGTAGTGCGTCCGACAGGGTTAGTGGACCCTGAAATTGAGGTTCGCCCAGTTGGTACGCAAGTTGATGATTTATTATCTGAAATTCATAAGCGTGTTGGGATCAATGAAAGGGTGCTGGTTACCACATTGACCAAAAAGATGTCTGAGGATCTGACCGACTATTTAGCCGAGCATGGCGTTCGAGTGCGTTACCTACATTCTGATATTGATACCGTCGAGCGAATGGAAATTATTCGAGATTTGCGTTTAGGTGAGTTTGATGTCTTGGTGGGTATTAACCTACTTCGAGAAGGGCTGGATATGCCTGAAGTGTCGTTAGTTGCTATTTTAGATGCTGATAAAGAGGGATTTCTACGATCAGAACGTTCATTAATACAAACGATTGGCCGCGCAGCTCGGAATTTAAATGGTCGGGCCATCCTATATGGGGATCGAATTACTGGTTCCATGAAGCGCGCTATCGATGAAACGGAGCGACGTCGAGCGATCCAGCAAGCGTTCAACAAAGAGCATGGTATTACGCCTCAAGGAATCAAAAAGAAAATCAGCGATGTTATGGACACGGGTGGTTCGGGTAGAGGCAAAAAGCGAGTGGCGGAGAAAAAAGGCGAGTATCAAGTTCAAAGTCTGGCCGATAGCGTTGAGCAAATCGAGCAGCTGGAAAAAGAGATGCTTGATCTTGCGAAGAATTTAGAGTTTGAGAAGGCGGCTCAAATTAGAGACCAAATCGAGAAGATTCGAGAGAAAAGTATTGCATAGATCACAAAACACGTAATACAAGTGAATTAATTGGTTCGTGACAGCTCAGATGGTAAAATTCGGCAATATCTCGATACTGAAGCTTTATTTATTTGCCGTAGAAGAGTTAAGTTTATATTAAGTTAAGCCTTTATATGATGAGGCAGTTTTTTATGGAACGGGGTAAAGCACAATAATGAACCGACTACCGCATATTCTGGCCTTTGCCACTTTCTTGCTTGTCCTTCCCATCACCTCAATTGCTGATACTAAGGTTTCTGCCTATTTCAATGAAAAACTCAAGACCATCAATCGTTTCTTAGCAGATAATCATAAAAAAGCTGTTCAGGAACCTAGCTTGTTAACTGATTTTGTTGACAATGAATTGCTGGAAGTCTGGTCTGCCAAAAATACAGTTAGAGCCTTGCTCGGTCCCCGTCGTTGGAAACAATTATCCCATGAGCAGGCAGAAACCGTCATCGCTGCTTATGAAGATACTATTCGGCGTTACTTATTCGAAACGGTAAAAAAATATAGTAACCAAACAGCTTCTGTTGAAAGCTTGAGGCTTAATTCGAAAGGGAATAAGGGCTTGTTGAGAGTTGTTGTAGAAAGTCCTTCGTTACCTGACTTCAATGTCGATTTGAAAATATATAAGGATGAGAGTTTCTGGACTGTGTATGACTTCAGCTTCCAAGGAGTGAGTTTCGTGAGTTTGAAACGTAATTTCTTCAGAAGCACCTTTGATTCGTTTGGGATAGAAGGGGTCGTCAATCAGTTAAACAAAAAGAATCAAGCTTTTGAGCGTTGGCAGGCGAGTAACAATAATGAATGAAAATTGTACTGCATGGTACTTGGTTCACTGTAAGACTCGCCAAGAGTGCCGTGCTCAAGAAAACCTTAATAATCAATCAATTAATAGCTTTCTACCGAAGCTTTCTTTGGAAAAGGTTATTCGTGGTAAGCGTCAGCAGGTAGAAGAGGCAATGTTTCCTGGTTATTTGTTCGTCGAGTTACCTCGTAGCGGAGAGTTATGGTCAAAGATTCGCTCCACGAGAGGCATTCGAGATTTTGTACGGTTTGGTGGGAAACCCGCTAAAATAGCTAGAAGTTTGCTGGAACAATTAAAAGTAGTTGAGACTGACTTTGTCACAAATATTGAGGTAGAGGCGCCTAGATTGGGTGACCGCGTAAGAATTCTGCGCGGGCCTTTTAAGGATCTAGAGGGCGTGTTTAGTATGCCTGATGGGGAGCGAAGATCGATCGTTTTGCTTAATATTTTAGGTAAAGAGAGTCAGTTAGAGTTAATGAATAGTGACATACAAAAAACTCATTAGAGTTTTTGCAAAAAATTACAGCCTATTGGTTTCGGCTGTCATGTTATATATATATAATGGCGCTCGCTGAATATAAGGCTGTAGAGAAAAACCAATAAAAACAGTAAGATAGGCGCTTTGGGGGCCTTAACCCACGGGCGGTAGCGTGTCTAAAACACTCGATGTGGTGTAAATAAAATGGATAACTAGATGGAAACTATAGAATTAAGCGATAATTTAATTAGAAAAATCAATGATGTAGCGTTAGATGCTGGCAATAAGGTTATTTCTATTTATGAAAAGGACTTTAATGTTCAGCAAAAGTCTGACAGCTCCCCTTTAACTGAAGCTGACTTAGCTTCCCATCAATGTATCGTTGATGCTTTATCTTCTATCGCCCCCGACATTCCTATACTTTCAGAAGAGTCTGCAGATATTAGTTGGGCAGAACGTTCAGCTTGGAGAACTTACTGGTTGATTGACCCTCTAGATGGGACTAAAGAATTCATCAAAAAAAATGGTGAGTTTACAATCAATATAGCATTGATTCAAAATGGTACTCCAGTCTTTGGCTCAGTTTACGCTCCTGTGCTAGAAGAGTTATATTTTGGTGGTAAAGATATTGGAGCTTGGAAACAAACTGCGTCGCAGAAGCAGTCTATATCTGTCGCAAGGTCATCAAACCCAACTATACGTGTTGTAGGTAGTCGCTCCCATCAATCTGAGGATATACAAAATTATCTAAAGCAGTTTTCTAATTACGAACTGGTACCAATGGGAAGCTCGCTGAAAATCTGTTTAATTGCAGAAGGTAAAGCCGACATTTACCCACGACTCGGGCCAACCTCAGAGTGGGATACAGCTGCAGCTCATGCTGTATTAAAGGCTGCAGGTGGTACATGTGTTTTATATGATAATAATCAAGAATTAATGTATAACACTAAAGATTCATTGTTAAACCCTTATTTCATAGCACAAGGTCCAACATTATGATGAGAAGAACCCTTGAATTGCTTTTTGTATATTCTTTATTGTTAGTTGCGACTAGCGTTAACGCAGCAAATGACATTTCGCAGGCAAAGCAGCTTTGTGAGAATGCGACAGAAAAACAAAGGCAAATGGCAAGAGCCGCAGGTTATGATGTAGAGTCTATGTGTGCTTCGTTGCGCCAAACGAGCGCTAATTCCTCCGAGGCGGATGAATCTGAACCTTCACTACTTCCTAGAGAACTTGCTAGTTTTCCAATGGAAGAACTTAAAGAAGAGAGCTCGGAAAATGAGGCAAATGAAAAGTTACCGAAGGTCGAGCAAGAATTAGAAAAGTTTGGTTATGACTTATTTGCAGGTGTACCCACCACCTACACACCCGTTAACGATATTCCAGTCCCGGCAAATTATGTGCTTGGCCCTGGAGATACTATTAAGATCCAGCTTTATGGAAAAGACAATAATAGTTATGAACTAAAAGTTGGGCGAGATGGAACGATACAATTTCCTGAACTTGGCCCTATTAGCGTGGCGGGTTTGTCCTACCCCGAGTTGAAGGATTCATTAAGCCAAAGAATTAATGAGCAGTATATTGGCGTTCAATCTAACATTAGTTTAGGCGAGCTTCGTTCTATTCAGGTTTTTGTATTGGGTGAATCATTCAAGCCTGGAGCTTATACCATTTCATCATTGTCAACAGTAATGAATGCTTTATATGTCAGCGGAGGGCTGACAAACATTGGCTCAATGCGTAATATCCAACTAAAGCGAAATGGAAATCTTGTTTCATCGATCGATTTATATGACCTGTTATTAAAGGGGGATACGAGTGATGACCAGAGACTTCACTCTGGTGATGTTATATATATCCCTTCGGTAAAGAAAACAGCTGCAGTTGCTGGCGAAGTTGTTAGGCCTGCAATATACGAATTAAAGTCAGAAAAAAACATTGAAGAATTACTTGAATTGGCAGGAGGCTTACTTCCTACCGCATATAAAAAAGACGTTAGAGTCGAGAAGGTGAGTGATTCAGGTCAGAGAACAGTTGTTGACGTTGATTTGACAAGCCAAGGTGGAAGCCAAGCCTCAATCACTAATGGTGACTTAGTAAAAGTTTATCCAGCTGTAGAGCGTGATGAGAGTGTCGTCGAGCTAATTGGGCATGTGTACCGGCCGGGGCTTGTAAACTGGCATAATAAGTTAGACTTGGCGGATGTTCTTTCGAGTGAAATAGATTTAAAGCCACATGCTAATATTGATGCTGTCATTGTGCTTAGAGAAGTTGACAGAATTGGATCAATTAAGCCTCATATTCTTAATTTAAGAGAGATATGGGACGGACAAACAAGCTTTGAACTTCAGTCTAGAGATAAGGTTATAGTGCTTCCTAATCAAGTTTCGGAGAAAGATGTGGAAGACTTTCTTGCAGCTGAAAAAGCTAAGCAACTTGAATTATATAAAGAACAACTCACTGCCAAAAAGTATAAAGATTCGCTTGAGACTGATGAACAAATGTATGAGTTCTCCAATCTTTCAAATAGGATAAAGAAAAGGGAGCAAGAAGAAGCCTTAGGAAATCGCATACAAGATCAAACATCTTATGAGTATGACAAGCTACGATTACAACAAATTAAGCGTCTAATACGAAACAAGAGTTTAGAGCCTTTCATTCAGCAATTAAAAGATCAAGCCACTAATACCGATGTGGCTAAATTGGTAAAAATAAGTGGCGGAGTTAAATTCCCTGGTCAGTACCCATATGAACAAAACATGACCCCGGTAGAGTTGATACATTTGGCAGGAGGATTAGCAGAAAATGCATTTTCTGCTGCAGCAGAAATCACAACAAGAACCTTCTCCATTGATGGCGGTGTTAATATCCGCCATCGAAATCTAAATTTGCAAGAAGTTTTTTTGAGTGAAGATAGCTTTGTACTTTCCCCATTTGATGAAGTGAACATCAAAATCACATCTGATGCTACTCAAGAAATTTATGTCGACGTCGAAGGAGAAGTTCGATTCCCTGGTCGTTATAAAGTTGCTCGAGGCGAGACGCTAGGGCAGTTAATGCAGAGGGTCGGAGGCTTTACAAGTTTTGCGCACCCGAAAGCAAGTGTCTTTTCAAGAAGAGCATTGAGGGAGCATGAGCAGGAAAAACTGGATCAGTTACAAGCTAAGTTAAGGCAGAATGTTGCAATATCTGAGTTAGAAGATGCCAATATAGGCAAGGATGTGAATATAAGTTCTGCTCAGTCCTTACTAGATATACTAGATACAACGAAGGCAACAGGACGGCTAGTAATAGATCTCCAAGGGATCTTGGCCAGCTCAAAAGAAGATATTATTCTGAAGCCTGGAGATCGACTGGTTGTCCCAAGCTTTAGCCAAGAAGTTACTGTAGTAGGTGAAGTCCAAGTTGCTACATCACACCTATTTAATGAGTCATTCGATTACAATGACTATATTGATCGTAGTGGTGGCGAAAAAGAGACAGCGAATGAAGATGCAATTTATATCGTTAAGGCGGACGGTTCGGTTCTCCTTCCTAATCAGTCATCTTGGCTTACCCATAATGAAAATGAAATTGAGCCCGGCGATACTATCGTAGTACCGCTGGACACTACCCGAGTAGATGGTTTAGAGCTTTGGTCTAAAGTAAGTCAAATAGTTTACCAACTAGCTCTAGGTGCAGCAGCGGTCAATAGTTTCTAATGAAATTAATAATTAAGACATTATGTTTCATGACAGTGTTTAGCTGTGCTTCTATATCTCAAGCAGAGCCATGGTTAGATACAAGGGATCAGTGGTTAAGAGCAGATATTGAAGCCCTTTCTGCCCATGGCGTCATTAACACCCCTATCACTACGTGGCCTTTGCCGTGGGCTCGGATAGTTAAAGATATTGATGAAATAAACTTTAATAAAGTTCCAGATGGGGTAAAGCCAGCATTGATGCGAGTCAAACGTAAAGCTCGTATAGAAACATCACGGGAAACAAGAAGTGAGTTGTCCCTCAGAGCAGGTAATGAGTATAAGGTTCTGCGGCAGTTTGGTGACCAGCGTCGAGAAAAAATTGAGATTAGCTCGAGGACTACTGGTGTTACAAGTAGTTTTGCTTGGAATATAGAAGCGACAAAAACGTTTGATCCGGTTGACAGGGAAGAGCAGAGACTGGACCATAGTTATGTAGCTGCTATTTGGGGAAACTGGATTTTATCAGCTGGTGCTCAGGAGCGTTGGTACGGACCTAGCTGGGACTCATCATTAATACTGAGTAACAATGCGCGCCCAATTCCTGCTTTATCAATTCAAAGAAATTATGCAGATCCTTTTGAGAGCGAGTGGCTTTCTTGGATAGGTCCTTGGTCGTTGTCAGCTTTCGCTGGGCAATTAGAAGATCGAAGATTTATCCCCCATGCGAAGCTACTCGGGATGTCGGTTTCCTTCAAACCTTTCGACTCACTTGAGATAGGCTTACGTAGGACTGCTCAGTGGGGAGGTAAAGGACGGCCAGAATCATTATCAAGCTTGATTGACTTAGCGATAGGTAGAACCAATTGTGATGAAGTTGATAGTGGTTGTGGCGATCGCTTAAATTCTAATGAAGCTGGCAATCAGTTAGCAGCAGTTGATTTCAGTTGGGAGCTCCCTACTGAAGCAAGTCTAGGCTCTATTTATGGTCAGCTTGTGGGTGAAGACGAGGCGGGTTTTGCACCCTCTAGAAAATTTTACCAGTTCGGTTATAAAAACCACTTCAATTTTTCAAGCCTTCTACTGACTACGTACCTTGAGTATTCTGATACGGAAAATGATCATAGGAGAAACTTGACCTATGAACATGGGATTTATCAGACTGGTTATAGAACTGAGGGTAGATCTATTGGCTCTACTTATGACAGCGATACTCAAGCTATAACACTCGGGTTAATTGCATCTGACATATCAGGTAGTCGGTATAGCGTTTCATACTCTCAAGTCGATCTAAATAACGACAATACTGGCGATAAGCACTCAATTAATAATGCCGCTGTATCATTTAATAGAGTGGCATTTAAATATCAATACCCCACAGAATATGGGTTGCTAGGGGTAGATATAGAATTTAAAGATAAAATTTTTGATAGTTTTGGTTATAACCAAGAGCGTTATAACCTTGGATTATCTTGGACAATGGAACTCTAGCACATGAGTGATCAACAGAATCAACCTAATACTAATGAAATCCGCCATAACTATGACGATGAAATCGATCTAGTTAGGCTCTTTTCAATTGTTTGGAAAGGGAAGTGGGTTATCATCGCTGTAACACTTGTGTTTGCAATAGCCTCCGTTTCGATTGCGCTTTATTTACCAGATGAATATAAGGCTTCTGCTGTTGTTCAACCCAATGAAAGTGGAGGCGCTGGAAAGTTATCATCATTGGCTGGGCAGTTTGGTGGCATTGCTTCCCTCGCAGGAATCAAGCTGGGCGCGAATGAATCATCCGACGCAGTTATTGCAATGGAGGTTATGCAGAGTTGGGGCTTTGCTGAAGAGTTTATAGATAGACATGAGTTGGCAGTCCCTCTATTTGGTGCGCAGAACTGGGAACAATCAACCAATACTTTACGGCTTGATGAGGATCTATATGACTCACAGAAAGGGCTGTGGGTTAGACAAGCCCCCAAAGGGAAAACTGTACACCCGACTAGTTGGGAGTTATATCAAGCTCTTAAAGAAAGAGTACGGGTAGAGCAAAATGCAGAAACAGGTTTAGTAACAGTGTCGGTGATACATTACTCTCCATATATAGCAAAAAAGTGGGTAGATCTGTTACTTGAGGATATTAATCACCACATGAAAACTCGAGCTTTAAAGGAGACCCAAAGAAATATCGAGTATTTAGAAAAACAGTTTGAAAATACATCTTATGCTGAATTAAGAGCTGTGTTCAGTGAATTAATACAAGAAGAGCATAAAAACAAAATGCTGGCCCAAGTTTCGGATGAGTATATTTTCAAAACGATAAGTAAAGCAAAAGCACCTGAGGAAAGATATAAACCTAACCGTGTTTTGATAGCTGTTGTTGGCACATTGTTGGGTGGCTTCTTATCGTTGTTTTGCGTTTTGTTACTAGGTCTAACCAGGTACAAAGAATAATATTATGAGGGAACATTTGTGTTAATAAGTTGGATAATAGCCGTCGTCGTCTGCTTCGCTTCAGTAATGGTACTGAGGCCAATTGCGGTTAACTGGGGACTTGTTGACTCGCCCAGCAAAAGGAAGAGGCACTTTGGAAATATCCCACTTATTGGTGGAATTGCAATATATCTCGCAACATTAAGCGGGGTTAGCTTTTACCTAGAACATAACCAACATATTAACCTTATCCTTGTATCAATTTCCTTAATGGTGTTTATTGGAGCCCTTGATGATAAGTATGACCTTAATGCTAAGCTCAGATTGATTGCTCAAATTTTAATCGCGTCAATTCTTACCTTTGGCACAGATATCCATATTCACTCGCTAGGTAACCTTTTCGGGGGCGGGGACATAACGACTAGCCCTTTATCCGGACTTGTTACTATTCTAGCCCTTGTTGCTGGAATTAATGCGTTTAACATGAGCGACGGTATTGATGGGCTTGCGGGAATGTTGAGTTTAATTGGCTTGACGGCATCAGGTGTTTTATTAGCTGATGAAGGACTGAAAGTTCTTGTTGGTGCATTGACTGCTTCAATTTTAGTCTTCTTGTTTTTCAACCTTGGACTACTAACAAAAAAATACAAAGTGTTTATGGGAGATGCCGGAAGCATGATGTTAGGACTGATAGTGTCATGGTTACTAATTACAGTCAGTCAGTCTGACTCTGGAAGTTTAAAACCTGCCAATGTTTTATGGTTTATTGCAGTACCTTTGATTGACATGCTAACAGTAATGTATAGAAGGCTCCGTAAAGGAAAGTCTCCTTTGGTTGCTGATAGGGAACATTTACATCACGTCTTTATGGATATAGGTTTAAATTCCAAGCAAGCATTATTATTTATCACCGTTATAGGTTTGATATTTATGAGCATTGGTTTTGCTCTAGAGTATTACAACTTCTCTGAGCGTACATCGATACTTCTATTTACACTATCATTTTTGATTTATAACAAAATGCTTAATCAAAGACATAAATTAAAACAATTGTTAAGACGAAATTCATGAAAATACTGAGTGTTTTTGGCACTAGGCCAGAAGCTATTAAGATGGCGCCCCTTGTCCACTCCCTCAATGATGATCCATATTTTGAAGCAAAAGTTTGTGTAACCGCACAGCATAGAGAAATGCTTGATCAAGTATTAGAACTGTTCGAGTTAGTACCTGATTACGACTTGGATATTATGAAGGAAGGGCAATCACTAAGTGACGTTACGGCTTCAATTCTAAGCGGATTAGATTCTGTTTTGTCTGACTTTAATCCGGATATAGTTCTTGTTCATGGAGATACAGCAACAACGTTTGCGGCCTCACTTGCTGCTTACTATAAAAAAATTCCTGTTGGTCACGTTGAAGCTGGCTTGAGAACTGGTGATGTTTATTCGCCATGGCCAGAAGAAGCTAATAGGAAGTTAACCGGTGTATTATCAAAGTATCACTTTGCGCCTACTACCGTTTCTGAACATAATCTGTTAAACGAAGGGGTAGCACCTGAAAATGTCTATATAACAGGCAATACAGTTATTGATGCATTGTTTTGGGTCAGAGAAAAAATTGAAAATAACGAAAGCCTAAAGTCATCTTTCAATCAAAGGTATAGCTTTTTAGATGATGAAAAAAAATTAATACTTGTAACAGGTCATCGAAGAGAAAGTTTTGGTGGTGGCTTCGAAAGAATATGTGAATCATTAAAGAAAATAGCTACCAAGTATCCAAATGTACAGCTAGTCTATCCGGTACATTTAAATCCAAAAGTACAAGAGCCTGTTAATCGATTGCTTAAGTGTATTGATAATATTTACCTCATTGAGCCCCAAGATTACCTACCATTCGTATATTTGATGAATAAAGCTCATATAATCATAACTGACTCAGGTGGAATTCAAGAAGAAGCACCTTCATTAGGTAAGCCTGTTATTGTTTTAAGAGACACAACAGAAAGGCCTGAGGCTGTCGAAGCTGGGACAGTAAAGTTAGTTGGAACAAATGTTGACATGATTGTGTCAGAGGTGTCGTCACTATTAGACAGCCCAGAAAAGTATAAACAAATGAGTATGGCTCATAACCCTTATGGTCAAGGTGACGCCTGTATTAGAATAATAAAAGCTCTTAAAAGTAATAGGAATGATAATGTTTGAGACAATCTCTGTTATTGGGTTAGGCTATATTGGTCTTCCTACAGCAGCTATGTTTGCATCTAGAAAGAAAAAAGTTATAGGTGTCGATGTTAACCAAAATGCCGTTGATACTATTAATCGAGGTGAGATTCATATTGTTGAGCCAGACCTTGATACAATTGTTCATGCAACAGTTACAGAAGGTTTCTTAAAAGCATCAATTGTACCTGAGAAAGCAGATGCTTTTTTAATCGCGGTACCAACACCATTTAAAGAAAATCACGAACCAGATTTGAGCTATATTGAAAGTGCTTGTAAGGCTATAGCGCCAGTGTTAGAAAAAGGAAATCTGGTTATACTAGAATCTACTTCACCAGTCGGTGCCACAGAAGCAATGTCTAAGTGGTTATCAGAAGAAAGACCAGATCTACACTTTCCACAACATTCAGAAGACAAAGCTGAGGTTAACATCGCTCATTGTCCTGAAAGGGTATTACCTGGACATGTTGTTAGAGAGCTAGTGGAGAATGACCGAGTAATTGGGGGAATAACTCCGGACTGTTCTCAAAAGGCAGTAGAGCTATACTCTTGTTTTGTCAAAGGCGATTGTATTATTACAACTGCTAGGACTGCCGAAATGGCTAAGTTAACTGAAAATAGCTTTAGAGATGTGAATATTGCTTTCGCCAATGAATTATCAATTATATGTGATAAATTGGACATTAATGTTTGGGAATTAATCAGTCTAGCTAATCGCCACCCAAGGGTAAATATACTTCAACCCGGCCCAGGTGTAGGTGGGCATTGTATCGCAGTTGATCCATGGTTTATTATCAGCAACACTCCTGATGAAGCAAAATTGATTAAAACGGCTAGGGATGTCAATGATGCTAAGCCTGAGTGGGTAGTAGCAAAAGTCAAAGAAGCTATTGCAGACTTCTTGCTTAATCATCCGGAAAAGACGGCAAAAGATATTACGATTGGGTGTTACGGCATTACTTTTAAGGCGAATATTGATGACTTAAGAGAGAGTCCTGCATTAGCAATTGCTAAGAAAATATCAGACTTGAATCAAGGAAAAACTTTAATAGTTGAGCCTAACGTTACTGAACTACCAGAAGAGTTGCTTAAGGCAAAGCTTGTAAACTTTACTGATTCCATTTTAATTGCAGATATACACTTGATATTAGTTGATCACAAAGAATTTAAAGGTGACTTTATCGTAGGAGCAAGTAGAGTAATTGATACAAAAGGTCTCGTTTGTTTGTGAGAAAAGAATTAATTAAAGCCGGCGCTAGCCTATTGACCGGTAGGCTAACAGGACTTATTGCCAACTTTATATTTATTGCTCTTCTAGCAAGGTACCTATCTGTTGAAAACCTAGGACATTATTTCTTATTAGCAAACTTAGTTATTGTTCTTGGCATACTGGCAAGGTTTGGTATGGAGAAAGCAGTACTTAAATTATATGCTGACGCAATTAATAGCTCTATCCCAACATTAAATATAACCAAAGCAGTTACATTGATTTTATCTTTGAGTGCTTTAATCACGTCTTTATTATTTTATCTGTTCAAAGCATCGATTTTTAATACTATTTTTGGTGTGCCAGAATTAGTGCAATACTTTTTTTATGTAATATTATGGTTTGTACTTACAGCCCTTCAACTTATTCTAGCTGAGGTGTTAAGGGCGAGAAAGTGCTTTTTTAAAGCTAGTATAATCAAAGGAACACTCAGTAATATCCTTAACCTTATAGCAGCATTGATCTTGTTAAGTGTGGCTAGCTCTTCAAATCTTGATTTGGTTCTAAATATAGTTATATGTAACTTACTGCTTTCTCTAGTAGTCGCAACTATCTGGTTGAATAATTGGACTCGTAGAAAATCAGACATGAGTGGTTCTGTAAGCGAAGTCGAATGGAGGCAGCAGGTTAGAGCATTGCTTTTGTTTAGCACTCCTTTGCTTTTAAACCAGTTAACATTATTTATAACTTCACAGTCTGACATTTGGATTGTTACAGCTTTTTATGGCACTGAATCTACAGCTTTATATGGGGCTTCTGTAAAAATTGCATTACTAACAGGGCTAGCGCTTGCGATCGCTAACGGTGTTTTACCTCCTTATATCTCAGAGTATCGGATAAAGGGAGATACGAGGGGTTTAGAGCGATTGCTAAAAGCTGTTTCAACTATTGTGGCCATACCTGCTTTAATTTTTATCATTCTCCTAATGATTTTTCCCAGTTGGGCACTTTCTTTGATTTATGGGGAGCCTTACTCAAAAAGCTATCCAATCTTGCAAATATTGCTTTTGGGGCAGTTAATTAATGTTTTAGTAGGCTCATGTGGGTTCGTACTGGTTATGTTCGGCTATAGTAAAGCATTAATGATTTACTCTCTTATCGGAGGGGGGTTAGCTGTTTCTTTAGCTCTTACCTTCGCATACTTTGATATGGGACTCAATTATATCGCGTGGTCATTCACAATTGGAGTTGGGCTTCAGCAAATACTAATGCTATACCTTTGTAAAAAGTTAACTAACATTTCAACATCTATAAATATATTTAAGACTTTAAAATATGTTCGAGAATTTTAAGAGTAATATTCCTAGCTTTGCTTTAACCCTAATGGGGACGCTGTCGAGCATACCTCAAAATTTTAAACTAAAGCACTCTTTGAGTAATGGAAGTGGAATTAATGAGCCCTTTTTTGTAGTTGGGTGTGGTCGCTCTGGCAACACACTGTTAAGAAAGATGCTAGTAAGTGGGGGCGACGTAAGCATTCCACCAGAGTCTTATGTTTTGCCTAGAATTGTAAAGTACTTTTTGATGTATAACTACTTGCCTTGGAATATTTTATCTGCTGGTATACTTAATGAATTTGAAAGTTACTCAGAGTTCCACACTTGGAATATAAACTTAGAGCCTGCGCTAAATAAGGCGAGAGCTCTTGAAGGGACTGAGCGAACATTAGAGAACCTTTTGGAGTTAGTATATATGGAATACTTAAAGTCGCAAAACCCGTTAGCAAGTAAGTGGGGGGATAAAACCCCAATAAACTCGCTATATATTAATAAAATTCACAAAGTATTTCCGGGTGCAAAGTACGTCCATATGTTGCGAGATCCAAGGGCAACTACTGCTTCTTACTTAAAAGCAGGTTTAAAGGATAGTGTTGAAGAAGCTGTAACTTTTTGGGTTAACAGCACAAACGCTATTGTTAGTTTCAAAAAGCGTTATCCACATTTAGTAACTACTATTGAGTATGAGGATTTGGTTAAAAACCCAGAAATACAGCTAAATAATGTATGCAGGCATTTAAATGTTAACTTTAAAGAGTCAATGTTATTATACTGGAAAGATGATAAATCACTTGGAGATACAGACAAACACCCCCATCATGCCAACACCTCTAAGCCCATATCACTAAAAAATCTTGATAAGTGGAAAGAGCAATTAAAAATGCAAGAGATAAGACATATCGAAAATAGATGTAAACATCTTTACAGGTTTTCATAATGTTTAATTTACTAATGATCTGGTGTGGGAATAAGCTTCCTAGGTATAAGCCGTTCAATAAAATAAGGTTTATTTTTTATAAGCTAGGGGGTATGAAAATAGAAAAACGAATAACGTGTTTTGGGGGGGTATATATCTCCACGTCTAGCACAGCACCGAATATATTTATAGGTAAACTGACATTCTTAAATTCAGAAATAAGGTTCGCAGCGCCTAAGGCTACTATTTCGATTGGAAAAAGATGTCATATCGGACCTAGAGTTTCCTTTGAGACCGTTTCCCATAAATTTCAAACTGATAATAGCCGTGTTACATCACACGACTCAATTACTATCGAAGATAATGTTTGGCTTGGTGCGGGTGTCATAGTCTGTCCAGGTGTAACCATAGGAGCAAACTCCACAATTGCGGCAGGTGCTGTTGTAGTCTCTGACGTTCCGAATAGTGCTATTTTTGGTGGTGTTCCAGCAAAAAAAATAAAATAAGCTCACTGCTGCAGGTGGTAAATATGATAAGAAAGTCAAACAGTCGGAAGTCGAAAAAGATTAAAATAAAGCATATTGTTTATGTAGTAATCTCTATATTCGCTACATACATATGCCTAAGGTCTGTATATTTATACAATCAAGATAATGTATATTCAATAGCGTTTCATCCTAAGCAATATTATTTAGATTTTGGATACTTTAAAGAAGAAAGAGCTTTTGAGCTTGATGATAATTTTGTTACATACGTAGACTTTTCAAAAGTAAAATCACTTTCTGCTGAAAGTGGTAAGTCATACAGCCCTATATCCATCGGAATAATGGGACTGAAATATTACAAAGAGTTTTTAAAGCATAAAACCGGGAGTTCAAAGCAGATTTTCCTAGCGCATGCAGATTGGCTTGTTGAAAATATAGATGATGGGTTTTGGTATTTAGAGCATAGAAAGAAAATTTATGGAGAGTTACTGGATGAGAAGTGGCCCTCAGCTCTCGCTCAAGGGGTCGGGATTTCTGTTTTAACCCGAGCCCACTTGGTAACGGGAGATGATAGGTATAAAACTACTGCTTTAAAGGCATTAAAACCTTTTCAGATGAGTATAAAGGAAGGGGGGATCGCGACGAAGTTCCCTCATGGTGTAGCATTTGAGGAGTATCCAACTAGCAAACCCAAGCAAGTTTTAAATGGTATGATCACAAGTCTTTGGGGTCTTTACGACCTTCATTATTATTACAACTCTGAAGTTGCGAAGAAGCTTTTTGACTCCGGAATTGAATTTTTAGAAAACAACCTAGAATCCTACAATGCTAGTTTTTGGACTAGGTATAGTTTGGCTGAGCCAAAATTAAGTAATAGATATGTACTTGTATCTCCTTGGTATCAAAAGCTACATGCTGTGCAATTAAAATCATTATGTGATATTACAAACAGTAAAGAGATTTGTTTTCATGCCGAAGATATAAAGAGACAAGAGCAAAGTAGTTATTTTAACTTCATAATTTATCCAGCTTACTCTACATATGAAGTGTTAACTTATATTAGAACTTTGGCGCTAAGTATCTTTTAACAATGGTAAAGGTTAGGTTAACACTAAGTTCGTCTATGATTGTACTTGGAGTATTTCTCCTTGTAACTGTTTTTTCTGAGCATATTGCTATGCTTGGCGGTATCTACACCTCTGCCTTGGCAGAAGTTTTTATTATAATAATTTTAAGTCTTGCTGCCATGCTGTTGCTTTTTCAAAAGAACTTGCCTAAACAGTCTCTCCATATCCTGATCCTTGTTTGCCTGACTTTTTCTATTTCTCTATTTAAAAACGGGTTTTTAGTTGCTTCCTTAGGCACTTTCTTCCTATTTAAGTCGCTTATTTGTTTCTTTGTTGGGCTTTTTCTAGTCACTAAAGATTCTTCAGTTAGGTCGACACTAAGGGGGATTTTATTCATAGCTTTGTTGAGCTCAGTTTACTCTATTGTCGAGTATCACTTTGGACTAGATCTTATAGGACATATTTTCAACTTGAAGGATGGTCGAATAGGTGCTAAGGGGTTATTTTTTAACGCAAATCAAAATGGCCTTGTAATGGTTTGCGGTTTTACTTACGTACTATTTGTTTCAGAAAAGAGCTTCACACAGAAGCTTTGTGCAGCCTTAGTTTTGCTGTATGGAATTTCTCTCACAGGCTCTTTCCAAAGTTTAGGCGCAACCCTATTTGTAGTGGCTTTCTTCGCATTAAAAAAAATGAAAAGTGTTTCAAGTTTTATTGCGTTGTTACCGATAATAATAATTCCCATAGCTGCTGTTTACGCTATGGGCTTGTACGGAGATAGAATAGAAAGCTTCCAGAGAGCTTTTGATACTGGTGAGTATTTTCGGTTTAAAGCCCTTATTATTTCGTTTCAAATTTTATCTGAAAACTGGCTGTTAGGTACTGGGGCAGGAACCTTTGGTGGTGCTATTGCTGGTATTACTGATAGCCCTATTCATGCTAAATATAACATCTGGTCACACTGGGTAGGTTACGAGAATCGGCCTACTACTATCGACATGTATTGGCCACATGCATGGGCTGAGTTGGGTCTTTGTTTAACTCTATATTACATATATATATTGATGAGAATTATTATTCCTTTCATAAAGCAAAAACTAAACAGTCAAGAAGCCGATCTGGTTTGCGTAGGGTGTTTATTAATTGTTATCTGCATCACTTCTTTAATTAATTTATCTATGGAGACTGCTTTTGTTGGTTTGCTACTTTTTTTCTTGGCAGGTTTGAGCCAGAAAAGAATAAGTAAGAAAGGCCTCACAACAAAAAGCTTGGAGAAATTAGAGTTGTGAATATTTTATTAGTTACTAATATGTACCCCTCTTCTCAAAAGCCATACTCTGGCCTTTTTGTAAAAAAACAGTACGAAGAGCTAAGGAGACTTAATGAGCATGAGGTAATAGAGTGTTATTACATGGAGCGTAAGTTTACGACGAAATTAGGGAGTTTGATTAAATACAGTAATTTTTTTATTAAATTTTTATTTAAATATGTCTTTAGTCGACAAAAGTTCGATATCATCCATATCCATTTTTTTTACCCTACGATAATTCTGGCTTATATATATAAGCTCCTAAGAAATAGGAGTGCGAAGATTATTGTTACTTTCCACGGGTCTGATATCTATCAAAATGACGGTTTTATTTATAGGTGTCTTCTGAGGTGGGTGGATAAATATATTGTCGTCAATCGTCAGTTTAAAAAGCACCTACAAAGTCAACTAGGAAGCTGTATTGATATAGAATTTCTCCCAGCTGGGATTTCTGAGGTTTTTAAGCCAAAAACCGCATCAAAAACATATGACTTAATCTACGTTGGTTCTTTTTATAGTATAAAAGGGTTTGATCTTTTACAAAAAATTTTAATAAACCTTAACCGCAGTATCAGTATTGCAATAGTCGGTAGTGGACCACTAGAGTATTTAATAACTGAGAATATACAAAAGAAGCACAACGTCAGTATAATTAATAATGCAAGCCACGAAAAGTTATTAGACTTATATAACGCTTCAAAATACTTAATTAACACCTCAAAAAGTGAAGCTTTTGGACTTAGTATATGTGAAGCAATGAAGTGTGGCGTTCCTTGTATTGTTACAAATACCGATGGTGAAAAAGAACAAGTTAAAGATAAAGAGAATGGATATATTATCGGTGAGTATCAAAGCGCTATGCTCAATATATCACCTGTAATTAAAGTAATAGAAGCTGCCCTTAACTATTCGGAAGCAGATTATAGAAGTATGTCAATAAGGGCTGAAGAATGTGCTAGAAAATGGACATTAAATGTCGTTTGTCAAAGACTGAATAAAATCTATAAACATATATAAACAAATGAATCTCATATACTTAATCGGTGCTGGTCGAAGCGGCACAACTATTCTCTCACTGTTGTTGGGCAATTCAGAGTCTGTTACTTCATTAGGTGAGTTACATCAACTTCCTGAATATATGGGTTTAGAGGGTAAGTGTAGTTGTGGACAGCTTCTATCTAGCTGTCCTTATTGGAATTCAGTATATTCTAGTCTGCACAATCAGTTTTGTTCGAATAGCTATAAAGAGCAGGCACGTGAATTAGAGTCTCATCGGTATGTTTATAAATATTTTTTCGAGAAGAATAGAGCTCTTACGAACTCTGAGTATTGCAGTGCCAATAAAGCCTTGTTAAGTCATCTATCAAATAATAATCAGTTTACAATTGATTCTGCCAAATATATTGGAAGAGGCTTAGCTCTTAATTCTATTTTCCAAAAGAACATCCAGTTTGTATATTTAGTTCGTGACCCTAGAGGGGTAGTTAATTCCTTTGGTAAAAGTGTCCAAACATCGCGAAGCTGGCTATCCGCAACCGCTTATTATTTCATAGTGAATTTTACTACCTTACTTGTATGTAAAACACTCCTAAGAAATAAATATATTAAAATTAGGTATGAAGATTTAATCAGTTCGCCTGAAAGAGTTCTTAGTGAAATAGCTGATAGTTTAGATTTAGATCTAGACCAGGTAAAGGTTAAATTAGCAAAGGGAGAAGGTTTAACAACGGGTCATGTAATTGGTGGAAACCGTTTGGTCCAAGACAACATTGTGCACTTTAAAAGCAGTGAGTCATGGTGGGAAAAAATGCCTCGGTGGAAGCAATGGAGCATATGGGTACTTACTCTGCCACTGAACATTATAAATAGGTATAAACTATGAATACCTTAATCACACTTGATTACGAACTTTTTTTTGGAGACAAATCGGGAACAGTTGATAACTGTATATTGAAGCCTACTGATAAATTATTAGCTGTACTTGATAAACATAACATTAAAGGTACATTTTATGTTGATGTTGGTTACTTGAGTCGTTCTGATGAGCTTGGTTACGATCAAGAATCTACAGAGCTTGTTAAAAAGCAATTACAATTTTTGACAAAACAAGGTCATGATATACAACTCCATATTCACCCCCATTGGGAAAGATCCACCTGGGGAAGCGAAGGTTGGATTTTTGATTTAGCCTATTACAAACTTTCTGACTTTAATAAGCAGGAAGCGTCCCACATTGTTTTGAAATATGCAGAAAAACTTGAGTCCATAACCGGCATAAGGGCTGTGTCTTACAGAGCTGGTGGTTGGTGTATTCAGCCTTTTGAGCACTTTTCTACGTCATTACTTAAAGCAGGAATTAAAGTTGACAGTACCGTTTTTACGGATGGACTGAACTTGTCCGAAGTCCAAGGTTTTGATTTCAGAGGAAGTCCAAGAAAGAGTCACTGGAACTTTGAAAGTGATCCTCTGGTACCTAAGTCCGAAGGGCCTTTTACTGAGTTACCTATCAGTAGTTCTGTGGTCTCCCCACTTTTCTTTTGGCGACTTGCTTTAATTAAGAAGTTATCTGGTCTAAAGCACAAGGCTTTTGGTGATGGTTCACCAGCGAAGATGACCGGGGCACAGCTAAAAAGATTACTTACTAAGAAGAGTCGAACTGTAGCTTCAATTGATGGGTACAAATCGAGTTTGTTAGAAAAGTATCGTAGAGATTCAAATAGAGAGTATGGAAATGATGGAAACTTGGTTTTGATTGGACACCCAAAGTCATTGACTGAGTATAGCTTGAAGAGGTTAGATAACTACCTCTCTAAAAATACAGATGATAGTTACATGACAGTTAGTCAGTGGTACAAACAATATGAGTAATAGTTTACAAACCGTCAATATTGGAGGCTTACCAGTCACTCCTTTTAAAAGTATGGAGCAGGCTGTAAAGACTATTTGCTCTGATAGTCACATTTTGCCAGGATTTGCGGTTGCTATAAACGCCGAAAAAGTAATATCTGCGTCAGAGAACCCAGAAGTCAAGCAAAACCTATTGTTAGGTACTTTGCTTTATGCGGATGGTATCGCCGTTGTAAAAACAATTCAAAAAAAAGGGGTTGAGAACTCGAGAGTGCCCGGCTGTGACTTGTGGAAAGAATTAATGCTGAAGGCGGCTCGAACCAACAAGCATGTCTACTTACTTGGGGCTAAGGAGCATGTAAATCAACAAACAGCTGAGAAGTTACGACAAGAATTTGGTTTAAAAAGCTTAACCCGAAGAAATGGCTATTTCGAAGAAGAGTCACTAGTTATTGAAGAAGTAAGGACTATCAGACCAGATATTGTAACGGTCGCAATGGGTTCTCCAAAGCAAGAGCAGTTAATTACCAAGTTAAGAGAAGCTCACCCCGACGCATTTTATATGGGGGTAGGGGGTTCTTATGATGTTTTTGTTGGTACGGTTAAAAGGGCCCCCAAAGTATTTCAGAAGCTCCATTTAGAATGGTTCTATCGTTTGTTAGCTCAGCCCAAACGTATTTTTAGGCAGTCAGCACTATTTAAGTATGCTTACAAACATATGACTAATAGACTTTAGTCTCAATATACAAATTTAGAATACAAAAGAAGCAATTTAACTATCAAGAGAACGTAATTTTTACTAATATTACTATGTCTATTAGCTAATTTTCAGTGCACCAATAACATTTAGGTTTTAAAATGAGTAATCAAGCTTTAACCCACTTAAAGCAATTAGAGTATGAATCAATTCAGATCATGAGAGAAGTCATTGCTGAGTTTGATAAACCAGTTATGCTTTACTCGGTCGGCAAGGATTCATCTGTTCTGCTACACCTCGCTCGCAAAGCGTTTGCACCTGCAAAGCTGCCCTTTCCATTGCTACATGTTGATACAACGTGGAAATTCAAAGAGATGATCGCTTTTCGTGATCAAATGGCCAAAGACTATGGCTTCGAGCTATTAGTTCATCAAAACCCTGAAGGGCTAGCGATGAATGTTGGCCCTTTTAGTCATGGTAGTGCAACGCACACTGATATCATGAAAACTCAAGGACTTAAGCAAGC
>CATNCP010000003.1 GCA_950096615.1 uncultured Kangiella sp. | reverse complement strand
AAGTTATTCACACCAACGTTCAGCTCCATATCCATACCATCTACGTCAGGGAAGTAGCTAAACTGTAAATCGTTATAGACACGAGAGCTTAGCTCATTCTTAGACATTGATTCGTCAGAAGTATTTGGGTTTGAGCATAGACCTAGTGCTGTCAGACTATCAGGAGTACCGTCTAGGAAATCTGTGCAGTCCTCTGTCAAGCCATCCACATAACGAACTGTCCAACTTACACCCCAGTCATCCTGATTAAGTCCGAACGTTAATACTGATTTCCACTCAGGGATACCCGAGTCATTGCGTTCAATACCAGCCAAGTCGACACGATTACCTAGCGACTCTTCGATATATTCGCTAACGAAAGTATTAAACCAAGTTACTGAGAACATACCCCAGTCAGACTGCGGTGCTGTATATGACATACTTAGGTCATAACCTGACGTTTCAATACCACCAATGTTTACCAAACGGTTATTGAAACCATTAATAGCGCCAGTAGACGCACGGCTGATACCATCACAGTACAGTGAATCCAAGGTATTCACACACAAGTCTAATTGAGTCTGTGCGTCAATTGCTTGAACAGCTCCTTCAATCTCGTGTTTATAGTAAGTACCTTTGAAGTCCAAGGTGTTAATCCAGTCAACGGAATTGACCCACTGTGGGCTATATACAAAACCAAATGTTTGGCTATCTGAAGTTTCAGCCTTTAGGTTCTCATTACCACCTGTTGTCACAGAAATTTGACTATTTAGCTGAGTGTAAGTACCTGGAACCCCAAGTGCCTGACAGTTGGCTTCATACTGAGTACCAGAGTAATCGCTACAGCGATCAGCTAAGGTTGCGTCGAAACGAGAGCCCGAAGAATAAAGCTCACCAATACTAGGTGCGCGGAAACCCTCCGAAATCGAACCACGGAACATCAGTTCATCGGTTACACGCCACAACACACCGGCTTTAGTCGTTGTTTCAGAACCAAAAGTACTGTAGTCCGAGGTACGAGCTGCCAATGAGAGTGTTAACTCTTCAGCCGCGGCTACATCCGCCAAAAGAGGTATCTTGAACTCTGCATAATACTCGTCCACTTCATACGACCCGCTAGTTGGGGATGAAGGAACACCGTTACTATCACCAGCCACAACAACAGGATCTGGCTCGAAGAAACCACGATACTCACGAGATTCGATACCTGCTGCGAATGAGAAGTACCCAGCTGGCATTTCAAACAAGTCGCCCGAAATGTTCGCCGACAAAGTGTCAATCACATTCTCACTAGCATCTTTCTGGATGAACTGAATATAGTCCAACATTTCCTGAGTAATTGTGCCAGAACCATCGCCTTGACCACCAAATAAGTTAAGCGGTACACAACCTTCCATTGCTTGGCAGTCAGCCAATGGGCCTAACGCATTTTTGATACGACGGATGTTATAACCACCGTTTTTAATTTGAGTCGCGTAGTTTTTACCGTGGTTGTAATTGACGTCCCAGAAGAAAACGTTGTTACCAGCAGTAAAGTCACCATTGAAACCTAGGCCAATATAACTGGTATCAACATTCTGACGGAAGACACGCGCCCCACCTTCAATTGGACGACGGCCAGCGAAGATAAAGTTCGAAGAATCTAGCGTCATTCCAAACGGGTTATATGGGTTAGTTTCATGAACAATCACTGTATCAGCTAGACCACCAGTGCCCGCGTCAGGTCCAATGAAAATTGGTTCTGGAGCAGCTTGGTTTGTAGATTTACGGTTGTTATACAATGCTTTCGCATAGAAGTTTACATTATCCGTAATTTGATAATCTGCTTGACCAAAAATCGACGTTCTTTGACTTGGCGTTACGTATAAATTGTACGATGCGAAGTTAAAGCGATCATTGTTGGTAAAAACATGGAAATCATCCCCAGGACCGCCAGGGTTATTTGGATCATAGTTTGGAATTCCAGTCACGCCATCATTGATGGTTAAGTTAACAACATCTGGGTTGCCATCATTGTCATTGTCTTGTCCGAAAAATAAAAAACGTCCTTGAGGCGTACCAGAACTACCTCGAGTTAAGCCTGTGCCCGGCGTAGGGAATACTGAAAGTTCACGCTCAAAAGAATCAACCTTTTGCTGATCATAGTGGCTGATACTAAAGAATACACGATGGCGGTCGCCTTGTGCGCCAAAAGCTAAGTCAAACTGCCCCGTTTCACCGTCACCTTCATCATAAGCACCACCGTAAGCGTTAAACTCAAAACCATCAAAGTCTTTACGCGTGATGACGTTTACAACACCAGCAATAGCGTCAGAACCATAAATTGATGAAGCGCCATCTTCTAAGATTTCAATTCGATCGATGATACTAATAGGAATGGTATTTAAATCCACAGAGTTTGATACACCAGATGCTGATGAACCATTGACCCAACGAACACCATCAACTAAGACTAGCGTACGCTTAGCATCTAAATGGCGAAGAGCGACTTCAGCAGCACCAGCACCGATACCACCACCATCAGGTGGGAAACCGAAGTTGCCGCTACTATTAAAGCGTGTGTTTAGTGCAGAGCCAGCCGCTGGCAAACGCTGAAGAATATCACCAACGGTTTTCAAACCTGTGCGCTCCAAATCTTCACGTGATAAAACTTGAACCGGATTAGCACCTTCAGCTTGTGCTTGTCTGATACGAGAACCTGTAACGACAATGCTTTCAGCTTCAGCACTAGCGTCATCTTCCGCAGCTATAGTGGTGTTATTGAAGCCCAACGCAGCAAATACAGCGCCAGCCACCAATAATTTTTTTACGGGTGGAAAAAAGTTACTTTGTTCCATGATTATCCCCATTTGCTATTTATTAATTGATTATAAGTGCTTGATCTTTAAGAAACAAAAAGACGCAAGTCTTCGGCGTTATAGCTTAATCAATCATGAATAACAATTGAGATACATCTAAAATGTGAAGTGTTTAGGTTTTGTACATTAGGATACGCGCAGAGCATCACGCGAGTTTTGAGAAGTCTGTTGAGCGATCTCTTCTGCTGGCTCACTTCGCAGCTCAACAAGCGTGTTGAAATTCTGAAATATGTTTAAAGGACTATTGTGGTCTTTCTCGCAACCAGCTGGCATCATATCTGGCGCATCGGTTTCCAATACAATATCAGTCAACGGTAGGTTTTTAGCTAAATCTCTGAGTTTAACGGAACGCTCATAGGTCATTGCACCACCAAAGCCAAGTTTAAAGCCTAACTCACGGTAGCGTTCAGCCTGCTGCATACTGCCGTTAAAAGCATGGACAATACCGCCCTCTTGAAATTTCATGGTTTTTAAATAAAGTAACACGTCTTCATGAGCTTTTCTGACATGTAGCACTATGGGCAGCTTGCATGACTTAGCAATTTCTACTTGAGCCTTAAACAACGCGATCTGAACTTTCCTATCAAGATCTTTTTCATAAAAGTCGAGACCAATCTCACCAATCGCTGCCAGCGGCTTAATACCGGCAGCCAACTCCAAATCATGGATATGCTCTTTTCGGTGCTCTTTCAAGAACATCGGATGTAGCCCAAGCGCGACAAAAACACCCGGTTTAATAGCAGCTAACTGACGTATAAACCGCCAGTTCTCCTTTTTAACTCCAGGAATTAAAACACCCTCAATGCCGACTTTTCTCATTTGTTCAAAAATAGCTTCGCGATCATTATCAAAGACTGAAAAGTCTAGGTGGCAATGACTATCGAACAATCGAATATTAGGTGTTTTGTGCTTAGGCTTAAACATATTCTTGTAACTATCCTAGTCTAGTGCTCTCGTGTTTCTAAGAAGTTAACATCAGGCCAACGCTCCATGGCTAAATTCAAATTAACCATAGTTGGAGCCAAGTAACTCCAGTTATCCCCACCATCAAGAGCAATGTTATCGGCATTTTTACGTTTGAACTCTTCAAACATCTTATCATCATCACAAGTGACCCAACGCGCAGTCGCCACGCTCACCTGATCATAGATACACTCTACTTTATATTCATTTTTTAAGCGAGCTGCAACTACGTCGAACTGCAGTACGCCCACCGCTCCTAACACTAAATCATTGGAGTTTTGCGGCCTAAACACTTGTGTTGCACCTTCCTCTGATAACTGAACTAAGCCTTTTAACAGCGCTTTATTCTTCATTGGGTCTCGTAAACGTACGCGACGGAATAGCTCAGGAGCGAAGTTAGGTATGCCACGGAATTTTAACTCTTCACCTTCGGTAAAAGTATCACCAATTTGAATGGTGCCATGATTGTGCAAACCAATAATATCCCCCGCATAGGCTTCTTCTAGATGCTCTCGGTCTCCCGCCAAAAACGTCAGCGCGTTATTAACAGCAATATCACGCCCTAAGCGCACATGACGCATTTTCATGCCTTTTTGATATTTACCACTACAAATCCTAACGAAGGCAATGCGGTCACGGTGCTGCGGGTCCATGTTGGCCTGAATCTTAAACACAAACCCAGTGAACTTGTCTTCGGTTGCCGGAACATCACGGTTATCAGTTTCACGCGGTAACGGTGATGGCGCCCACTCGACCAAGCCATTCAACATATGATCAACACCAAAGTTTCCTAACGCCGTACCAAAAAAGACTGGCGTTAACTGACCATCCAAAAACTCTTGGAGGTCGAACTCATGGCTAGCACCTAATACCAACTCAAGCTCATCGCGCAAATCTCCCGCAAGACTCCCTATCGCCTCATCAAGCTCGGGGTTCTCTAAACCCTCGATAATACGTTCTTCTTGGATAGTATGACCTTGGCCTGATTTATAAAGATAGGTCTTATCTTCCAATAGATGGTAAACACCTTTGAATTGCTTCCCCATACCAATCGGCCAAGACACGGGTGCACACTTAATCTTAAGGACGTCTTCAACTTCATCAAGCAGTTCAATCGGATCACGAATATCGCGATCCATTTTATTCATAAAGGTCACGATTGGGGTATCGCGTAACCGACAAACTTCCATCAGTTTAATCGTTCTAGCCTCAACACCTTTCGCGCCATCGATCACCATCAGCGCTGAATCTACAGCGGTCAGAGTTCGATAAGTATCTTCAGAGAAATCCTCGTGACCAGGCGTATCCAGTAAGTTCACTGTCTTGCCGCCATAAGGAAACTGCATCACAGAGGTCGTCACCGAGATACCACGCTCTTTCTCCATCTCCATCCAGTCAGACGTAGCATGTTTGCCTTTACGGCCTTTAACCACGCCCGCTTCTTGAATTTGCTTACCAAATAACAAGACCTTTTCGGTAATGGTCGTTTTACCAGCATCCGGGTGCGAAATAATTGCAAAGGTTCGACGATTCTCGATTTCAGACGTCAATTTAGACATACCACTCTCTTCAAGGTTAAAAGTATTAGGGGTGAAGCCCGCAAAAGCGGGCATTATAAGCTATTTCTCGTTGGATTCGCGACCATTAACCGCGTTATCTTGGCGCATGGCGAGTTTAGAGAAGTCATGCCCCGTTGGCGATTGATGTAAGCGCAAACCAAATTCCGGCAGGACAGCAAATATATGGTCAAAAATATCCGACTGAATATTTTCATATTCTGCCCACTTGGTGGTAGCTGTGAACGCGTAAACCTCAATCGGAATGCCTGTTGACGAAGACTGTCCTTGACGCACTAACAACACCAAGTCTTGACGGATATCCTCTCGATTTTCAAGGTAACTCAGCAAGTAAGCTCTAAAAGTGCCTAAGTTGGTTAAGCGACGTCCATTAGCTCGTGAACTCAGATCAAACTGATTCTCTTCATTATACTGGCTAATTTCTTTTTGGCGTTGCTCTAAGTAAGGCTCAAGTAGGCGCGCTCTTTTTAATCTTGCAACATCATCTTCAGTTAAAAACTCGACACTCGTTGCATCAACCAACACCTGCCGCATAATGCGACGGCCACCGACCTCCATCATGCCACGCCAGTTTTTGAAAGAGTCTGAGATGAGCGCGTAAGTAGGGACGGTGGTAATCGTTTGGTCCCAATTGCGCACTTTAACCGTGGTCAGCGCAATCTCAATAACATCGCCGTCGGCACCGTAAGACGGCATTTCCAGCCAGTCACCCACTTCTAACATATCGTTAGCCGACAACTGAATTCCTGCCACCAGCCCAAGAATAGGATCTTTAAAAACCAGCATCACTACCGCGGTCATGGCACCCAAGCCGCTGAGGATAATTAATGGTGATTTGCCCGCAAGCGCTGAAATACCAAGGATAATGACAACGATGGTTGCTACTAGTTTTACACTCTGGAACAACCCTCTTAACGGCAAGCCCCTAAAGCGAGACTCTCCTTGTGAAATATCTAACAAAGCATCTAACAAGGAAAAAGCTGATAATAAGATATAAAGGAGAATCCACAATAACGAGGTAGTTTGTACCCACTCCAATACAGCAGTCTCAGGCTTTAGCCACAGTCCAGCCTGAATATAGATAATGACACCCTGCACCACCAAAGCGATCCGCGTGAATAATTTACGCTCGAAAAAAGCTTTACGCCAACGCTTTTGTGACTTTTGCGCCATTCTGTCAACGAAGCGAAGAACAATGCGGTGAAAAATGAAATGTATGGCAATGGAAATCAGTAAGATGAGTCCTAGCACCATCACCAGAGCGGTAATGTCCGTAAACTCATACCCTTGAGCTTCTAACCATTGGCTGAACTTTTGCTGCATGACACAACCTTGTTTAACGATAAGTGCTGACTAGTCTACCAATAAGATGAGAAGTGTTGAAGGTTGCCCGATGCTATTAAGCTGGAGTATGGTTGGTCAGCGAACGCATCATCACCACGGCGCCCTCTCGCTCCTGCCCTTTCGGATAATAGTTTGGCCGATAACCTATTTTCTCAAACTGTTCCTTGGTGTAGAAAGACAAAGCAGGATGGTTCGATTCTCTGACCTCAAGCACAATAGCTTTCATACCAGCTAATTTAGAGTGTTCATATAAAGTTTGTATCAGTTGGCTGGCGTAACCACGCCCTTGTACAGAGGGTTGAGTAGTGATATTCATCAGGTGGCACTCATCATACAAGTAGTTAAAAACAACGTAAGCAATGATTGCTCGGCCTTGTTCTAATACCAAACTGGGGTAACCTTGCTCGATACAACTAAGATGAATACTTTTTTTCCAAGGATAAGCATGGGCTTCTTGCTCAATACTGACAATCTTTTCGAGGTCACCCACGACAAGTGGGCGAATAACTGGGGCTTGCTCCATTACTGTAGTCGCTGGAGTAGACTCCACCAGTCTTTTTTGTTGTTGTGAGAGAAGTCTAAATGTGGCGCAGGAATGCTTGGATGCTCTAGGGAATCACTCAAATCACAGGCAATAATTTTGCCTCGACACTCCTCAATTAGAGAGGTGGACTCCGGAGTTTGAGATTGACTTGAAGGGTCGTTAATTTGCGCTATAGCAGCCGAGAAAGGTTGCTCAAGCCACAATCGCCACGCACGCTCAAGTTTCTTGAGGGTTGCTTGCGCTTGACTCTTATCGGCATCTTGCGAGACCACAAATATAAAGTCAGCTTGTTGGTCTCCCTGGATAAAGGCCAAGGCAGTGACTTCGTCTTTGGTGTGAGCTTCTGTGTTTGACTCAGCAACCTCAGAGCTTAATCCAGTCGTGTCAGCACTTGGCTCACTCCCTTTTGACTCAGTCCCATTTGACTCAGTGCCTTTTGATTGAACGCTTTTTTCCTCTTCCTGAACGCTAAGAGGCACCCATACCGGTACCTCTAAAACATCAAGATAGGCTCGATTCCATTGAGTCATATTATGCTACCGGGCTCATTAACGCTTGATCAAACTTAACAAATCTTCGTCAAGAATATCGTGCTTCTTATCAGCCAATTGCTTGAAAGCTACAAAGGCTTCTTTAAGATCTTCATTGTTATCAAACTGAACGCCTAGTCCTGCTAAATGACTCTTGAAAGCGTTACGGCCAGAGTGCTTACCCAGTACCATGCGATTATTGGCCCAGCCAACGTCTTCAGCACGCATAATTTCGTAAGTTTCACGGTTCTTTAGTACGCCATCTTGGTGGATGCCGGACTCATGAGCAAAAGCGTTATCGCCCACAATCGCTTTATTCGGCTGGACAGCAAACTCAGTAACCTTCGACACGAGCTGCGACGTCGGTACGATATGTCGCGTGTCTATATCGACATCTACATTGAAGTAATCAGGGCGTGTTTTGATCGCCATAACCACTTCTTCAAGCGATGCATTACCCGCACGCTCACCTAGACCATTAATCGTGCACTCAACTTGACGCGCGCCCTTCTGAACCGCGGCCAAAGAGTTGGCAACCGCTAAGCCGAGATCGTTGTGACAGTGTACTGAAAAGATCGCTTTATCCGAATTAGGAATACGCTCAATCAACTGCTGAATGGTATTCGCATACTGATCAGGCATGTTGTAGCCGACCGTATCAGGAATATTGATGGTGCGAGCGCCCGCATCGATAACTTGTTCAATGATACGGCACATAAAGTCTAACTCAGAACGGCCAGCATCTTCACATGAGAATTCAACGTCGTCACACAAGCTTCGAGCCAGAGACACAGACTTTACTGCCTGCTCAATGACTTCATCAGGCTCCATCTGAAGCTTATATTTCATGTGCAAGGGAGACGTCGCGATAAAGGTATGGATACGGCCTGAGTTAGCACCTTTTAAAGCATCACCAGCGACTTCAATATCTTTTGCTACTGCACGAGACAGGGAGCAAATCGTGCTGTCTTTGATAGTATCAGCAACCAATTTTACTGCTTCAAAGTCTCCGGGACTTGCAACCGCAAAACCAGCTTCAATAACATCAACTTTCATCTTTTCTAATTGTTGCGCGATTTCTAATTTTTCTTCTTTATCCATTGACGCGCCAGGACTTTGTTCGCCATCGCGTAAAGTCGTATCAAAAATAACTAATTTATCTTTTGACATATATTCGGTCTCTTTAATTGTCTCATCCAATTATAAATGTGGGGAAATCCTTATCTGGGCTATCCTATATCATAAACTTAATGCCCTAGAATACCAAATAATCACTAGTAGAGATAAGTCTCAGTAACTGGTTAGACAAGCTTTTACCTTTTGAGTGATACAAAAAAGGCGCCAACCGGCGCCTTTTTCTAACCTGAACAGTTAATATTAGCTTTCAGAGCACTTGCTTTGAGCGCGATTAAACTCGACTTGATTACGAGGGATTAAGTTTTTTTGAGTTAACTCACCCGACTGTAGTTGAGATTGAACCAACGCAACCTTTGCATTTGAAAGCATAGGAACAAGCGACTCAGAAATACAAGCACAATTAGCTAACTCTTTTGCTCGGCAACTTTGTTCAAATGCCTGCACAACTTGCTGCTTATCGCTTACAGGAGCAACTTGCTCCGCAGGCTTTTGCACTTCTTGCGACGCCTGGGCTGACAAACTTAAGCTAAATGCTAAAGCCCCTAACATACTCTTATATAACATTTCTTTTCCTCCTAGGAGCACCGATATCGGCATACCTTTTAAAATCATCACTTACTTATATATACCACAAGTATGGACTAGCTTGTAAACAAAATCCATCAAGGCTGCGACACCGGTATCACTCTTGCCTGCTCATGTCCTTACCGCTTAATCAACCACACCAGATATTTGCTCATTTGAGTAATCATCAACCTGAATCACATCCATACGGGCTGTTTCGGCGTCGGTGAGAATCTGCTTTTCCTCATCATTGATGATACCTTTCTCTATCGCTTGCTCAATGCGCTCCATATTAGTCAGGCTTTTATCAAGCTCTTTCGCTTTCATTGCTTTGCGAAGCTTATAGCGTACCTGGTCAGCAGCCAAAACCTTCTTAAACGCCAGCTCAACTCGGCCAGTAATATCGTCATCCGTTTTGCCAATGTAAGCGTACTGAGTAATACGATCACGTATTTCACAGTCTTTCATCATCGGCATGACTAATTCACGCTCTAACTTGTCCGATGGTCGGCTATAGCTCTTGCCATATGGGAAAGCAATGAACCGTAAACCTTTACCAACCACTTTATTCGGGAAGTTTTCATAAAAATCATAAAAGGCTTCTTGAATTTTATGCAAGCCGTACTCCATGTTCCAGCGTACATACGGCAAATCTGCTAAAGGACGCTCTTGATCTTCGTAGTACTTCAATACTGTTGAGCATAAATATAAATGACTTAAAACATCGGCCAGTCGCGCTGACAGGCGCTCTTTACGTTTCAAATCACCGCCCAACATGCCCATGGCAACATCAGACGTTAACGCTAGAGCAGAGCTCATGCGAGTCAATTGTTGATAATAACGACCTGTTTCACCAGCAACAGGCTTATCAGCAATCTTTGCAGCGGTTACACCTAAACCAAGCGTGCGGAAAAAGTTACTCACACCGTAACCAATATGGCGGAACAATAAGCTATCAAAACGCTTAACACCTTCTTCTTGGTCTTCAAGCTGTGCCGCTAACATTTCGCGTAATACATAAGGATGGCAACGAATCGCACCTTGACCGAAAATCATCAAGTTTCGGGTTAAAATATTAGCGCCCTCAACCGTGATCCCGATTGGCTGACTCATAAAGCCATTGGCAAGATAATTACGCTCACCCATGATAATGGCACGGCCCGCATGAACATCCATCGAATGGTTCATAATATCGCGCCCCATTTCAGTCATGTGATATTTCGCAATCGCTGATACCACTGACGGTTTCACGCCAAGATCAACAGCTCCAGCGGTCATAACACGACTTGCTTCCGTTCGATAAGCCAAGCCCGCAATCTGCGCCATGGCTTCTTCAACACCTTCAAAACGTCCAATTGGCAATTTAAACTGCTCACGCACTAACGCATAAGCACCAGTCATACGATAAGACAACTTAGCTACAGCAGTTCCCATAGCCGGTAAAGAAATAGAACGGCCCGCAGCTAAGCTTTCCATCAACATGCGCCAGCCTTGACCCGCATAATCCTGACCACCGATAAGCATACTCATTGGAATGAACACATCGTTGCCAGTCGTTGTACCATTCATAAACGCTTGGTTCATCGGTAAGTGTCGACGACCAATTTCAACGCCAGGATGATCGGCCGGAATTAAGGCACAAGTAATACCATAATCTTCTTTATTGTCATTGCCCAACAAACCTTCTGGGTCATACAATTTAAAAGCTAAACCAACAATCGTCGCCACAGGCGCTAAAGTGATGTAACGCTTATTCCATGTAATACGGATACCTAATGTTTCTTCACCATTAAATTCACCTTTGCATACAATGCCTTTATCAGGAATAGCACCGGCATCAGAACCAGCGACTGGAGACGTTAGTGCGAAGCATGGAATTTCTTTGCCTTCAGCAAGACGGGGCAAGTAGTGATCTTTCTGCTCATCTGTACCGTAATGTAACAATAACTCACCAGGTCCTAATGAGTTCGGTACCATCACGGTTACAGCCGCACTACCACTTCGAGTAGCAATTTTTGTTACCACTGTTGAGTGCGCTAACGCAGAAAATCCTTTACCGCCATACTTTTTCGGAATAATCATCCCCAAAAAGCCTTTATCTTTAATAAACTGCCAAACTTCTGGTGGTAAATCTTTGCGCTTATGAACAATATCCCAGTCATCAAGCATCGAGCAGAGCTCTTCCGTTTCATTATCAACGAAAGATTGCTCTTCCTCTGTAAGCGTTGGCTTTTTGTAATTAAGAAGAGTTCTCCAGTCCGGTTTACCGCGGAACAACTCTCCCTCCCACCAAACATCACCAGCTTCTAAAGCGGTTCTTTCAGTTTCAGTCATTGGCGGCAACACTTGCTGCATAAAGTGGTAAAGCTTACGCGATATCCAATCCACACGAAGATCAGGCAAGAAATAAAATAACGATACAATGCCAAAAATAACCAAAGAAACGTAAAAGCCCCAAGAGTTATCCAGTGTAAACAGTAGCACAACTAGCGCTACACCATTAATAAGCATTGCGTTCTTCATTGCTAAACGTTGGTAGGCACAATAACCAACCACGACTAACATGATTAACAGCTCAATTAACCCTATCATTATCTTTCCTCAAACCTTCTATTAAATTATCTATTAAACGGCTTACTAAACCATCTATTAACTATGCTTTCATGCCCGCAGCTAAAAATGGCACCATTTCTTGGATGACATCCTTAACTTCTAGACTACGATTGAAATCTGCTTCTGAAATTTGGCGCAAAGCATCGCTACCAGCCAAAGTGAAAATTAAGCTGCCCAGCATATAGTGCAAACGCCAAAAAATTTGATCGTTACTCAATTCTGGATAGCCTTTTTGAAATAAGTGCGTAAAGCGAACTAATACATGACCGTAACGCTCGGTGACATAACGTCTTAGGTGCCCCTGAGTCTCAGCATAAGCTCTTCCGAGAAGACGCATAAAAATCGAAACCGAGTTATTGCGAGTATTATTCAATGATAATAACGGCTCAATTAATGCTGATAACAACGTTTCAGCCTGCAACTCGTTTGCTGGTTGCTGCTCGAGCTCTTCTAGACGCAAACTTAGTTGCGTAGTGAAGTCTTGCAAGAATCGATCAAAAACAGCCTGAATCAAGGACTTTTTAGAGCCAAAATGATAATTAACACTGGCCAAATTCACTTTGGCACGCCCTGTAATCGTTCTTAAACTGGTTTCTGCAAACCCACGCTCTGCAAATAGAAACTCTGCAGCATCAAGGATTTTTGTCTGGGTTGAATCATGTAAACTCATAGATTGTAAGCTATTTCACACTAAAACACTTGTTTGAAACATACGTTCAAAACGCTACCTTGTCAAGGCAAATAGACTTTATGTGAGACGTGTTAGTAGCTGTAAATAGAGTGGGAGCCTATAGAACTGGACTCAGAGGAAAAGAATCGATAAAGACAGGGAGTGATAAAGACGATGATTAAAGAGAATATCGTGAAAGAGAGTATCATGAAAGAGACACACGATAACGCTCACCCTTCCCAACATAAGCGTGACTACCAACAAGATAACGTTACGCTAGTGTTATTCTCAAACAATTTAATAATGAATTTGTTTATGGCAATAACTAAAAAGTAAATCTGAAAACTATGTATATCGAAAAGAAGATTAGTCCAACCAATCATCGAGTTCTTCAAAAGAAAATGGCCAAAATAATTTTTCATCGGTAAAAGTATTTTTTAAAACAGGAATCGTTGTTCGATATTCCTCTAAAATTTTTTCATCATCGATGATATCGAACGCGATAATGTCATAACGATTAGCTAAATTTTTTTGTTGGTTTAAAGCAAAAATCATTGCTTCAACTTGTTCGCACAAATGACAACCAAAAGTGGTATAAAAAATTATTTCTTGCTTATTTGGCATAGTTTTTAATAAAAAACATCAAAAAACAGTTCAATAAGGCAACTTTAGCATAATTAATGTTTAACATTACAAAATTCTTTTCGTATAATTTGATTGAAATTTAATCAAAACATCACACGACAAATAGGGGAAACAATCATGGCTAGACAACCCATTAAAACTGCGGCGAAAAAATCCAAGCCAAAGTCTCCAACTGTAAAGCAGCTTGAAGCAGCGGCGAAGAAAACAGCGAGCGCTACAAAGAAAGCTCGTGACGTTGCTAAGAAAGCTAACGACAAAGCTAAAGTCGCTGCTAAAAAAGCAAAAGACAAAGCTAACAAAACTAACAAGGCAGCTGCGAAAAAAGCGAAAGACGCAGCTCGTAAAGCTAAAACAGCAGTAAACCAAGCTGTTAAAGCGCAAGACAAAGCAAAGCAAGCTTTAACTGACGGTAAAGCCGCAGCAAGAAAGCAAGAAGCTTTAGAGAAAGCTGTTGCTAAGTTCGAGAAAGATTGGGCAGCCAAAGAAGAGAAGAAAGCAAAAGCAGCTGAAAAGAAACGTATCGCACGTGAAAAAGCAGCCGCTAAGAAAGCAGCCGCTAAGAAAAAAGCTGCTGAAAAGAAAGCTAAAGCGAAAGCCAAGGCTAAAGCTGCTGCAGCTAAAAAGAAGGCTGCAACTAAGAAAAAAGCAGCTCCTAAGAAGAAAACTCCTGCTAAAAAGAAAGCTGCGACTAAGAAGAAAGCTCCAGCCAAGAAAAAAGCACCTGCTAAAAAGAAAGCTCCGGCCAAGAAAAAAGCCCCAGCTAAGAAAAAAGCACCTGCGAAAAAGAAAACTCCAGCTAAGAAACGCGTTACTCGTAAGAAGAAGTAACCTATTAGCAGCAGAGTTTAGTGTTAAGAAAAAGCCCAGCAATTGCTGGGCTTTTTTTATTTATGTTGAATTAACCAACATCGATGATGATTTCTGCTATTTTTGAAGTCAGGTGGTAAGGTTTTACCGGTTACTTCCTGTACTTGATAGTTTTCATTAATCTCATTTTCCATCGCAAACTTTTTAAAGTTATTTGAAAAATACAATTTGCCACCTGGTTTTAATAGCTTCATGGTCAATGATATCAACGTTTCTTGATCTCGTTGCACATCAAACGTTGTATTCATACGCTTCGAATTCGAAAACGTCGGAGGGTCCAGAAAGATCAAATCATACTGCTTACCGTCACAGTTCTCTTCAAGCCACTGCATACAATCAGACTGTACGAAACTATGTCCATAAGGCGTGATACCGTTAAGGCTAAAGTTCTTCTTTGCCCAATCAAGATAAGTCTTCGACATATCAACCGTTGTCGTCGAAGCGCCACCTAGCGCCGCATAAACACTTACGGAGCCGGTATAAGCGAATAAATTAAGAAACTTCTTCCCTTCCGCTTCGCTCAATATCATTTTTCTAGTTTTGCGATGATCGAGGAATAACCCAGTATCGAGATATTGCTTTAAATTAACCTGAAAGTTAAAGCCATTTTCCTGTACTACTTTAAAATCTTCATCACTCGACTGTTTAGTATATTGTTGCTTACCTTTTTGTCTCTGACGTTGCTTTAAGTGGATATTTACTTCAGGAATCTCAAGCAAACCGGCTGTTACCCTAACAATATCTTGTAAACGTTTGCGGCTCACCTTGTCAGGGATATCTTTAGGCGGCATGTACTCTTGAATATGAACTTCGTCATCATACACATCAATTACTGCCGCATACTCAGGTAAGTCAGCATCATACAAACGATAGCAACTCACATCATTTTGCTTCAGATAAGACTTTAATCGCTGCATATTCTTTCGCATACGATTTTTAAGCATGACAGCACCATCGGCTAGATTGTTTTCCCAGTCAGGGTTCCAGCGCGTTGGATCAAAAGGCTTGTAATAGTGGCTGTCCGATACCTCAAACAGGTACAACTTACAGTCTAGCGCACCATTCTTAAACTTGTACTGCTTATGGGACCGAATCCCCACAGCTTTAGCGAACTGCTCATCAGTGGTAATAAATGCCGCTTTCCATCCATTACAACGAGCTTTGATATAGTCGCCGAACTCACGGTACAGTTGAGTGACTTGCTCTTCTTCACCTAAACGCTCTGCATACGGAGGATTCGATAGGAGTAATCCTTTGTCGCTAATAGCTTCTTTTTTCGGGTGCCGAATATCCTGCTCTTCGATAGTAATGAATTCTGCTAAACCACTGGTTTGGCAATTATCTTTAGCTAATGGTAAATTTTTTCGAAAGCTATCACTGCCGTAGAAGCGACTCTTTAGCGCCTCCTTACCTTTTTCAGCACTTTCCTTAGCCTGACTCAATATTTCCTGCCAAAGCTCGTCATCATGCTGTTTCCAGGCTTTAAAGGCATAATCATGATTAAGTAAGCCTGGCGCTACTTTAGCCGCCATCATCGCCGCTTCAATAACCAGGGTTCCACTACCACACATTGGATCGTGGAAGTCATACCCTTCTTCCGCCAAAGCTGGCCAATCGGCCCGTATCAATAAAGCTGCCGCTAAGTTTTCTTTGATCGGTGCACGACCACCTTCTTCACGATAACCTCGCTGATTTAAACCATGTCCACAAAGGTCTATGCCAACTTTAATTTGGTTGCCATTAACCAGTGCATGCACTCTATAATCAGGGTCTTCTTTATCGACTGAAGGTCTTTGTTCATAACGCTCCATGAAGTAATCAACAATCGCATCCTTAACTTTTTGCCCACCGAAGCCAGAGTGACGAATATGTCTGTTCTTACGAGCCACACAGTTAACCAAGAAGGTTTGCTTGAAATCAAAATGCCAGCTCCACTCAATGGTATTAACCTTTTGATAGAGCTCATCCACAGACTCAAAGTTGTCATCTAACAAACATAAATACACTCTATTCGCTAACCGAGAATGTAAACAACTGGTATACGCCAGTTTTAGATCACCCTCAAAAGCAATGTGCGTGGGATGTTCTTTTATATTGGTAGCACCAAAAGATTTGAGTTCGTCGGCAAGTAAACCTTCGACACCTTTGGGGCAAATAGCATAAAACTGCATAATTATTCTCGGTTACTGGTGGCTAAAATGCTCTTTTAGAGCTTGGGCAGCTGTGTGTATCAATTGCGGACCTTCATAAATAAAGCCCGAATATACTTGGACTAATGAGGCGCCGGCTTCTATTTTCTCAATGGCTGTTTCAGCATTATGAATGCCGCCAACACCAATCACAGGAATTTTATGATTCATCGCTTCGACTAGGTTTTTAATCACCTTGCTTGACTGTGTTGCCAAAGGTTTTCCACTTAATCCACCCTGCTCATCAGCATTGCTCATGCCTTCAACTTGGCTTCGATCAAAGGTGGTATTTGTCGCGATAACCCCATCCATCTCAAATTGAGTAAAGGTTTCCGCTAGCTCCTGAATATTATCACTCGACAAATCCGGCGCAATCTTAATCGCCAGTGGCTTGTAAACACCGTATTCGTTGTGTAGCTGATGCTGCTTCTCTTTTAAGCTGCCTAGTAAAGCTTTCAAGGTCTCACCGAACTGCAGATCACGTAAACCAGGGGTATTGGGGGAAGAAATATTCACCACCATGTAATCAGCTTTTTGGTATATTTTTTCCATACCAATCAGGTAGTCATCAACCGCTTTTTCAACGGGAGTATCGAAGTTCTTTCCGATATTAATACCTAGCACACCATCGTACTGAGCCTTGCTGACATTCTCCAACAATTGCTCAACGCCATCATTATTGAAGCCCATGCGATTAACGATCGCTTCTGCCTCTTTAATTCTGAACAAACGCGGCTTGGGATTTCCCGGCTGTGGGCGAGGCGTTACCGTCCCAACTTCCACAAAACCAA
Organism: uncultured Kangiella sp.; assembly: GCA_950096615.1. Classification (GTDB taxonomy): domain Bacteria; phylum Pseudomonadota; class Gammaproteobacteria; order Enterobacterales; family Kangiellaceae; genus Kangiella. The sequence goes on along the minus strand of CATNCP010000003.1, from coordinate 80,929 downwards.
ACCCTAGGCTACTAAGAGCGTCGACATACTCACCGTTTTTATCCAAACCAGCAGCTAAACCTACTCTATTTGGGAACTTCAGTCCCATCACCTCAACAGGATCATCCACCATAGGTTTTGCCAATAGTCCCGTTAAGCTCAGCTTTTTAGCTAGATTTAAAGAGTTTAATGATAGGTGATGAGAACGCTCAGCATCGAGCTGAAATAAGATAGAACGTAGTAACGAATACATAAAATTCCCAATCAGTACAATATGTTAGGCTAGAAAAGCAAAGGCCAGCATTGAAAGCTGGCCTATTTTAACGTATTTGTCTGTTTGTTGGCAGTTATTCTTTCTCCTGCCACTTACCATTCTTATAAAATGCTGCCCAACCGCTGGCTTTACCGTCTTCTTTAACCCCAGCAACATACTGTTCCTTGGTTTTACGGCTGAACTTCACAAAAGTACGGTTGCCGTCCGGATCTTCAACTGGAGCTTTGGCTAAGAACTTGTACTTAGGATCAAGCTGATCCGCAACTAACTTAACTTCATCCACCGCTGGCGCACGTGTTTCTCGGTTCTTTGGAAACTTGCTCGCAGCTAAGAAAATACCGGCAGCACCATCACGTAGCACATAATGGTCATCGACTTTCTCACACTGTAAGTCCGGCATTGGTATAGGGTCTGCTTTTGGTGGCGCAGGCTCACCGTTCTTCAGCAATTTACGAGTATTTTTACAATCCTCGTTGGTACAGCCAAAGTACTTACCGAAACGGCCGGTTTTAAGCTGCATCTCGCTACCACACTTGTCGCAGTCTAAGACCGGACCGTCGTAGCCTTTGATCTTATACTCGCCTTTTTCAACCTCATAACCATCACAGTCTGGGTTGTTACCACAAATAAATAACTTGGTTTGTTCATTCACCAAGTAATCATCCATAGTTGAATTACATTTCGGACAACGTTTACGGCTATGCAGATAACGCGCTTCCTCTTCCTCATCCGCGGCCACAAACTCTTCGCCCGGAATCAGGTTTACCGTATTTTTGCAGCGCTCTTTAGGCGGTAATGAGTAGCCAGTACAGCCCAAGAAAACACCCGTGCTGGCGTTTCTAATCGCTAAGTTATGCTCACCACACTTTTCACACTCAAGCTCAGTTTCAACGGCTTCGTTGCGACGCATGCCGCCTTCGTCCTGAGATTGGTCAGCCTTTTTTAGTTGGTCAGAAAACTCATCATAAAACTCATCAAGCGTTATGCGCCAATCAGAGTGGCCTTTAGCGATTTCATCTAAATGCTTTTCCATCGTTGCGGTAAAGGAGTAATCCAATAAATCATCGAAACTCTCAACCAAGCGATCGGTAACGATCTCCCCCATCTTTTGCGCATAAAAGCGCTTATTATCAAGTCGCACATAACCACGATCTTGGATGGTAGAAATAATTGATGCATAGGTAGATGGTCGACCAATACCACGCTTTTCAAGTTCCTTTACTAACGCGGCTTCAGAGTAACGAGCTGGCGGCTTAGTAAAGTGCTGTTTAGGATCAAGCTTTTGTAATTTAAGTGCTTCACCCTCTTTAACGTTTGGTAACTCTTGATCTTCTTTGCTACGACTTTGCATTGGCTGAACCTTTGTCCAACCATCAAATCTCATCACTCGACCACGAGCTTTAAGCTCATAATCACCAGCCGTTACTTTCAGACTGGTCACATCAAATTCTGCAGGAGTCATCTGGCATGCCACAAATTGACGCCAGATAAGTTCGTAAAGACGCTCCGCATCTTTTTCCATATTCTTCAGCTGGGTCACACGAACATTCACATCCGATGGACGAATCGCTTCGTGTGCTTCTTGCGCGCCTTCTTTGCTGGAATAGATGTTTGGGTCACTCGGTAAGTACTTAGCACCATATTGATCGTTAATATGATCACGGCAGGCCGCCACAGCATCTTGACTCAAGTTCATAGAGTCAGTACGCATATACGTAATGTAGCCCGCTTCGTACAAACGCTGCGCCATCATCATGGTCTTTTTAACACCGAAGCCCAAGCGTGTGCTCGCAGCTTGTTGTAACGTAGAAGTAATGAAAGGCTTAGGCGCTTTACTTTTTTGCGGCTTGTCTTCACGAGAAGAAACACTGTAACTGTGCTTCTTTAACTCTTCTAATGCCTTGTTGGTATCGGCTTCATTGGTCGGTTTAAAGGTTTTACCCTGATGCTTATTAACCATCAAGCGCAGCTCGTTATCGCTCTGCGTTAGCGTATCCGCATGCACATCCCAATATTCTTCAGGAATAAAAGCACGAATTTCACGTTCACGCTCGACAAGCAGACGTACCGCTACAGACTGCACGCGTCCCGCTGATAAACCACGCGAAATTTTACGCCACAACAGCGGCGACACCATAAAGCCAACAACGCGATCTAAGAAACGTCGAGCCTGCTGAGCATGAACATAATTCATGTCCAAGATTCCTGGCTTTTGGAACGCTTCCTGAATGGCTTTTTTCGTAATTTCGTTAAAGATAACGCGTTTAAAGCGTGTATCTTCACCACCTAAAGACTCGCGTAAGTGCCAAGCAATGGCCTCTCCCTCTCTATCCAAATCCGTTGCGAGATAGATTTCATCGGCGTCTTTAGCCAGTTTTTTTAATTCATTTAATACTTTTTCTTTGCCAGGCAGGACTTCATACGTCGCGTCCCAACCTTGCTCAGGGTTAATCCCCATACGATCAAACAGCGCCTGTTTCTCCTTGCGCGCTTTGTGCTTAACCTTTTCTTCTGGCGATAGTTTTCGCGTTTCAGCGGCCTTGCGCGCACGCTCTTTTGCATCAACAGGCTTCTTTTTCGAGCCTGTCGGCAAATCACGAATATGACCGACACTGGACTTAACCACGAAGTCATTACCAAGATATTTATTAATGGTCTTCGCCTTTGCTGGCGACTCAACTATCACTAAGGATTTACCCATAAAAGAATCTTTTTCTTTAAAATCAACAGTTTAATTGTTTTATATATACAAAAAACAGGGCACCTGCTACTGGCTGACCTGTCTATCCTTTTTTATTAATAACAACCAAAGCTAGTCGGTGTCTACCTTTATTTTTCTTTAACCATCTTTTTGTTGGTCTGCTCACAGCAATTTTGAGGGTAGCCAGAGCAGACCACATTAACCTTTAGTACTCACGTAAAACTTGGTGAGCAGGTTGATTTAAGAGATGCCTTAAGCCGAGCCAGCCAACGATACCGATAAAGCTTACGCTGATAAGCGGTACCCATAACCAGTACCATGGATGTAACACTAGGTCGATATCAAATGCTTCGGAATAGAGGATATTAACCAAGACTTCGCCGCCAATAACCCCCAGCACCCCTGAAAACACTCCGAGTAAAACGAGTTCGGCTAGAATACTGGCACGAATAAACTTCTTGCGCGCACCCAGAGCTTTTAACAAGGTCGCCGACAGTAGACGCTCTTCTCGGCTAACTTGCAATACCGCATACAACACAGCAATTCCGGCCAGCAGCACGAACAGCATGATAAACTCAACCGCCATGGTCACTTGATCCAGAATCGATTGCACCTGCTCCATAATCGCATCGAGCTCGATAATGGTAACTGTCGGCATCTGTCTCAAGATTTGATTTAACACCGGCTTATCTTCAACCGGCAAATGAAAGCTGGTGATATAACTTGCTGGGAAGCCATCCAGCCCACCCGGTTCAAAAATAATAAAGAAGTTCGGCTGGAATGAATCCCACTGAATCGAACGAAGGTTTGTGATTTCGCCTTCAACTTCTAAGCCACCAATTGAGAATTTGAGGACGTCACCGATTTCCAACCCTAAACGCTCGGCAAGCTCTTCGCCCACTGACAATTCTGCGCGGTCATCCGCAACATCAGCCTCTGACCACCATTCCCCTTGCGTTACTTTATTCGCTTTCGGAACATTCGCCATCCAAGTTAAATTCAACTCACGGCGAACAGCGCCTACACGTTGTTGGTTTTCATCAAGCGCTTCTTCTAACGTCATATCATTCAAACCAACCACACGCCCCCGCACCATGGGGTAAATACCTTCCGTGCTGACGTTACTTTCTTTCAGTAAGTTTTCCAAAGGCTCAACTTCTTGCTCTTGAACATTGATCAAGAAATGGTTTGGCGCACCTTCTGGGAGCTGACTTTGCCACTCGCTAAGCAACTCACTTCGAAGCAACACGGTCGATAACATGATAATAAAGGCTAAACCGAAAGCGCTGATTTGGCTGATGGTAAATGCCGGGTATTGTTTTAATTGACCAACACCGAAACGCACCGGTAAAGAACCACGCTTACCGAGCCAAACACCAATTTTGAAGATAAACCATGCGATTAAGCGGATCAGTAAATACGTCACCACCGCTACGGCCAACAGAATTCCAACTAACAATAACGACTGGCTCTGCCACCACATTAACAACGCCATGACGCCTATAGCCAACAGATAAATCATCCAACTCGACATAGCGCGTGGCAATAACTCTTTACGTAAAACTCGAAGTGGCGGCACTTTCGCAATCTGTAAGAATGATGGTAAAGCAAAGCCTAACAACACTACTAAACCGCTAAGTGCTCCCGTTAATACAGGGGCTAAGCTAATGCCGACCATCGGCTTCGGTAAAAAGTCAGAAAACTGATTAATGATTAAGGATTGCAGACCAAGGCCAAGCGCAAGACCAATACCAGATCCTAACAAACCAATCATAAATAACTGCCACAAATACAATTTGTGGACCTGACGAATTTGCATGCCTAAACAGCGATAAATCGCCGAATAGTCAAAGTGCCTTTGGCTGTAGCGACCCGCAGCGACAGCAATCGCCACACCCGCTAACACCACGGAAATCAAACTCGCCAACCGTAAAAAAGTTTCAGCTCGTTCAAGCGCAGCTTTTAACGCTGGCGTGCCCTCTTTGCCACCCGTGATTTTCTGCGAAGGGTTCTTTTCTGATTTGAGCCACTGAATATAAGGTTCGCGCTTCGCTGGATCACCCGCGATAAACAAAATGTGCTCCAAGCGACTGCCTTCTTGAATGATATTCGCTTTTTGCACATCATCAAGATTGATCAGCACCTTGGGCGCCACATTGAAGACTTCACTTGCTTGTCCTGGGGCAGCGACTATAACGCCATCAACCGTGAGCTGAATAGCGCCAAAATCAATCGTATCGCCAACTTCGACGTCCAAAACACCCAAGATTCTCGGTTCAAGCCAAATGGTTCCAGCTTTAGGTTGAGCTTGTTGAACAACCCCTTGCGCAAAGGGCTTCTCTGCAATTTCAATGGTGCCTTTTAAAGGAAACTTTCCCCCCAGCGCTCTGACGCTAACTAGCTGGAAATTATCACCACGAGATAACACAGTAGCAAACGATTGTGACCGAGTAATCTCTAAACCATCGTTCAAACCACGTTCCACCAATGCGTTATCGATTGGTCTTGGCGACTCAAAGGTATAATCCGCGCCTAAAAATTCACTACTCTGTTCACCCATGGCTCGATGTACCCGATCAGTGATCGAGCCAATCGCCACCATCGCCATCACGGCAATGGTCAGTGCAAACAGTAAGACTTTAACTTCGCCAGCGTTCCAGTCACGGCGAAAAGTTCGTAACGCCATACTCAACATAATTATTGCTCCGCAGCCTGATCTTGAAGGGCTTCCCTTTGAAAAGCTTCGGAAGCATTATCAGCAACCACTTTGCCACCTTCGAGACGAACAATGCGCTGACAACGCTCTGCTAAACGATCATCGTGCGTCACTAACACCAAAGTTGTGCCTAACTGTTTATTCAAGTCGAATAATAAGTCACTCACCTTATCGCCATTTTTGGTATCTAAGTTGCCTGTTGGCTCATCAGCAAACAAAATCTTAGGCTCGCTAGCAAATGCCCTAGCGATAGCCACACGCTGCTGCTCGCCACCCGACAATTGATTCGGATAATGCTGTAAACGGTCTTCTAAACCAACTTTTGCCAGAAGCTCTGTAGCGCGTTCTTTAGCTCTATCTTGTTCTTTTAGCTCAATCGGCAACATCACATTTTCCAAAGCGCTCAAGCCTGGTAATAGGTGAAACGATTGGAACACAAAACCAACGTGCTGGGCTCTTACTGCAGCTCGCTGATCTTCATCCAGCTGATGCAAAGGCTCATCCGCCAAGTGAACTTCACCACCGCTTGGTAGGTCCAATCCAGCGAGTAACGACAATAACGTCGACTTACCCGAGCCAGATACGCCAACGATAGCGACGGTATCTTGTTCATTTACGGTTAAACTAACGTCAGATAGAATGGTCAAATCGTGACCTTGTGAGTTAACGGTTTTGGTTAATTCGTGTGTTCGCAACATAGTGATTAATTACCCTGAGATAATGACTAACTAAATGAATCGATTAATTAATAGCAAACTTACCATGTTTAAAAAATTTTTTGCCCAAATTTTGTTTCCAGTTGTTACAGTGCTGACTCTAATGCTGGCTCTTCCAAGCCACGCAGATACAGCCGAGCAAGGAAAAATCCTCGTATTAGGCGACAGCTTAAGCTCCGGCTACAACTTCAGCCCTGATAAAACATGGGTAGCCTTATTAGACAAGAAGTTAAGTGAAGAAAGCATCAATTACCAAGTAATCAACAGCAGTATTAGTGGCGATACGACCACGCAAGGCCTGCAAAGACTGCCCAAATTACTTGAGGTTCACCAGCCAGACGTCGTTATTATTGAGCTAGGCGGCAACGATGGTATTCGTGGCTTTCCACCCAAAACCATCAAAAGCAACCTCGACAAACTGGTCAAAATGTCAAAGCAGTCAAACGCAGAAGTACTACTTCTTGGCATTCGTATCTTCCCTAACTACGGTGAGCGCTACGCCGACGCCTTTTTTAATAACTACCAAAAAGTCGCCGACAGTAACGAAGTTGCCCTTGTACCCTTCTTTTTAGAAAACGTTGGTGGCAAAGACGACCTGATGCAAAAAGACGGCATTCACCCCAATGAAAAAGCACAACCTACCCTGCTCGACAACGTATGGCCGAAGGTGCAGGAAGTGTTGAAGGCTGAGTAAGAAAAGTTAAATTAGGCTTAATGAAAAAAGAAGTCCGATAATGAAACTAAAGCGCGTTGTTTACGAGTTATATGATGCAGACATGCAGTCACTGTCAAAAGATGATGACTGGCATGAACTCGATCGTGAAATATCGTTAAACTTTGAAGGTGATAAGAAAATATATATTTCTTGGTGTGACACCCCAGTCCAGTTCTGTGTTAGCTATCAAGACTCTCGTTTCAATCGAAACGAACCAGATCATCATATTGATGTTTCATCTTGGAGAATATGGCAAAACCTTATCGGCTTTGACCTGAAACTACTGTATCTTGAAGAGTCACGACAAGTACTCCACCTTAAGGGTGAAAAGTGCTCTGTCTACCTTTCCAGCCAAAGCCAAGGTTCGTGGTTATCTGATGTTTTACACATATCCTCAAAAAGACCTAAACTCAAAACTTAATACATTTCTAATAAGTTTAACTATTAAATGACAATAAGCCACACTAATGGCGCCAGGGGATGATGACACCAGAAGATAGCACCAATTATCCCATAATATTGAGCTGAGAAACAATTTAGACATAGCAAATCAAATCTGTGACCAACGGAAATCCCTTTAGGGGGATGATTTGATTAATGAAATACAGGCCATGGATGGCCTGTATTTCAAGGTGCGTAAAATGGATAAATTGTTTCGAAGGTAGTCGTTTAAGACCTCAATATTGGGGCGTGCTTCTCTTTGGTTACTTTCTCTTGCACGCACAAGAGAAAGTAACTCGCTGAAAAGCGAAACCTTTCCAACGTTAAAAACTCCAAGCAAACCCTAACATCGCCACCCATGGATCAATCTGGACATCCACTGTTGTCGCTGTCACTCCATTGACGATCACGTCAGCATCGGTATCAATATCTACGTACCAAACACCCGCATTAATAAACCAGTTGTTGCCTACCTTCCAGTCTGCGCCTAGTTGCGCCGCTAAGCCCACGGAGTTATCCAGTGCCAACTCAACATCATCCGAGCCCAAAGCTGTTTTTAACTCTGGAGATGCCTCCTCGTCTAGAAATAACGTGTAGTTAACGCCTAAACCAAAGTACGGGTTAAAAATATCGCCATCAACATCCGGGTAATACTGAAACGAGACTGTTGGCGGTAAATGTTTTACCGTACCAATCGGTACGCCCGATAAACTGCCTGAACCGTTAACATCATGTTCGAAAGGCAAGGCAGCGAGCACCTCAAAGCCCCAGCGGTCACTCAGCATCCAAGTGCCACTAAAACCAAGTCCCGTAGCAGAGTCGACCGTGACGCCATCGTCCGTTCCTAACACATTGGAGCTGTCATCATTCGGACTGACGTGAGCGGCTCCGACCCTAAGAATAAAGTCGCCTTCCTCATGAGCTAGTAATTCCATTGTCCCCAAAGAAATAAGAATGCCAGCAGTGGCTACAGTGAGATTGTGTAAAGATTTGATCATTATTGCGTTCCTTTTATTGTTAAAATCCCATTAACAATAAATAGCTTTTACTTCTTAAAAGTTGAACTAGATCAAGGAATTACAGACTGGTCAGATATGCATTAAAATTTTATATTTAGGATCAAAAAAAGGCCCCATTTTGGGGCCTTTTTCATGCAGTTTTGACTTAAAACTAGCTAACTAATTCCGAAATTGCTTTATCGAAACGAGCCAAGCCTTCTTCAATGTCTGCGTCGGTAATCGTTGCGGCAGGTGCAAAACGTACTACGTCTGCGCCAGCAACAAGACACATGATGCCATTTGCCCAACCTGCTTCTAGGAATTTACGCGCTTTTCCTTTCCACTCGTCAGACAATACCGCACCAAGCAACATACCTTTACCACGAACACCTGAGAATACGCCATACTTCTCGCCAATGGCTTCTAGACCACTTTGAATCTTTGCGCTTTTCTCTTTAACCGCAGTCATCATTTCAGGTGTGTTGATCGCGTCTAATACCGCTAACGAAACAGCACAACCCAGTGGGTTACCACCATAAGTACTACCGTGAGTACCTGGAACTAAGCTAGCCGCAATTTTAGTCGTGGTTAACATAGCGCCAATTGGGAAACCGCCGCCCATTGATTTCGCCGTAGTTAAGATGTCTGGCGTTACGCCCATGCCCATATACGCATACAAGTCACCAGTACGACCAAAACCAGTCTGAACTTCGTCGAATACTAACAATGCGTTGTGCTTGTCACACAGCTCACGAACTTCTTTCACGAACTCTGGATCAGCTGGAATGATACCGCCTTCGCCCTGAATCGGTTCCATAACAACCGCACAAGTCTTATCAGAAATCAGCTCTCTGAATGCTTCAATGTTGTTATATTCTGTGTGTAGAATACCGCCTGGAAGTGGCTCGAAACCTTCAGTATATTTAGGTTGACCACCGACACATACCGTAAATAAAGTACGACCGTGGAAAGATTTTGAGAAAGAAAGGATTTCACTTTTCTCAGGACCGAAATTGTCGTGAGCATAACGACGTGCTAGTTTAAACGCTGCTTCGTTCGCTTCACCACCAGAGTTCGCAAAGAAAACCTTATCAGCGAACGTCGCTTCCGTTAATTTGTCTGCAAGCTCTAGCGCTGGTTTGTTAGTGAATACGTTACTTAAGTGCCAGATTTTATCCGCTTGGTCTTTTAGTGCTTTAACCATGCCTGGGTGGTTATGGCCAAGAATACTAACCGCAATACCACCAGCGAAGTCTACATACTCGTTTCCATTCTGATCCCATACTCGTGAACCTTCGCCACGCTCTGGCAGGATTTCTGATGGATTGTAATTTGGAACCATGACCTCATCGAAGGTCGCTCTAGTATAACTATCGGACATAAACACACCTTAATTTTGTCTAAGCTGACGATCTCAGCGTTACATATTCATCAAATCGTGGTCTGTAGCAACAGACCTTTAGCCGGACATGATCCCTGTTTTCAAGGCAAAATTCCAGCCTTCGCTGGAAAAATACTGGTTTTTACTTCAGAATAGCGCTTTTACTCAGGGAAACTTTTGTCTATCATCCTCTTCCCTAGCTTTCAAATACTTATATTGCATAGTACAAAATTAAGGACTTAGGTCGCATAGTTATGGTAATTCGCCCTGCACAAAGCACTGATTTAGAAGACATTTTAGAGTTAGCCGCCAGCGCTGGGACAGGTTTGACAACCTTGCCCAACAACCCTGAAACGATCTCGAATAGAATCGATAACTCACAAGAAGCACTGTCTCAAGAGATAAAACAGCCTGGATCGGAGTGTTATTTCTTTGTGCTTGAAGATAGCGAAGAAAGTAAAGTTATCGGAACCTGCGCTTTGGTAGCAGCGGTTGGAATGGATGATGCATTCTTCAGTTATAAATTAAGCACTCAAGTCAGTGCCAGTCCAGATCTGGGCGTATATAACCCACACCAAGTGCTTATACTGGGCAACGACTACACAGGCGCTACCGAAATTGCGACCTTGTTTTTAGCCGAAGGGCACCGTGGTGGTACTAACGGCCATTTATTATCAAAATCACGTTTCTTATTTTTAGCCGATCACCCAGAACGCTTTTCCGAAAAAATTATCGCTGAAATGCGTGGCTACTCTGATGACAATGGTTTCTCACCATTTTGGGAAGCTCTAGGTAAACGTTTCTTTAAGATGGATTTCTCAAAAGCGGACGCTGTTCGAGGCTTAGGTAGCAATACCTTTATCTCTGAACTGATGCCAAAGCACCCTATTTATGTAGACATGCTTCCCGAAGAAGCTCGCGCCGTTATCGGTCGAGTGCATGCAGATACGGCTCCAGCACTGTCTCTATTAAAGAAAGAAGGCTTTACTCATCAAAACTACGTAGACGTATTTGATGGCGGCCCAACGGTTGAAGTTCAGCGAAATGCCATCAGAACTATAGCTAACAGTCACATTGTCGAGCTAGTCGCTGGAGAAGTCAGCGGTAATACCTTGCCAATCATGATTAGCAACCGTAAATTAAAAGATTACCGATGCGTCATCGCACAGAGCCGCCTCGAAGGTGATCAATTAACGATCCCGCAATCATCGATTGACTCGCTTGGGTTACAGGCAGGTGATACGGTCAGAGCCGTTCCACTGTTTAATAAATTCAGACCTTCGGGCTCGAAAAAAACTCAATAAATTCAGGTTTATTATATGTTGCACAAAAACTTATTCATTAATAATCAATGGCTTGCTGGCGAAGGCACGTCGTTCAAATCGATTAACCCTGCCGACGGTAGCACTGTTTGGGAATCCAACAGCGCCACTCCAGACCAAGTTGGCAACGCCATCATGGCCGCACAAAAAGCTGGCTGGGAATGGAGTCAAAAAACGCTTGATGAACGAATTGAGGTTATCAAAAAATTTGAAGGTCTAGTGAGAGACAATAAAGAGAAAATCGCAGAAATTATTTCTCAAGAAACAGGCAAGCCTTTCTGGGAGACTTTAACCGAAGCAGGCGCTATGGCGGGCAAAATTGATATTTCAATTAAAGCCTACCACGAGCGTACTGGCGTAAAAGAAACCGATACCGCCTCAGGCCAAACGGCCATTCGCCATAAGCCTCACGGCGTTTTAGCAGTATTCGGACCTTACAACTTCCCAGCGCACTTACCGAATGGCCACATTGTTCCAGCGCTAATCGCGGGTAACACCATTGTTTTCAAGCCAAGTGAATTAACTCCGGCCACAGCTGAGTTAACAATCCGTTTATGGGAAGCTGCTGGCTTACCAGAGGGCGTGATTAACTTGGTTCAAGGTGAAGTTGAAACAGGCGTTGCCTTGGCAAAGCACCCACAAGTCGATGGCATTTTATTCACCGGTAGTGAAACCGTCGGTAAGATTTTACACTCTCAACTTGGTGGCGAACCTGGCAAAGTATTAGCACTAGAGATGGGTGGTAATAACCCACTGATCGTAGGCGATATTAAAGATGTAAATGGTGCGGTTTATCACACCATCCAATCGGCCTTTATTTCAGCGGGACAACGCTGTACTTGTGCACGACGTTTGTTCGTACCAAACACAAAAGAAGGCGATATCTTCTTGGATAAACTAACCGAAGCTACCGCCAACATCCGTGTCAGCCATTACAACGATGACAACCAGCCGTTTATCGGCCCTGTAGTTTCTGAAAAAGCAGCGCTTGACCTATTGGCTGCGCAAGACAAGTTACTGGCTAAAGGCGCGAAAGCGTTAGTCAAAATGGAACATTTAGAAAAAGGTACAGGTTTTGTGAACCCTGCTATCTTGGACGTCAGCGATGTTGAGCTAGAAGACGAAGAGTATTTCGGCCCATTGCTACAAGTCATTCGTTACGAAGAATTCGAAGATGCGATTGTTGAAAGCAACAACACACGCTTCGGTTTATCAGCAGGTTTATTAAGTGATGACAGAGCCCAATTCGACGAATTCTACACAAAAATTCGCGCGGGTATCGTCAACTGGAACAACCAAACAACTGGTGCCGCTGGTACAGCACCGTTTGGTGGGGTAGGTAATTCAGGCAACCATAAGCCAAGTGCTTATTACGCAGCAGACTACTGCGCGTACCCGGTTGCGTCGATTGAGAACAATGCATGTTCTTTACCTGAAAACCTAACACCAGGGGTAAAATTGTAAATGAGCAAAAAAGCTTTTGAGTTTAATTTTGATGGCCTCGTCGGCCCAACGCATAACTACGCGGGCTTATCGCACGGCAACGTAGCGTCAACGTCTAACGCCAACCTCGGTGCCAAGCCGAAAGAAGCGGCGAAGCAAGGTCTTGCGAAGATGAAAGCATTGCATGACATGGGCTTAAAACAGGGCGTATTAGCGCCTATGGAGCGCCCAGACGTGCATACTTTGCGTAAGCTAGGCTTTACGGGCAGTGACGCTCAGGTCATCATCAAAGCCTCGAAGCAAGCTCCTAAAGTATTGGCAGCGTGCAGTTCTGCATCAAGCATGTGGACTGCCAACGCTTGTACCATGGCACCGTCAAGCGATACGGGCGATGGTAAAGCACATTTCACGCCAGCAAACTTGGCCAATAAGTTCCACCGTTCTATTGAGCACGCTACAACTGGCCGTATTTTGCAAGCAATGTTCAACAACGAGAAGCATTTCGCACACCACCCTGCTTTGCCGATGGGCGATCATTTTGGTGACGAAGGCGCAGCCAACCACACACGCTTTGTGGATATCAACGCTGACAAAGGTTATGGCAAGAAAGGCTTACATTTCTTTGTATACGGTAAGCATGCTTTTGATAGCAGCAAACCAGCGCCACACAAGTACCCAGCGCGTCAATCATTTGAAGCATCTCAAGCAGTATCACGTTTACACCAGCTCGACATGGATAACACGGTATTTGCCCAGCAAAACCCGCATGTTATCGACAAAGGTGTGTTCCACAATGATGTTATTTCTGTCGGTAACGGTAACGTCTTGTTTGCCCACCAAAAAGCATTCTTAAATCAAATGCAAGTTTATACGGATCTTGAGCAAGCGTTTGATGGCGAAGAGTTCCATGTAGTCGAAGTTGGCGCGAATGATGTTCCCGTGGAAGACGCAGTTAAGTCATACTTGTTCAATAGCCAGTTAGTGACAATGGACAATGGTGACATGGCGATTATTGCGCCAGGCGAATGTGAAACGACACCGTCAGTGAAAGAGTATTTGGATTGGTTAGTGGAACAAGATACGCCGATTAAAGAAGTAAAGATCTTTGATGTGAAGCAATCGATGCAAAACGGTGGCGGGCCAGCGTGCCTACGCCAGCGCGTGGTGCTGAATGAAACTGAAATTAGCGCAATGAATCAAAATGTCTTAATGTCTGACCAATTGTTCGCGGAACTTAACACTTGGGTCGATAAGCATTATCGCGAAACACTTGAAGAAGATGATTTAGCGGATCCAAGCTTATTAACAGAATCGAGAACGGCTCTTGATGAATTGACGCAGATCTTAAACTTAGGTTCGGTTTACCCATTCCAATTGGATTAAACAATATTAGAACCATCAAAAAGCCCGCCACAATGTAATATTGGGCGGGCTTTTTTGTTGAAGATTACAGTAGTAAGCCTTAAGAATCTAAAGCGAACTTCATTTTATAGTTCATACTTTTTTTGCCATAATCCTTTTCAGCAAACTTCCACTGTTTAACCGCTTCAATTGCATCTTTGTTGAACAAGCCATTATCACTAGCTCCAACTACACGGATGTTAATCGCTTCACCACTATCATTAATATCAAACTCTAGATTTACGTAGCCTTCAATATTTTGCTCTAAAGCTGCTTGCGGATAATTTGGACTTGGCTGATGTACTGGCTCAACAGGGCTTTTAGCGGGCTTAGGCGGCATTGGAGGTCTGCGAGTCATCGAGTGATCAGAATGAATAACTCGAGTAGGTGCGCCGGCAGGCTTTGGTGGTTTAGGTGGTTGCGGAATAGCTTTAACCCTTTCATCAAAGAATGCTTTTTCTTCAGACGTCATATCTCTTTCTTTGCCATCAGCTTTAACTCGGTAGTCGCCGTCCTTCTTGAGGTAAACTTTCCCACTGTCGTCAACTAACTTAATGACATGACTGCTAAGTCCTTTGCTGTCTCTAACCCGATTTTCATCGATAGTAATGGTTCGATGAACCCCACTTCCTGGCGCCTGACGGTGCTTACGGATACGTTGTTGTCTTACTTCAGCCTTGGCACGCTTCAGTTCTTGTTTAGCTTTTTCCATATCAACCTTGATCATGACCTTGTCTTTTTGCATCTGTTCCTTAGCTTGTTGCAAGCTTTGACGGATCTCGATCATTTGTTCTTCTGAAAGCTGGCCTTTTTCAAACTCTAACTCTATCTCTCTTTGGGCTTCGGCAATTGCCTCATGAGCATGCTCCATTTCTTCTTGCGCGAGTTCAATTTCATCTGCATGAAACTCAAGTTCTTTATGCGCCTCTTCGATTTCTTTTTCAATAAGTATCAGTTCTTCTTCAGAAAGCTCAAGCTCTTTCATGGCTTTTTCATGTTTTCGCTCAAAGGCGACACGTTCAGCCTCAGTCATCTCTCGACGCTGACCATCTTCTTCAATATAAAAGTTATCGTTTTCTTGGATATAAGTTACGCCATCATCATCGCGCAGTTCTACAACCGTATCTTCGCTTGTGATGATTGTCTTTTCATGGAGGTCCTTATTAGCGGCATATACTGCACAGCAACTTAGAACTAGGCCAACGCCGAGTGTTAATGCAGCTTTACCTTTACGGTTAATGGGTTTAGTAATATTCATAATACGTTCCTCAAGTTGGTTAAAAACCTTCCATGAGCAAAGTAAACTTACAGAGTGAGTGGCAGAAACTGTTGAAAGCAGTGCATGACCATAGTCTTTGGTTCGTGACTGGCTGGTTTTATTCAGCACCAGATAGTCACAAAATAGCTCTTGGTCATGACGAAAATCTTTTCGAGCAATATAGATCAGCGGATTAAACCAACCGACACATACCAACACATCCCATAGCAAATTTAACCATAAGTGTTTTTGCTTAATGTGCTGTTCTTCATGCTCAATAATTAACTGTATTTGTTCCACTGACAGTTGCTTAGCAACATGCACAGGGAAATATATTTTTGGTTTTAAAAAGCCGTATACCGCGGGTGACATGTCTTTGTGTTTAACCGCAATAACTTGGTACTTTCTTGCTTTAAATAATTCAGCTCCGGGCATTTCATCCAGTGGTCGAGCAATATTCTTTAAATCCTTGCGCAGCTCAATGTGCTGAATAATCAACCTGAGTAACAACAGGGTTGTGCCTGAAAGCCATAAAGCACCAAGCCACCAGTAATTTTGCAGTGTTTCTACAGGCTTTATAAGCATAACGCTAACGGCATTACCAATGTAACTCGAGCTGGCGCTAGTGAAATCAATAGATGCAATCACTTTAGCCAGTAAGAACCCTACAGGAATAGCCAGCCAAAGCAGGTAAGAGTTATAACTTTTTGTGGTTTTTCGAATAAAATAACGGACGATGAGAACCGTTAATACGACCACGCTAAGATCGAGGTTAAATTGCCAAAAAGCATCCAACCAACCGTTAAACTTTAGTTCACTTAACATCGCTACTCTCCCTGTCGCTCTTATTATCGTCAAGTAAACCTTTCAAGTAATCCAATTCATTCTGCGACAATTGTTTATTTTCAACAAAAGTCGCTAATAATTCTTTCATATTGCCTTTAAAGACTTTATCTAAAAAACCTTCGCTTTCGTCGGCTAGGAACTCTTCTCGCTCTATGGCGGGAGAATACAAATAGCGACGCCCGTCTTTCTCGAAAGACACCACGCCCTTCTTAACCAATCGATTAAGAAAGGTTTTTACGGTTTTTTCGCTCCACTCTTGCGATTGTAGCTTTTCTACTACCTCAAGACTGGATAATGGAGATTCCTGCCACAGAACATCCATCACACTTTTTTCTGCTTCACTCACTCTGATCGTCATACTCGACTCATTTCAGTTTTAGGTTATCTTTAACATTTCGTTAACTGAATTGATTACAAGTGTAATCTCAAGTTAAAGATTACACCTGTAATCAATTTAAATCAAGCATATATTTGCAGTTTTTTGTGCAATGACTTAGAGTTCATAAAATCTTCAAAAAATGACTAAAACAATGAACTTAAGCGTCAAAATTCTAATATTTATGGTTGTCGGTGCCATCGTTGGGGTTCTTTTCCTGCAGTTTGGTGACTACCAGTGTGCAAAAGATTTAGCCGAAGCAGAGTGCCGAGCAATACAAGAGAAGAGCTGGGCTTATACCTATTTTGTGGAAGGCCTGTTTAATATTGGCGGAAGTCTCTTCATTAACGCCTTGAAAATGCTGATGGTTCCTCTGGTTTTGGTTTCTTTGGTTTGTGGTGTTTGCTCATTGGCTGATCCCTCAAAACTGGGCCGCTTAAGTTTAAAGTCTATTGGTTTGTATCTGTTAACCACAGCAATCGCACTAACCTTAGCGTTAACATTGGCTTCGATCTTCCAGCCTGGCGTTGGTATGCCTGTCGGTGAAGCAACTTTTGACGCTAGTGAGAAGCCACCACTTTCTGACGTTATTATTAATATTATTCCGACCAACCCGTTTGAGGCGATGGTTAGCGCCAATATGCTGCAAATTATCGTATTTGCGATTTTAGTCGGTTTGGCCATCACGCTATCAGGTGAACAAGGAAAACGCATTGGTAACTGGTTTGAAGATGCCAACAAAGTAGTCATGGAACTGGTAAACATCATAATGAAGTTCGCCCCATACGGCGTCTTCTTCTTAATCGCTAAAACGTTCGCCACCTTCCCGTTCTCAGACTTAGTAGGCTCCCTTGGCAGTTACTTTATTCTTGTGATCGTCGGGTTACTCTTACACGCGATGCTAACCTATAGCGTACTAATTGCCTTATTTACGCGCCTTAACCCAATTAAGTTCTTTAAAGGCATGTGGCCTGCGATGCTAACTGCATTCGGTACATCAAGCAGTAATGCGACGCTACCCGTGACCATGCGCTGCGCGGAAACCAATCTTGGCGTTCATAAAAACACCTTCTCCTTCACCTTGCCGCTTGGCGCGACTATCAACATGGATGGCACCGCGATTATGCAAGGTATTGCGACCCTATTCATTGCGCAAGCCTACAGCGTCGACCTCAGTATGGCGCAGTTGCTTACCGTGGTTCTAACAGCAACCTTAGCTTCGATCGGAACTGCAGGCGTTCCTAGTGTTGGCTTGATCCTTCTGGCAGGCGTTCTAACTCAGGTTAATTTACCAGTGGAAGCGATAGGCATGATACTTGGTATTGATCGTTTGCTTGATATGACACGAACCGCCGTCAATATTACCGGCGATGCCGCGGTCACCACGATTGTCGCTAAGTCGGAAGATGAAATTGACCTCGAAACATTTAACGACACTAATAACAGAAGTAATTTCGACGATTGATCAAGAGTTCGATACTAGATAGGGGTAGGATAATCTACCCCTTTTATCTATTGAAGATTTACTCTCCGTAAACAAACGTTACTGTTCCAATATCTTCTAAGTTTTTACAATGACTTTTCAGATCCGCTGGAGTGACAAAGTCTGCTTGGTATTTTTTCGCTAAAGAAAAGCGTTTTTCCGCAGTATCCCAATCCTCGGGTTTTAATCCTAACGCCTTGGCATTCAACTTGAAAAACACGTCTAGGAAGCTGTCGCTTACGCTAACCAGCTCGCCAAACAGCTGATTGTGCTCATCCATGTTAAGTAGCTTAGAATCATCATCATACGATTCTATTAGCACTTTGATATCTTCTGCTGTCGGTTCCGATATGTCTTCTGTTTGTAGAGTCTTAACTTGCTGTGACGCCTGCTTGCTATTGGTTAAGCAGTAATCAATTAAGGTGGTTTCTTGGGCCAAAGACTTTGTTTGCAAGTTACCATTCACGACGTCTAGCTCATAACCGTCGCCGGCCTCTTCAAAACAAGTCGCAACAAATTGTGAACAGATAAAATAACGAGTACCTACTTTGTGGGTATGTTGATCAATATACACCACCGCTTTTTTAAGAAAATATAGCAACGTGCGATGATACAAATCATTATCCGTCATTTTTTTGAATAACAGCAAAAAACCGACCATGGCTAGGAGTTCCCAGTCATAAGCCGTAGACTCACCTTCGTATTTTTTAGCGACATCCAGCACTGGCGAAAGCGGCTTATCGGTTGTAGGCCTTCTGACGTACCACAACACCGGCTCTCCGCCTTCGTGGGTCATGGTATGCCGATCAATACCTTTGAGACCATCATCAATTAAATAGTGCACATCATCAATCTCCCCCAAATACAGTGCTCCATGGGTGACATCTGAGTCCGTGAGCCACATGATGGCTTTATCAAGGGCTAAATGCAGCGACATATCGCTCCACCCTTTCGGTCCCTGCATCACTAAAACATCACCATCAATAAGATCCTTGAGCGTTATTACTTTTTCACTTGTCGTCATTATTATATCCTTCAGCATTGTAAAACCACATAGTAACCGTCAATGACAGGGAATCCTATCACCCAAAAGGAGGATACGTTGATGGTATTAGAAGTGTTTAGACAGGAATGCCTGCACGCTTTAGACTGGCAAGATATTCGTGCATAAGTTCAGGAGGAACGATTTTACTCGCCACGCCAAGACTCGCTTGAATAACTTGTGGTGATATTTTCAGATCTTGAATTTCTTTTAAACAGGTTTCTAGGCTGAGTTGTTCTTGTTCTAACTCTGCAATACTTATCAAGTTTAATAGTAACGGAACCTTGGGAGAATCCTGATACATTAGCGCTCGGTGCGCTGCTTGCTTGCTATTTTCGAAGTCCTTAGCGCAGTAATACAATACTGATAAGGCACCGTAACATAGTCCATCAGCCTCGCTTCGAGGAAACTTACGAAGCATATTATGATACAGCTCAATACCTTCTCTTGTATTACCTCCTAAGGCGAGAACTTGGCCAAGGAAGTGCATCGCTTTGTACTGGCATGGGTTTGCTTCTAGCGAGGCTCTTAAGTGCTTTTTTGCTAATTCCAAATCGGAACTTAGCATCGCGAAATAAGCGAAGGACAGTTGCGACCACGAACTTTCAGGATTGATTGAGAACGCTTTTTTTGAGCATTCCGCTAAATCCATTAGAGTAGCTTTTTCATTCTCCGCTTGCCCTAACGTGACCATTCTGTATAAGAGTGAAGCTTTAATGGCATAAGGCAGGTGCCAATGTGGGCACGTCTCAACCAATGTCTGACACAGGGCCAGAGCCTTGTCCTGCTTTTCAAAACTGATTGACTCGCTCAAAGCTAAAGCTTTTATCAACAAGCCCGAAGGGTTGGCACGACTTTCTTCTACGCCTTCAATGAAATGTAACAACATCGCTCGGTAACACAGCACTACTTTCTGAACCAAGTCATCGCTGTTACCGCTTTCAATGAGTTGCTCAGTTTTCTCTAGCTGACGTTGTGTGCCGCCATACTCAAACAACACCACTTGTACTTTTGAGGGATCTGACACGTTAACCTGAATTTTGATGACATAATCTGGATCTTTTTCAGGTGCTACATGCTGAGATGACTCTCTAATAACCTGCAGAGCTTCATAAGCGTTTAACAGTTGTATAAAATTTTCAGAAAACTGCTGAACTTGAGAAGAGTCATCATCACAGCACAGTTCAACCAAAATACAGCTAGGTTGTACGTCTCGCTTCATAACTTCCGCGACTTCATGATGCCCAAAATGCTGCTGATAAAATACGGAGGCTTCAGTGCGATTTGAAACGCTTAAGCGCTCTAAAATTGTCGCAATATGGGTTTTAACTGTATTAGGGGAGATACTCAGCATCTGCGCGATATCACTATTAGAGCAGCCCTTACTGACTAACTCTAAAATTTCTCTCTGTCGATTGGTGAGATCGAATTGCTCCTGAATCTTTTTCCCCATAACCCAGCTTTTCCTTTATTTTGATAAGACCATTATAACAAGATTTATATTAAATATTCTTGATAGAAGGCCAATTCAGCTTCAAACGCTCGAATAATAGTATCTGGCTTTCTGAACCCATGTCCTTCGCCTTCAAAAGTGATGTATTCATAAGGTAGACCTTTGCTTTCTAGAGCATTCACCATCGCCTCGGCTTGATTAGGAGGCACCACTTTATCTTCTAACCCCTGCAATATTAAGATTGGGCACGACAATTGATCCGTATGATTAACTGGAGAACGCTCCTGATATATATCTGCTTTTTCAGGATAAGGGCCAACCACACTGTCGAGATAACGAATTTCAAACTTGTGGCTATCTTGGGATAATGAGACTAAGTCTGCGACACCGTAACGACTCATTCCCGCTTTAAAAGCATCATGGAAGGTCAAGGCACACAAAGTCGTATATCCGCCTGCGGAGCCACCGCGAATCGCCATACGTCCACCATCAATCAAACCTTGCTCCGCCAAATAATGCCCCATAGCAATGCAATCATCCACATCCAACAAGCCCCACTGACCTTTAAGCTTATCCCGATAAGCCCGCCCGTATCCCGTACTGCCACGATAATTCACATCGGCGACAGCAAAGCCTCGGCTGGTCCAAAACTGAACTTTAGAGTCCAGCCCGTTATCCGCCATCGCAGTTGGCCCACCATGACTCATCACAATCAACGGTGGTAATTCTCCTTCTGGCGCTACAAAACGGCCGTTAGCTGGTGGGTAATAAAAGCCATGCGCCACTTCATTACCGGAAGTGGGGAAACTCATGTGTTGGGCTTTTGAGATTAGGTGTTCATTGTTACCAGCTTCTTGCTCAGAAATAACCTGCTGTTGCTTAATGGCAAAGTCGCTATCAAGCACTAACTCAACCACAGACTCAGACTGGGTCGAGCTCGAAGCGAGGAAATACACCATGGTTTCATCTGTAGTATCGCTCGGTTTAACCACCATTTGACCATTGAATGCTGTCCAAGCATTGGTTAATAAACTAACCTTCTTACTTCGCAAATCCACAAGGTATAACGCCTGAGAGCCTTCCTTCGTGCCAATGACGAGTAAGCTAGTCTCATTAAGTTGCTGCCATACTCGACAGCCAAACACCCATTGCGGTAGCGCAAACTCAATCTCATCAAATTGATGGAGAACATCGTCTTGACCTGCTTTATGCAGGTGCCACCACCCTTGATAATCTGCAGCGTAAATCAGTTCATTGTGACTCGTCCAGCCTGGCTGATAAGCTGAAATATCAGCTTGCTGTACCACTGCTTTAGGGTTTACAACCTCTCCACCGTCTATGTCCGCAACCCATACTTCAGTTTGATCCCAAGGCATATGAGGATGGTTCCAGCAGAGCCAGCTTAAGCGCTGACCATCCGGGCTGATGCGAGGGTTAGAGTAAAAGTCATAACCTTCAGCAATCACTTCAACAAGTTGCGAGCCATCAAGTGAGACTTTGACAAGCTCATTGATCACTTCATTTGTTTCATGTCTTTCTCTAACGCACACGGTAAAAGACGATGCAGTATCAATATCTCCATCATTGTAACGCCAGCTACGCTTCGACGGTGGCTCGGGCGTTAGAGCAATGACCTCTAGCGTTTTCAGATCTTGTCGATAAAGACGTTGCTGTTCATCGTCAACGAACAGCAAGTAGTCGTCATTCAGCCAAAAATCACCACCACCGTATTCATGAACACGGGTACGGACGTTATAAGGCTTGGGCGTGATATCCGTTCGCTCACCATTCGCGTAACGGACTATAACACCTATCCCCTCTTCCTCTGGCCGCCCTTCTAACCAATACAGAGCGTCGGTGGTGGCCTGTATTTGCCCAAGGCGAGTCGATTTGCTGGCCAGTTGCTCAGCGCTGATCGGAGATTCCCATAAGCCGTAAGGCTTTACAATTTTCGTTTGTTTAGTCATACACTTCTATAATTCGTTAAAATGAATGTCATACAGCACTTCATCCAGATAGCTTAACTTTAGTTCACGCCATCGAGGATGCGAATCTAAAATACTGGTTCGGTCGAGCTCTTTTATGATGGCATTAGGAAATAATCGTTCTAACTCAAGAAGATCGATACGGAAAGGTGGCCCTGACATTTCCTCAGCCACATAATCCATCGTCACTAGAAGAATTTTTCCCTCACTTTTTAATAGTTTAACCAAGTGTTGCGCATAAGCCGGCCTCAGTTCATCGGGCAAAGCTATTAACGCAGCTCGGTCAAAGATGCGTTCAAAGCGCCCCACATCGCTCGTAGTAATATCAAAAAAGTCAGCGCACCAAAGGTCAATACAAGGAGCTTGATATCGAGCTTTACCGTCTTCATCAGTAATGGTTGGTGCTAACCCACTGTCCTTAAAAAATGAATCAACCGCTACAGGGTTAAACTCTATGCCAATCGCATGGATGCCATGCTTAGCAAGAAAATTGAGATCTTGAGTTTTTCCACACAGAGGTAGCAAAACACGCTCTTGATGACTCAAGTAAGCTGGGAAGTACTTGGTCAGAAAATGATGAGGAGCTGTTAGGTGGAATGGCTGGGTCGGTCGCGCCCAGCAATTATTCCAAAATTCGAAGTCCATAAAGCTCCTCGTCGCAACTCTTAATTATTTAAATAAGTCTTGGCGTGAAGAGCGATGAATGAGTTTGGTTAATAGCTTCTCCACACCTCGCGTTAAGCTTACCGATAAGCGCTCACTTATCGGCTTCTTGATGGTGTATTTAACCGCATAGACTTCTTTGTCGTCTAGAGCTTTTACAATGAGATCATCGCTGGTTCCAAGCTCGTCAATTAAGCCAAGTT
The DNA here is from genome assembly GCA_950096615.1 of uncultured Kangiella sp. Taxonomy (GTDB): domain Bacteria; phylum Pseudomonadota; class Gammaproteobacteria; order Enterobacterales; family Kangiellaceae; genus Kangiella. Next base: position 57,533 of record CATNCP010000003.1, on the reverse strand, counting down.
CTTTAGCTTTAGTTCCATACCAATGCTCACCAGTAGCAACTGTGTCTAAATCAAGCTGAGGTCGATTTTGGTTAATGAAAGACTTAAATAGCTGATGGGTATCTTCTAGGTCTTCTTTAAATTTATCACGCCCATGAGAAGTGTTTTCACCAAACATGGTTAAGGTTCGTTTGTAGTCACCCGCTGTATGCTGTTCGTAGTCGACATTCGCTTTTTTCAATAAGCGGTTAAAGTTTGGCAGCTCGGCCACGACACCAATAGAACCGATGATTGCAAATGGCGCGGCGGTAATATTATCCCCAACACAGGCCATCATATACCCGCCACTGGCGGCGACTTCATCAACCGCAATGGTGAGTTTATAACCAGCTTGACGAATACGCTGTAGCTGGGATGCGGCTAAGCCATAACTATGGACCATGCCGCCTGGGCTCTTTAGGCGAACCATGACCTCATCGCCTTTATTCGCTGCTGATAGAATGGCCGTAATTTCTTCACGCATGGATTCAACATCACTAGCTTCTATATCGCCATCAAAGTCGATAACATAAACTCTAGTTTTATCTTCGCTGGGGGTTTCTTGATCGCTTTTTTCAGAACTACTGTCGGAAGCACTTTGCTTAGTAGCTTTCTTTTGCGCTTTTAACTGCTGCTTTTCTTCTTTGTCCCTTTTCTTATCGTCTTCTTTCTCTTGCTTCAGCGCCTGCTTATATTGATGCTTCGACATCACTTCATTTTTGATGGTTTGACTGTGGTCTTTAATGGTTTCACCAAGATTCGTCACCTTGATTTCACCACGCGAAACAGGGTGTTGCCTGTGGCCAGCATTAATAATCATGGCCAATATCACAATAATGCCAATAATAATGGTGGCTGTTTTTAGTAAAAATAAGCCGTATTCAGCAATAAACTCTATCATAGTACCCTTCAATCAATGCTCGCCCTGAAAACCGTTCAAACGTGGCGACGCCATAGTATAAGCAGTGATTCTACTGCAATTTTGGGCAAATTGGATCAGAAACCATCGCCCATAAAAAAAGCCCTCTTTAAAGAGGGCTTTTCATCCTAAAGGATAAGTCCTTACGGTTCAATCAGCTTATTCTTCAATAAGCGAAGGATCCGTAATTTCAATCAAAACACCGCCTGAAGCAACGAACTTAGCAATCGCATTCTGAATCAGTGTTGTCTGATCGATGAACTGAGTAGCACCACCTGGGCCTGCTGGAGTCAATGGAGTCGCATGTGTACCCGTTGACACCTTGATCGAACCACGGCTAGCATCCGTCGTGTCAGTTACAACTGGCAACCCATACAATGCAGCATGCGGCGTATTTCCTGCCAATGGCGCGCCATCTACCGTGTTAGTTACGACCGTATCGCCTTGAACTTGAATGCCCAATGTTGGCTTGTTGTTGGCGATAGCAATGGCTGCATAATTCACTGGGTCTGCAGAATCCACGACTGTTTGCGCTGCAAACATGAAAGGAGCCAATACTTCTGAGTTGAATGATGGATCATCAACAGCAATACCCGTTGACGCAGAAAGACCACCGCGGATGACAGGACCAAACGTTGGAGAGCCGTTCAGTAACTGAGCGATACTACCTGATGTCGTCGCTAAAACACCCTGCTGAACATTAGCTGATAAAGCCATATAGTCAGAACCGACGATACCGCCTAGAGAGTGACCGAAGAAGCTGATGTTAGAACTATCAAAATCAGCCATCGTGTCGCCATCGACATCCATATTTCCGATTTCAGCCTCTAGCGCTAATAAATCTAGTACGCCCTGACGAACGTTATCGCGAGAGACTAGTAAATTCTGCAAGTTGATGAAATGAGCACCTGAACTATCATTAATGCCGTCAGGACCTGGAGCAGACGTATCATTATCAACATAATCCACACCAAATGTACGCTCACGAGCACCGCCTTCGGCATAACCTTCAAAGATACCGATTAAGCCACCACTCGCTTGCTGCAAGCCAAGGTGAACTTGGTTATCAGCCGCAATACCGTGCAACGGTAAGTCCATCGCTACCACAGCAGTACAAGCGCTTGCCATTGTGTCAGCGATACCTAACATAGCAGTACGGTCGCTAGTAATACCGTGCTGGAAAATCATTACAGGGTAAGGCTTAGGGCACTGTGGGTTCTTTGGCAAAGACACCAATAAAGGAACCGATTCTTCACCAGTTTTCTGCGGTAAAGGGTTAGCATAAGTGATATTGCCACCGGCAAATGGGTTTGGCACTAATCCTTGAGCGGTTGGTACCATGTCAGCTCCCACCCACTGCTCGTCGAGCGGTGCTGTAGGGCTCGTCATTGACGGAGCTGATAGTAAATAAGGTAGAGTGATTTCGCCTTTATATAAATTCGCTGCACCAATACCGGTAAATGGCGTGGTATCCGTCATCAAGCTAGAGAAGCTGGACGCTCCTGCTGTGGCAAATGGTGATTGGGCGTCAACATAAAAGCCTTGTGATGCTACTAAAGAGTCTGCTACAGACTGAACCGTGAATTGATACGCTAGAACAACATCGTCACGAACCACACCAGCACCTTCTGCGGCGCCCAGCATAGCATTCACAAGCTGACGCACAGGCTCAAGAGCTGCAGTTGCAGAACCCTCTGGAATTGGGACAGTAGACTTAGCGATTGAGAACTGGGTATCCGAAATAATGGCATTACCATTAACGTCAGTGATACCGTTGGTAACCACAACCATATAACTCGCTTGTGGTTCAAGCGGAGCTAAAGGAACCACGCCAATCGCTGCAGGGCCATTAGGTATAGCCACAAACTCTGTGCCAGCAGCCAACTCAGCTTCAACACCCGTTACAGGACCGGTTGGGCCAGGGACGCCGTCAGCCACTTCGCCACGCGCTGTTGAAACTTTGAAAATACGAACGTTTTGTCCTGGAGCAATAGAACTACCATCAATTGCACCACGGAATTCAATATTAAACGGCGCATGGGTAGACCATCCGTCTAGACCACTTATCGCGTTTTGAGGATCTGACTTATCAGTGGGATCATCAGTTGGAATATTTAACGTTAAGTCAGCAGAACCGCTAAATAATAAATCGTTTGGGACTGGGATTTCACCATCTCCGGGAGCATAGACTGGAGCAATAAATTTTGTACTGCCATCACCGGAGCCCGGTACTTTTGGTTCAGCTGGCCCATCACTACACGCAGTCAGCACAAGGCTGCTTATCAGCGCGACTCCGTAAAATGCTTTCTTCATTTCTAACTCCCGTTCTAGTGAAACGTTTTATACGGCTTTTAACCGATAGTTATGTTTATATAAAAAATTGATCTAATCCTACTCTGTAAAGCCCCCTATTGGCAAGTGGACTTACCAGCTGAATATTAGCCAATTTCACTAAAGGACTTCATTTCGCCTTTAGCCTTATTCCAAAGGTCGCCACTCTGATGACCATATTCCCAAAGGATCTCAACAACCTTATCCGCGTCTTCTTCTTTAATAGCGATCTCAAGCTGACGATAATAGTTATACGCTAAGCGCCGAGTTTGTTCCCAGCCAAAGTAAAAACGACCTATTTTATAATAGACCGCCTCAAAACCATTCAGTAATAAGGTGTAAATGGGGTTACCAGATGCTCGTGTAGCGGTATGGTGAAAATGCCAATCGAAGTCAATATAGGCTTCCGCTGTATTGCCAACGCCATCCAAAGTGGCTAACACTTCCAACATTTTCTCTGCGTCATTCTTTACCGCATCACGTAAGAAGATACTCGCAATTGAAGTTCTCGCACGCAACAAGTTATCCGCTAGCGTCATTGAGCCAGCATCATCTAAGGTTACTAGTGTATCTAGCACATTTAGCGTGGCTGACTGCCAGATATCATTAACCTTGGTTGGTTTACCATGTTGAATCGTTAACCAGCCATCTCTAGCCAAGCGTTGTAGCACTTCGCGCAAGGTGGTTCTTGTGACCCCAATAATTTCTGCCAGCTCTCGTTCAGCTGGTAAAATCGTGCCTGCTGGAAACTTGCCATTCCAAATAGACTCGACGATGTATTGCTCAGCAAATGCTGCTGGCGTTAATGCTTTAGCTGTAGAAGCCATCAGCCGTCCCCACTTAATTAATATTAAAATAACTGGTAAGAGGTCATCTCTCACCTTGTTTTTAGCATATAGTGTCCATCTTTTCCAGCCGCAACAGTAGCAGCCGCTCAAATACGCTCCCGTATTTACCCAGTGTAAGACGCCACACTAGAGAATGTCTCACTGTAACTTATTGATACGCAATCGAAGTAAAATACCCTAAAAGGCTACAAAGATAAACCTTATTACAGCGACCTTGAGCGAAACTTCTGCTAAAACTAAAACCTTTCCAAACTCCAGTGAAATAAAACCAATATCGCTTTGTAAACGTTGTTCAATCCGTGGGAAAACTTGCCCTTAACTTCCCATTAACAAACCATTAAGCAAGACAGCTGGTCAAACTTGCTCACTGCGCCTAGACTTAAACCTGTGCTTACAAGAAGCCAATAACAAAACATAAATACTAAACCTCATCGTCGAAGGAGATACACAATGAAATTACTAATCACAATTATGGTTGCTTTAATGCTTGGCACGGGATTCTCATCATTAAATAATGAAGCGTCCACAATATCTGCTCCAATCCAGTTCCAAGCTGATGATCCGCCTGCAACAGGTAATGATGGAGAAGACACATCAGAGCGAGGCTTAATGTGTCGTTTATTCGGCTATTTTTGCTAGCCCTTAAACAGAAGAACAATAAAAGACTGCTATTGAGCTTTGATTTACTTGGATCAAGGCTTCAATAGCACTAATGAAGACTGAGCTTGAGTATTTCTTTGATACAGTAATTTATCTGCTTGATGAGAAATGGATATTAGCCAAGGGGAACCATAGTAATATTGTACAAACTCTCGCTGTTTTTGTTCGATATCAAACTGGTAGATCGACATCTTTGGAAACTCATCAGATAGATAGTAAATCTTACCTTTTCTTAAATAAATGCTGTTACTGCTGAAAACATCGATATTTTCCAGTACCAGTTTTTCTTGTTTGTTGTCGTAATCCTGATACCACAGCCCTTTAGTATGATACTTAAGATAATAAAGCCCCCTGCCCTTTGAAGACTCAAAAGCTCCATACCCTCCTTTTGAGGTGATTTGCTTTGCATCACCACCAGACAGCGGCAGACGATAAACCTGCCAGTCACCATCTCTATCTGACGAAAATAGCACTCCTTTTCCATCATCAGTCCATGATTCACCCTCAATTGACTCACCTTCCTGAGCTTGATAAACCAAGGATAACGTTTTATCACTGTCATTAATCAATAACTGGTATAAGGCTTTGTTGCGAATAAATAATAAAGCCCTATCAGTTGGAGACCAACGTAAGCGACGAATATCATAGCTATCCTCAAAGTGTGTTAGCTGAACTTCACTGCCATCAGTATTTTTTAGCCAAACCTGAACTTCGCCGGTACGCCTAGAAACAAAAGCAACTTTATCGGAGGTGTTTGCATACTCAGCATAGTTGTCGATTGAGCTTGATGAGATCACAGTCAGGGGCTTCTTTTCCCCATCGACACTTCCACCCAAACCTTCAGCCACAATATCAACCACCTTACGACCGGTGATTACTGCTAACTCTGACTTCGCTGGTGAGTAGGTCGGAAAGGTAATCGCATCAACACTTTTAGCAATATTCTTTTCAATCTTCATTGAAAGATCGTAGGCGTCTATTTCTTTTGAGTTTCGGTTATAAATCAGTGACCTACCATCATTAGACCAATCAAAATATCGATTCCAACCGATAAGTTTTCGCTCAGTTCTAGTCTTAAAGCTGTTTAGGTCAAGAACATCAATGTAGCTGTCTCGCCAGTTAATATCCCTTTGTATCGCTAAGCGTTCATTGTCAGGCGATAACTTGATACTTAGGGCGCCCCGGCTTTCGCCTTGAGTATAATTCGTAAGTTGCTCTATCTTTCCAGTCTGAATCGTCAACTTAAAAATTTGTAGAGGCGAGACCTTTGACTCTGCACTGGTATAAAAAACATGCTTATCATCGCCAGCCCAAACTAAATCATTATGCTGAAGTACTCCTGAACACTCAGCCAAGGTTCCCTCATCCAGCTTATTGCCTGAGTTCCTCCCGTCTGAGCTCCCTCCATCAACAACAGGAACATTAATCACATCGATTAGACAACGTTGATTATCATACCGAATTAAAGCGAGCTGATGACCATTTGGAGCCCACGATGGGCTCAGTTCATCAGTTAAATCATCGGTAATCTGATACAACCGACCATCGACCAATGATTCAACGTATACATCCCAATTCCCACCTGTTTTTTCTTGATGGCTAAATGCAACATAATTGCCGTCGGGTGAAAAGCTGGGGTCCCGGATGATGCCTTCTAAGGTAATAAGCGGGGTCGCTTTATAAAAGCTTGTCATTGAGTAGTAAAAGTAAAACTTGGTAGCAAAAATACTGAGTATTAGTAAAACACCAGACGCCAAAGACCATTTCATCACTTTCCACCAAGTCGACTTCAGCGTTTTAACTCTCTTTTTTTCGCCTAACGTCTGCGCGGCCAAGTCCTCCTCATGAGCCGTCAACTCTTCGCTAAAAGATTCTAGCAACTGTTCTTGGTTTCTTAAACGCTGCGGCTCTGGTTCTGGCTTTAGCTGTTCAGCTTGATACTCAACCTCACAAACCAGCTGATAGCCTTTTTTTCTTATTGTCTTGATATAGTCTTGGGTTGTGTCTTTGGCTAAGGTTTGTCGCAGCTTGTTAATGATGCGGTAAACCGCATGGTCACCCACAATCCGGCCTTTCCACACAGCTTCAATTAATCGATCTCTACTAATCACCTCGTCCGCATGTTGCGCAAAATAAACCAGCACATCCATCGCCAGAGGCTCTATAAAGAAATCTGTACCATCAAAGCTTAACTTGTTGTTATCAGGGGAAACGAACCAATTCCCTATTTTGATTTTTGTGGGCATACAGTAGGGGCTTCTCTTTCAGCTATACAGCTTCAAATAACACAACTTATTGATTAGCAAAGTAAAATGCTATTATTTTATTATATGATTAAACTACCATTAAATTACAATTAACGAAATATCACAACGACATCAGCTAAGTTTTTGCCGATTGTGAGACTTTTTTATTGCTTAATTCACAAATAAAAAAGGTTGATACAATCTATGAAAACGTTTAAATCACTCACGGTTGCCTCTTTAGTGCCTCTGCTGTGGATTTCTACCGCACAAGCTCAAGAGCAAGCAACTCCCCATAACAAGGCTGAGCTGCAAAAAATAGAGCCCTGCCTAGAACCCGCTCCTTTAAATCAAGGACCACACAATCAAATCATCCCTATTGATGGCTGCGATGATGGCGGTGGCGGAACTGGCGGTGGCGGAACTGGCGGCGGCGGAACTGGCGGCGGCGGAACTGGCGGCGGCATAGAGCCCTGTCTTGAGCCTGCGCCTTTAGTAGGAAAGCAACTACATGGCACGAAACAAAACAAGATCCGTCCAATTGATGAATGCGATGACGGTGGTGGCGGTTCAACTGGCCCGTACGTACCACCGGGCACACCATCATCAATAACCTCTCCAGTTTACACCAATGACAACAATTACCGTGTGTCTTGGCAACCTGGTAATGGCGGCGGTTATTCGGTTAGGAATGAACTTTATGTCCAAACCAATAATGGTGGCTGGTCGAAAGTCTATGACGGTTACGGCAGCAGCAAATACTTTACAGAGTCCGCTGGTAAAAAGGTTAAACGCCACCGCGTCCGCTCCTGTAATTCGAAAGGTTGTAGCAGTTATCGTTACAGCAATAAAATGATTGTGAACTATAAAGCCAAACCAAACCTTTACTCAAAATACAGCTTCTTAAACACTCTCGATCAAAAAAATAATGCTTACCAAGCGAGTGCTCAAAGTTTTAAAACGGTACTCTCTCGCGATACTCCGGCAGGTCAATCATCCAGCGCTTATAGCACAACCACTAACCAAGATCGCTTTTTCTTAGGTGACGGTTATGACTTAGTTCGTGGAGCGCTTAAAGAAACTTGCTTGAACGTTGAGCACCCTGATTTTGAAATCGTGGAAAACCCGCCATTACAGCCGAGTACTTTCGGCATCGATTACGTCAATAATAATCGCCATTTAGCAGAATTATTAGAGGTATCGGCATCTGCTAAAGTGGGCTTTACTGGCGATGACTTTAGTTTAGGGTTATCAGGTGAAAAGGAGCGTTACGTTAAATCTGTATCCGATGAACAGCATGTACGCTTTGTGGTCAAAGTTAAGAACCGTCGTGAATTCTGGAAACTTAACACCCCGACTAACGCTATATACCCTCAATTAGTCAATCAAGTACTGTCTCCGAACGATGACGAAGCAAAGGCGGATTTCCGCGAGCGTTGTGGCGACAACTTTATCAGTAGTGCAAACCTAGGTTCGGCGTTGTATTTAGTCTTCATGTTCGATGCTAAAAAATACAGCTACGAAGAACGCGAAGCTAAAAAAGCGGAACTGGGCTTAAAAATTGGCGACATTTTCTCAGCCAATGGTGCAGCAGGATCTTCAAGCTCTCTTAAACAAACTTTGGATAGCCTAGAAGTCAGTATTAATGCCGATCAAGTAGGTGGCCCTCCAGGTTTAGCCGCAAGTATCACGGCAGCAAATGTCATGGATAAATACAACCAGTTCGTTCAAAACACCTCTGAAAGTAACTGGGCTGCTGTAGACTTTGCGACCACTAACTATCAACGCCCAACCGTTTACAACAACTACGATCACAGTGAGATTTTCGCAGATTATCGCGGTACTCAGGGTATCTTGGCACAAATGCGTCGCTGGTTAGATATTAGCGTGCAACATCGTGAGCGTTGTGACCCATGGGGTGAGTACGGTCAGTCGACGCCTTATCAATGTGGCAGCTCACAAGCTGAAATTATCATTGCCATGGATACGTGTCGCGACACTCGTGAATGGGACAACTGTAAACACCCAGTAACATACAACACGGGCAACATCAGTATTACCGTTCCTGGTACGAACTTACTGAACTGGCTAAACGCTAACGTTAAGAAGCTAAACCAAGAGTCAGCGTCTGAATACTACGACCATCACGTCCACAAAGGCTCAAAACAAGTGAACGACTTAACCTGCCTGTCAGCATCATCATGTTTTGCTAACAAGCACCGCGGCTTCGGCGCAGGTATTGGTAAAGGGTTTAACGTTCAAACGTTCGAGTATGACAACCCAAAAGGTAGCGGCAGAAAACACAATATCTCTCCTCAGTACTGTGTTCGCTCTGAAGCTTACCTGAAAACAGGTAGACCTCCATTTGGCGATACAACAGCAGACTGGAGATACCGAGTTAACTTTGAAGGTGTTTGTCCACAAACTGAGAACTTCGTGATTGTTCAGTAAAGCTAAGTTCTTCAACCAATAAATTTTCAACCAACAAAAAAGCCGGCAGTTGCCGGCTTTTTTAAGATTAAATCCATTAAGCTTAGTCTTTACCAAAAACTCAATATCAAAAATACAGCCAATAAGATACTAACCCAAATCACCATACTGCCCGAGAGCTGCGTTCTGGATAAGATACCGTCTGGCTCATGGCGTGAAATCACTCCAAGCAAACCATTCACACCTCGCATGAACACTCCGCGAACAGCTCGATCAATTGACCAGAATAAACTGAAAAACGGCGTCAAGATTGCTGGGAAGAGTCGACGATAAAACCAATCGATATCCAAGTTAACTGACGGTAACTCTGGTGGATACATATTCTTCAGGTTTAACCATACAAAGGCTAATGCTGAGAAGAACAGTAACTGCGTTTGAGTTAACACGTGAGTCGCGTCGTATGGATTGTACCCCGTATCGAAAGGTAACAGGCTATACAGAGCTTGCGGATAAACACCTATCGCCACACACAACACCGCAGCGATACTCATCGCAAACAACATGTTCTTCGGTGGCTCAGAGGTACGAATCCCAGAATCATGTGCGAAGAATGCAAAGTATGGAATCTTGATACCCGCATGGTGGAACACACCAGCAGCCGAGAATAACAATAGTAGCCAAGCCCAGCCATAACCGTTATTAAGTGCAGCCGACATCACCATCGACTTACTGACGAAACCACTAAATAACGGGAACGCAGAAATCGAGGCCGCACCGACCATACAAAGAATCGCGGTCTTCGGCATGGTTTTATACAAACCACCCAAACGAGAGCCGTCAATTTTACCCGTCATGTGTAAAACCGCGCCCATCGACATGAACAGCAAGCCTTTAAATAGAATATCGTTGAAAGCGTGAGATACGGCACCGTTAACGGCTAGGGCTGTACCAATACCAATACCCACCACCATGAAACCAATCTGGTTAATCATGCTGTACGCCAATACGCGGCGTAGGTCGTTCTCAATCACCGCAAAGAAAATTGGGAAACAGGCCATGATCACACCAATATAAACCAATAACTCAGTTCCAGGGTATGCGCGAGCCAATGCGTAGACCGCTACTTTCGTTGTGAAGGCGCTCAGGAAAACCGTACCCGTTGGCGTCGCTTCTGGGTAAGCATCGGTTAACCAGTTGTGCAGCATCGGGAAAGCACACTTGATACCAAAAGCGATAAAAATTAACCAACTCGCAGTATCGTTCAGCCCAATAAACTCAAAATTAATCGACTGGTGCTTATAAGCATAGAAAACGATGCCCACCAATAAGACCACACCCGACAAGACTTGGATAATTAAATATCGGAGCCCTGCAATATAAGCGCGCTCAGTACGTCGTGCCCAAATCAAGAAGACTGAGGTAACGGCCAGCAATTCCCAGAAGATAAATAACGTTATCAAATCCCCGGCAAACACCGCTCCAATAGCACTACCGGCATACAATAAGCCACTGACTTGCTGTAACGTATCTTTAACGTGCAAAGCGAATAGCATGCAGATAAAGGCTGCTATGTGGAAAATGTAACCGAATAGTAGGCTTAGCTTATCGACTTCAAACACTTCGAGCTCAAAGTTTAAGAAACTGAAGCTTAGTACGGTACCGACGGGCACCGTTAATAAATGCAAGCCACTCAAGACAGGTGTAACCAATAATATCGCCTGACGAACCTTTCCGGTAGTGACTAAAGCAATCAGTGCACCGATAAAAAATGGTACAAACGCAGGTAACTCAGGCATCCACATCATTGCCTCCTTGCGCTTGCTCAGCTTCTGTTTGCTTTTTGTTCGCTGGTTTAGGATGTTGCTTACTTTCTAATTTGTCGTAGTAATCTTCGTCACGCATTAAAAAGGTTCTCATCCATTTAGCGACCAACACCAACACAACACAGCCCACAAAGCCGTAGATTGGGTAGAAGCCAAACAGCTCTTCCCACGAGTGATAAATATGGCGATGAATCACAAACTCCAATAAAACTAATACCGCACAGCAGGCGTACACTATGTATAGCAAACGTTTTACGTTCTTAGGGTTGTCAAATAAGTACTGTTTCTCGTTAGCGTTCTGCTTATCCATTAGTCCCTCCAGCGATGCTTGCAAGCGACTCAGCTAAGCCGTAGAAAACCTGAGGCCAGAAAAAGAAAACCATTGTCATAATCGCAGTAATACTCAATGCTAGTAAACTAGGCCAAGGGGCCTCTTTAATTTGGTCCCGTCGGATAGTTACCACGCTACGCTCACCATCGAAGAAAGCGCGTAACGGAATCGGCAACAAGTAAGCAATGTTTAGCAATGAGCTGATCATCAAAATAATCATCACCGCTAACTGATCCGCTTCCAACGTCCCCATGAATAAATACCATTTGCTCCACATACCCGCAGCTGGCGGTAATCCAATAATGCTCATGCTGCCGACAAAGAAGGCGATCATGGTAATCGGCATGGACTTACCAAGACCACGCATGTCGCTGATCTCAGTTTTATGCGCAGCCACCATAATCGCACCCGCACAGAAGAATAACGTAATCTTACCGAAAGCATGGGCCACGATATGCAGCGCACCGCCTAATACACCGGCTTGGGTCGCTAGCAAAGCACCTATGGTGATGTAACCCAGCTGTCCCACAGTCGAATAAGCCAAACGTTTTTTCAGATTATCTTGGCGCATCGCAACTAACGAGGCTAGCAGCACGCCCGCTGTAGCGAGATACAATAACCAGTCGGTAATCGCTAGGTCAGCCAACAGATCAATACCAAAAATATAAACGCACACTTTCAGAATGGTAAAGACACCAGCCTTCACCACCGCTACTGCGTGCAATAAAGCGCTAACCGGTGTCGGCGCCACCATTGCTGCGGGTAGCCAGCGGTGGAAAGGCATTACAGCTGCTTTGCCGATACCGAAAATAAAGAGCACCAACAGCACCGATAACACTGTTTTAGAAGTAGTCGTATCAAAAACACCACCCTGCACGAAGGTCAAGGTTCCAGCTTCAGCCCAAGTGCCGATAATCGCGAATAGGAAGAATAGAATCGAGGTCGACAGTAAGATCGACAAGTAAACTCGTCCACCATGACGCGCTTTATCTGTGCCCGCATGAGTTACTAGCGGATAGGTTGATAAAGTTAGTACTTCATAGAATACGAACAGCGTGAACAAGTTATCAGCAAAGGCCAAGCCCATAACGCCTGAAATCGCAATCGCGAAACAGCAGTAAAAGCGGGTCTGGTTAGCCTCACCGTGCCCACGCATGTAGCCTATCGCGTAGATTGATGTCACCAACCATAAAGAGCCGGCCACCAAGCTGAACAAGACCCCCAAAGGCTCGGCGCGAAACGCTATGTCCAGCCCAGGCATCAACTCCCACCAATGAACATATGGCGCTTCCCCAGCGTCAAAACCTTGGTAGAAAGCGATAACCGCGATTAACAACAGGCCACCCACGATAAGCGTCGCAGCCTCGCGTAAGTTTGGCGCTTTATGGAACAATAAAATCCCTGGGATCGCCAGTAGTGGCAGGATAATGATCCATTGCATTAATATGTCTTGAGACATGATTGCGTCTATCATCGAACGCCCCCAAACAACAATTCTGCGGTTTTCTCTGAAACACCAGCGGTAAAGCTCGTATCAATACCGAAGTAAATATTCGCTATCACGAAAATCCACGCTGGAATTAAGATTGCCAACGGCGCCTCTTTATAAGCCTGATTATTTTGTAGCGCTGGTTTGAAGTAAGCGACTTCAACAATACGCCAGATATAAGCAATAGCCAGTAAGGAACCAACTAAGACCAACACCGCCACCGGCCACATATTACTCTCTAATAATGCTAAGACTAGGTACCACTTACTCACGAAACCGACGGTCAATGGCACGCCAATCAAACTTAAGCCACCGACTACAATCGCAGCCATAGTCCATGGCATTTGGCGGCCTAATCCTGCAAAGGCTTTGATATTTACGCTACCCACTCGATAGACCACACCTGCAAGAGCCAAGAAGATGGCGCTTTTCATCAGAGCATGATTAAACAGGTGCAACATGGTTGCCGTAAGGCCTGTTTTCGTACCGACACCAATACCCAAGATCATGTAACCAATTTGACTCACGCTGGAGTAAGCAAATAAGCGCTTAACATTGGTTTGATAAATCGCCACGATAGATGCAGCAATCACACCAAGCAGTCCCAAGCTAACGAGAATTTCGGTCAAAGGTAAGTGCGTAAAGGAGAACTCGAAGCCGTAAACCGAGAATATAAAGCGTAGCAGGACGTAAATCGCCACTTTAGTCGCCGTCGCAGCCAAGAAGACCGTCGCGATGGATGGCGCGTAAGCGTAAGCATTCGGTAACCATAGGTGCAATGGGAACAGGGCCAGCTTTAAACAAACACCAACTAGGAAGAAGGCAAAAGCAGTGAAAACTGTTTTTGTATGCTCAACTTCTGGCAGACGCTCGGCAAGATCGTACAAGTTCAAAGTACCAGTCATCATGTACATCAGACCAATACCAATCAAAATGAAGGTCGCACCAATGGTACCCATAATCAAGTACTGATAGGACGCCCACAATGAACGACGATCATTACCCATAGCGATCATGGTGTAAGACGCCAAAGAAGAGATCTCTAGGAATACAAACACATTAAAGGCATCACCCGTCGCAACGATACCCAGTAGGCCTGTAAGGCACAGCATGTATGCGATGTAGAAATAGGTGATTTTTGACTCTGGAATTTCTTTGGTCAAACTTTTGCCAGCGGCCATCAACGTAATAGTGCTGATTGAAGTGACCAGTATCAGTAAATAAGCATTCAGCTCATCAATTCGATACTCGATTCCGATCGGCGCTTCCCAGCCGCCTAACGAATAAACCAGAGTGCCGTGTAGATTGACTTGCTGAAGCAGCATGATACTGATAACAAAAGCCATGGCATTGGCGATTAATACAAACCAACGCACCAGACGCGCTTCCTTTAAAATGAAACATATTGGAGCTGCAAGTAATGGAATAATTACCTGCAAAATAGGTAAATGTTGAATCACTCTGCAGAACCCTCTTGCTGTAAGTCTTTTTCTTGAATCACGTCTTCTTCAACGGTGCCATAGGCTTCTTTAATCCGTACCGCTAAAGCCAAGCCTAGCGCTGTGGTAGCAACGCCCACAACAATAGCTGTCAGAATTAATACGTGAGGTAAAGGGTTTGAGTAGATGGTATATCGATCATCCAAAATTGGCGCGGTTCCGCCAATGACTTTGCTGATACTGATGTACAGAATAAACACTGACGTCTGGAAAATCGTTAACCCCATCAATTTTTTGATCAAGTTACCGTGTGCAATCACGATATAAAAACCGCTCATCATGAGGAAAATCACAATCCAGTAATTGTATTGTTCTAGAAAGCTCATGCAGTCCCCTCCTTCGTACTCGAATTGGAGTTGGTTTTGCCGATTCTTCTAGCAAAGGTCAAGAAAATCAGAATCATCGCTGTCGCAACCGTAATACCCACGCCCAACTCAATAATGATGATACCGACATGCTGTCCAGTAATATCATTCTCCGCTAAAACGCTGTAATTCAGGTAGTTACCACCATTAAGCATACTCACAATACCGACGCTGCCGTAAATCAAAACGCCGAGTGCAGCCAAAATTTTAACCACTGGCATAGACACTGCTTTACGCGTTTGCTCAATGCCAAACAACATGGCGTAAAGAATAATGCTCGAAGCGAAAATAACACCCGCTTGGAAACCGCCACCAGGGCCATACTCGCCATGAAACTGGACATATAACGCGAATAGCATAATAGGTGGAATTAAAATCTTACTAACAATACGTAAAATTTTATGTTGGAACATTGGCGCAGGTCTTTCGCCGACCTGGTTGTCTTTACGTGAAAACTCCAGTAGCGCCAGAACGCCAATTACAGCGGTAAACACCACGACCACTTCGCCAAAAGTATCAAAGCCACGATAACTCGCTAGTACCGAGGTGACGACATTCGGAATATCAATATCTTCGCCCGACTGCATAATGTAGTAAGGGCCTACGTGAACTTGTGCCGGAGCCATATCTGAGCCAAATGCAGGCATATCCATGGTGCCTATCACCAGCATCACACCAGTAACCACCACTACGCTCAACGCAATAACAGGATGATGCAACTTACGGTTTTCGTAACGTCCGGTCATGGTTAAGGTTGTCACCATCAAAATGGTTGAAATTCCCGCACCAACAGCCGCTTCAGTAAAAGCGACATCAACTGCATCCATCAACACGAAAAACGCTGCCGACAATAGACTGTAAATCCCCGTTAACATCACTGAGGCAAACAAATCCTTAGTGAACGCTAAGGACAGAGCAGTAATTGCTAAAAACGCCAACAGGATGACATTAATTAAAATCTCTATGGCTCTACTCCTTATTCTTATCTGTCTCAGGCGTGTTTGTACGCCCGAAGTTATTCAACACATCCGCGTCCTTTTCGTCTTGTTTACTTCCTAGCTTTGGTCGCAAGCCGCCGTGTAAAGCAGCTTTGGCTAAAGCGTGACTGCCTGTTGGGCTTGTGATCAAGATAAACAAAAGCACCAATACCAGCTTTACTAAAACCAAATATTGGCCATCAACTTGCAACATCAAACCCAGCAGTACCAAGGTTCCGCCAAGCGTGTCC
This sequence comes from uncultured Kangiella sp., assembly GCA_950096615.1. GTDB lineage: Bacteria > Pseudomonadota > Gammaproteobacteria > Enterobacterales > Kangiellaceae > Kangiella. Next base: position 41,349 of record CATNCP010000003.1, on the reverse strand, counting down.
GTCACACTCGCCGCATGCATTCGACTGAAAAAATCTGGGAAACGATGCATCCCAATACCGCCAGAGACACAAATAAACCCGCCTAGCAGTAACAAGCCCCAGCTTAAACCATCGATTAATTCGCTCATTGCTGGTCCTCTTCGTTTTCTGCTACGGTTTCGACTTGCTTGTATTCAAAGAAACGCAATACACCGATCATGGCAATAAAGTTAATTAGGGCATAAACCAAAGCAATGTCTAAAAATTCAGGACGCCCCATCAAGAATCCCAAGATAGCAATAAATAATACGGTCTTTGTGCCAAAGGCGTTAACCGACAGAATGCGGTCATAAAGTGTTGGCCCCATTAGCGCTCGCAATAACGCAAGCACCATTGCAACCAAGATAGCGATAGCTGCTGCTAAAAACATTATTCCTCCAAACGCTTAACACGACGATCCATCTCACCACCCAGTAAGTATTGAATACCGTCATAAGAAAGAGCATACACAATCAGAGTATCGCCTTCGATATCAAGCGTTGTAGTGCCTGGCGTTAGGGTGATTGAATTAGCATAGATAGTCTGACCCATCTCAGTTTTTTGACTGGTTGGGATACGAGCCACAACAGGATCGATAGACTTTGGTCCTTGCCAGATCCGCTTAACTACATTCACGTTGGACTGTATTAAGTTTTTCAGTAACCACAACCAATAGACAATAATGCGACGACTCACCTGTAACGGCTGGGACTCTTCGTCAACGATGTCTAATCGATAAGCCATAAAGACAACAAACGCCACCGACACCGCGCCTAAGGACAGCAGTAAACCGTTGAAGTAACCCGAGTTACCTATCCATATAAGCGACAGCACAATGACCAAGCTGATGATGTAACGAAAGCTATTGTTTTTTTTCATCTAGTCTTAATGTACCTAATCTGAACAATAAAAAAGCTCCGCAAGTGGCAGGAGCCTCCACATCAAAAAGTGCGTTATACGCGACAAACTCAAATGATTGTAGCAACCCCCAAAATACCGCGCAAGCAGACCCCAGACTACTTTCTGAGCAAAACTGATGTCTCAATAACTACATAAATAAGCTGTATAGAGTAGCAATTATTTTTCTGTTTTTTGGGCGGATAGACCGAAGCATTGCGCCTTGGCGAAGGTTTTAAGATTTGATCGTATGAAAGTCATACAACTAAGAATGGTTTAAATTGATTATTTTTTAAACCATTCTTATTGGGTTTGACGGTTATTTACTCAGTTTTGGGCTAGATTTTTTGAGCAGGATAATAAGAATAACTAATGCGAAATCAGTCCCACAACTCAGCTTGGATACTCTTTAGTTTTTCATTATGGGCTTTCACTTCTTCATCCGACGCCTTAATCACTTTCAAGCTTGGTCGGTTAGTAGCGATTTTTCGTACTGGCAACTCACCCGTTTCAGCATTAGGGCTCGACTGACGACCTAACGTTAAATTAGTCTGTCCCCCCGTCATGCGTAGGTAAACGTCGGCTAAAATCTCGGAGTCGAGTAAAGCGCCATGAAGCTCTCGATGACCGTTATCTATATCATACCGCTTACACAAAGCATCCAGACTGTTTCTCTGGCCGGGGTGCATTTGGCGAGCCAAAACTAACGTATCAAGTACGGTACAATAGTCCGACGTTTTGCCTTTAGTATGATCCCATAACTTCAGTTCATGATCGATAAAGCCAACATCAAACGGTGCGTTGTGGATTACCAGCTCAGCACCGTCAATATATTCTAAGAACTGCTCAGCCACATCTTCAAAAAGGGGTTTATCCGCTAGAAATTCGTTGGTAATACCATGAACTTCAATGGCTCCTTCATCAATCTCACGTTGCGGCTTAATGTATTGATGGTAGTGGTTGCCGGTTAATTTTCGGTTAACCAGTTCCACACAACCGATCTCAATAATGCGGTGGCCGTCCCCGGGTTCTAAACCGGTGGTTTCTGTATCTAGAACAATCTGTCTCATGCGTTACCTTTTATCGCTCGTTTAGAGCTTTCTCCACACCAAGATTCGCCAATTCATCAGCAATCTCGTTTTCAGTATGACCGCTATGACCTTTTACCCAGTGCCAATTTACCTGATGCTTAACCACTTGTTCATCCAAAGCCTGCCACAAATCTTGGTTCTTGACCGGCTTCTTCGCCGCGGTTTTCCAGCCTTTAGCTTTCCACCCTTCTAGCCACTGGTTAATACCGTTTTTTACGTATACCGAGTCAGTAGTAAGCTCTACTTTGCTAGGACGTTTTAATGCTTTTAGTGCCTCAATGGCTGCGGTTAACTCCATACGGTTGTTGGTCGTGTCCAACTCGCCGCCGTATAATTTTTTTTCGTGTTTGCCGTAGCGCAACAAAGCTCCCCAGCCACCAGGGCCCGGATTACCTTTGCACGCACCGTCAGTAAAAATTTCAATTGTTTTCAAAGTCTGTGTCTAGCCTTGTTGTTTGTTTTAGATATTGGCCAGTTTCCCGCCAATGGCTAACGCCTCCCGCTCTATTGGACGTAACGGCGTCATGGTTGATACTTTCTTCTGGGCTTTTACAATATAAGCAATAGGAGCTGATAGCCAAGCCTTGGACATATCAGATTTTTTCTCAAACTCCTTAAAGCCTCGCCACCATGGGCAACCCACAACCTCGGTTTCCAGCATATTAAAGCCGAGTAAGTTTAACCACTCTTCATAGCGATGAATACCGATTGTATGTGCTGGCAACTCTTTTTTAGTCCGAGAAAGGCGCCCCCTTGCTTTCAACATCCAAGGATTAAGCGGCGCATATAATAATGCGTACAAAACACCTTGTGGCGCTAAAGCTCGATGGACCTCCCCTAATAACACACTTGGCTGCTCTGCGTACTCAAACACATTGCTCAGTACAACAGCTTGTATAGAGTCCGTCATAATGGGCAACTCATCAGGCTTAGCTTCAACGGAGTGGCACAGGCCATCGCCTAAACGAAGGTGATACTCAAACACATTATCAGGCAAGCTCAAACTCTGAGTGAGACTATCAAGAGTCAGCAAGTAACCGCCGTGGTACTCTTCCAGATGGAGCTGCAACCACTCCTGCCACAGATACCGTAAACGGTTCCCTGCGGGCATTTTAGGCCAACTCAACTCAAATAATCGTTCCATTGTTACCCGTTTAGTTGCTAGGTTTTAGCCTGTCTTGTAGAGTATTCTCATGCTAACCTGAGATCTGCATGCACGCAAATACACTTACTCGATATTGTGAATAATACTATGAAAGTCATACCATTAAGCGCCTTTAGCGATAATTACATATGGATCATTCACTCATCTAGCTCGAACGCAATCGTGGTGGTCGATCCTGGGGATGCCAACCCCGTTATTGATTATATTGAACGCCATGACTTGTCATTAGAGACCATTTTAATCACACATCACCACAATGACCATATTGGTGGCGTACAAACCTTAAAAAACCGTTATGGATGCCAAGTATTTGTCCCTAAGCGCGACAATCAGGCTTTTTCAGACCGTGATCTGGTGGAAGGTGACGAAGTCTCTGTTTTAGATAATGAATATCAGTTCTCTGTGATTGAGGTACCGGGCCACACCATGGGTCACATCGCTTTTTACGGCCATGATGCTTTATTTTGTGGTGATACCTTATTCAAAGCTGGCTGTGGACGTATGTTTGAAGGCACTCCACCGGTATTTCTAGAGTCATTAGCAAAGCTGGCAGAATTACCCGATAATACAAAGGTTTACTGCGCTCATGAGTACACTTTAGCGAACCTGAAGTTTGCACAGTCAGTCGAACCGAACAATGATGCTATTAAGAAAGAAATCGAATATTCTCAACAACTTAGAAGTGATAACAAGCCAACACTTCCCTCGACTATTGGTGCAGAGTTAAGCTACAACCCATTTCTCAGATGCAATGAGGACTCGGTTCAAAAATCGGCCAGCGAGGCCTCAACAGAGAAAACTTTCTCCGATCCTGTCAGAACTTTTGCTACAATCCGTCAACTAAAAGATAATTTTTAAGCATAATAATTTCTATGAAGCGCATTGCCATTTTATCGCTGCTGGTACTAAGTGCCTGTAGTAGCTTACAAAAAAACGATAACGACACAGCAGAAACCACTCAGCCTTCGCGCAGCGAACCATTGCCGACGCCGGATATTGCAGAAGATGAGTTATCGCCTGAAGTGGAGTTGGTTACAAAAGACCTGACTCCTGCCCCACCCGTAAATCTTTGGGATGAGCTAGCAAAAAAGCAAACGCTGACTCATATCACTAATTCTCGCGTTGCCTCTCATCAAAAGCACTTCCTACGTCGCACTGATCACTTAGTCGATAGAGCGAACAAAGCAGCGCCTTATTTACACTACATCATCACCGAGCTCGAAAAGCGTGATATGCCGGTAGAGCTCGCTTTCACGCCAATGGTTGAAAGTAATTTTGACCCGCTCGCTCATTCAGTGGTGCAAGCGGCGGGCTTATGGCAATTCATGCCTCGCACGGCACGCGGCTTTGGCTTAACCATTGACCAATGGTACGACGGTCGTCGTGATGTCGTCGCTTCGACTCATGCTGCGCTGGATTATTATGAATACTTAAACAAGATGTTTGATGGGGACTGGTTATTAACAGTGGCCGCCTATAATGTCGGGCAAGGTAATGTTCTCAAGGCCATGAAGCGCAACCGCCGACAAGGAAAAGCCACCGATTACTGGTCATTGAAGTTGCCACGCGAAACCATGCGTCATGTACCTAAGTGGATCGCCTTATCCAACATTTTCCTCAACTCAAATGATTTTGGCGTGGACTTACCTTTTATTGAGAACACACCAGCGTTTAAAGAGGTCAGCATAGAAGCCCCTGCAAACCTGATGGAGCTCGCTAAGATTGCGAATATTGATAAAAATGTTTTTTATCGCCTCAACCCTGCTTATAACAAATTGTTCATCCCAGAAGAACACGGTAAAGCCAACATTCTTGTGCCTACCAAAAATGTTCAGCTGTTTCAAAAAGGCATCATGGACATCGAGCCTGGCAAAGCTCTTGGTTTATTAACCTATACCGTCAAATCTGGCGATAACCTGAGTGCGATAGCAAAAAAGCACAACACCTCAGTGTCTTATTTAAAAAACTTGAACAAGCTAAAGTCAGACTTTCTTAAAATAGGCCAAGTTCTAAGGATGCCAGGCTTTGCTAATGCCTCGGAACATGAATTAAACTTTATGGCTACGCTTGATAAAAATCGTCAGCGTCGCCGTTATCAAACCTATAAAGTACGTAGTGGTGATAACTTATGGAGTATTGGCAAACGCTTTGGGGTCAGCTCTACGCAAGTTGCTCGCTGGAACAATATAAGTAAAAACAGCACATTACGAGTCGGTCAGCGTTTAAAAGTATGGCCAAAGAGATACTCTCAATTTGCTTCAGCTAAAACGTCGTATAAAGTGAAAAGTGGCGACTCTTTATCAGCAATCGCTCGTAAGTTTAAAGTTAAGATTAGCGACCTAACCAAGTGGAATCGTTTAAATAAACGGAGCATCATTCGTCCGGGCCAGACCTTAACCATTTACCAATAATGATAATTTGAACCCATAAAAAAAGGGCCATAACGGCCCTTTTTTATTGTCTAAGCTAAGCAATACTTTAGCTTCTGAACAGCACCTTTTCTTTCTTAAAGAACTGTGTTGTAAAGTAAAGCAACGCTCCAGCGATAACCACAGTAGATGCTAACAGCACCATAATCATTCCATAATCAACGGTACCTTTGACTAAGTCTTTCATCGCCAAAGCAACGTTAGTGATAGGAATCATCGCGGTTTTAACGTTTAGTTCCATGCCAGGAACAAACGCTACAATGACTGGCATAAAACCAAGCATGAAGATTGGTGACATATAGGCTTGTGCTTCTTTCATGTTCTTAGCGTAAATAGAAGCACTCAGCATGATCGAGGCAAAGATACTGGTCAGTGGCACCAATAATACTGCTACCAGTAACAGATCCAAACCTGAAATGTTCGATAAGAAGTCCAAGCCGCCCATTTTTCCACCCATGGTGAATATATAGGTCCATATGAAGTAACTTAAGAGCGTCACAATCACCGTAAAGAAACTCGCGGTAAAGATAACACCAAACTTGGCCATGACAATTTTACCTTTAGTCATTGGTGTTAACAGCAAGGTTTCTAAAGTGCCACGTTCTTTCTCGCCAACACCTAGCTCCAATGCAGGATACATAGCACCAGACACCGCAAGAGCAATAAGGATATAAGCGATTAAAGGTCCTGCAAACTCACCCATACGCTCCCGCTCAGATGCAAAGTTCTGGTTTTCAACAGCTATTGGCTTGTTGAAAGCCTTAATATTGTCTGTCGATAAATTAAAACGAGCTCCCAGAGCTAAACGTTCAGTATTATTATAGGCTTCAATAATGTCCTTAACGCGTTTGCTTGAGATATTGTCGAGCTTCGAGGAACCTTTGTAGTAAAGGTTAATCACCTCTTGTTTACGACTATCCGAAGGCAGCGTAGTACCCTCTGGAACTTCGATAATGAAATCAACATTATCTTCTAATATTTCTTCTTTATAGTCGCTACTGCTTATCTCAACTTTCTTGAAGTGCTTTTCAGCGGTAAACAATGTGGAAAGTCCTTCAAAGGCAGCTGCATTAACAAAAGCAACCTTTAGCTCTTTAGTCTCAGCTTCTTCAGTTTTACTTTGAGTAAACTTACCGATACCAAAAAACAAGACTGGAAAAATAATTGTTGGTAGCAAAATCGAGAAAATTAATGTTTTCTTATCGCGTAGAATTTCGAGTAATTCTTTCTTATAAACTAACCACATATTAAGCCACCTCTTCCTTTTTATTAACATTGCTCAAGAAGGCATCATATAAATTACCCGACGACGTTTGCGCTGCAAACTCTTGTGTCGAACCAAAAAACTTAGTTTCGCCTAAATCAATTAAACATACGTCATCACACAAACGTTCAACCTCATGCAGGTGATGAGTAGAAAAAATAACAGACATCTCAGTTTCTTTATAACTTTCAATGAAGTCCAAAACTGTTTTTGCGGAGATCACATCCAGTCCAGTAGTTGGTTCATCAAAAACCAGTACTTTAGGGTCATGAATCACAGCTCGGGCAATAGACGCTCGCTGCATCATACCTGTCGACAGATCGTCAGCACGTTTACCAGCAAAAGTATGCATATCTAACATGGTGAAAATTTTATCGATGCGTTCATCCATCACTTGTTTTGAAAGGCCGTGCATACGACCAAAGTACTCAACATTCTCACGCACGGTTAAACGGTGATACAACCCCGTTTTACCTGACAGGAAGCCGATTAACTTTTGGGCATAACGTGGTTCTTTGGTAACGTCATGACCATTAATGAGTATTTCACCTTCTGTTGGTTCTAGAGCAGTCGACAACATTCTAAGAGTGGTTGTTTTACCAGCACCATTCGGTCCTAGAAGACCTAAAACTTTCCCTTTGTCACAACTAAAAGTAACGTCACGAACCGCATGAAATACGCCATCACCCTCGCGCGGATCAGTTACAACCTTATTCTTTTTCTTCTTTGCTTCTTTTTTGTCATAAGCAAAGCTTTTTGCCAAGCCTTTAATTTCAATCATAACGTATTGTTCCCCTATTTCTTCTTCTCAATAGTATCTTTGCTTTTGTCTGATTTACCCGTGGAAGCCGTTTTAACCAGGCCTGCAACCTTCTGATAAATCGATTTACGTATTTGCCCAAGCCGCGGCTTATTTTCCTGTCCAAACGGCACTGGACGACATAAATGCATCGTCTGTAAGCCCATACGAGCGATTAATACCCCAACACCTATACCTTGGGCTGCTTTCGCAGATATCGTCGCTGTCAGGCTCTTCCCTAATAATTCTACGCCAGCATCTGCAACCAGCTCACTAGCACCCGCCAACATCATATTCTTAAAAACCCTTTTCGTCATCTCAAATCGCCCTAAGGCGGTTTGTGGGCAACCATAGAGACGGGACAGCTGCTCAATCATCTTGCTACTTCGCCACGCGACTAACGCCATATCGGCTGCAGCTAGAGGGCTTAAAGCAACCATGGCTGCAGCTTCAGACGCGTGCTTGGTCACGATATCAATGGCCATTTTATCGAGGCCTTTTAAAACCGTGCCAGAATATATCTGTATTAGTTCGTGATCATTATGTACTTGTTGTTTTTTCTTCTCAAAGTCATTCTCCAGCGAGGTAACATTGACGTACTCTTCAATATCATGAGTTACTTCCTCCAATACCTGACTAGCTTTCCCATAACTGTTGTCACTAAGCAATCGCCTTAAAGTGGCTTGTTGTTGCTCACGCTTTTTAAATTGCCTTCTTGCCCGCCAACCTTTAAACAAGGCGAAGCCACCGCTAATTACAACCGCTGAAGCAATAAGCCCGGCTACCGCACCTAGTAACCAGTTTGTTTCTATTAACTCTGTAACAAAGCCGTAAGCTTCGTAGCCAGCAGCGAACACAATAAAAGTAGACAAGGATGGCCAAAACAGCTTTCTTAGCCATGACTTTGCCTTATTCCCTTTGAAACCAACTTTAACAGCAGACTCTGGTAATAGCGGCTTATTCTGGGAAGACTCAGTTAACGGTGAACCTGAGCTATCTCCTAAGACGTTGTCTTCCAACAGCTTTTCTGCATCCTTATGGGCTTTATCCTTGGTATAGAACTTAACAGGCTTATCACTCATATAAATTTGTCCCCAATCAAAAACTCAATCACTTTATCCATGCGAATATGGGGCAATGCTTCATCCTCACTAAGTTCTGGGATAGCAAACGGTGCAAAATCTATATCGAGATCGTTCCACTCCTGTCGAGAAAGCCCCTTGCTTGGAACTCTTCCTGGATAATGGATAACAGATTCGCCGGAATGCTCTTCGATGCCTTTAACACAAAGTAGTTTTTCTCCCTCATGCTCAGTCGCCACGGGCTCAGATGTTGCTACGGCACTAATAGCCATAGTCTCGACTTCAACTCCTTCATAGCCAACGTTATTTTTAGCCTGAGCGACCATCTTCTGCATAAATGACTCCATTGCAGAATGCTGGTCAGGGGGTACCAAATCAACTTTTGTTGTAGCAATCATCAGCTTATCAATGGAAGGTGAAAAGAGTCGTTTAAGCCAATTCGAACGGCCATAACTAAAGCCTTCTAATAGCCTTTCGACAGTATCTTTCAAGTCTTGATAAGACTCATAACCTGACTCTAATACAGAACAGGTGTCTATCAGTACGATCTGGCGATCAACTTTTGTAAAGTACTCTTCAAAGAACGGTTTAATTACTTTTTCCTTATAATAGTTAAACCGTTTCTCTAATACTTTTAGAGACGAGTTTTGTTCAAACTGCTCCCAGTCTAGTGACAGCAGATCCTCATTAAGCACTGGGAAGAAATCTAAAGTTGGAGCATCAGCTAACGCACCAGGCAAAATAAACCGCCCAGGTAATGCTAGACCATAATCGTTATAATCATTCCTATAAGAACTCAACGATGCTCGATACTCATTAGCAACGCCTTTTAATTCTTTAGCTAAAGCAGTTTCATCTTGTAATGACTTATAATCAAAGGCTCGAATCTTGTTTTGAATACCTTCTGTATACTGCTTTCTTCTCTCGCTATTAAGATATTTAATACAAGCTTTTGACCAGCTCTTATAATCCATCGCTAAAAGTGGAAGATCTAAAAGCCACTCTCCAGGATAGTCCACAATCTCTACAGTAACGGTGCTGTCCGACTGTAGCTTTTTTATCCACCGGTGTCCTACTCTAAATCGGCACTTAATTTGAGCTTGAGAAACATTTCGTGTGGATTCCGGCCATTGTGGACTGTCAGAAATTAGATGTGTTAGAGCACCACTATAGTCAAAGGATGGTATATGTAACTCTTGATGTTGTGTTAGCTTGCAAGCCTGCATTCGACTCTGAGCATTAACGCTAAAAAAAGTTAAATGCTCTTCTATCGGAGCTTGAAGCAACTGGTTAATCATAGACGTTGTAAATGCAGTTTTGCCGGCTCCACTTAAGCCCGTAACAGCAATACGAACATTACGGTTAAGGCCGCGATCAATCAGTTCATTGGATTTTGTTTTAACTTTGTCTATTAGGTCCATACTATCCCTACGTTATTAACAACTCAGTATAGATCAGAAATTTCAATCAGAATATTAAGAAACGTAATAAAGTATTAACAGGTGTTGAGGTTTTTTGGGTATAAAAAAAGCGCTACAAAAGTAGCGCTTAAATGTCTAGAGTAGAGTAATACTAAGTAGTTACTCTCCGCCTCCATCAGCATCAGGATTTTGATCCTCAAGCTCCATAGCGGCAATTGCGTCTTTCATCTTTTGTAGGTCACTTATGTACTTAATATAAGCATTTGCATTTCGAGCTACTTTAGGGAATTTAGCTGCTTGCTTCATCGACTGAACGGCAGCATTTTGCTGTCCAAGTCTAAACTGGGAAACACCTAAGTTCATATATGCATAACCTAAATCACCTTCACGCAAGTTACCTTTACGGATAGCTGACTTATATTTAGCTACAGCATTTTCATAGTCATCTCTGTCCTGATACATAATAGCAATTTTGTAGTCATACTTACCTGAAGAAGTAAAAGAAGATGCCTTATCAAATGCTTTAGCAGCGTTTTCTAAGTCTTTCGCATAGAAGTAATTATCAGCAACCCTTTTCCAGTTATCTTCTGTAGATTCAACAATACCTTTCTCAAGACCTTCCTCTAAGCGTTGAGCCGCTAAACGAGGTGTTCTGTTATTTGCAAACAAAGCTGATAATTGCTTATAGTTTGTTTCGCTGGTCCAGATACCATTCATACGCGCCAACTCGGCAAGGGCTAGCATATCAGCTTGCTTAGTTTGACGGCTGTATACGGCAAACAGGTTGTTATAAACTGATTTCTCAGCGGGGAAAAGCTCAATCATTTCCTCACCAACCACTTCTGCACCAGGGTTATCATTCAGCTTAATATGGGCGCCAAACATCATACTGTACAAAGGTTTTTTTGAAGAAGAACCTAGTTGAAGACCAATATAAGCCGGACAAATAGCTTCCCGATACTGCTCACTATTGTAATATAAGCTAGCTAATGCAGCGTATGAGTTAGCTGGAGGTTTGATAGCATCCGCAAAATACTTTTTCATCCAACTAATCGCTTGCGGGTAATTTTCTTCAATAGTGTAGAGCTGAGCTATCGCCCGTCTCATACGAACTTCATCTTGCTTTCTTAAGAACCCACTATCAATTGCTTTCTGAAAAGCATTTCTTGCTGCGCTATAATTTTCTGTAGCTTGATAGTTAGCACCTAACAGTTGCTGTGCTCGGCCCACGGCCACCTTATCGCCTGAATTAGCTATAAGGTCATTCAGTATAGCAATCGACTCATTATATTTACCATCTGCATATGCCTCATTTGCAGATGTAACTTTCTTGAAAGCCGATTGAGATGTAATCGAGCCTGCAGACTTATCCTCTTCATACTTACCTTCAGTTGGAGATAAAGGTTTACAAGAAGCAGTATATTTTGTTTGAGGTAGCGCAAACGCACTACCCGCAAACATTATGCCTGTGACTCCTAATAACATTGGTATTTTTTTCATAGATATCACTTATTTCTACTATTGCTTAGGCAACTCAAATTCCATTCTATAACGCATATTACGTTGTGGAATTGGCTGGCCGTTAACAATTCTAGGCTTAAATTTCCACTTTCGAATTGCACGCATCGCATTTCTTCTGAACACTCCGCGAGGATTCTCATCTTCGACAGATATGTTTGAAGGACTTCCATCTGGACCGATATCCATAGTGAAAAGAACGTATCCTTCGATACCTTTCAACGATGCTTGGACTGGGTACTCTGGCTGCGGTTGGTAAACAGGGATTGCTTCTCCGTCTCCCATGCCTGCGAAGTCAGTTTGGCCTTGCCCAAGACCACCAATATAAATACCAGTACCATCCATTGAAGCGTCAATGTTATCAATTTTGATATCTACCAACGCGGTAACAACTTTTTGCTGCTTTTGCTGCACTTGTTGTTGAGGCGGTGGCGGCTCTTTTGGTGGTGGTGGCTTTTTAGGTGGGCGACGCTCTTTGCGTTGCACCTGTTTGTCTTCTTCAACAAACGCTACCTCTACTTTGATGTTTTCGACTTCATCTTTCTTACTGTTCGTAGAAATCAGAAAGTTCATCAATAGAAATAAGCCAACCACAATACCAAAGGCAAACAGTGCACTTAATATAACTCTCAACATAGTTTACTGTACCTTGTCTGTTGCAACTGAAACCTTAGCGCCAGCACTTTTAGCAAAATCAATGACTTTTAGTACAAGTCCTGCTTTTGCTTCTTGGTCTGCCTGAATAACAACTTCACCTTCTAAGTTCTCAGTTCGCAATGATTGGATTTTTGACTTAACTTCAGCAGGCTGAACAGTCGTTTTGTCAATCGTAATAGTGTTTTTTGCATCTATAGCGACAAAAATGTAAGCATTTTTACGCTCTTCTGCAGTACTCGCTAAAGGTTTGACAACTTCTACGCCTGCTTGTTTCACAAAAACCGTTGTGACGATGAAGAAAATTAACATGATAAACACGATGTCGAGCATCGGTGTCATGTCAATTTCTACATCTTCTTGTTTTCTTTTGTCTTGAATCGCCATCTAGTCTTCACCCAATAATTAATGGTGTGAAAGGTTATCGGCTAACTGGTGTGTCTTAACATAAGTCGTTTGTTCTAATCGACTACTGAAAAAGATACCAGATAATGCTGCAACCATTCCCGCCATTGTTGGAATTGTAGCTTTGAAGATACCACCCGCCATTTGACGTGCACTACCTGAGCCTTGACCTGACATGCCATCAAATACATCAATCATACCGGTTACAGTACCCAGAAGCCCAAGTAGAGGACAAATGGCAATCAATGTTTTAATTAATAACATTCTTTGGTTCAAAGCTTCTCGAGCTATCGAGATCCAAGCATCACGGATTTGCTTTGCTTTCCATGATGTTTGGTCTTCTCGAGCGTTCCAACGTGCGATGATTGAGCGAGCTTCTTTCGGGTATTGGCCATAAATAAACCAATAACGCTCAATCAAAAAGGTCCACATTAGGAAGAGAACAAGTCCTATCCACCATAGGACCCATCCGCCTTTACCGATAAACTCTAATATCGTATAGATTAATTCCATAAGGAAGTTCCTATGCGTTATTCTCGTCGTGTTGAGCCATTAAACCAGTGCTCTGTTCTTCCAAGACATGAATAATGCTTTTACTTTTACCAGCTACAACAGCGTGCAAGAAGGTTAATGGAATTGCTGCTAACAGACCCCAAACAGTTGTTACCAACGCCTGAGAAATACCGTCAGCCATTAATCGTGGGTCACCAGTACCATGTAATGTAATAGACTGGAATACCTCAATCATACCAACAACCGTACCCAATAGACCTAATAGCGGGCCAAGTGCAGCGATTACTTTAATGAGGTTAATACCACGTTCAATCTTAGGAGTTTCTTTTAACACAGCTTCATCAAGCTTCAACTCAAGATTTTCAACATCTTCATCTTTGTTCGCAAGGTAGACTTTCATTACGCGACCAAGAGGGTTGTTACCTGGAGTGCTCGATTTTTTCTGTGAAGCAACTTTTGGTCCAGTAACCATGTATAGAGTGAACAAACGCTCTAAGGCAATTAATAAACCGATTGCTAGAAGAATCATTACAGTAGAGCCTGCGAAACCTTTAAATTTCCACAAGCGATCTGCCAAGCTCATTTTCAGCTTTTCTAACTGAAGAATACCGCCCTTAGTAGGGTCAATATAAAGACCTGCATAACCTGAAGTAGCAGACTCATAGTCAGACGCTAAACCACGAACTTCCGCAGAAGGTTGTACTTGTAGAGTCTTGATTTGGCCTTTGTCAAAAATAAGGTAGTCTTTGCCAGAAAGTAGGTTGAAAGTACCGATACGCTCAACAGTTTGAGTTTCTGTACGGCCTTCTTCATTCACTACGTCAGCTGCGAAGCTTGCGGTGTTACCTTGTTCAGACAACTCCTGAAGCATAAGTACGTAGAAGCCACGTAGATCATCCATTTTTGGAAGTTCTTCTGCTTCAATTAACTTATTCAGTAACGCACTACGTCCTGGGTATTGAGCACTTACCAATGATGATGAAATATCACCAGATAGGCTGTTCGCAGCTTGACGAACAACACCAAACAGCTCACCCAAGTTACCTTGCTTAATACGTAAATCTTCAGCGATTTGCGTTAATTGCTTTTCATTTTCATCAAATGAAGCTTTTAAGCGTTCACTTTTCGCTTCTTCAGCTGCTAGCTTTGCTTTAGCGTCTGCTAGAAGATCTGATTGACGATTCTTTTGACGCTGGAACGTTTGAACACGTTGGTTGTTTACCTGCTCTTGAATACGCTCTTTGTCTCTAACTTTTTTAAGTAAGTCAGAGTGCGACAAACTTTCGGCAGCATTCGATACTGCTGAAACACTGAACGCTAGGACGCCAGCTAGTGATAATGCTAAAACGTTTCTCATTGTGCTGCCTCCGTAACTGGGACTGGTACTTTAAATAGTTCTTGAGTTGCGACACCTTTGGCCATGTTGATAGCGTTGTTCACAGAGTCTAAATACTCTTGTGGAAGCGCAACCCACTGACCTGATGTTTTATCCCAATAAGCACCATCTTTGCCGTTTACTGTTAAATAAACATACGACAAACGACCAACACGCAAGAAGTCTACACTTAGCTCTTCTCCGTCTTTGTCAATAGTTCCAGAGCTTGCAGATACAGCATTACCGTACTGCATTTCAATTTGGTAGGCTTCTAAGATTTTACGATACTTCTCTGAAACCGTTACATCAGCTGTATCCATCAAGGCGATCAAATTTTGTACACGCTCTTGACGTTGCTCGATGTTAAATGGAATGTCCAACTGAACAAACTCATCAAGGGTTTTAATCATTTCATCCATTAAAGGAAGAACACCCTTCTCAGTTTCATCAATCGTTTCCATTTCTTTACTGCTCTCAGCAATTTGCTTTTCCTGAGATGCAATTTGTCTTTCAAGTTGAGTGTTGTAGATACGCAAGCTATCAACTTGTTGTAAAGTATTTCTGTATTCTAATGCCAAGTCAGTGGTTTGCTCTGCCAGGCGATCTACAGATACTTGTGTGCTCGCTGCTTTTTTATCAATTCGCTTCTCAGTAGTCATAGAAGAATCGAACTCGCCAGCAGCCATCGTGCTGCCCATCACAGCAGAGGCAAGAATGGCAACAGCCGTTTTCTTAAAAAGTACTTGTTTTTTCATAAACTTACCCAAATTTCTGTTCAGAAATCGTTTCATTAAAAAGTCGATGCTAAAGAAACTTAGTAGGTTCGCGACCAAAAATCAAGGAATTAAAGGTCGGAACTGTTAAAAGAGTCTCTTTAAACTAAAACTTTAACCAATTGGTGTTTCTCTGGTGAAAGAAATCAACTATAAAGGAGAAGGCCTGTAAGGGTCAACAAAACATTACAGTTAATTTACATTTAGAAATAGTTTCAGATAACTTTTATTTATCTCTTGATGCAGCAGCGAATTGACCTAATAAACCCCTTGTCAGAATTGACTAAAAGTTAATGCTACCGCTTAATTTTATATATTTTGGAGTTTCAAATGTATAAGGCATTAAGCCGTTATCATTGAAGTTTTGATTGCTATTATTTTCTAAGTTATTGCCTAGTAGATTAACCAGATCAATTCTTATGACTAAGCCCATGTCTTGCCAACGCCCCTGATATTGAACCCCAATATCCAAAGTTGTACTATCGAAGTTAAGACTATTAGCAGACTCACTCACCAGCGACACAATTTGTGGCGACTGCTGTGTGTAATCTCTATGGCTAAGCTGCGTCTCTACTGACCATTCAGGCGAGAAATCAATCTGACTAAACAGCGATATCCCGCTTTCTTTTAACTCACTCGCAACCGCCTCAAGTTCTCTTAATTGATAAGGTTGCCAATCAAATGAAGTTTTACCTTGAAACAAACTACTTCCGACAGATACTTTATCCCCAACCTGTCGAGTTAGGCGAATTTCAATGCCGTCGGAAGCTTTATCAAAGCCTGGTGAAGTGCCTAAATCTGAAAATAAATTCACGGCTTCAGGCAAGCCATCTTTATTGAGGTCAAACCAATATTGCTGATTTATTGGAAAGTCGCCACCAAAACCAAAAATACTGTTATCTGAGCCTGCCTGCTCCAGCTCAGACTTAGTATAACTAATACTAACAGCCCAGCTATCGTTTACATTTTGTTCAAAACCTAAAGCAAGCTCAGAACCTTCTGGACCAGACTGATTATAGTCTAAGAAATCATCTACTTTAATCGATACTGGGACACGACGATTTCCGTAATTAATGTAAAACGTAGAGCTTGCGCTATCCGGGCTGTAAGAAGCGTTCAACTGATACTGCTCTTCAGTAAATAGCGATTCTTGTGACTGGTTAACGTCCAGAGAAAACTGCCATAAACCGTCACTTCCGTCCTCTAATCCAATAGAAAGCGCATTTGAGTCTAAGTAGTCGGAGCCAAACGAATCTGAATAAAGAGGTACTACTTTGGAAGAGGTCAGCGCAGAGGAAGAGCCATCAAATGAAAACGGCGTCCAGCTATTACGATCTGGCTGAGAAGCATCTTTAGCCATGGCAATGCCAGAAACTGACATTACAACTAATACGGTAGCTAATTTTACTCGGCTCATTGATTTCATGCTGTCACTCTAATCACTTGACCCCATGCAGCTTGTTATTATTAAGCGCTTGGCGTTTTGGTATTGTTTTTAAGCTTTTTTGTCAGCTTGCTTACGCTTGACAAAACAATGCGACACTAATATTCGCATACCTTCAGTATAGCAGTTTCCCCTGCCCTTTCAACTTGTTACGAGCCAAACTTAGCGCCTGTTCACAGCTTGTTACAACTCACAGAGACTTATTGAAATTCAACCGATTGTAGACAGCTCTAGGCACTAGCCCATAAGCTTGTTATGATTAAGAAATCTAACGAAAACAATGACCTGATGATACATAGCAGTCTATACAGAGGCACCCCAAGTCCTACCAAGCTATTACTATCGCTAGTGGCCCTCATTTGTTGTTCTTGCACTCCTAGCCAAAACAAAGAGGATAGCAAAGAAAAGGACCTATTGGTTTACTGTTCAGAAGGAAGCCCAGACAGCTTTAATCCGCAGTTGGTTACTTCCGGTACCTCTTACGATGCGACGGCCAACATCATCTATAACCAATTAGTTACCTACAAGCCTGGCACAACAGAGATCGCTCCATCTATCGCAAAGTCATGGTCCATTAGTAATGATGGCCTTCGATATACTTTTAATCTAAGAAAGGACATCCCTTTTCACGGCAGCCAAATCTTTACGCCAAGACGTAACTTGAATGCCGATGATGTGTTATTTAGCTTTAATCGCCAGCGACTTGAAAACCATCCTTACCACGGCATCTCGGGTGGGCGCTACCCTTACTTTAAAGCACAAAGTATGGAGCGATTGATTAAAGACATCCGCAAAACCGGTGAGCACCAAGTTGAATTTGTGTTAACACGCCCTGAAAGCCCTTTTTTATCAATTTTAGCGACCCCTTTTGCATCCATACTATCGGCAGAGTACGCTCAGCAACTTAACCGACTTCGTCACCCAGAGTGGATAGATAACAAACCTATAGGCACCGGCCCCTTCCGCTTTGAACGTTATGAGCCCGATGCCTATATTCGCTATAAACGTTTTGACGATTACTTTTCTGACGTAAAAAGAGTTAAAAACTTGGTTTTCGCCATTACGCCTGATGCTGCTATGCGTTTCGCGCGTTTTAGTGCTGGCGAATGTGATGTGATGAGCTATCCTTTGCCTGTACATCTGCGAGTTGCTCAGAAAAACGATTTGCAGTCCGTGCAAACACCAGGGCTTAATGTTGCTTACTGGGCTTTTAATACAGAAAAGCCACCCTTCCACGATGCCAAAGTCAGACAGGCGCTAACCATGGCTGTCGACCGTGAGGCTATCCTGCAAACCGTTTACGACCGACAGGCAACTATGGCGATTAATCCAATTCCACCGTCGTCATGGGCGTATAATAAGAACATCACCAAGGTTACCTACAGCAAACGCAAGGCACTCGAACTACTGAAAGAAGCGGGTTATGAGAATGGTTTTTCTATCGACATTTGGGCAATGCCAATTCAACGCGCCTACAATCCGAATGCTAGAAAGATGGCCGAAATGATTCAGCAGGACTTAGCAGACATTAATGTTGATGTACGCATCATCACCTATGAGTGGGGCACATTCTTATCACGTGTATCCCAAGGGTTGCACCATAGTGTTCTACTCGGTTGGAATGCTGATAACGCTGATCCAAATAACTTCTTTAGTCCTTTACTGAGCTGTAGTTCGTCCGTTAGTGGTAATAATTATGCTAAATGGTGTAATAATCAGTTTGACGATCTCATCTTAAAGGCGAGAACCTCTTCAGAGCAGTCCGAAAGGACTCAATATTACTTGAAAGCCCAAGAAATTTTTAAACAAGAAGCTCCGTGGCTCACCATTGCACATGCAAACAACAGCGTGTTGGTCCAGCCTGAGGTTAATGGGTTAATCGTGTCACCTATTGGGAATATCAATTTTGAAGGGGTAACGCTGCAAAAACCCATCAATGATAGTGCTACTCCAGGGGCAAGTAATTAATGCTTTCAACATTAATCAAACAACTTAGCACATTAATCATTAGTCTACTTGGGCTGACGGTTTTAACGTTTATTCTCAGTCTGCAATCTGATACCCCTGTCCATCACTTTCAAAGTGACAATGTGGTTATTCAATATTTTGAATACCTGCAATTTTTATTCAATGGCGACTGGGGCACTTCCAGTATCCATAAACGTAGCGTACTAAAGGATTTCTTACAGCACTTTCCCGCAACCGTTGAGCTTATCGTTCTTGCTATGCTACTCGCTGTAACTGCCGGCCTGGCTCTTGGTATTTTATCCTCAACCCGTCGTGGTGGTTGGCTTGATAACACATTAATGACATCGTCGTTAGTCGGTTATTCTATGCCAATCTTTTGGTGGGGTATGTTATTGGTGCTGTTATTTTCACTGACACTTGGATGGACTCCCGTCGCCGGACGAATCAACTTTGCTTATGACATAGAGCCCTATACTCGCTTTATGCTAATCGACACCCTACTCCATCATAATCAATACGGATTCAGCGCCTTCTTAAACGCTTTGCATCATTTGATTCTGCCTGCAGTAACTTTAAGTACAATTCCCATGGCGATCGTAGCGCGAATGACGCGCTCCTCGTTATTGGCGGTATTGAAATCTGAGTATGTCCGTACGGCTCGTTCGAAAGGAATTAGTAAGCAACGCATCATTTGGGTCCACGCACTGCGTAATGCCCTGCAGCCTATCCTAACCATCAGTGGCGTTCAAATTAGCATCATTATGTCCGGTGTTATTATTACTGAGTATATTTTCGCATGGCCAGGTATTGGGAAATGGTTGCTTGAAGCCGTATCGCGTCGTGATTTTGCCAGTATTCAAGGAGGCGTGTTGGCGCTCTCTATTATCGTTATCGCTTTTAACTTAGCTCTGGACTTTATAAGTATTTATCTTAATCCACGACTAAGGAGACCATCATGATAAAACCGATGGTCAGTGCAAACCAAAAAGCAGCTTGGGTGATCTTTCGTCACAACAAAGGCGCCATGATTGGCTTAATCGTGCTCAGCTTCATCCTACTCATGGCGCTGATTGGCCCGTGGATTGCGCCCCATGACCCAGCCCATCAATTTAATACCAGCATACTCGTCCCCCCTATTTGGAATGATGCTGGTAATTTCCAATACTTTTTCGGTACAGATGACTTAGGTCGAGACATGCTTTCGAGGCTACTTTACGGCGCCCGACTTTCGCTACAGCTGACCTTCATGGTGGTCTTGATTGCAGCATTAATAGGGATCGTGATTGGCGCTGCGGCAGCATTTATTAACCCGACGTTACGCTCATTGTTGATGAGAATAATGGATCTACTCCTATCCTTCCCATCGCTGCTACTCGCCATCGCAATTGTTGCCATTATTGGGCCGGGCTTGCCGAATGCCATCTATGCAGTTGTTATCGTGCTAGTACCACAGTTTGTTCGTATTACGCAGTCTTCAATCTCAGAAGAACTTAATAAAGATTATGTCATGGCAGCAAGGCTTGACGGTGCTAAAAAGCTTCGACTTCTCACTCATCACGTATGGCCCAACATTATTCCAGCGCTAATCGTCCAGCTGACTTTCAGTTTTTCTACAGCACTATTGGATATTGCCGCGTTAGGTTTCCTTGGTTTAGGAGCTCAACCTCCTATGGCTGAGTGGGGTACGATGCTTTCTGAGTCGCGTGCATTTATTCAATTCGCACCTTGGACCATGACCCTGCCAGGATTGGCAATATTTTTAACAGTGCTTTCCATCAATTTAGTGGGCGATGGCGTTCGAGACGCGCTTGACCCACGGCTAAACCGCTAAGGCTGACGACTATGGGTTTATTGCAAGTAGAAAACTTAAGCGTCGACTTCCAAACCGACAGTGGCATTATTCCCGCCGTCGATAGCGCTAAAATGTCCATCAATTCCGGTCAGGTGCAGGGAGTGATTGGTGAATCGGGCTCAGGCAAAAGTGTCATGGCGCTAGCAATAGCTGGGTTATTATCGCCAGCCGCCACTATGCGCGCCGATCTATTTAACCTTGATGGCCACGATCTGACGCGTATGAGTCATGCCGAACGCCAAAGGCTGATCAGCAGTAACATCTCTATTATTTTTCAAGAGCCGACATCAAGCCTTAACCCGTCATTAACCATAGGCTATCAACTGGATGAAACCATTCGCTTTCATGGCGGTGGCACTCGAAGGCAGCGTTACGACAAAGCGCAGGAGTTGTTAGCTCAAGTAGGAATTATTGATGGTAAACGTCGATATAAAGAGTATCCACATCAACTTTCCGGTGGTTTAAATCAGCGCGTAATGATTGCGATGGCACTAGCTTGTGAGCCAAAGCTTCTAATTGCAGACGAGCCAACAACAGCCCTCGACGTCACCGTTCAGTCACAAATATTGGACTTATTGCTGAGGCTTAATGAAGAACACAATATGGCCTTAATGCTGATTACGCATGACTTTTCTATTTTGTCTGAAACGACAGACAAAGTTTACGTCATGTACGGCGGCCAAATTGTTGAGTCAGGACGTACCTACAACCTTCTGAGCCAGCCTTACCACCCGTACACTAAAGCATTGTTAGACAGTGTTCCTCACTATGGAATGCACTATAAAAAAGGACGTCGCTTATTCAACCTCAAGGGCAGTACTCCTTCCCTCGATCATTTACCGGTTGGTTGTTATCTTGGTCCTCGTTGCCCTTACGCCAATAAAAAATGTGTGCAACCACCTGAGCTACGCTCTCTAAAAGGCCGCAAGGTTCGTTGCCACTTCCCTCTGCTTGAGGAGGAAAGCTAATGGCCAACTTATTCAGCGCAAAGGACATCCGTAAAAGCTATAAGGTATCGAATAATCCCTTAAAGAAAGGACAACTAGAAGTTCTTCATGGCGTTAACTTCAGCCTTAATGCGGGACAAACGTTAGCGGTTGTAGGAGAGTCCGGCTCAGGTAAGTCTACCTTAGCTCGCATCTTAGTTGGTGCCGATAAACCTGATAGTGGCGAGTTGCTGTTTGAAGGTAATAATATCCTGAAAAAGAATCGTAAATTTGAATGGTATAAAAACATTCGTATGATTTTTCAAGATGCGTCGGCATCACTGAACCCCAGGGCCACCATCCGACAAAGTCTTGAAGAACCGCTGCACAATGGTACACATTACACAGCGAGCCAGCGACGCGATCGTATTGTCGAAGTTTTAGAAATGGTCGGGCTACGCCCTGAATATGCGGAGCGCTATCCGCATACGTTCTCTGGTGGTCAGCGCCAACGAATTGCTATCGCTAGAGCCCTATTATTGAGACCCAAAGTTATTGTGGCAGATGAGCCCGTGTCCGCACTGGATGTCTCGGTACAGGCTCAAATTATTAACTTATTACTCGACCTACAAGATCAACTGGACTTGGCCTATGTCTTTATTTCACATGATTTAGGCTTAGTACAGCATTTCAGCAATAAAGTTCTGGTATTAAACAATGGTACTCAAGAAGAATATGGCCGGGTAGCTGATGTTTTCAGCCAGCCTAAATCAAAATATACGCTGGAGCTTTTAAATGCATCAGCGGGCTATCAAAAGCCCATCACCTGATCTAATAAACTGCGCTAAACCTAGAGCTAATTCAAAGTAAAACACTTACAAAAAAGCCACTCAATTGAGTGGCTTTTTCTGTGTATCACATAAATACTAATCGGATAAGTACTAGACAATTACTGCTTCACTTTCACCGTAGTTTTAAAGTGCTCAATCACACCTGCAGTATCAGCCTGAACACTCAAGCTCTTAGCTGTTTGTTTTAATTGAGTTTTAGTAGCTTCATCCATATCAGCAACATCAGGGTAGTTAACACTATTCAGCTCAATAACTGCATAGTCACCATTAAATAATGATTCCACACTTCTAGCTGACTGCTCATCGCTTGGCGCAGACATCTGATACACCGCTGAAACCAGTGCAAAATCCATACCTGAATCACGACGCTTTAATGCAGAGTTTTCCTGCCACTCTAAATCTTGCTCAGCAACCAAAGATTCAACCGCTTCACCGTTTTGTAATGCCTCTAAGACTTTGTTGGCAAAGTCCTCAGCATTTTTAGCTGACTTTTCTTTTGTTAACGTTGCTACTATCTGAGGCTTCACTTCTTCCAATGGTTTAACCGTCTCTGCCTGATAGTCCGTAGCAGTGACGTACACAATATCTTTACTACTCAATATAATTTTATCGCTAACTTCTTCAGAGTCGATAACCTGTGCTGAAAATGCTTTCTCAAGTAATGCCGGTTCAGCTGCCACACCCGTAGCATTGCTACGATTGAATAAACCAGTTTCTTTAACCTCTAAACCAGCTTGCTCGGCAAACTTTTCGATATCATCACCAAACTCAAACAATACATCATTAAGTTTCGATTCTTTCGCGTAGAACTCTTCATCAGCAGCCTCTTTAGCTAAAGTCTCTACAATATCATCACGCACGTCTGCTAAAGGCGTTGTCTCGCCTTCACGACGTTCTAACAATTTGATGATATGGAAACCGTACTGTGTTTCAACCACGTCGGTAACATCACCTTCGCTTTCTAGTGCAAGCGCAGCCTTTTCAAACTCAGGAGCCCAGCCAGTACCAGCTGAAGTATCACTTTGCTCAACGGCATCAGCCCAATCAAGCTGACCACCATTCTCGCCACTAAACGTATCGCTTGAATTTTCCTTCGCTAAAGTTGCAAAGTCAGCGCCATTGTTAATCTGCTGAAGAAGCTCTGTCGCTTTTTGCTCAGCATCATCAACAGAGTTATCAATTAAGATATGAGCAACCTGAATTTCAGCAGGCTCGCTGTAGGCAGACTTCTGTAGTTCATAATAATCATTAATTTCTTCTTCAGTGATTTCAGCTTTCTTAGCTTCAAGAAGGGTATCAGACGACAGACGAACATACTTTAGATTAATTTGTTCGGGCTGCATAAAACGACTGTTGTTTTTATTGTAGTAGCTCTCAATTTCGTCGTCTTCAATACTGACATCATCAGTAAATTTAGACACAGGAACTCGCAATACTCGAACATCACGAGTTTGCTCTTGCAAGCGATACAGTGTCTCAATTTCGTTATCTAAGGCAAAACCACTTGAATTTAAGGCATTCTGAAGCTGTGCAGCTGCAATGCGCTCTTGAGCATATTCATTCAAGTAGCTTTCTGACCAGCCATTATTTCTCAAAAACTCTTTAGCTTGCCCTGCAGAATATTCGCCGCCTAGTTGGAAAGGTTCGAACGTACGAATCCACTCTTTAACTTGCTGATCAGAAGCAGTCATTCCTGCTTTAGCAATTCCAGCATTAACCACTTCTTCGTTAATCATCTGCTGTGCAATGGATTGCCTTAGTTGCTGACGGCTGGCTTCTGTTGGATAACGCTTCTCAAACTCCACACCATCACGTTGACGCATATTGTCAATACGGCGCTGAACTGCTTGACCGCTGATCGATACCCCTTCAACTTCCGCGATCTCTTCAGGGTCACCGCCAAACATATTAGCTCCGAAATAACCCGCTCCAATGAAAAACACAATAATGATGAACATCAACGCCTTCATTATTGGGCTTTGCATGCTCTGCTGAATTTTTTCCAACATCATGGCTGAAATTACCTTTCGTTTATCTTCTTTATGACTTTTAAACTGACTCTATAACCAGCTTTTCATATCCTAGTTATAAAAAACGCGCCGTAAAGGCGCGCTTAAAATAATGGCGGAGCGGACGGGACTCGAACCCGCGACCCCCGGCGTGACAGGCCGGTATTCTAACCAGCTGAACTACCGCTCCGAATTTTTAAGTCCTCACCATAAGCGTTCAACGGTACTTATGGTGGAAGACTGGTGGGTGGTACTGGGCTCGAACCAGTGACCCTCGCCTTGTAAGGGCGATGCTCTCCCAACTGAGCTAACCACCCGCAAAAAATCGGCGCTTAGTTTACCGCGTCTTTAAGCGCTTTACCAGCTTTAAAACCAGGAACTTTAGCGGCTTTAATTTGGATAGTTTCACCAGTTTTAGGGTTACGACCTTGACGGGCAGCACGCTCTTTTACAGAGAATGTACCGAAACCAATAAGAGAAACACCTTCACCTTTTTGCAAAGAATCCGTTACTGCGTCAAGCATTGAGTCTAGTGCACGACCTGCTGCTGCTTTAGAAATATCTGCGCCTGCTGCGATAGCATCAATTAATTCTGATTTATTCACTCACTTTCCCCTTTAATTTTTTAGAAAATCTGTGATTAAAAAACATACTGCGTTTCTTAGAGTTTTTATGCATAACTCAAGGTGCTCTGTTATATCAACTGACTGTTAAAACTGTCAAGATAATTTAGAGCAATATCGCTAAAAGTCTCTAGAAATCAGCATTTCCGGCCTAATGTGGTTGAATTTTGTTCTGTTCATCCTGCTTTGTTGAAGCAGTCTCAGGCTTAGATTCAACAGGTTTACTGATCGGTTCAGGAAGTCTTTCAAGTGCAATATCGATCACTTCATCAATCCATTTAACCGCAATTACTTTCAAGTCTTGTTTGATATTTTTTGGAATATCTTCAAGATTTCGTTCGTTCTCTTTTGGAATAATGACGGTTTTGATACCACCTCGATGAGCAGCCAATAGCTTCTCTTTCAGCCCACCAATAGGTAGCACTTCACCACGCAGCGTAATCTCGCCCGTCATCGCGACATCTTTCCTCACCGGTATGTCGGTAAGGCTAGAAATTAACGCTGTGCACATACCGATACCAG
Source organism: uncultured Kangiella sp. (assembly GCA_950096615.1). Taxonomy (GTDB): domain Bacteria; phylum Pseudomonadota; class Gammaproteobacteria; order Enterobacterales; family Kangiellaceae; genus Kangiella. Next base: position 15,750 of record CATNCP010000003.1, on the reverse strand, counting down.
CGCTTGGACCGTCTTTCGGCGTAGCCCCTTCTGGCACGTGTATGTGTAAATCTTTCTTCTCATAAAAATCGGGCTCAATACCTAATGCTAAGCAACGGCTTCTAACCACCGTCATGGCGGCCTGAATCGATTCTTTCATCACGTCGCCAAGCTGGCCTGTAAATACAGGTTTACCCTTACCATTAACCACAACCGACTCAATGGTAAGCAACTCACCACCAACCGACGTCCAAGCAAGTCCAGTCACTTGACCTACTTTGTTGTTTTCGCCAGCGCGGCCATAGTCATGTCGCTGTACACCAAGATATTTATCGATATTTTTGTCAGTAACTTTAACCGTTTTCTTAGCTTTCTTTGCTAATAACTGCTCTTTTACAGTCTTACGGCATACTTTTGAGATTTCACGCTCAAGGTTACGGACACCAGATTCTCTTGTGTAATAACGGATCATGCTACGAATAGCACTCTCAGTTAAATCAAGCTCATCTTTCTTCAATCCAGCATTTTTAATTTGCTTTGGAAGCAAGTAGCGCTTAGCAATTTCGACTTTTTCATCCTCGGTATAACCAGGAATTCGAATCACCTCCATACGGTCTAATAGAGGTGCAGGAATATTCATCGAGTTCGAGGTTGCGATAAACATAACCTCAGATAAGTCATAATCCACTTCGAGATAATGGTCGCTAAAAGTATGGTTTTGCTCAGGGTCTAAGACTTCCAGCAAAGCAGAAGAAGGATCGCCACGCATATCCATAGCCATCTTGTCGATTTCATCCAACAAGAATAGAGGGTTTTTCACGCCCACTTTGCTCATGCGCTGCATCAGCTTACCAGGCATAGCGCCAATATAAGTACGGCGATGACCACGAATTTCAGCTTCATCTCGCACACCACCTAAAGCCATACGTGTATATTTGCGGCCGGTAGCGCGAGCGATAGACTGACCTAGCGAGGTTTTACCAACACCCGGAGGCCCTACTAAACACAGCACTGGGCCTTTGAGCTTCTTCACCCGCTGCTGAACCGCCAAGTATTCAAGAATACGGTCTTTGATTTTTTCGAGACCGTAATGATCTTCATCCAGCACTTCCTCAGCTTTCACCAAATCATGCTTCACACGGCTGCGCTTTTTCCAAGGCACGCCCAATAACCAGTCAATATAGCCTCGAACAACCGTTGCTTCGGCTGACATCGGAGACATCATTTTTAATTTCTTAAGCTCAGCTTCGGCTTTTTCCTTAGCCTCTTTGCTCATTCCTGCTTCTTCAATCTTTTTGGCAAGCTCTTCGTGCTCTGAAGCAGTTTCTTCTCCATCACCCAGCTCTTTCTGAATCGCCTTAATTTGCTCATTCAGATAGTACTCACGCTGGTTCTTTTCCATTTGATTCTTAACGCGACCACGGATGCGCTTTTCGACTTCCAACAAGTCCATTTCGCTTTCCATCTTGCTCATCAAGTGCTCAAGACGCTCAACCACTGACTCCATTTGCAGGATTTCTTGCTTGTCCTCTATGTTCAATGACATATGAGCAGCGATGCTATCCGCTAATCGACTTGGATTCTCAATCCCGGATAGAGTCGTTAGGATCTCACTCGGAATCTTCTTGTTTAATTTGACGTACTTATCAAAACTGTTCAGTGCAGCACGAGACAAGGCATCTTCTTGGTCTTCTTGACCAGACTGGTTGTCAACAAAACTTACCTCTGAAATGAACATCGGGTCGGTTTGAACGTAATTGACAACCTTCGCACGCTGAACACCTTCAACCAAAACTTTTACATTTCCGTCTGGCAATTTCAGCATTTGCAAAATCGTTGCAACACAACCATAGTCATAGACTTGATCCGTGTCAGGCATGTCCTCGGTGGCTTCTTTTTGCGCCACTAACATGACTTGTTTATCGCCATTGGTTGCTTCTTCCAAAGCTTGGATAGACTTATCACGACCTACAAACAATGGAATAACCATGTGAGGGAATACCACCACATCACGCAGCGGTAACAATGGAAGTTGTTTCGTTTCTAATGGCATGAATTCACTTTTCCTGGGATTTTTCAATCAGTGGGACACGGCTACGCCACTTATAGCGTAGCCGATCGTATATTACTCTGATGCAGCTTTAGATTGATTGTCGTAAATCAATAAGGGCTCAGCTTCGCCCTTCACTACTGCACCATCTATACATACTTTGCTTACACCTTCTAAGGAAGGTAAGTCATACATGGTGTCTAATAATATTTCTTCAAGTATGGAACGCAGACCACGGGCTCCGGTACGACGCGCCATCGCTTTATGTGCAATAGCAGTTAGTGCGTCTTTGCGGAACTCAAGCTCTACATTTTCAAGCGAGAATAGCTTACTGTATTGCTTAGTAAGCGCATTTTTAGGCTCAGTCAAAATACGGACCAAGGCGTTCTCATCCAGCTCTTTTAGAGTGGTTAAAATTGGTAAACGCCCAATAAACTCAGGGATTAAGCCAAACTTGACTAAGTCATCTGGCTCGACTTTTGCCAACATTTCACCAACTTTAGCGCTGTCATTAACTTCTTTAACATCAGCTCCAAAGCCTATGCCGCCCTTCTCTGTCCGTTCTTGAATCACTTTTTCCAGTCCAGCGAAAGCACCACCGCAGACAAATAGAATGCTGCCAGTGTTAACTTGCAAGAATTCTTGTTGCGGATGCTTACGACCGCCTTGTGGCGGAACCGATGCTACCGTGCCTTCGATAAGTTTCAATAGCGCCTGTTGAACACCCTCTCCCGATACGTCACGAGTAATCGAAGGGTTATCAGACTTACGTGAGATCTTATCGATTTCATCAATGTAAACGATTCCACGCTCGGCTTTTTCAACGTCGTAGTCACATTTTTGAAGCAGTTTCTGGATGATGTTTTCAACATCTTCACCAACATAGCCAGCTTCGGTTAATGTCGTTGCATCAGCCATGGTGAATGGAACGTCCAACATCCGAGCAAGCGTTTCAGCTAATAAGGTTTTACCACTACCGGTTGGACCTATTAATAAGATATTACTTTTACCAAGCTCTACATCTTGATGTTCGCTTGAATGTGGCTCATGTTCTAGACGTTTATAGTGGTTATATACCGCTACTGATAATACTTTCTTCGCGTCTTCCTGGCCAATAACGTATTGCTCTAAAAATTCAGCAATTTCTTTTGGCTTAGGTAATTTATCTTTTGCTTCTTTCGAGGCAATTTCTTGGATTTCTTCAATGATGATGTCATTACATAAATCCACGCATTCGTTACAAATAAATACGCGTGGTCCTGCGATCAGCTTTTTAACTTCATGCTGACTCTTTCCACAAAATGAACAATAGAGTGTTTTATCGTCGGAGTTTTCGTTACTCATTTTCTACCTCAAGCATGCGCTAAATGTATAGCGGGGCTTTATTTAGTGCTTATAACCTATCTCTACTAAAACAGGCTCTATCAAAGCAGGCTCTTCCACACAGAAGAAATAAGGCTGAATCTGGATTTTTCAAGTACGTCTGAGGTACTGAATCTGGCTCCAATGCCCTAAATTCCTCATCGTCATAGGTTAACAGTACCAAATAAATCCCAGCAACAAAAGCAAAAAGCCCGCCGTAGCGGGCTTTTTACAGCAATTTTCAATGGTGCGTTTAAATGATATTACTTTCTAGAATTGATAATGGAATCAACCAAACCATACTCAACAGCTTCATCAGCTGATAAGAAGTTATCGCGATCAGTATCTTTTTCCACTTCTTCGATCGGCTTATCGCAGTGGTGGGCTAATATTCCATTCAGACGCTTCTTCATCTCATAGATTTCTTGAGCATGAATCGCGATATCAGATGCCTGACCTTGGAAGCCGCCTAAAGGCTGATGAATCATCATGCGAGAGTTCGGTAAGCAATGACGTTTACCGGCAGCGCCACCAGCTAATAATAAAGCGCCCATGCTGGCTGCCTGGCCGACACAAACCGTCGACACGTCAGGACGAATAAACTGCATGGTGTCATAGATACCCATACCCGCAGTCACCACACCGCCCGGTGAGTTAATGTATAAATAAATATCTTTGTCAGGATTATCTGACTCAAGAAATAACATCTGAGCCACGATGGAATTAGCCATATTATCTTCAACAGGGCCAACGCAAAAAATAACTCGCTCTTTTAACAGGCGTGAATAGATGTCGTAAGAACGCTCACCGCGTGAGGTTTGCTCGACAACCATTGGAATCAAAGCATTGCTGATGGGTTGATCAATTTTGCTCATTTTAGAAGTATTCCTTAATCTAAAGACAAAAGAAGCGGAATAAATCCGCTTCTAATGAACTGTGTGACTGGTCGCTAAACTTACTGTTGATTCGTATTTAGCAACTCGTCAAATTTAACGGCTTTCTCGGTTACTTTAGCTTTTTCTAGCACCAAGTCAACCACAGAGTCTTCTAATACTAACGACTCTACTTCACGTAAACGCTGAGGGTCGCCATAGTACCAATCAATAACTTCTTGTGGCTCTTCGTAAACTGACGCTAAGTCTTCAACTTGTGCACGCACTTTAGCTTCATCAGCTTTAAGCTCTTCAGACTTAATGATTTCCGCAACCACTAAACCGAGTTTTACGCGACGAGTCGCTTGCTCTTCAAATAAGTCAGCAGGAAGATCCGGTGTTTGGTCTTGAGGTGCGTTCATACGCTGTGCCATTTCTTGACGCATACGGTCGATTTCTTGATCAACCATCGCTTTAGGCATATCGAATTCATGCTTCTCAATAAGCTTATCCATCACAGCGCCTTTAACGCGTGATTTGATAGCGTTACGCAGTTCACGCTCCATGTTTTTCTTAACGTCATCTTTTAATGCCGCTAAATCATCAGCACCTAACTGCTCAGCAAGCTCAGTTACTGTCGGCAGCTCTTTCTTATTGACCACGTGAACGTGAGTCTCGAAAGTTGCTTCCTTACCCTTCAAATCTTCTACATGGTAGTCGTCAGGGAAAGTTACTTTTACTTCTACGTCGCTATCAGCTGAAGCGCCAACTAATTGGTCTTCAAAACCAGGAATCATGTTGCCTGCACCAATTTCTAGTGGGAACTGAGTAGCTTCGCCACCTTGGAATGCTTCACCATCGATAAAGCCTTTAAAGTCGATGACCACTTGATCACCTTCTTTAGCTTTACGCTTAACTTCAACCCAAGAACCACGTTGTTCACGAAGAGTATCCATCATTTTAGATAAATCATCATCGCTAACATCAGACGCTGGCTTTTCAATTTCTAAGTCAGAAAGGTCTGCAACTTCAACTTCTGGATACACTTCGAAAGTCGCTGAGAACTTTAAGTTTTCGCCATCTTTATTGTCGATTAGCTCAAGCTGAGGATAACCGGCTGGCGTTAACTCTTCTTTTTGAACCGCTTCAAAGTAGTTGCGCTGCATAACTTCACCAAGAATTTCTTGACGAACGGCATCACCGTAACGCTTTTTAACTACTTTAAAAGGGACTTTGCCTGGACGGAAACCGTTCATTTTAACGGTACGTGTCATTTCTTGAAGGCGTTTTTGGACTGCGCCGTCGATATTTTCGGCAGGCACATCGATAACTAATTTTCTTTCTAAACCGTTACTGGCTTCAACTGAAACTTGCATTCGCTGATCTCCGATTCGCTATATACATAGCTATTAATATATATGACCAGGTTTTCAGATGAAGACTGTTAGGGAGGAGCCATCTTTACCAACCTTTATAAGCTGAGATAAAGATGGTGCGAAAGGAGAGACTCGAACTCTCACGCCTCGCGGCACTGGAACCTAAATCCAGCGTGTCTACCAATTCCACCACTTTCGCGTTTTGACTGCGGGCCCTGAGCCCTCATCGAACCATATTGTAATTCCTGCTCAGCGTTAATGCTGGCCTTACAAGAATCTGGGGTGGACGATGGGATTTGAACCCACGACAACCGGAATCACAATCCGGGGCTCTACCAACTGAGCTACGCCCACCATCAACCTCTACTCTCCCCGACTCGGCCGCCCTACAGCTATTAAGCATTTATGCTCAAAGCAATGGCGCGTCCGGCAGGATTCGAACCTGCGACCCACGGCTTAGAAGGCCGTTGCTCTATCCGACTGAGCTACGGACGCATGTTTATCCTGACGTCGAGGCGAGAAATAATTGGTCGGAGATGAGGGATTTGAACCCCCGACATCCTGCACCCAAAGCAGGCGCGCTACCAGACTGCGCTAATCTCCGATTTTTGTCTCAAGGAGCTTGCCCCTGAGAGACGCGCATATTACTGATTTCCCCCATACCCGTCAACACTTTTCGTCGCTTTTTTTCTATTTTCTTCGTTGCTTATAAAAGCATTGAGTATGTTGCTCAATATTGCGACAATAGCGCCTTTCAAACAATCATTTGAATTTAATCTGCATGACTGCTCAAATCCTTGATGGCAAAGCCATCTCAGCCAAAGTTAAAGACGAATTAGCCCTAAAAGTAAGGGCTCGCCTAGATAAAGGCCTCCGTGCGCCGGGTTTGGCGGTGATCCTTGTTGGAGTGGATCCCGCGTCACAAATCTATGTTAACAAAAAGGTCGAAGCATGTGAAAAGGTTGGCTTCATTTCTCGCAAAATTGTGATGGAAGATGACACCATCCAAGAAGCTCTTTTAGAGCAAATTGATCAGCTTAATGAAGACCCTACGATTGATGGTATTTTGGTTCAATTACCGTTACCGGATCATTTGGATTCAAACGTAATTCTTGAGCGAATCAAAGCAGATAAAGATGTTGATGGCTTCCATCCCTACAATATGGGTCGTTTAGCGCAAAAAATGCCCACCATGCGTCCTTGTACGCCTTACGGCGTCATGGTCATGCTAAAAGAAACCGGCATCGACCTTATCGGCAAAGACGCTGTAGTAGTTGGTGTATCCAATATTGTGGGCCGCCCAATGGGGTTAGAGTTGTTAATGGAACGCTGCACTGTAACCTTTACCCATAGTAAAACCAAAGACTTAGCGAAAAAAGTCTCCGAAGCAGATATCGTGGTGGTTGGCGTCGGCATCCCGAATATGGTTAAAGGCGACTGGATCAAACCAGGCGCTATCGTCATTGATGTAGGAATTAATCGTCTCGATAACGGCAAGTTGGCTGGAGACGTTGAATTCGACGTAGCCAAAGAACGTGCCTCATGGATTACGCCAGTTCCAGGCGGCGTTGGCCCGATGACGGTCGCTATGCTCATGAGCAATACCTTATTTGCCTGTGAGCACTTGCACGACTAATTTATTCACTTCGACTTTCTTTGCCGTGGGTTAGACTGTGCAGCTAACCCACCCTTCCCTCTCCAATTTACGTGAACCACATCACTCTTTATCACCAAAAACCTATTTGAGTTCAATGACTTGAGATAGTCTTAAACCACTTATTCAAATAAAGGACTCAAATATGGATATTATTATTCCAATCTTAGCAATTATTGGTGGCTTACTGGCTGCTTCCAGTCTTATCGCACGAAAATCTCAAGATGCAGGACAAGCTTTAAAGAAGCTAGCGCCTTATCAGGGCATCATTGGTGTTATCCTGTTGGTTTTAGGGCTCTATTACTTCCTATTCCATAGCTTGGCGCACCTTGGTGCAATGATGAAATATTCGGCTGGATTATTTAGTCTAATCATGCAAATTCTGATGATTTTGGTGGGCTTTATTCTTTCTTACGGACTGCTCTCAGAAAAACTATTATCCAAAAATGAAGCCGCTCAAGAAAAAGGCGCTCAAGCCGCGAAAAAACTGACTTCTATCCAGATACCTCTGGGGTTGGCATTAGCGATTTGTGCCTTGTTAGCTTTAATTCTTTAAGGGATCCATCAAGTAAAGATTCCATCTAGGTGTGTCTGAAAAGATGCACCTTGGATTTCCCTTCTCTCGCCCCTTAAGATGGAAAGTGTAAAAAATAAAGTGTGTACACCGCTGACCACACAGTAGCCCATACCAACACAGTCCCCCTTCTTGTTATTTTAAAATAAGCCATTAACAGCAGGCTGATCCCTCTTGCTATGTAAGCAATCAATAAAAACCTAAACAGTCTCGCCACACAAGAGGTTATAACGAAAACAAGAATACCAATATCCGCACTTGATGCTTGTACCGCGTATGTCTTGTAGGGTAATCCTTGGAACGGACCTAAAATCACTGAAACCACACCGAGTTGTTTAAGTTGCTCTTCTACTCTATTCATAAGTTCAATATCAATCGCCGGTACAGATTCGACCCAACTCCAAGCAATCATAGGAGACATGAATCCCCAGTAATACATCACAACACCACCAGCGACAGCACCAAGCAGTGCCCACAGTATCAGCGGTAACAGCTTCACCTTTTTATCAAGCGCAAAATAACTGAGTAACAAATCCGGCAAGATGAAGAATAGCGTTGCCTCTGCGAACCCCCACCCGCTGGACAGGAACTTCCTAGTGCGGCATTTCATGGCTAATCCCACTTAGGTAGCTTGATCGAATCTTGCAGCTCCCCAAATCGTTCCTTCACGTTATCGTAAAAATTCTCGCCACTGACGTCATAGGTCATCGGCTCTGAAAACACGACATCACAGAAAAAAGGCACAAACAAGGCATCACCTTTGGGCAAAGTCTTGCCTAAGCCGTGCATATAAATTGGATAAAGTGGCACTTTTGGGCAACGCTCAGCCAGTTTGACCACCCCATATTTCAAGTCGGTCATTTTCTCAGGCTCACCACGCGATCCTTCTGGGAAGAAAATCAAGATCTTGCCGTTATCCAATGCTTTTGCGCACTGCTCAATTGGGTTAGCGGTTTTATCTTTACCCTGACGCTCGATGGGTAAGATGCCGATAATATTTAGTGCAAACCAACCCAGAAATTTATTCTTCAAGAAGTAGTCTGCCGCCGCCACTGGCTGTACTTTATGTAGTATCTTCAGCGGAAGTAGCGAGATCAAAACCATAGTGTCTAAATGGCTATTATGATTGGCAATCAAAAGTGCTGGCCCATCCTTCGGCAGAATGGGCGTGTTTTGATAGCGCAGTCCAATGACAATTTTAACAATTGGCTTAATAATTAAGGCGAAGAACAACCAACGTAGTGCTAAATTAATATACTTCATATTAGCTCCCTTCTTAGAAGTAGAAATAACGCATTACGTGGAAAAACAACGGCGCGGTAAACGTCAGGCTATCCAAACGGTCTAAGATACCACCATGACCTGGAATTAACTGACCTGAATCTTTAATACCAATATCACGCTTAATCGCTGACAATGAAACGTCGCCAATAAAGCCTGCGATACCAATCCCTAGACCCACTAACAATCCCTGCCACCAAATCATTGGCGTTAATAAGCCCGCTAAAATCATGGCTAAAACACCAGTGGTAATGACGCCACCGATTAAACCTTCGCGAGTTTTGTTAGGGCTAATAGTTGGTGCAATTGGCGTTGTGCCTAAGATCTTGCCCCACACATATTGCGCCACATCGTTAAGCTGAGTCAGCATTACCAAGTAAAGCAATAACGCTGCGCCGTCACCTGACATAGTCAAAGACTGATATTCGCCTTCGCTCGGAAGCATCACTAAATAAGCCAAGTGACTAAGCGTAAATACCGTCAGCATTAAGCCCCAGTGAATATTACCTACTGCGCGTAAATAGTTTTTCGTTTCCCCTGCCAGTACCATTCGAAAAGGAATGAACAGAAAGGCATAAACAGGAATAAAGATAATAAACATGCCGTACCAGCCCGTCGCAATCCAGTAATACTGAATTGGAATCGTTAGGTAGGCCCAGAACAATACTTTTCTATCGACTAAACGCGTCGGCGTCATCGAGAAGTATTCTTTTAGTGCAATAAAACTGAGCATCGCAAACAGTAACACGGTAACTAATGGACCCATGACCAACGCTAGGCCGAAAATACCAATCATGATCCACCATGAGTTAATGCGTTGCTTCAGTTCGGTGTAATCTTTTTCTTTATTTGTGACCGATAGTCCCCAGCCAATAATAGACGCGATCGATAGCCCCGCCAGTAAAAACATAAAGACTTGAGTCACGGTTCGCATACTTTCAAAATCAAAAAACATGGTTTTCTCCTTAATATTCTTGTCGTTATTAAAGTGCTGCTTTGATTCGGTTCACCATTGTGAACACTGACAAAGCCACTAAAACAACCAATCCATAATCCAAATACTCAACAACTATTGGCCATAAAGGCAAGATAATCCCTAATAGCCCCAATACTAACGCTCGATCGCTTTTCCCCATTGGCCCTTGATACTGACGTTCTTTACCGACCATTGGCGCGACAACACCAACAAACTCGACCAACATCGCCATGAAGATAAATGCCCCTATTAACCATGGTGAAACGCTTGGCAATATAAACAGCGGTAACAATAGCGCCACATCTGACACTACGTCGCCTAACTCATTAAGATAAGCGCCGAGCTTAGACTTTTGGTTGTGCTCACGCGCTAACATGCCATCAATAGCATTCAACGCCATGCGTAAGAATAAAACTACAGAGAGCAGATAAAACCACGGAAGTGATTGCTGCCATAAAATCACACCACCGGTGGCGATACTTAGTAACATCGCAAACACCGTGACTTGATTCGCGGTGATACCAGCTTTCGCTAAACTATTAGTTAGCGGACGTAAAAGCTGCTGGAATTTAGGCTTGAGTTGGTAGACTGAAATCATGTTGAATCCTATGAGCTCTTGCTTGAGCTTGTTTTAAACATCTTGTTAAGCTTCGATAGTGCTAAATTCCCATAAAGACGATAAAAAGGCCACCTTTTGTGCTATAGTCTCCAAAGGATACGCCAAAGGTATCGTATTACTATACTTTTAATGAGTTCAAACCATGAGCCAGCAAACAACACAACTAATTGAAACACTGAAACAACTCCTCCGCAGTCAAAACATCACTTATAAGGATTTAGCCAAACACTTATCCATGAGCGAAGCTAACGTTAAACGCATGTTTTCACAAAACAAACTATCGTTGGAACGTTTAGAAGCAATCTGCAACCTACTTCACATGGATATTTTGCACCTTGCCCAAAGCGCACAGAATCAGCAGCATAAAATTTCAGAACTTACTCTAGCTCAAGAAAAGGAACTCATCACAGATTACAAGTTACTGCTGGTTGCTCAGCTATGCTTATCTGACTGGACCTTTGAAGAAATGCTATCGAAGTATGACCTGACGGAACATCAGCTCGTTCAATACCTTGCACGACTCGATCGGATTCACTTTATAGAGCTGTTACCCAACAACCGGATACGAAAACGCGTCAGCCCACATTTTAAATGGCAAAGCGACGGGCCAGTACGTCAGTTCTTCGCCGAACATATCCAGAGTGAGTTTTTTAACTCACGCTTTGATCAGCCTACGGAAAAAATCCTCTTCATTTCTGGCATGCTCAGCGATGACTCCAACAAAAAGATCCAAACACTGATCGAAGAACTCGGCACAGCTTATCGCCAACAGCTTCGAACAGACAAAAGTATTAACTTGGCGAATAAAAAAGGCACCAGTCTAGTGGTTGGTTTAAGAAATTGGGAGTTATCGGTGTTTAATGATTTGAGGCGGTGATTTCTTCACCATTTTGTCATACCGCGGTTTAACCGCGGTATCCAGAAATTAAAACCTAGATTCCGTATCGTGGTACGGAATGACAATAAGTTAGTCACGACTACTTCCGACGCCAGCTAGTGCCACCCGCACCATCTTCAAGCTCAATACTCAAGGCTGAAAGCTGGTCGCGAATTTTATCGGCAAGCGCCCAGTTTTTATCTGCACGGGCTTGTAAACGCTCCTGAATCAAAGCATCAATATCTTCGTCAGACACGTCGCTTTCCCCAGCACCCGATTTTAAGAATTCTTCTGATTCCTGCTGTAACAAGCTCAGCACGCCAGCTAACTCTTTAAGCTTTACCGCGATAGTAGCAGCTTTAACCATGTCATCAGCTTTCAAACGATTCACTTCTTTGGCTAAATCGAATAATACCGGCATGGCTTCTGGCACATTAAAGTCATCATCCATTGCTTTCATGAAGTTCTCTTGCGCCTTTTCCATGATGTCATAAGACGTGTCAGTTGCAGCAGACAGGTCCACACCACGCAATGCGGTATATAGACGCTCCAAACTAGCATCAGCCGACTCAAGATTAGCCTGCGTATAACTTAGTTGGCTACGGTAATGCCCGCTCATTAAGAAATAGCGCACTGATTCCGCACGGTACTGTTTTAGTACATCGCGAATGGTGAAAAAGTTGCCCAATGATTTAGACATTTTCTCTTTATCGACCTGCACCATGCCAGTGTGAATCCAAGTATTGGCAAAGGTGCAACCATTGGCGCATTCTGACTGCGCGATTTCATTTTCATGGTGCGGGAACTGTAAATCCGAACCACCACCATGAATATCAAAAGTTTCGCCTAAGGACTTTTTGCTCATGGCTGAACATTCGATATGCCAGCCAGGACGACCTTTACCCCACGGCGAGTCCCACGATGGCTCGCCCGGTTTTGCCGACTTCCACAGTGCAAAGTCCATCGGATCTTTTTTCGAATCGCGAACGTCGATTCGCTCACCCGCATTGAGCTGGGTTAAGTCTTGGCGACTTAATTTGCCATAATCATCGTAAGCAGGAACATGAAAATAGACATCACCATCTTCAGTGGCATAAGCCGCGCCTTTTCCAATTAGCGTTTGGTTCATCTCGATAATTTCAGCCATGGTGGCGGTAGCACGAGGCTCAACGTCTGGTCGTTGCAAGCCAATCGCATCAAAGTCTTGATACATTTCGCCAATGAACTTTTCCGTCACATCCTCAAACGCTTGGCCAGTTTCATTAGCACGATTAATGATCTTGTCATCAATATCCGTAATGTTGCGGACATAGTTGACGTCATAACCTTTAAACTTTAGATAGCGATTAATCACGTCAAAAGCTGCGTACGTGCGCGCATGCCCAATATGACACAGATCATAAACCGTCACACCACACACATACATGGATACCTTGCCTTCTTCTAATGGCTTAAAAGGTTCTTTTTGACGGGTTAAGTTATTGAAAATCTGTAACATGCTCACTTCTCTTTTGACTTAAAAATGTCGACTATTTTTCGCTAAAATCGCAATTTAATACTAAAATAAGTATCATATGCGCCAAACAGCCTAGCATTGTAGCGTTCAAGTTACGTACAGGCTAGCTTAAACAAGGCTAAATCACTAATTTTGAGGAAATCCCCATGAGCAATCCTACAGTCACGTTCACCACCAACCACGGCGACATCACTCTTGAGCTATATCAAGACAAAGCTCCTGAGACAGTTAAGAATTTCTTGAGTTATGTTGAAGAAGGCCATTATGACGGTACGATTTTTCACCGCGTGATTCCTAACTTCATGATTCAAGGTGGTGGCTTTACTGCGGATATGGAGCAGAAAGAGACTAAAGAGCCAATTGCTAACGAAGCGAATAATGGTTTAGCTAATGAAGTGGGCACTGTCGCTATGGCACGTACCATGGAGCCGCATTCAGCTTCTTGCCAGTTCTTTATCAACATCAATGACAATGATTTCTTGAACTTTAAAAACGAGTCAATGAATGGTTGGGGATACTGCGTTTTTGGTAAAGTCACTGAAGGTATGGATGTGGTGGATACGATAAAAGCAGTACCAACAGGTAGCTACAGCATGCACCAAGACGTGCCAACTGAAACTGTACTCATCGAGAAAGCTGAGATTAACGGCTAATTATGACGTTAGTAATTTCAGACCTACACCTTTGCGAAGAGCGCCCAGATTTAACGGCGCTCTTTGAGCATTTCATGCAGGAAATCGCCCCGCAATCGGATCAGCTTTACGTACTCGGTGATTTGTACGAAAGCTGGATTGGCGACGATGATGACTCTGCATTTGTTGAGTCAACGGTGGCACTCTTTAAGGCCTACGCTGATAGCGGCAAAAAGCTGTATTTTCAACACGGCAATCGTGACTTCTTGTTAGGCGATACATTCGCTGAGAAAACAGGTGGCGAGCTGTTACCTGAGGTACACCCTATCCAACTTGGTGACAAACAAGCCATCATGATGCATGGCGATAGCCTGTGTTGGGATGACAAAGAGTATATGCAGTTTCGTGAAATGGTGCGCTCAGAACAGTGGCAGCAACAACTTCTATCCCAACCATTAGAAGTACGCCGCGGGATTGCTGCTGATTTACGTGCTAAAAGCCGTCAAGCTCAAGAAAACAAAGCCAGCGCTATTACTGACGTACACCCGCAAGCGGTTGAAGAAGTATTACAAAAGAATAACGCGCAAGTATTAATCCATGGACACACCCACCGTCCAGACTTCCACGATATTGAAGTGGATGGCAAGCACTGCCAGCGCATTGTCCTCAGCGACTGGGGCGAACAAGGACATTATCTGACTATTGACGGTGACTCTGTAGCGGAGCACTACTTTACCGCCTAATCTCACTACAAGGATGTATCAAATGTTGAATAGAATATTAATCATCGCTACGGCTCTTTTTTTATCGAGTTGCTCGACGCTTAGTAATACTGAAGCGACTAAAACTGAAACAAAAGTCTTTTTAGGGGACAACAATGTCCTTCATTATGATGGTGGGATCAATCAAGACGCCAACAAACGTATTTTTGGGCTATATAAATCACTTCCAAATAAGCCAGCAACACTTGAAATCACAAGTAACGGTGGAGATGTCATGGAAGGCATCAGATTAGGAAACTGGGTTTTCAATAACCAACTAGACGTTATAGTTGGTAAAGGTTGTGCTTCTTCATGTGCTAACTATGTCTTCCCAGCTGGGAAAGAAAAGTATTTACGAAAAGATTCAGCTTTAATCTGGCATGGTAATTCATACCAAGAAGACATGAATGAATTAGTCGAAGCCAAAGAAGAGTTCGCCGTTCTTTTTAGAACAGCAGAAAGCAGGTTTTATCAAAAGATAAATGTACACCCTATGCTAGGTGAGTACGGTCATAAAGAGTTGAAAGTGACATTTTGGAATTTCCTGTATCATTATTTTAACGAAACTTTAGGTTATGACTACTCTATAGGTGACATGAAGAAGTTTGGCCTTACTAATATTCATCTTATAGACGGCACATGGGAATGGCGAAAGCATAGGCCTCATCTTGAAGTATTAAGAGTAGACGTTAATGCTCAAGGTTTAAAATCATTCAAGCCTCATTAGCAAAAGGGCTTTTCCAAAAACCTCTGTTCTGCCAAAGTACTTTTCCTTCCTAAGGCTTTATTGCGGTCGGGGAAACGACCAAAGCGAATAATTTGATCACGATGACACAGGGCGTGACTGGTTGAGTTGCTATCACCGAGCTTTACGAACAATTCAACGCTTCGATCTTGTAACGCAAGGTCTTCAGCGTGCTCAAAGGGTAAGTACATAAACTTACGTTGCACCGTTAACAGTTCCTTATCAAAGTTATTGTTTAGTGCATTTTCGGCAACAAGTCTCGCTTTTGCATCACTTGAAAAAGCTTCCGCTTTCCCGCGATAAATATTACGAGAAAACTGATCCAGTAAAATAATTAACGCCAATGATCCGCGTTGGTCTTGCATCATAGAGTCCAGCTGACCAGAAGCCGCTTGTTGGTTAGCCTCTCCAAATCTCTGGCGAATTTCATCATCAAACGCTGGGTTAGAATCAAACCAAATGGCGCGGTTGGCACC
>CATNCP010000002.1 GCA_950096615.1 uncultured Kangiella sp. | reverse complement strand
CGTTTAATATCCAGAATATCCGAATGAATGGATTCTTTCGATACGCCACGATCGAGCAAGTCTTGATAGACCGACATTACCATAGGCTCTGAACCACCGACATAAATATCCATGTTCGTGATATCGTCGTAATCAAGCATGAAAGCGTGATGCACAAAACCTTTACGACCTTGCCACTCTTCATCCAGTCCTGACAGTACTGGCTGATAAGTGAAATTCTTAAACTTCTCAGCCCACTCCTGTGGCTCTCGATGCAAGTATAAATCCGGCGAGGTTTGCGCCCCCCAGTATAAAATTAGCTCGCGAGGGTTATCTTCTCGTAAGGCTGTCTTGATGATCGAGTGAAAGGGCGCAAATCCAGTGCCACCAGCGATAAACACAGCAGGGCGCTGGCTCTCAGTTAATAAGCATTCGCCCTGAGGCATTTGAACCCGAACTTTATTGCGATGCTTTAGCTGGCTAACAATTTTGTCCGCTTCGTCGTGACCTGGTAAACGACGGATATGCAATTCCAATACATCTTGTAATGGTGAGCTAGCAATTGAAAAAGGGCGCAAAGAGCCATCTTCCAACTCCAGCATCAAGTACTGTCCCGCTTGATAAGGCGGCAGCTTTCCCTCAGTCGGCTCCAGCTCTACCCAATACACATCGCGTCCCATACGACGCACTAATGAAACTTGGCACTCTACGAATTGCACTTCAGTCTGTTCGGTCATACAACCTCAATTATTCTTCGTTATCTGTTGGTTCGAGTCCTAGCTCGTCCCACATCGTATCGACTTTATCTTTTACTGCCTGGTCCATGACAATAGGCTCGCCCCACTCACGATCAGTCTCGCCCGGCCACTTATTAGTCGCATCAATGCCCAGCTTTGACCCAAGCCCAGACACGGGTGACGCAAAATCTAAGTAATCAATCGGTGTATTGTCCACCATTGTACAGTCACGCGTCGGATCCACTCGAGTCGTCATCGCCCAGATCACATCTTTCCAGTCACGGGTATTGATATCATCATCGACCACAATCACAAACTTGGTGTACATAAACTGGCGCAAGAATGACCATACCCCCATCATCACCCGCTTAGCATGACCTGGATATTGCTTCTTCATCGAAACAACGGCCAAACGGTACGAACAGCCTTCAGGCGGTAAGTAAAAGTCGGTAATTTCAGGGAATTGCTTTTGCAAGATCGGTACGAAGACTTCATTTAAAGCCTCACCCAAGATAGCAGGCTCGTCCGGCGGGCGGCCTGTATAAGTAGAATGATAGATTGGATTAGCACGTTGAGTCATGCGCTCGACGGTAAACACAGGGAAACTATCAACTTCGTTGTAGTAGCCCGTGTGATCGCCATAAGGCCCCTCATCCGCCATCTCGCCTGGCTCAATATAACCTTCTAACACAAACTCAGCCGAAGAGGGCACCTGTAAATCATTGCCGATAGATTTCACTACTTCGGTCTTTTGCCCACGCAATAAACCTGCAAAGGCATATTCACTCAATGTATCTGGTACTGGCGTAACCGCACCCAAAATCGTTGCCGGATCAGCACCAAACGCCACTGACACAGGGAAGCGTTCACCGGGATGTTTCTCGCACCAATCTTTAAAGTCCAGAGCTCCACCGCGATGCGCTAACCAACGCATGATGAGCTTATTCTTACCAATCACCTGCTGACGGTAAATGCCTAAATTTTGACGCTTCTTATTCGGACCTTTAGTGACTGTTAGGCCCCAAGTCATCAGTGGCGCCGCATCACCTGGCCAGCAGGTTTGCACAGGGATGCTGGTTAAATCGACCGCATTACCCTCAATCACTATTTCCTGACAAGGCGCTTTTTTCACCTGTTTAGGCGACATATTCATGACTTTTTTAAATACTGGCAACTGTTGCCAAGCATCTTTAAAGCCCGAAGGCGGCGTCGGCTCTTTTAAAAACGCCAACAACTCACCCAATTCACGCAACTCCTGTAAATCCTCTTTACCCATCGCCAAAGCTACACGACGAGTCGTTCCAAACAAATTACCCAGCACAGGCACTGAATGGCCTTTAACATTTTCAAAAAGAATCGCCGGCCCGCCAGCACGTAAAGTCCGATCGCAAATCTCCGTCATCTCAAGATTCGGATCGACCTCCATCGAGACACGTTTAAGCTCGCCCATTGATTCTAGTTTTTCGATAAAATCACGCAGATCTTTGTATTGCATGGGATTGGGAGTTGTTTGGTATTGAGGGTATTTTAGCAGATTGGTTTAGATTTCTATATCGAATGTAGGACTTTCTTGGTTACTCTATTATAACGATAGTATTTCTAATGTTCATTTTTTGACGAGCAAAAAACGAACCAAAAAACTCGCCCCAAAAGTTAGGTTCTTCGAACTACCTTCATGATTCAAAATTATTAATCGCCGCGCCACGGGCATTCCTTTCAGTCACCACGAAACCTCCTGTTTCGTCTTTGCTAAATTGGGCTATCTCCCTAAAGGGATTTCCTTTGGTCACGCTCCCAATTTACCCTATAATTTTGAATCACTCAGCTAACTTTTACGGTGTGATTAACTATTCTTCAGCTTTCCACTCAACATCAACTAGCTCCCAAGATTCAGCCCTTCTGCCTAAATTCGAAACACTTTCTGAAACTCTAATATTTACGGATTTTACTATTGGCGAGATTTTAACGTTTTCTATACAAAACTTATAATTCATCATTCGAGAACTATATGCTTTTGGTTCTAAATATTGATTACACCATGAACGGCTATTAGTACTTTTATAAATTGTTGATTGATAGATTGAAGCAGTCTCCGCTTCAGAAAATAATTGGTTCTCAACCTTACCAACCCCCACTGATAGCGCACAGAAACTGGCAAGAGTTCCCATTAGCGGAGCTCCAAAATAGACTAGAAATATATTTAAAATCCACTTAAATGAGTACTTTTTTATTTTGTTTTTAGGTATCCAAACACGGTATTGATAACGATAAACCGTAATTGTTAGGAGCGCCCCTAGTATGATGGACAGACAAAAAGACAGCTTTGCCCACCATTGAGATGGCACAAAGTCATGAGAAAGCGAGTAACAGAAAAGTAGCCCTACTGGGATAGCTATTGAAAATAAAATCCATTTATCAAATTTTGACACTATAGAACACCTATATTAATCCTTCATGAAGATTGAGCCTAGGGCCCTAATTTTAAAAGCTTATTTCAAGATCTAAGCTAAAAATATTCCTAGAAAATGATTTTTTAGAAATCTTGCGAGGGCACTTTTAACGCAGCTACATATGGCGAAAAATATAGATTTTTCTTTCTAGGCGAGGCGTAGAAAGGTTTTTAATAACGAGTTTACAATAAGTAAATGAGGAAATTAAAAACCTTGCTACAACAATGCATAGGAAGAAAAAGATTATTTTTACTTTTTCATCGAGGTGAAGAACTCGTCGTTAGTCTTCGTCATCGCCATCTTATCGATCAAAAATTCAATCGCGTCTAACTCGTCCATTGGGTGTAGGATTTTGCGTAAAATCCACATTTTCTGAAGTTCTTCTTGAGACGTTAGTAAATCTTCTTTACGTGAGCCTGAGCGGTTGAAGTCAATCGCTGGGAATACACGTTTTTCTGAGATTTTACGAGACAGGTGCAATTCCATGTTACCGGTACCTTTGAACTCTTCGTAGATGACTTCGTCCATCTTCGAACCAGTATCAACAAGCGCTGTAGCGATAATCGTTAAACTGCCGCCTTCTTCAATATTACGCGCTGCACCGAAGAAACGTTTTGGACGTTGTAGGGCGTTGGCGTCGACACCACCGGTTAGTACTTTACCTGATGATGGTACAACGGTGTTGTAGGCACGAGCTAAACGTGTAATCGAGTCGAGCAGAATAATGACGTCTTTTTTGTGCTCAACCAACCGTTTTGCTTTTTCGATAACCATTTCGGCGACTTGTACGTGACGCGCGGCAGGCTCATCGAAAGTTGAAGCAACTACCTCACCTTTTACCGAGCGTTGCATTTCAGTTACTTCTTCCGGACGTTCGTCAATCAGAAGTACAATTAGCATACACTCAGGGTGATTGTACGTAATCGACTGGGCGATATTCTGCAACATCATGGTTTTACCGGCTTTTGGCGGCGAAACAATTAATGCCCGTTGACCTTTACCAATTGGCGCTGCTAAATCGATAACACGCGCAGTAATATCTTCCGTCGAACCGTTACCACGCTCCATGCGCATACGATCGTCAGGGTGTAGCGGTGTTAAGTTTTCGAATAAGAGTTTGCGGCGGGAGTTTTCTGGGCTGTCGTAGTTAATTTCTGCGACTTTTAATAGGGCAAAATAGCGTTCCTGATCTTTAGGTGGGCGTATTTTGCCGAAAATGGTATCACCCGTTCGTAGGTTAAAGCGTCGGATTTGGCTTGGCGAGACGTAAATATCGTCCGGACCTGCTAAATAAGAGCCTTCTGCTGAGCGTAAAAAACCGAAACCATCCGGCAAGATTTCTAAAACTCCACCACCAAAGATATCTTCGCCGCTTTTGGCGTGATTCTTAAGTAGTCCAAAGATGATGTCCTGTTTGCGCATACGCGCCATGTGCTCGAGACCGACAGCTTTAGCCATCTCAGACAGTTCTTGAGCGGATTTCTGCTTTAATTCTGTAAGATTCATAATGTTGAATGATTGTCTTTTGACGCATTGATAGACAATGCTTAGTGTTCCCGTGAAATTAGTGTTTTGGAATAGAAACGGAGTTTGCCCGAAGGCTTTTGTTTGGACGCTGTGTTCAGCAAGGTTAAATGTAGCACTAGATTTTAGAGGTGTCTAGCTTTTTAGCTCAACAAATAGCCAACCAACTACAATTATTGACGTTATTAACACAATAGAAGAAACAAAAAAGAGGCCGAAGCCTCTTTCTTAATCTACGGCTTTTGATCAGCTTAGATATTGCTGTCGATGAAAGCCATCAATTGTGATTTTGAGACAGCGCCGACTTTAGTCGCTTCGACGTTGCCGCCTTTAAATAGCATTAATGTTGGAATACCACGAATACCATACTTAGGTGGCGTTTCGTTATTCTCATCAATGTTTAATTTAGCAACTTTTACTTTGCCTTCATACGACTCAGCAATTTCATCTAGAATCGGTGCAATCATTTTACAAGGTCCACACCATTCCGCCCAATAGTCGACTAATACTGGGCTGTCAGAATTCAATACTTCTTCTTCAAAAGTAGCATCGCTTACGTATACAATTTTGTCGCTCATTCAGTTTTCTCCTACTAATTCACTTGCGCTTGGTAGCTATCAGACGCACAATGGCTCTATTTGATACAATGACTTGCAATTTTGCAAGCATCCAATGGTAAAAAGTTATAATAGATGGACAAATCACATTTATCCGACACTCGCTTTAGCGATTTAGGTCTGCATCCGAAGTTACTTTCGGCAATCAATGACCTGGGTTTCCAATACTGTACGCCTATTCAGGCTAAAACATTACCTTTATTACTGAAAGGACAAAATGTTGCTGGCCAAGCACAAACAGGTACTGGAAAAACCATCGCATTTCTGCTTGGGGTCATGAATGATATGTTAACCCTGCCTGAAATTGATGGTCGCCGCGCTAACGAACCTCGCTCTATCATCATGGCGCCAACTCGTGAGTTAGCGGTTCAAATCGCTAAAGACGCCTTAAAGCTTGCTAAGCATTCAAAATTTAAGATTCGAGTGGTATATGGGGGCGAGGATCATGAAAAACAACGCCTTCAATTGGAAAAGGGCGTCGACATCCTTATTGGTACTACGGGTCGCTTAATCGACTATTTGAAGCAAGGTGCTTATGGTCTAGAAGCCATTGATAGCGTGGTTTTAGATGAAGCGGATCGTATGTTCGATCTCGGCTTTATTAAAGACATCCGCTATTTATTCCGCCGCATGCCTCCGGCGAATGACCGAATGAACATGTTGTTCTCAGCTACCTTATCGCACCGTGTTCAAGAATTAGCGTATGAGCATATGCACAATCCTGAGCATGTTCAGGTTGCCGCAGAGCAAATTACGGCTAAGAAAATCCGGGAAGCTTTGTTTTATCCGAGTCGTGATGAAGCCCTGCCGCTATTGGTCGGTTTAATGCAGCGTTTAACGCCACCTCGCAGCATCGTATTCACCAACACTAAGCGTGCGGCAGAGCACGTCTGGGCTTGTTTACGCGGAAACGATATTGAAGCTGGGTTGCTTACAGGTGATGTTCACCAAAAGAAGCGCTTAAAGCTGTTAGACGACCTTAAGAATAATGCGGTTAATGTGCTGGTTTGTACTGACGTAGCCGCTCGCGGATTGCATATTGATGATGTGACCCACGTTTTCAATTACCACTTGCCGGATGATGCTGAAGATTATGTTCATCGTATCGGTCGTACGGCTCGCGCCGGAGCGGAAGGCGATGCTGTTAGCTTTGCAGGCGAAGACTTCGCCATGAACCTTACCGCTATTGAAGAATATGTGGGGCATGAGTTGCCAAAGCTTGAAATCAAGCCTGAGTATTTAGCAGATCTCAAACCATCAATCCCGCTAAAGCAAAAGCGTCGTCACCCAACACAGCGACGCCAATCGAAAGGCTAGTTGGTTATAACGCAAAGGCTGCTTCAGGCAGCCTTCATTAAAGTTTTTCCAATCACTAAGCTTACTGCCAAAAAATGTTCTCTTTCATCCAGCTGGTTAGCTGGCCTTTTTTAAGTGAGCTCCACCACAAGCCATCGCCCTAGGCTCCTGCTCTGTTGTTTATAACTGTTTGTACTTTGTACAGCGGCGTATAACCTCAGATATATTTTGTGACACAATTCTCATTTATTCAAATAATCTGGCAATTGATATATTTTGTTACATAGTTAGACTTTATTTTTACTCATGTTTTTTGCTACGTTCGATGCTCATTTATATAAGAAAGGACTTAAGTATGTTTAAACCATTGATAATTATAGGGCTTGCTTTCGCATTTATTGGCTGTGCTTCAACCAGCTCCCAAACTGCGGCTAACACTTCAGAAGAATCAAAAAAAGTTGCAAAAGATGAAGACGGCAAATCAAAATATATTTGCCAAAAGACTCACCAAGTGGGTTCTAACTTCAAAAAACTACAGTGCTGGACTAAAGAAGAGTACGCTACCAAGCAACAACGCGATAAAGAAGAAGTTCAAAGGTTACAAGGTAGTAGCATGTCAGCCCCTGAAACACGATAAAAAAACACCAAGTTGCTAGCTTTTTTTTGGCTAGCAACTTCAACTATGCCCAATCACTTATAAACCAAACCTGATTACTTCCACTTCTCTACCACATGCTTGATTCGACCCTCACGACGTCCAACATGTGATTTAATTTGTTCAGCTAATTCAAAGTGTTTGCGCTCTTTATCGGTTTCAATAATCAGATCTGGAACTGTCACAGGGTTACGATCTTCATCAAAAGCAACTAAAGTAAAATGAGCCGTAGTACTTAAGACATCACCCTCATCACCACCTTTATCCACAAAAACGTCAGTGCGCACCATCATTGATGAACTACCAACCAAAACGACTTTCGCCACGGTTTTAATACGATCACCAACAAATATTGGACGCTTGAAAATCACTCGCTCAACCGAGGCTGTTGATACCGTTTTTCCTGAGTAACGAATCGCTGCTAAGGCTGCCGTTGAGTCCATGATCGCTAGCAATTCACCACCGAACATATTACCGTAGGGATTACTTTGGTTTGGGAAAACGAAGTTCCACGTTTCTATGGCTTCAGACGTTCTCTGTTCGCGTTCTGACATTTAACTCTTCCTAATCATCCAAAAAATTAACTATAGGTTGCCATATTCCGTCTTTTATTTCCTGTTTTTTCTTGAACAAACCGAAGTGTCCTATACTCTTTCGTTCTAACGATTTTGGTGAAATATTCAAAACTTCTTTGTTGGCATTAGGATAGTGTTTTAATAAGCCATCACGTGCCTCTTTTGGTGCATACCAATCGTCACTGATCGTTATTCCTAAGATGTCTGCATCGATACGCTTATAGCCAGAGAGCTCAAGACCGTGCTCAGGTGAAAACAGGTATTCTCTGGACCGCGCCCAAGTAAGCCACTGTTTTACGGCTGTTTTAGGGACTGGAATAGGGCCCAAAAAACGTGATTTGAAGAAGTCTCCAAATTGAAATGCCATAACTACAGGGAAGACCAAATACCAGATTGCTGCCAATGCGTATTTCTGTACGCCTGGCCATAAACGCCAAGCTCCGACACCACTGGCGGCGATAATAATTTTATCAAAGGCATGGCTAGAGGGCGCTAATCCAATAATTTGCCCGCCAGCGCTATGCCCTAAGTAAGATATGTTTTTGGGTTGATATTCTGACTGTACAAATTGAATAGCGGCCTCTAAATCCAGTTGCCCCCAATGTTGCATTAAGATCCGATTAGTCGCCATATTGCCGTGTTTCGAATGACTTATTCCACGGTAGTCAAAAACCAATACCGCCATGCCTTGCTCGGCTAAAAAACCAGCAATATGTTTATAGTATTGATAGGGGACACCGAATGCAGATCCGATGATTAAGACGCGATTGGAGTTGTCAGAACTTCCTATCGCTGAAAATACAGCGCCATTGAGCTTAAAGCCATCCTCAGCTATAAAACTAATTTCTTTTGTGACAAAACCCAAACAAGGTACCTATATAACTTGGCAAAACCCTATAGATACCTTATTTAAGCACAAAAGGCCAGACCTCTGGCCTCTAGCTATTTACAATATTTTCTGCGACGAACCCCGGCCAGCATTAATAACAGTAGAAGAACCAAGCCAACTTGACCACCACCTGAGTCTTTCTTCTCTATGACATTAATACGAACTTCTTGTGTATCATTACTCGGGTTTAAGCCATCAATGGGTGACGACACTTCAGCCCTAATTACGGCTTCGCCAGTATTCATTGCCAGAAGTCTCAGCGGGATCATGACACTCTCACCTGGCATCAAAGTACCAACTTCACAACTAAGCGCTGAGTCAGTCACCGTACAATCCTCGCCACCCGAACCAAAGCGGATGACATTGACCTGCGAGTTAATTGAGGCTGTTAAGCTAACTTCTTGTGCTGAACTTGGTCCATTATTCGTTGCCATCAATTGCGCTTCAATAACACCATCGATAGTGACTGTCGACACACTCGCGGTATAGGTTAACGCTAGATCCGTGAAAGCTTGACCAAAGTTTCCGCCGCCTTGATTATAATATAAAGCACTTCCTTCAGCTATTGATTCGGCTAGTAATAAATTATCTACCCCATGGTCGCCAAGCACCCAAGCTGCGCTTGTGTAGTCCTTGTTGAATAACAGTTTACTCGCTACTGTAAAATTACCAGAATCATTCTGGTAAACTTGATGGTAGCCTGAGTCATTCGCAACAAAGAGATCTTCATCACCATCACCATCAATGTCAGATATAATGACTTGATTAGTGTCGACACCACCAAAATTTAGCCTCTCTACAAGAGTACCATTCCAACCGTAAACTTTATTGCTTGGAACTTTCTCATAGTTATCCTTATCAATTGAGCCTCCTAAAACAAACTCCTCCATGCCGTCATTATCCAAATCCATGGTTGTAATATCACTAATTAACCCCGTATCAATTGACGAATAGCTACTTATTCCCGAAGTATCCAAAAGCTGGGCATTACTAAAGTAGTGGCTGGTACCATCTGCTTTACTAATTATCGCATCAATCATACCATTGCCATCAACATCTGCTAACGCTATAGCAAGACTTGTACTCACATCACCTAGCAGATGACTAAACTGTAATGATCCACCTTGGTTTAAATATACTTCATCAGCCGCACCATCATTAATGAAAACTATGTCC
Source organism: uncultured Kangiella sp. (assembly GCA_950096615.1). GTDB lineage: Bacteria > Pseudomonadota > Gammaproteobacteria > Enterobacterales > Kangiellaceae > Kangiella. The sequence goes on along the minus strand of CATNCP010000002.1, from coordinate 119,579 downwards.
ATCCAGCCATCATTATTTAAATCTGCTATATCCACACTGGTATTATCTGATAAACCAAGAGACTGCTCTAAAATGAAACCGCCCAACCCGTCGCCAGCAAAGACTAATGTTTGATTATTTTGGCTAGTGGCCACGACTAAATCGATATAATTATCGTCATTAATATACTCAAGCTGCGCAGCAACAGGAGACTCAATACCAACTACGTCAGACGCTTTTTCAAAACTGTTCGAGTTTTGATTAATAAAGACCGAGGCTAAAGCGTTAGCGCCACGTAAGAGCACGATGTCATCATCACCATCGTTATCAACATCTCCTGTCACAGCTAATTGAGCTTTCGCCTCACCAACAGTAGTCGCTTTGTCAGTCATCAAACCATTGGTTACCGACAAGCCAAATCCTAGCTCATTATTAGACGCATCAAAGTCGTCATTTGATGATATCTTTGCATAATAATAAACATCACCTAACGCCTGACTCGTCATGGTCACGCTAACCTCTTGCGCCTCATCAACTGAAACAGGACCAATATTACAGCTAAGCGCAGGAAAATTAATTTGGCAACGGCTGTCCCCGGAGGTAACAACGGCATCACCTGTTATCTCAGCATCTAATACAACACCAGAAGCCAGGTCAGGACCGCTATTCGTTATTCGATAAGTCAACGTAAATTCTTCACCTAATAGAGGGCTCTCAGTATCAAGTGATTTTTCAATAGACAAGTCATTGCTATGTACAGAAACAACCGATACTTCAAAAGACTGCTCAACAGTGTCCTGTCCATCCGTAAGACTTATGATAACAGCATGGTTACCTCTATCTTCTGTTACAGGAGTTCCTATTAACTGGTTTCCTACAAGCTGTAACCAAGAAGGTAATGACACCGCTGTAAGTGTTAATGGGTCACCTTCCACATCACTAGTTACAACCTGGTAGTTATATTGTTCGCCTTCAATAACACTGGTAATTGGCGTCGAATCAAACACTGGCAAATCATTCACCGAGTTTATAGTGAAGTTAATGGTCGCAATATTCGAATCTGCTCCCGCATCATCTTTCACCTGGTACTGTGCTTGATCTGCACCATTAAAGTTAGCGTTAGGCGTGTATGTCATTTCGCCATTCGCTGTGCTGAAATTCAATGTTCCCGAAGACGGCTGGCTGACAATATTTATGGTACTGAAGTCAAAACTATTGTCCTCCGTATCATTATCGAATGGGTTAAAGGTTACTGGAGTATCTTCATCCGTTGACACAACGTCATTACTTAAGACAGGAGGGTTATCCAGTTCTGTAACATCAATGCTGATTGTTTCTGAGTCGGTACTATTATATTGATCTGCCGCAATAATAGTGACTGTGTAAACCGCTCCTCCTTGCGCCTCTGATGGGGTCCAAGAAAAATCTCCAGTCATCGGACTTATTGCAGCTCCAACTGGCGCTCCAGCACCTAAGCTATAAGTGATAGTGGCGGCTGGATCGACATCAGTAGCGTTAGCAGTAAACATTAAAGCATTTGTTGCTTCAATCGTTTGGTTGCCAATGGCTGATAGTACCGGTGCATTATTAATGGCCGTGACAGTGTATACCGCGGAAGCACTGTTATTAAGCTCGGTCGATCCGCTGGTAAATGTTGCTATCAAGTCTTTATTCCCAGGCGTAGTAAACTGCAACATACAGCTCCCTGCTGACGCACTCGCGGTACAACTGTCCACCCCGTCAGTAACTTCTACTGTTCCCGAAACAGGAATACCACCAGCTACTGGCTCTACAGATACGCTATAACTCACTGTTACAGTATCGCCTGGATAAATGCTTGCTGGGCTTACTGCGGTAATATCAGTGGTTGTATTTGCTCGGCTTACTGAAATACCTATGTTATTGCTTGAACTTTTATTGTCTGTGCCGCCGATATAGTCAGCTGTAACTGTGTAGTTTCCTGCACCAAAGACTGCATCATAAGTCGCAACACCGCTAGCATTCAAAGCAACGACAGTGGCACTACCGCCATCAACTCTAAACTCGACGTTGCCTGTTGGCGTTGGTAACGTACCGTCGGTCGTGTCTACTGTTGCAGTGAAAGTCACATTTTCGCTCGTCGTGGGGGTAGCGTCACTGGCTGTTAGTTGTAGCGTTGTGTCTGCTTCGTCCACTGTCGATATCGTTGCATCATTCAACGTGGCAGTATCAGGATCATCACTCGAAACATCAGCAAAGTTTGCACCCGTTACTAGCGCTTGGGAGCTAACTTGATTACCTGTCGCATTTGTATTGATCGTCACATCATAACTGATTGAGACTTTCTTCCCTGCAGGCAAGTTTCCTAAATTAATTTGTGGTGCAGCCTTTGCTGTCATCGCAAACATCGTCATGAAACTCAACAATCCAAGGCCAATATTTCTACGGCTCATGATACTTTCCTCATTCTTAAGCTAGCGCTTAATTTTTTGATGCAATAAATATATTCTTTGTTAACATGACATGAAAATAATCCATAAGAAGGAATTAACATGTCTCAAATTAGCCAGGAAGACTTTCGTAAAGCCGTACAAACTAACTTTACTGTCGAACTCAACGACCAACATTTTAATTTACAGCTCATCGAGTGTAGCGATCACACATCCAAGGATGTTCCTGACTTCGAACGCTTTTCATTACTCTTTGAATCAAGTGACCCATTACTCTTACAGTCCACTTATTCGCTTCATCACGCAGATCTAGGTGTTAATGATCTCTTTCTCGTCCCCGTTCATGGCGACGATGAAGTCGTACAATACGAGGCCGTCATAAATCGACAAAAGTAACTCGATAAGAGTTAAGCTGCTTGCTTATCGTTTGCTTTTTCCATCAACCAATACACGCCTCGATCACCAATCTGTCTAAAGCCCAGGCGCTGATATAAAGTCAGCGCTGGGTTATTCTTTTCAACATGAATTCGCACAGCAATACTTTTTTCCTGCGCCTCGTTAATCACATTTATTAATATCTTCGTTCCTAAACCTTTGCTTCTAAATTCAGGTAATAACGTTATATCGACAATACGAATTTCATCAGGGCGATGCTCAAGATAAAGACGACCAGCATCAACCTCATCACACTGAATCACTTCAAACTTATCAGTCGAAAATTGCTCCTGATAAAACTGGTGCTGAGCTTCAAATTGCATCCCTAAAAAGTCGTTTATTTGTTGTTGCGACCAATTCGTTTGACCTAATTCTTCATAACGAGTACTGGCATAAACTTCTTTTAAGAAATCTTTATCCTCTTCGACAACCTTCCTAAATGTAATATTGATAGACACTGATTAACCCCTGCTAGGATAGAGTCCCTGAAGCGCAATAATAAAATTCATGGTTAAGTACGGTTGCATGTTATTGTGCGCCTGACTGCCACCAGCAGTTTCAACAGCAGCCTCAGCAAGTGGCTGTAAGTTTGATGGATTGCCATATAACTCTTTACCACCCTCTAGCGTTCCGGGAATAGCATTTTCTGGATTATTCGTTCCATCAAATTCAGTTTCATCCGCTGATCCTAACTGCGAGTGCGAATGATTAGGAATTTGCGCTTCCGATAAGGTAACAGTTTCAACGCCACCTCTCTGACCAAGTCGCTTTGCGGTTAAGCCTGGGCCACGTCCAGGGTGCATTGGCGCCCGACCTTCTAAATTTGGTAGCGCTGTAGTCGTTCTACCATCACCGCCATAAGTTGTTCCTATCAACGAGAACAAAGCAGTGTTTTGTGCCACCGGTAGTAGCTGTCCGTTACAAAAAGCCCAGCCGCGGGGAGCGAAGTTTCCAGCGAATATTCTAATTTCAGCAATAAATGGTTCTGACATAACGATTCCTTAATGACGCGATGGGTAAATTCCAAACAAGGCAACAATAAAATGCACACATAGATAAGGCATTTCATTAGTGTGTGACCTTGAGCCACCAACGCTTGATACATTCTGTGACGCCATCGTCTCAGGACTTCCTGATGGTACATAGGCATCATACCCAACCGACTGCGCCAAGGTTTCATTTAACCCTGGTCCAGTTTCACTTGCAGGTGTACTAACCGCATTGACCGTGTGGCCGTGAGAGGGTAGTTGATTTGCTGTTAAAGTGACTTCTTCCGCACCGCCTTTCGAGCCTAATCGCCTTGGCGATAGTCCAGGTCCTGATCCCGCATGAATGGGTAAACGGCCACGCATATCAGGAAGACCAAATGTTGTCCTTCCGTCACCACCATAAATAGTCCCAAACAAAGAAAAAAGTGCATCGTTTTGAGATACTGCTAATAACTGTCCGTCACAAAAAGCCCAACCACGAGGTGCAAAGTTGCCCGCGAACATTCGTATTTCACCAACAAAAGGTTCTGACATAAATCCTCCTTAATTCCGTGACGGGAACAACCCTTGTATCGCAATACAAAAGTTTAGCGTTGTATAAGGTTGCATATTTTCATGAGCTTGACCGCCACCGACGTGAGTTAAGAAGTCATTCGCCATGGCAACTTTAGTCGCACTATCGTAGGTTGAATAGGTGTTTTCTCTTGCTCCAGCTAAACTTTTTCCACTCGGAGACGTCGCAGTCGCATTATCATGCGATGCGTTTACCGTGTGTTTATGCTGAGGCATTTCGTTAACTGATAAGGTGTGTGTTTCTTCACCACCTTTACTTCCTTCAGCATGCCCATTACCAACATGCAGCGGTGTTCTACCGCGCATGTCGGGCAAGGCAAAACTGGTTCTACCGTCGCCACCATAAGTGGTGCCTAATAAGCTATAGAGTGATTGGTTCTGATTGATCGGCATGATTTGTCCATCACACAACGCCCACCCCCGTGGCGCGAAGTTAAAACCAACCATTCGCACTTCAGCTAAAAATGGTTCTGACATCTAAGTCTCCTTTCTATATAGTCGCTTTATAATTATGGTAATGGAACGCTTGCACAAGTCGCAGAGTTAAAGGTTGGTGCCTCACTAACCACAGTCACCGTCGAGCCGTTATTATCCGATGCAATCGCCGCTACCGATGCTTGTGTCACCGAACCGCCCGCTCCAGTTGCATCGAAGTCTAACTCTATATTGCCAACTGAGTTGCCACTTAAATTAAAGCAAGCACTTCTTCCTGCATCACGAATATCCACAACTTCGATAGTGTTGTTTCCGGCTTGAATGCCCGAGAAAGTATTGTTTGACGCCGCTACATTTAAGTTCGATGCGCCGCTTCCAACATCATCGTCCTTAAAGATGAAAATACCGTCATCACTATCCGTGTTCACTCCATCGTCACCATTAATCACGGTCAAGGTATTATTACGAATCGTGAAATTACCCGTACCAGCAGCATCCCGATAATCGATGCCGATACCATCATCATCAAAACTTATGTTGTTGTTATTCACATCAACGGTAATGTTCATGGTGCTAGTGCCAGACGTATCGCCATCAAAATCGAGATCTAAGCCGTCAGCATTATCAGATGAGAACGTGTTCCCTGTAATCGAACCACTCATGGTCAGGGTTGCGTTAGCGCCAGCTAAACCGACAACCTGAACACCTTCGCCTTGTATTCCTGTCAGGTTGTTGTTGTTCACATTAAACGTCGTGCTCGATCCCGCAGAGCCGATAATGGCGATACCACCACCATTCGGGAAGTTGTCTGGGCCGCCGCCATTGGTCGACGTCACGTTAGTTACGGTAAGGTTGTTGCTTCCCGTGCCCTGTGCAAAATACGCTATCACGTCGGATTCAACATCGTTATAGGTACCGCCCGACAGCAACACATCGGTGTTAATCGAGCCTTCGCTTTGTACGCGGATAGCATCTTCACCCTGCGTATCATCGTTGTCATCCACGCTGACGTTAATAATATCCAAGTCGAGCGAACCACCACCTTCATTCACAATATCAATCGCACGTTCGTGGGTGTTGGTGATAGTGACATTTTCAAATCGTGCCGTACCAAATAAACCGTTTTGTCCTAAGGTTTCACCAACAAAGCCGAACGTATCATCATCTGCCGCAGGCTCGGTGGTGCCGGCATTGTCGACCGTGCTATTGGTTACGGTAATGCCATTCACGCGTAAGCCCTTTACTGCTTCGCGAGTAATGTTGCTGATTTGTAATCCGTTAAATGATGGATCTTTGGTATCGGTTAAGCGAATAGCTTCGGTAGTAATATTAGTCAAAGTACCACCGGAACCAACGGTCGTTGAAACACCTGTCACAACTAAGCTGCCTGCCGCACCCGTGTCATCAAGCGCGATAGCATTTGAACCACCGCTTTGTGAAATGCTTTGGAAATTAAGGTCGCCTGCGCCGATAGTCGTGCTCGCTACATTAAGCGCACCGCCCATACCCGCATTAATCGTATTACCAGCGCCTGTCACACTGACCGTACCGCCACCACTGATATTGACCGCAAGCGCTGTAGAAGCATCAATATCCAAGCCGCCGTTAGTTACATTAACGATAGCGCCTGAGTTATTGGTAATTTTTAACGCTGTATTGGCAGCCGTGTTGATAGCCTGTGAATTGCCACTAAGATTAATCGTGCCACCGCTATTGCCGTCTATATTAAGGCCCGTGCCTGTTTCGTTAATCGTGCTACTAACGTTTACCGATCCACCAGTTCTGCCCGTAATATCTATCGCGCGGTTCTGTGAGTTAGTGATTGCCGCAGCCATGGTAACGTCGCCCGAGCCACCACTAATATCAAATGCATTACCGATCGTGGTCGCCGTTGCGCCAATAGAGCCGCCATTTATCGCAACAGGATTGGTGTTATTAGCAATCAAGATTCCAGCGCCAGCAATAGCGTCGAGGTCGACCGAGCCAATAGTGACGTTACCGTTAGCGCCCGTTAAGAATATGCCCGCGTTGTTAATGTTATCAGCCACGATATTACCAAGGTTGATGGTAGCTGAAGAAGCGTTAACCTCAAGCGCATCGCCGCTCGTCGTTCCTGCAACGGTTAGATTATCCAGCGCAAAAGTACCGCCACCAACGTTGGTCAAGTTCACCACGTCTGAAGCGGGCGTTCCGCTAGCCGCTGCGCTACTAAAATTGATACCGCCAGCGCCAATCGTTATGCCGTTCAGTTCAACCAATGCGCCCGTCGCGGTATCGACTAAATTCGACGCCCCCGATAAAGACAGGGTACCGCCGCCAGTCGCGGTTAGGCCCTTACCACTGGCAGAATCGACATCTAACTGACCACTCATATCAACTGTCACACCAGGGTTATTACTAAAGTTGATGGCATCAGCGGTAAAAGAGTTGATATCTAGCGAACTAGCGATAGTAATAGTACCGCCTGTATTATCGGTGATTACTACCCCTGGGAAAGCGCCACTTTGTTGAATCGAACCCGCCTGTATATTGAGCGTCGCGCTACCGTTTATCACTCTAAACGCCTGCTGGGCAATATTGGTTGCGGTTACATCCGCAACGGTCAAAGTGGCACTAGAATTGTCGATATTAACGACACGGTTAGTCCCATTAATGGTCACAGTTCCCGTAATATTGTAGGTTCCACCAGCGGATTGGACCGCAATCGGAATATTACCCGAAGTGACGTTAATATCACCGCTCAGGTTGACCGTACCCAACGGACTACTAAAGTAAATGGCGTTACTATTTTTCGTATGATTTATATCGCCTGCAAACTCAGTAACACCGCTTCCGCTTGACACCTCAAATGAAGATTGCTCAGCGTTACTAATCGTGCCCGTACCAAAGTTGATATTTCCCACGCCGTTACCGCTGACACCGACACCTTTACCATTCACCGCTCCCACAGTGCCGATATCAATGCTGGTAAAACTCACGTTACCATCATTACTGACGACTCTTATGCCGTCCTCCCCACTGGAGCCAATATCAACCGCACCGACGGTTACTGGATTAATAACACCTGCAATCTCAATGCCCGTATTGGGGCTCGACATCAGTGCATTTCTAGTCGTGACATTCCCAAGCACCACATTTCCTATGGTGTCACCACCCTCAATTTTCACAGCCGTGCTACTAGACGACGAACCATAACCATCGACCATAATATCGCCGAGTACGGTAACATCTACAGTGCCGCCTCTAATATAAACACCTCTTTTGCTCGTGTTATTAACCACAATATCGCTAATAATTTCGATTGAGCCAGCTAGGTTTCGAAAGTAGACCCCAGCGTCATCATTAGCGTTATTTGAAGTTAAGCTATCAAACGTTAACGTGCCGACGTTTAGCACATCTGCAAAACTTCCAAGATAGGCCGCGTAACCATTGGTCGCATTAATCGTGTTGTTGTACGTATTGGCATCGCTTAAGTTTAATAGTCCATTATTAACGATTAACCCATCGCCATTGGTCGTGGTGATATCCAAATCGCCATTAAAGCTGTATGTCGCTGTAAGACCGTCTTCCAAGTTCACTGCCGTACCAACGCCAGAAGTCACAACGACATCACCGAATTCGAAACTAGGTGAGCCGGAGTTGTTAAATAAGTTTATGGCCGATCCACCATTATTAGATAATGTGCCCGTAACGCTTAAACCACCGCCTGTGATATTCCGAAAATCAATATTACGTCCGCCGCTAACCGTGACATCACCGTCCAGCGTGATGCTTGGCGTACCGCCATCAACCGCCACAGCATTGACGCTTGTTGAGCCAGTGATATTGCCAGTGTAGACAAAGTTACCGCTATGGTTATCTAAATTGAATGCGCCGCCTGTCCCCGAAAGGGTTAGGCTGGAATTTTGAATGATACCGCCTGACGCGCCAGAGCCGCTAATCGAATAGCCTGTAGTTGGTGAAAAATCGAAACCTTCGATTGTGTTGTTAGATGCCAGAGTAAAGCTACCGCTATAACTTGGCGCCGTTCCCGCCGGAATAATAGTCGCGCTACCCGCACTTAATTCGGAACCCGCGCCGACAACTTTTTGATTATTCTCCAGCTCAAGCGTATCGGCATACGTCCCTTCAAACAGGTAAATCACATCATTCGCTTCATCGACGTCACCAACACCACCAGCACCATTAATCGCAGAAAAGTCATTAAACGGCATCGCTTGTGAACCATCGCCACCAGCCGCTGCACTGTCGTCTACAAAGAACACTTTACCGGTGACATTCACGGTTACCGTACCGGTACCCGTCATGGCATCATCATCAACCGCGGTATAACTAAAGGTGTCGGTTCCAGTAAAGTTTAAAACTGGGTTATAACTAAAACTACCATCGGCATTAATGGTCGCTGTCCCACCTTGCGTCGTGGTCACGGTTTCAGCAGTAACGGTCATGCCCGCGTTTGTTGGCGCGTTAGCGTCCTTCGGGTCGAAATCGTTGTTAAGCAAGCCATCCGCCACATTTGCAGAAAAAGTCACATTACCCAAGGTATCGTATTCATCATCAACGGCCACTGGCGTTACTTTGACAGAGCCAGCTACTAACGTTGTGTTTGCGTCCAAGGTTGCTTCATAAACCACATTCTGCGCTTCATCCGTGCCTGCGCTATTATCAACTTCACCTTGATACGTGACGGTATCACCGCGGTCAACATTGCCATCGCCATCGGCGTCCGTGGTCAGCTGATCATCCACTTCGACTTTTACGTCAGGCGAAGCAGCCATGCTGGTCAATGCCATGGTTGATAGTGCGACAAGTACAGCAATTCGAGTTTTTGGTAATCTATTTTTCAGCATGTGATAGTCCATGTAGCATTTTTATGGTTCACGACAAGATGTCATTAGTGCAAATCTAAACGTTAGTACAAGATAAAAAGACCAGTATGCACTGGCCTTTTTTACTCGCTGACCGTTACGTCAGGAAGGTGAACAATCATGCCACCTTTTTCGAATTTCAGATCTAGGCAACCATGATGATCGACCACGGCGACAACCGTAGTGCCACCTTCATAGCGGAAGTAGGCGTCTAGCCCACGATAACGGATCAAGCCGCCCCAGGTTTGTTCTGTCCAAGGGAGCTCGGAGGAGGTGTATTGTTTGAGTTTTTCTTCGCCAAGGTCGATGCAGTTAATTTCGCCCATACCTTCAACGTAGATGATATGGTTGCCCCAACCTTCGAAAGTGCGGGTTTCGCCCTTACCAACCATATTGGAGACTTTGTTGGTGTCTGGGTAATCTACTTTCAGGGAATGAAAATAGTTGTTGGTAATTTTTAGATTGTACATCCTCTTATCCCTTCCTTTAATAGCTTGCTTAAATACCTTTTGGATCCCTTGCTTTCCGCGGCGTAGCTAAAATAAATTCTAGTTTAATCTAAAATACTGTGAACTGTATCACTTAGCAAGTACTATCGTAACGTTACCAACAACTCGTACCAGTAAAGTCTAACTTATTGTTGTGAAAAGACTTTTTGCAACAATTCTGTCGTTCTTGCCACAGGATTGTCACGAATTTTCTTTTCTTCTTGCGCTACCAAAGTAAATAAACCATCCAAGGTTTCCTGCATGACATAATCTTCTATGTTCATGTTTGGCTTGTCTGAAAACGGTAGTTTTTCATAAGCCCCAAGTAATTGCTTATAATCGTTATAAAAGCCTACTTTTTGCATACTGCTGGTAATAATAGGCTGAAATCGTCGTTCTAAATTCGTTTGTGTTCTAGCTCGGAAATAATCCGTCGCAGCATTATCACCGCCTCGCAATATTCCCCAAGCGTCTGCAATCGACATTGAACTAATAGCGCCAATAAAAACATCTTTAGCCTGTCCCGATGCTTTCTCAGCTGCCCGATTCATCTGCTTTTCGAAGTTATTCACGTAGCTGCCCAGGCCAACCTTGCGCAGTGTGCTGGCGGCGCTATCCAGTTGCTCAGGCACCACAATCTTAATCAGTGAATTATTACTGAATCCTCCCGGTCGGTTAGTACTCGAAACACTGTTCTTAGTACCAACTTCTAAGGCTTGCTTTAACCCTGCAATCACCGTTTGTTCTGATAATTGCTGGTTGCCTCCAATACCTTCTAATACACGGTTGAGATCGGTGGTCTTACAGCTTGTTGCCATTAATAGCGCAACGGCTGCTGCAATAGCTACTTTGAATAACTTCATGATATACCTCTATATATCGACTTTAGGATACCCCGAACTGGGTCATGAACATATCACCCGATCGGGCTAGTGTAGGGTTTGTACTAACCATATCGTAGTCGGAATTGTCACTACCGACAACAAAGTACTTAACGCTATGGTGTTATGCGCAATTTTACGATCAGTCTCAACTGCATCGACAAACGGCATAACGCTAATACCAGTCGGGCAGGCGGCGAGAATCGTTAGCGACAATAAATGTGTTTCACTCAGTTCCATCACCCAGTAACCAAAGCTGAAAACAGCTACAGGAAGCAACAAGAGTTTGATTGCTGTTACCCATGCCGTTTTGGTGATCACTGACCGGCTTAAGGTCCCCAGGCTGGCTAAAGAGCTACCCAGAATAATCAAAGCCAAGGGAAGGGCGGCATCCGACACCATCTCAAGCGGAGTAAAAAGTTGTTGTGGAATAGGGATTTCAAACAAATTGAACAGTAAGCCTAGTACCACACCGAGTATTACTGGGTTACTAAAGATTCCCAGCGCAGCCTTAAATTTAGATGGCGTGACATTAACCCGTGTCGAAAACAAGAAAAAGGTACTGAACAAGATCAAGCTGTGACCTGAAATCACCGCCAAACTAATGACCAAGCCTTTCTGCCCAGTCACGGATAAAATGACGGGGATACCGACCAAGACATTATTCGAAAAGGTGGAGGTTAGAGCGATGCGATGACTCATGGTCAGCGCTAAGATTACAAAGATTATTAAGACTGGGGTAAAGTACGCAAAGAGGGTAGTGCCAATGTCTTCTAAACCCGTCTCATAAACATTAACGAATAAAAAGACCGGGACGAATGCTTTGAAGACGACCTTGGATAAGTCTTCAAAAAACTCGGTACGCACCAAACGCCATTTAATCAACACCACCCCAATCAGCACGACAAGAGCGACTGGGATGATGGCGTTTAAAATGACGCTCAAAAGCTATCCTATTGGTTAGATTCTAAGAGATAGCGACAGGCGTCCTTGGCAAAATACGTTAGGATGCCATCGCTACCCGCACGCTTAAAGCCGAGCAGTGACTCCAGCACAATCGCTTTTTCATCGAGCCACCCGTTTTGCGCAGCGGCTTTAATCATGGCGTATTCGCCACTGACTTGATAAGCAAATGTCGGCATTTTAAATTCGTCTTTGACCCGTCGCACAATATCCAAGTACGGCTGACCAGGCTTAACCATCACCATATCCGCACCTTCCTCAATATCCAAGGCAATTTCGTGTAGCGCTTCGTCCGTATTGCCTGGATCCATTTGATACGTTTTCTTGTCGGCTTTGCCTAAAGCGCCGGCAGAACCCACCGCATCACGGAAGGGCCCGTAAAAACTTGATGCGTACTTAGCCGCGTACGACATGATCAAAGTATTCACAAATTCGCTGGCTTCCAAAGCTTCGCGAATGGCCCCGATACGGCCGTCCATCATATCGGACGGCGCCACCATGTCTGCCCCAGCTTGTGCGTGGCATAGAGCCTGCTTGACCAACACTTCTTTGGTGATGTCGTTTAAGATATAACCGCTATCATCAATGATCCCATCCTGCCCGTGTGACGTATAAGGATCCAGCGCGACGTCGGTCATAATGCCGAGTTGTGGGAACTTCGCCTTAATCGCTTTGACTACCGTTGGCACCAATCCTTCGGGATTATAAGCTTCTTCAGCGTTTAATGATTTTTTGTCATCGCCAACCACAGGAAAGAGGGCGATAGCAGGAATACCCAGCTCAACGATTTCCGCACACTCTTCTAACAGTAAATCCAAAGTCTTGCGCTCAACGCCAGGCATTGACGCCACGGATTCTTTTTTATTCTCACCTTCGAGCACAAAAACAGGGTAAATAAAATCCTTCGCCGATAAACTCGTCTCACGAACTAAATCACGGCTAAAAGCTTGTGCACGAATGCGTCGCAAACGACGGCTTGGGAAAAAACCACTATTCATTTTGATTTCCTTTACTAAAGGATTTAATTTTGCATAAAAACCAAGACATAAAACCTGTCACAACAATCCAAAATAAAACCATTACAAAATACGAACCCTTACTAAACGTAAACTTGGATCCGCTTTCATCTAATTCGTTAAGGTATAAGCTGTATCCTATAAGTTCAAACAATGTCACAGGTATCATTACAAAAAGCATCCTAGCTGAGTCTAAAAAATAACCTAGCAATAGCGCCAACAAGGTGCAGATAATAAAAAGCTTGCCCCAACAACGGATCATTCTTAACTCAGCCAGTCTTTCGGCTTTAAATAATAATCGGTTAACTCAGCTTCGCGAGTTCCTGGCTCAGGCTGCCAGTTATAACGCCAGCTGACGGCAGTTGGGAGCGACATCAATATCGACTCAGTACGACCTCCAGTTTGTAAACCAAACAAAGTCCCGCGATCCCACACTAAGTTAAACTCAACGTAGCGGCCACGGCGATACAGTTGGAAGTCACGCTCTTGCTCAGTATAAGGCAAGTCTTTACGTTTATTCAAAATTGGCTGGTAGGCTTTTATAAAGTGATCACCCACAGAGCGCATAAAGGCAAAGCATTGTTCAAAATTCCAGCCTTCTCCTGACTGAGAAGTACTATCGGTATTCACATCATCAAAAAACAAACCGCCAATACCGCGATGCTCATCACGATGCTTGATGTAAAAATAATCATCACACCACTTCTTGTACTTGGAATAACATGCTTCGCCAAACGGATCGCAGGCATCTTTCGCTACCTGGTGCCAGAACTGGCAATCTTCTTTGTTGGCATAATAGGGCGTTAAGTCAAAGCCACCACCAAACCACCAGATTGGCTCCGCGCCTTCTTTTTCGGCAATAAAAAAGCGGACGTTCATGTGCGAGGTTGGCGCGTGTGGATTTTTCGGGTGAATCACCAATGACACGCCCATGGCTTTAAAGCCACGGCCCGCAAGTTCGGGGCGGTGAGCAGTTGCGGAAGCAGGCATGTTGGTGCCTTCAACGTATGAATAATTAACACCGCCTTTTTCAATGACGGCACCATCTTCCATCACACGAGTTAAACCACCGCCACCTTGGGCGCGCTGCCACTCGTCTTTAATAAAGTCTTTCGCGCCATCTTCCTTGGCCAGTTCGCGGCAAATAGTCTCTTGTAAATCAAGCAGGTAAGATTTTACTGCTTCAATATCAATGGTTTGCATACCGCCTCTTTGTATTGCTTAGGTTTGAATGGTGAATGTAAGGCTAAGCTTAAGCTCTTAACACCTTTTGTGTTTGAGCATCAATAATCTTAGAAGGGCGATCATAACCACCCACGGCGCCAGATACCACCATATCCAGTTGATGCGTCATCTGATTACGAACCTCTTCGGTGCGCTTCATCTCAGGATTGCCGGCGCGGTTAGCGCTGGTCGAAACAATTACTGACTGCGCTTCATCACATAATGCCTGCACCACAGGGTGCTTGCTTAGTCGAATGGCGATTTTAGGATGGTCGCCGCAGACTAACGGTAATACCAACTCACTCTTAGGCAAAAGCCAAGTCACCGGCTGATCGGGTTCACTAGGATGACTCTCTTCAAAAAAAGGTACCTCATCAAAGCACATCAACAAATCATGATAATTCTCATCAACAAAAGGCTCAATTTGCCCAATGTCGCTCGCCACCAGGATCAACCCCTTATGCCAAGGACGTTTTTTAATATCAAGAATTCGCTGAATCGCTTCAACAGAAAAGGGAAGGCAGCCCAAGCCGAATACGGCTTCAGTCGGATAGGCGATGACACCGTCTTGCTCCATAAGGTTGACGGCACGCTTGATTTGAAAATCGTTGACGTAGGCCAAATGACTCGACTCGCTAATAAACCGTGTATTAAAAACGCTTGAGCAGTATCACTCAGCGTTCAAAAGTCTTTACGTAGGTCGTCAATACTTTGCTTCTGAAGTCGTTGATTAAGCAAGGATTTACGACGTTATGGCGAATTTTACCGACTTAGCCTGCTCTTGTGTAGGTTTTGACCATTATTTTAACGATCTTTTGTGCCATCCCCTTTGATTCGTGCTACATTTCCAAAAAACTTACAAAGAAGGACCTAATATGGACAAGCAGCTTCAAGCTTCTGGTGATAGCTCTAACGACTTAAAAGGCTTGGGAGGATGGCTAATACTCGTTGGCATCGGCATTACCATTTCACCATTTATAACCAGCTATGAACTTTACTCACTCTATTTGCCGATTTTCCAAGATGGCTCTTTCGACATGTTGACGAATCCGGCCTACACCATGTACATCCCACACTTCGAAACGCTTATTTATATTGAGATAGGCATAAATTGCATAATAATATTAGCTTCTTTTTACCTAATTTACTTATTTTATAGTAAGAGCCGGCTTTTCCCGAAGCTATATATCGCTCTTGCCGCATTTTACCCAATGTTTTTAGTGGCTGATGCCTGGGCAGTTAACTTTGTTATACCAGACGCACCGATCTTTGATGAAGAAACCATCAGGCAGGTTACACGCTCTATTATTGGCGCAGTAATTTGGATTCCTTACATGCTCATGTCAGAGCGAGTGAAAAATACATTTGTAAACCCAGAACCCTCTATAGACGATGAATCTCTAGTCATCGAAACAGCTCGAAGCTAATTACCATGCTAGAACTACGACCTACCTGCGAGCACTGTAATAAAGCTCTTCCGCCCGAATCCACCGAAGCCATGATTTGTACTTTCGAGTGCACTTTTTGTCATGATTGCGTGGAGGAGGTTTTACATAATGTCTGCCCCAACTGTGGGGGCGGCTTCGTGCCAAGACCGGTCAGGCCGCAAATTAATTGGAAAGATGGCAACTGCTTAACTCAACACCCAGCTAGCACCAAGGTCGTGCATAAACCTGTTGATCCCGTAAAGCACCAAGTCTTTGCCAAAGCCATTAAGAAAATTTCTCCCGAACGACGCTAATTAATCCATATTAATCAATAAGTTAGGCCGGGTAAAATTGGGAAATTTTTTACTTTTATCGACCTTCCCTGTTTTGCCCGCAAATTCACTCGTCTCGACATCCTTCCTGTTCTAAAGTTTTCAACACATCGTTGCTGCAAACCAGTTTGGGATATCCGTTACTCACATGTCGCGTTTTCCTACAGATACTCACCTCAGCAACAGTTTGAAACGTTAAGGCGAATCTTGGGGCCTTAGTTAAAAGCCTCGATTCGTTTTGACAATGAATATCACTCAACGAAGGAATACAGTCTATGATCAATAAAAAACTACTCGCTCTATCGGTTGGCGTCGCAATGTTTTCAGGTATGGCTCAAGCAGTGCCTTGGTGTCATAAAGGAACCATTGTTGAAATTGCTGACGTCAATTGGTCGCAGTCACAAATTTTAGCTAACTTTACTGGAAGCGTTCCTGGCGGTGTCTTGGATCCAGAGGTTTACACTACCTTCCATGCAACTCACAACTACGCCAACACCTTCGCTGGCGGTGGCGGTGGCTTTGGCGGCTATTCAGTGCCTGGCTCTGGCCAAGTTCGCGTCATTCCTTACGCGCCATACTCTTACACTAATATGGTTGGGCCTGGTCATTATTATACCAGCCAAGGCGTGAGCTTTAAGTTGGATAAATGCTATACCATTCCACCATTAACTCACCATCACGAAGTTAAATTTGTCGAGCCTGGAGGCGAAGGTGGCGACAGCGGCGGTATTGTCTTTGATCCCATCGAAGGAATTGAGGTGATCAAGAAACAGTGGTCAGAGCCGAGAGAAGGCGAACAGCGATAATCATCTTATAAAAGTTAGCAAAAGTAGGCTGGGCGAAGCAAAGCGACGCCCAATCTACTTTCTAATCATCGTATTATTCTGGTTTAGGGCTTCCCATCATTTCTTCTAACATGTCGCCCTGTGGCATGCCTTGAACGCTTTTGATAGTGCCATCCTTGTCTTTGTAGAATGACGTTGGTGTAGCACCAAAACCAAAGCGTTGCATCATGTTAGTGTTGAGCTGAATTCTCACTTGGCCTTTTTCTACCGCTTTTTGATCAACTTCAACGCCACCCTGACTAAAGGCTTCATGGTGTTTTTGCATCATAGCTTCAGGATCATCGCTTCCGAGAATAGTCGCGCCTTTGCTGGCGCTACTTTGTCTAAGAATAGCAACGAGAATATGACGGAACTGTACTTTTCCAGCTTTAATCCAAGGATCAGCAGCTTCACGGAACTTATGGCAGTAAGGACAATTTGTATCCGTAAACGTATAAATAACCACGGGGGCATCATCGCTACCATCAGCAATCCATGCGCTCCCTTCCAGCTCTTTCCAAACCCGCTCCATGCGTGGGCCTTCGACTAATTCATCCATGACATTGGACGTTAAGTTAATTCCTTCAGCATCGATCATAGTTCCAACAATCGCGTGCTTTTTGTCCTTAGTCACGTAAATCGCTATCGGCTTTCCGCGCATCATGCCCGCGTAGCCCATCAACCCAGAAGGGGCTTCAAACGTATCAATAATCTCAACCCCTTGATCGATAATGCTTTCGATTGGCGCCGGGTATTGCTTCGCTCTCTCCAGGGCACCTTGCTCTTGGTTTTGCTCCATCGCTTTCTCTGCCTGAGAGTCTTTTGGTTGCTCATCACCACACGCAGTCAATGATAATGCTAAAATTACGCTTAACAATATTGATCGTTTCATTATCTTTTTTCCTCGTTCGTCCCCTCACGGCCTTTCATAAGCCTATTGAGTTTCGATTTTAGTTTAGCGCTTGAAAGCTCTCCTAAGTGCGCATCTACAATTCGTCCATCGGCAGCTATAAAAAGCGTTGTGGGTAAGGCTCGACTGCCTGCCAGCTGTCCCAGCACTGCTTTACTATCAGCCACAACGTTCTCCAGTAGCAGCGACTCTTTGGAAAGATACTGCTCAATCACCGCCTCATGTTCACCTTGATTAACAAAGACAAAGCCAACGTTGGGGTTGTTTTGTTGTGCTTGTTGCAACACAGGCATTTCACGCCGGCAAGGCGGACACCAGGTTGCCCATAAATTAATGACTCTTGGTTTGCCTGATTCAATATTATTCAATGGCACAGCTTCACCATTGAGCTGGTTGACCACAACTGTTGGTAACTTCTGTGATGTATCCTTAATCACCCACAACGTTGTAGTGGTTAAGATCCAAAAGAATGCACCGGCACCAAGCCCTGCCAACAATGACTTTCTCAATTTTTTATATCGGAAGCAGGCGACAATGGTTAAAACTAAGGCTGTTATCGCTCCTGCCCAAACATTAAACCCAGCGTCACGGATATCAATGATCGCAACCCAATCCCCCCTATATTCGGGCCAATATTGAATCACAAATACAAGCCTCGCAACTAACATCGAGACGATAAACAGTGTTGCTATCTTGCCATCGGCAGATTGATTATTCTTACGCCCAACAATGTTCCCAACGAATATCGCTATCGCAAAACTTAGTAACAGTAGCAGCCTATCCAACGGCAGGCTTAATGGTCCAACAGAAATACTCAGCATCGATCTAGCAGTATCATCACTGACTCATCATCAATTTGTGGGGCAGATTGTACGCTATCTTGCTATTAAGTAACCTTATCGTAGTGTAAATGTTGGTAAAGAAGGCTAAATTGGTAGGATGTTTAGTGACAAAAGAAAAGGGCAGGTGCAGCTTTAGCTACTAAGATTGAAATGTACGGCTTATTGCCGTTGTGGCGTGGAACTTACCCTCTAGTTGAATCTAGACGCTAACGCCTAGATTATCGCTAATGAGCGGAAGAACCACTTTCTAAGCTTTCTACCCAGGCAAATTCGGCATCACGATCTTGCATATTGAACAACACCATCATCACCACCCAGCGTAGACGTTCCAAAGCAACTTCTTCATCTTCTTGCGGGCCCAGAGCGGTCATACGATCGATCACCATTTCACGTGCATGAGCATCTAAAATACCACTTTGTTCAAAGTACATTACGGCACCCTGAACGGCTGGCGTTAAAATCAGTTGCTCTTCTGGTGAAAATAATCGAATCGATTGATTCGCTTCCGGTGTCGGCTTAAAGCTTTCAGAAGTCGCTAAGACTAAACCATCTAACCAGTCGATAGCACCCTTAATTTCGCCGTCGGTAAAACCAACGTCTTCTAAGGCCTCGACTAGGGTGTCATTAGCAAGAATATGATTGCTTTCTTCGTCTTGGAAGTTTTCAAAGATATAAAGTAGTACGTCAAGTACGTCTTCTTTCATTGGACTCTCTTGGTTTAGGCTTTGATTCGCCGTTAAAGTCACTATGCCACTTGCTAAGTGTTGCTTAAAGAAAGCGCCCTAATATACTACGTCGGCGACTCGATTCTCTAGCTTGAGCGGCGTTGGTATCCGCCTGCCACACTCACAATATGGTCATTTAATTCTAACAGCAATAACATATGGCTGACCACATCTATTTCAAGTCCCGTGCGCTCAATAATGGTGTCCATCGAGGTTGTGTCGAAGTCAATTTGCTCAATAAGCTCTTGATATTCTTGGTCTAATTCAAAAGCTTCCGCTCCTTCTGAGCTTTTTGCATCAGCGGTAAATAATTGCTCATGCTGCCAAGACACCAACGCACCCAGCTCCTCAATAATTTCTTCAGCTGTTTCGACCAGCTTCACTCCCTGCTTTATCAAAGCATGGCAACCTCGGGCTAAAGGATTATGAATCGAGCCAGGTATCGCGAACACTTCACGACCCTGCTCCATCGCTAGCCGGGCGGTAATCAAAGATCCGCTTTTAACCGCAGCTTCAACCACTAAGGTCCCCAAACTCATGCCGGATATAATGCGGTTCCTCGCTGGAAAATGCGTTGCTCTAACCCCAGTGCCCAAAGCAAACTCAGAGACCAAAGCGCCATTGTCCACAATCTGTTGCGCCATCGCTTTATGCCGAGCTGGGTAGACGCGATCTAGCCCTGTCCCCGCTACCGCAATGGTTGGAAGCCCTTTATCCAATACCGCTTGGTGGGCAAACCCATCGACCCCCAAGGCTAAGCCACTGGTAATAACAGCGCCGGACTTTCCCAAGGTTCGTGCAAACTCAATGGAGTTTTCTTTTCCTTGAGGAGTTGGATTTCGGCTACCCACGATAGCAATCTGGTGTTGCTTTAAGAGTTCTTTGTTTCCTTGCACGAATAACAATTTTGGTGCTGAATCTATTTGCCGCAATAGCGGGGGATAGTCATCGCTAATAAATGGTATGAGATGTTTGTTATCGCTATCAAACCAAGCAATGTCTTCATCTATTCGACGGTCTTCAATCGAGGCCAGCTTGTCTTTTAGGCCCTGGCGGAACCCTAACGACTGTAACTGCTTGTCGGATAACTCGAATAAATCACTGATTGAAGAGTAATGTTCGAAAAAGTGCTGGAGCTTCTGAACGCTGATATTGACGTGAGATAGCGCCAACCAGGCACGCATCTCTTCGGATGAAATATCCTTTTTATTCATGATTAATCCTTTAATCGTTGTATTTTTGGTAAACGGGATATCCAATAAAAAACTGGCCTTGCTTTAAACAAGACCAGTTTCAATGGTTTTGAGCTAACGAACACTAATTGAATTAGTACGGGTTACGCGCAACATCCATCAAGTGAATGGGGCGAATTGCATCCATAACTAACGCTAGACTGACTTTTTCATACGTTCTGAATACCATCAAAGTACCAGCGCGCTCTTCTGGAAGCGTTACATAAGGGTCATCCGCACCACGCTCTTCAGCAATTTTATCCAGCACTTTCTTACCGCGCTGATAGACTGTTAACACGTGACCTTCTTCTAAACCATCACGCTCGCCTTTATTCAAAGTCACTACGTTGTATTGACCAATCTGCGACACGCCGTCATACACAGAGATTAACTGTGCTACGACTTCCTGCTCTGGTGCACGAGGTGCGTACACAGGAGGTAAGGGGTCTTCGTTACGCGGTAACGCAACGTCACCTTTCAAGACTTCCAGTTTCGACTTTTTAACTTCTAAAGTCGCTGGGTCGCCTTCATGGACGATATTACCATTTGCTAAATAACGTGCTTCAACACCGAGTAGCTCGTTGGTTGCTGGATCACGGTATTCTTTACCCTTACGATAAACACCGTAAGCTGTGCCGCTATTAGTAGCATCCAAACCACGCAGATATAAGCGGTCATCAAAACCACCACTAATCACACGCTCATCACCTAGTGCCACCACGTATGGCGCAGTTTCAAATACTGATGGATCCACCACCAACTCATCGATCAAGAATGGACGAATAATATCCATCGGAATCGTAGTGATAGCATCGCCTTCAGAAAGCACGCGAGCCTTCGGACGTAACTTAATCGTACCGTCAGACGCTTTAACTAAATACGGTTTACCATCGATATACACAAGCTTTAAAATATCACCAGGATAAATTAAGTGTGGATTTTCAACTTGCGGATTAACGTGCCAAATTTCAGGCCAGTTCCAAGGCTTTGTTAAAAAGCGCCCAGAAATGTCCCACAAGGTATCACCTTTTTTGACGACGTATGTATCTGGATGATCTGCGCGAAGCTCTGCAGAATGCGCTGCAATACTCCCCAAAAATAGCGCTGCAGTTGCAGCTGCCGCTAAAACTAATTTTTTCATGGCTATCCTTTGTAATTTACTGATAGTCGGATCCTCTTAACCCATAACTTGAATATACCGCGAACAGTTCGCTTTGAAAACAGGTCAAAAGGAAACAGCCAAACCCCAAACCTAGAGCTTTAAACTCTATAAGGATCATCATCTTACCAACATTTCTTAGGAGATTACTACAACTTAATCACAGTCTAATCAATAATTTCGTGCTTTTTAGTGCCTTTTTTGGTCTAAAAAATGGTCATTCTGGGTCGAATTGATTATGATCGCCCCCATATTCATCTTGTTAAACCCTCTAATCGGTATATAAATACGTTTCATGGCTAAACTAGAAATTTTAGAATTCCCAGACACCAGACTTCGCACTAAAGCAGAGCCTGTGACTGATTTTGGCGACGAGTTTCAGCAAATCATCGACGACATGTTCGAAACCATGTACGAAGCACCTGGCATTGGTCTTGCTGGCGCTCAGGTCAATTTCCACAAGCGCCTTTTTGTCATCGATGTCTCTGAGGATAAAAGCGAACCGCTGGTTTTCGCTAACCCAGAGTTTATCGAAAAGCGTGGCGTAGAAGAAATGGAGGAAGGCTGCCTGTCTTTCCCGGGCGTTTACGCTAAAGTCCAGCGTGCTAATGAAGTCGCGATTAAGGCACAAGATCGTCATGGCGAACCGTTTGAGATCGATACGGGTGACTTATTGGCAGTGTGTATTCAACACGAATATGACCACATTGAGGGAAAGCTTTTTGTCGACTACTTGTCACCTTTAAAGCGCAATCGAATTCGAAAGTCCCTCGAAAAACAACAGCGTCAGAAGAAGTAAGCACACACCAACATGAGTCAAGCATTGAACGTTATTTTCGCCGGCACACCTGATTTCGCGGCCTCAAGCCTACAGGCTTTGATAGATTCAAAGCACAACGTTGTCGCTGTTTATACTCAGCCTGATCGTCAGTCGGGTCGTGGTAAGAAAATTACCATGAGCCCCGTCAAAGAGCTGGCCCTTGAGCATGGTATTCCTGTAGAACAGCCGCTGAATTTTAAGTCCGATGACGATATAGCGACTCTTGATAGTTACCAAGCCGATCTCATGGTTGTGGTGGCTTACGGTTTATTGCTACCACAAGCAGTGTTGGATACACCAAAACTTGGCTGCATCAATGTTCATGGCTCGCTGCTTCCACGTTGGCGCGGTGCAGCACCGATACAGCGTGCTATTGAATCTGGCGATAATGAAAGTGGCATTACTATCATGCAGATGGAGGCTGGCCTAGACACTGGCCCCATGATCAGTAAAGCAGTCACGCCTATAACCGACACGGATACCGGCTCAACGCTACACGATAAGTTAGCGCAACAAGGGGCCGAGCTGTTAGTCAGCACCATGAATACCATTGCCAGCGAAGGTATTGCTGCAAAAACTCAGGACGATTCCTTGGCTACTTATGCTCATAAATTAAGTAAGCAAGAGGCTTACATCGACTGGTCCAAGGATGCAGCGTCTATTGAGCGCCAGATCCGCGCCTTTAATAGTTGGCCTGTGGCACAAAGTGAGCTCAAAGGTAAAGTTATTCGTATTTGGCAGGCCAACCTTATTGAAACTTCGGTTGAATCAACACCTGGTACTATCCTAAAGGCTGATAAAGACGGTATTCTCGTCAGCTGTGGCCATAGTCAGCTATTATTGACCGAGCTGCAGCTACCTGGCTCTCGTCGCATGTCAGTTAAAGATCTCTTAAATGCACCCAAAAACCAAGACTTGCTAGCTAGAGGCGAGCAATTCACTACAACTTCAACCTCATAAGGCAACTTCCTTGGCCCTATTAAATGCGAGTAATATTCGAAGCCAAGCGGCTCAGTCTCTACAACTTATTGCCTTTGAGGGCCAATCTTCAAGCGATGTATTGGCACAAGTTGAGTTCGAAAATCCAAGCGATACATCATTATTCAAAGCCATTGTTCTTGGCGCCTGTCGTTACTTTCAACGACTAGAAGCATTAAGCCATTTATTATTGCGCAAAAAGTTTAAGCCAAAAGATCAAGATTTATTGTGCCTCCTCATTATTGGTCTGTATCAGCTCGAATACAGCCGTGTTCCCGATCATGCGGCTATCAGCGAAACAGTAAATGCCTGCCGATTGCTCAAAAAAGACTGGGCGACCAAGCTACTTAATGGTGTTTTACGCAACTATTTAAGGCAAAAGAATTCGCTAAATCAGAAGCTTGATAACGACTGGGAAACGAAGTTTAGCTTCCCTGAATGGCTCATCAATCGCATAAAACCTCACTATAAAGGGCAGGTCGAGCAAATTCTGGAGCAGTCTAATCAGCAAGCCCCGATGTCACTTCGAGTTAACCTGATGAAAACCACTCGAGAACAGTTTTGTGCCACTTTGGACGAAGTGGGGCTGGGCTATCAGCAACACCCACTGGTCGATAGCGCGGTTGTTTTGGAGCAAGCAGTGCCGGTGCAATCCATCCCGGGCTTTACTGACGGTCTTTGCTCAGTGCAGGATGTTGCTGCACAATTAGCCGCCCAGCTTTTGGCGCCAACTCAAGGGCAGCTTGTTTTGGATGCCTGCGCAGCGCCTGGCGGCAAAACAGCGAGTTTATTAGAGTTTACTCATAATAACCTGAGCATTGATGCTGTGGATATCGATCCCCAACGTTGTTACCGCATCCAAGAAAATATGGAACGACTAGAGCTCAGCGCTGAGATTCATGCAGAAGATGCGTTGGCTTTTATGCAAGGCAAACAGGAACATTATGATGCTATTTTGCTCGACGTTCCTTGTAGCGCTACCGGCGTAATTCGTCGCCATCCGGATATTAAGTTACTACGCCGTGATGACGATATCGAAGAGTTAGTCGCTATCCAGCAACAATTATTAGCTGCAGCCTGGCAAGCATTGAAGCCCGGAGGAAAGCTACTTTACGCAACATGTTCAATCCTTTTTGATGAAAATAGCCATCAAATCGATACTTTTATCAAGCAGGAAAGTAATGTTAATCTGATGGATTTACCGGCGCAGCTTAACGAAATCAGCCACTCACAGCCCGGTTGCCAAATATTACCAGGCACGCAGAGCATGGATGGTTTTTATTATGCTTTATTGGAAAAACAGGCTTAAGGTGGTTTTATTCAGCTGATGGCCACTCCATGTTTTCTATCAACATAGAAATCCTTGGAGTTTTGCCGTCCACTTTTATCTCTAAATCCCTGATATTAAACCGCATATTCCTTAAAAAACCCTTCCGATCCCATGCAGATAGCGTTAGCATAAGCATCAGATACTAATAAGAAGGCTTATTATTTGTCGTTATGAAGATTATTATTCTCGGTGCCGGCCAAGTCGGAACTACTCTCGCGCTCAGCTTAGAGGGCGAAAATAACGAC
The DNA here is from genome assembly GCA_950096615.1 of uncultured Kangiella sp. GTDB lineage: Bacteria > Pseudomonadota > Gammaproteobacteria > Enterobacterales > Kangiellaceae > Kangiella. The sequence continues at coordinate 94,475 of CATNCP010000002.1, read as the reverse complement.
ATTACGCTGATCGACTCAGACCCTAAGCGCTTGCGTTACATCCAAGATCACTTGGATCTACGTACCATCGTCGGTCACGCTGCTTATCCTGATGTGCTGGCTAATGCCGGAATTGATGACAGCGATATGTTGGTCGCAGTGACTAGTAGCGACGAAGTGAACATGGTCGCCTGTCAGATTGCTCACAGCTTGTATCAAACACCAACAAAAATTGCTCGAATCCGTTCTTCGAACTACCATCAAAAACACGAAATTTTCACCAATAACCATATCCCGGTGGATGTTGTAATTAGTCCTGAAAAGCTGGTGACTGAGTACATCGAGCGACTGGTTGACAATCCAGGAGCTTTTCAGGTTCTTGATTTTGCCAATGGTTTATTACGTTTGGTGGCGGTTAAAGCCTATTATGGCGGCCCCTTGGTCGGCAACGCTCTATCAGAACTCAAGCATCACCTGCCCAACGTCGACACTCGTGTGGCAGCTATTTTTAGACGCGGCAAACCGATTGTGCCGACCGGCCATACGGTGATTGAGGCTGATGACGAAGTCTTTTTCCTTGCTGCAAAAAAACATATCCGCTCGGTCATGAGCGAGCTTCAGCGACTCGAAAAGAACTATCAACGCGTCATCATTGCTGGCGGCGGTAACATCGGCCAAGGTCTAGCAAAGCGTCTTGAGAAAAAGATGCTAGTAAAAATCATTGAACGCGACCCAGCTCGTGCCGAAGAGCTGGCCAACAATCTCGAAGATACCTTAGTACTTCAAGGCGATGTGTCTGATGAAGACTTGTTGAATGATGAAAACATCAGCGAGTTCGATCTGTTTATTGCAGTGACCAACGATGACGAAGCCAACATCATGTCAGCATTACTGGCCAAGAAGCTCGGCGTTCGCAAAACCATGGTGTTAATTAACCGAACCGCATACGTAGACTTAATCCAGGGGCATGAAATTGATATTGCTATTTCGCCTCAGCAGGTCACTATCGGCAGTTTATTAACGCACATTCGCCGCGGACACGTTTCCAGCGTCTATTCGCTACGCCGAGGTGCTGCCGAAGCTATTGAAGCTATCGCCAAAGGCAATGAACAAACCTCTTCGGTGATCGGCCGCTCTATCAGCGAGCTAGCACTACCACCCGGAACCTCAATTGGTGCTATCGTACGCGATGATCAGGTATTGATCGCTCACGATAACGTGATTATTCGAGAAAATGATCACGTGGTTCTGTTCATGGTGGATAAAGACTATATCCAAGATGTAGAACGTTTATTCCAAGTCAACGTGACTTATTTTTAGCGACGTTTAGGGATACTCAATGCAGTTTGCTACCATTACACGGATTTTAGGCTTGCTCATCATGGTCTTTAGCTTAACCATGATTCCGCCGAGCATTGTCGCATTAATCTATCAAGATGGTGGCGGTAGCGCTTTTGTTCTAACTTTCTTTTTAACCATTATTTTTGGTTTCACTATTTATTTCCCCAAAAGACGCGCTAAAAGCGAACTCAAGGTTCGTGATGGCTTTTTGGTGGTTGTCCTGTTCTGGACAGTATTAAGCTTGATGGGAGCCGTACCGTTTCTGCTCATGAACACCATCGAAATGTCTCTAGCTGACTCTGTTTTTGAGGCATTCTCCGGATTAACCACTACAGGGGCAACGGTCATTAGCGGGCTCGACACCTTGCCGCACTCTATCCTATATTATCGCCAGCAACTTCAATGGCTTGGCGGTATGGGTATCATTGTCTTAGCTGTGGCAATTCTTCCGATGCTGGGTATTGGTGGCATGCAGCTTTATCGTGCTGAAACCCCAGGTCCGATGAAAGACAACAAACTCACGCCTCGAATCGCAGGAACTGCTAAGGCCCTTTGGTATATTTATTTAGGGTTAACTATCGCGTGTGGTGTTTCTTATTGGTTAGCAGGGATGACACCGTTTGACGCATTGGCCCACAGTTTCTCAACGGTTGCCATCGGCGGATTTTCTCCTCACGATGCCAGCATAGGGTATTTCGATAGCGCTAGCATTGAGTTGATTGCTTCACTATTCATGCTGCTATCTGGCGTCAACTTCTCACTGCACTTTATGGTCGTTCGCCGCCTTAGCTTAACTCCTTACTTTAAAGATCCTGAGTTTAGAAGCTATCTTGTAATGCTGGTCAGCATTACTTTAATTTGCCTCACGGTCTTACTGGTTTATAACCGTTTTGACTTCTCTGAAGGCCTAGTTAAAAGTATTTTCCACACAGTATCGATAGCCACCACCACAGGCTTCGCCAGCTCTGACTTTAGTGCTTGGCCAAGTTTTTTACCGGTGCTCTTAATACTAACCAGCTTTGCCGGAGCGTGCGCCGCATCCACTGGCGGCGGTATCAAAATTATCCGCATCGTACTGCTTTTTAAGCAAGGCTTCCGTGAGATTAAACGACTGGTTCACCCAACTGGAGTTTTCCTGATTAAACTGGGCAAAACCTCAGTCAGCGACCGTGTGGTTCAAGCGGTTTGGGGCTTTTTCGCTACTTACGTCATGCTATTTTTGATTTTAATGATTCTACTCATGGCGAATGGCATTGATCAGATTACCGCATTTTCTGCAGTAGCGGCGTGCCTAAACAACCTTGGTCCAGGCCTTGGTGAGGTTGCGGTTAACTATAGTGGATTAAACGACTTTACCAAATATATTTTAAGCTTTGCGATGCTTTTGGGACGATTAGAGATATTTACTTTACTCGTATTATTCACCCCGTATTTCTGGCGTCGTTAATTTAGTTAGCCACTTAATTTACCAGCTTAATAAATTACAGCTCTTACTTTTGATAGGGGTTTGGTCCGCCACACTCAGTAGTTTTAAACCGTTTATAAGACCATTGATACTGCTCTGGGTATTTTTTTATCATCATTTCCAGCTGCTTATTAACTTCTTCGGCATACTCCTCTTCAGAAGCCTGCATATCGATATCAATAGGTATTAAGTGAATGTCATATAGATCGTCATCACTTTTAATCGCAGCTACCTGAAATAAGTGCGCATTACTTTTCTGCTGGATTCGTTGCACAATGGTCATGGTAAGAGCTTCCTTACCACAGAAAGGCACAAAAACCCCTGCGCGACGTCCTGGTTCTTGGTCACTTAATACAGCAGCAACTTCACCACTTTTTAAGATGTTGATTAGATGCATCACACCTCGACTATCACCCTTAACCATAGTGGTATCATTTTGACAGCGACCGACATTTATTACCTCATCCATCTCTTGCTGGCGAGGAGGGCGGTACATACAGTGAAATGGAAAACGGCTTCCTAAATAATACAAAGCGACTTCCCAATTACCAATATGTGATCCGGTAAACAACACGCCTTGGTTATTATCTAGTGTATCTTTTACTAGCTCTTCACCATAAATCCTACCTATAAAGCGTTCTCCCTGACATTTCCTCCAAATTTTAGCTACTTCAAAGAAAAGTTTACCGGTATGTTTAAGGCTAGCAAATGCAATTCTTTCACGGTCTTTTTCTGACTTTTCGGCGCAACATAGACTAAGGTTTTTTATACTTGTGGTGTAACTACGCGTACGAAATAGTTTTGAACAAACGGCAAAAAACCAAGCAAAGCCCCTGCCTACAAATGCGGGCATAGTAGAAAAAAAACTGATGAAACTACAGATAAGTTTCACTTTAAAGGGATCAGACTGGACTGATTTACCTTTACTTTTGTTGTTAGGGCGGTCTATTGGAGCTGTCATAGAAATTTCTGCATGAGTTAAACTAATTAATCTAGAGAAATTCTTCTATTTTTTATTATTCTCTTTAGTATAACCATAAAAAATGCCAGTTAAAACTGGCATTTTAAATTTCGAACCTAAGCTCTAGATTACTTAGTGTTTTCTAAAGCAAAGCTTCCTAACATCTCGTTGATATTATCGTATCGTTCAAGCTTGTATTTCTTATTAACAATAACCATAGGGAAGCTAATCACTTTAAAGTCTCTTGCTAATTTTTTAGCATACTGAACTTTGCTCTCTACACCAAAAGAGCTATAAGCTTTCTCAAAGTCTTCCTCGGAAACCCCAGCCTCTTTAAAGATCGGAATCAGATCTTCTTTTGAGCGAACAATGTTTTTTTCGGCATGCCATTGATGAAAAATTGCTGTATGAACTTTATCTTTTACGCCAAGTACCTCAGCAACATAGTAACCGTATGTTAAGTGTGGAGCACGGCTCATAAATACAGGTACTTGTTCAAATTTTACAGCGTCAGGCTTAGAGCTTTCTTTCCACTTATTCAAAACTGGCTCTAGGTTATAACAGTGCGGACAAGTGTACGAGAAAAATTCGTAAACATGAGGTTTCGCACTTGCTTCTTTGCCACTGATTGCCGAGTAATCTGTTCCGGCTTTAACCTCTGCCTTGGCAGTGAACGATCCTAGCGAAAACAGGGCCGCCAAGCCTAAAACTAATAAACTTTTTGATTTCATAAATTTCCTCGTAAACCTTTGTTTTACAATAATTATTTCGTGTTGTTAATAGCAAAGTTGCCCAATAAGTCTTCTAGATTCTGGTAAGACGTCACTTGGTACTTTTCGTTCACAATTAATAGTGGGAAGCTGGTCACCTGGAATTGAGCCATCAAAGCCTTGGCCTCAGCAACTTTTGCTTCTACCTCTGCTGAGGCATAGGTTTCCTCAAACTCACTTTTTGATACGCCAGCTGCTTGAAAAATAGGAACAAGCTGCTCCTTTGTTCTGATGATATTTTTCTTAGCATGCCATTCATTGAAAATATTAGCGTGAACTTCCTCAAGCACGCCTAACGTTTCTGCAGTATAAAACCCATACGTTAAGTGCTCCACTTGTGGAATGAAAACTGGGATTTGCTGGAAACGAACTTGGTCAGACTTGTAATTCTTTTTCCAATCCAGCATAACAGGTTCTAAGTTGTAGCAATGCGGGCAAGTGTATGAAAAGAATTCATAAACCACCGGCTCATCAGTAGCCTCTTGGTTCGGCATTACCGAATAATCAACACCTTCTTTAACCCCTGGGGTCATTGCTGGTTTTTTATCCGCAGGCTGAGATACTTTCTTGGTATCGGCTTTTTGTTGCGGTTTTTGTTCTTCGGTCTCATTTGAGCATCCGCTTAATGAAACCACGACAGATGCTAATAAGATTGTAGCTATTTTTAAGATTTTCACTGTAATAAAACTCCTGATTATTCGACAGTCACTGACTTCGCTAAATTTCTTGGTTGATCAACATCCGTTCCTTTAATCACCGCTACATAATAGGACAGCAACTGCATAGGCACTGTATAGACCATAGGCGCCGTAATCGAGTATTGGCTATCCACGGGGAATACGGTTATACCATTAGACTCCTGAATATTAGCTGACTTGTCCGCAAAAACAAAGAGGTTACCCCCTCTGGAGCGTACTTCTTCAACGTTTGACTTCAACTTCTCAAGCAGATTATCGTTGGGCGCTACCACAACGGTCGGCATTTCCTTATCGATTAATGCCAATGGCCCGTGCTTCAATTCGCCTGCAGCGTAAGCTTCGGCATGAATATATGAAATTTCTTTGAGTTTCAAAGCCGCTTCCATTGCAATCGGATACTGCTGACCACGACCTAAAAACAATGTGTGATTCTTTTCTGCAAAAGCTTGTGACAAACGATCGATATCGTCTGCTTGATCTAACGCCTTTTGAATTTCATTAGGCAAATGCTCTAGGGCTTCAACAATCTGATGCTCAACCTCTTTAGCCATGCCTTTTGCCTTACCAATCGACACCATTAATAGCAATAATGATACTAATTGCGCGGTAAATGCTTTGGTCGATGCCACGCCAATTTCAGCACCCGCCCGAGTCAACAGGGTAAAATCAGATTCACGAACCATTGATGAGGCAGGGGAGTTACATACGGTTAAGCTCCCTAAATATCCTTCCCCTTTAGCCTTATTCAATGCGGCTAACGTATCGGCGGTTTCGCCAGACTGTGAAATCGTTATAAATAAACTATTTGGTAAAACGGCCGTTTCGCGGTAGCGATACTCACTCGCAATCTCTACTAAACAAGGGATTCTTAAGTATTGTTCCACCCAATACTTCGCCACCAACGCCGCATGATAACTCGTACCACACGCAATAATTTGTAGCGCGTCTACCTGCTCAAAGACCTTTGCCGCGTTTTCACCCAAGGTTTCAACATAAACCTCATGATCAACAATGCGACCCTCTAAGGTTTCTGCAACGACTGAAGGTTGCTCAAAGATTTCTTTAAGCATAAAGTGGCGATAATTGCCTTTATCGACCGCATCATGCTGAATATCTGATGTTTCAAACTCACGCTCAATGGCCTCACCATGAGCATTCAATAAGGTAATACCGTCACGACGTACTTCAGCAACTTCACCTTCTTCTAAATACATAAAGTCACGAGTAACAGGCAATAACGCAAGCTGATCTGAGGCAACAAAGTATTCGCCAATACCTTTACCGATGACGAGGGGGCTGCCTGAACGTGCAACAACCATTTTGTCTGGCTGACTTGCATCAATGGCAACAGTTCCATAAGCACCCTTCAATTTTTTCGTGGTCGCCAAAAGTGCTTTTAATAAAGTGTCGTGCTCTTTAAGGGCTTCATGGAGGCAATGCGCTATGACTTCTGTGTCTGTGTCAGACTCAAAGCGGTAACCCTTTGCTTTTAATTCATCGCGAAGCTCATCATGATTTTCGATGATACCGTTATGAACTAAAGCAATGTTGTCTTCTGACATATGCGGGTGTGCGTTTTTTTCATTTGGCTCACCATGCGTTGCCCATCGTGTATGCGCAATACCCAAACCACCGTCGATTGGACTTTGCTTTAAAGCTTCTTTTAGTTCCGAGACTTTACCTGCACGTCGAATTCGTTTAATTTGTCCATCGTGATAAATGGCGACACCGGCAGAATCATAACCGCGGTATTCTAGTCGCTTTAAGCCTTCCACCAATATATCGCTAACATCACGTTGCGCGATTGCACCAACAATTCCGCACATTACTGCTTTTCCTCATTTTTTTTGCTTTTAGTCGTTTCTTTCACTGGCCTTTGCCAGCCTGAAATAAGCTTTTGTGGCGTGCGGCTGATACACAAATCTTCCGCAGGAATATCTTTTGTGACGGTTGTTCCGGCACCCACCGTAGCATTTCGACCGATTGTAACAGGTGCCACTAACTGAGAGTCTGAGCCAATAAATGCGCCATCCTCAATCGTCGTTACAAATTTATTAGCACCGTCGTAATTACAGGTAATCACGCCAGCCCCAACATTAACGCCTTGCCCAATGTTGGCATCACCAAGGTAAGTTAAGTGGCTTGCTTTACTGCCTTTGCCCAGAACCGTTTTCTTAGTCTCAACAAAGTTACCAATAAAGGCTTCGTCTTCCAGAATTGTTCCTGGGCGAATTCTAGCAAAAGGCCCTACCGAACATTGCTTGCCGATTACTGCATCTTCAACCATGGTGTTGGGTTTAATAACAGAGTCTTGACCTACCGTACAGTCTTTCAATATAACGTTTGCCCCAATAGTCGCGCCAGATTCAATGGTGACAGAACCTTCAATGATCACGTTAACATCTATCAAGACATCGCTAGCACACTTTAGTTCGCCACGAATGTCCAAACGGGCAGGATCGAGCAAAGTTACACCTTGCTCTAATAACTCTAGTGCCTTAGCTTCTTGATAGCGACGCTCTAACTGAGCGAGTTGTACACGACTGTTGACGCCTTCAACTTCAATCGCAGAAGTAGGGTGGCAAGCCTGCACTCCAGCTCCTTGAGCGGCCATCGCAATACAATCGGTTAAATAATACTCACCTTGAGCATTATTGTTATCAATATTACTCAGCCAGTCTTTCAATGACTTAGCGCTTGCACACAAAATACCGGTATTGACTTCGGTTACTTTTAGTTGCTCTTCATTAGCGTCTTTTTGCTCAACAATTTGCGTTACTTCGTTGTTCTCATTACGGATAATTCGACCGTAACCCATTGGATTATCCAGTTTTACCGTTAACAGCCCGATGCCTGAATTAGGTTGGAGTTGGATAAGTTCATTCAGAGTAGAATCTTTAATTAGAGGAACGTCACCATAGAGAACCAATACTTGATCAGCATCATCAATAACCGGTAGGGCCTGATCTACAGCGTGCCCCGTACCCAGTTGTTCAGCTTGCTCAACAATAGTAACGGAAGACTCGCTAAGTTGTTGTTTTACGTGCTCAATACCATGCCCAGCGACCACTACAATCTTTTGAGGGTTAAGTTTTTCTGCGGTATTAATCACATGCTCTAACATCGAGCAACCAGCTATAGGGTGTAATACTTTAGGCAAGTTTGAGCGCATACGGGTTCCTTTCCCCGCAGCCAATATAACTACGCTAAGTGCCATAATTATTCTAATTAGTTGAATTTAAGCGCGTATTTTAACACTTATAACCGTTTTTGGCTTATGTAGAATACACTTTTAAGCGATCTCTTACTTTTTTTTAAGTTTTATCCTCTTCTTTCATTCATCGCTACCCTTTAAGCTGGTACTGCTTCATAGAAGAAGCTTTTCACAGGAAAATTTCAAAGGAGATTGAAATGAAAAAACTATTAATATTAGCTGCTTCGGCAGTTCTCACCAACGGCTGTATTTATGGCACAGTAAAGGATGCCAATACCGGATCAGGGGTTTATCAGGCTAAAGTTTCTGTCGTCAAAGGCAATTGTTCAGGTAACGCCTGCGGCTTTCCTGAGGGTACTGACAACTCTGGTTTTTACGTGTTTGATGCTTACGGCGATCGTAACGGTAGTGCCAACACTAAGTTCATTTCGCCAGCCAGTGGGGAAGAAGCCGTTACTTTCTCAGTATCAAAGCCTGGCTATATCACTCGTACTTTCTACCATAAGCCAGACTATAAAAAAGTCACTAATGACGGTAAAACCTATTACGTTAGTGATGCTCCGATAATCTACCTATGCCCATACGGTAGCCCAGATAGTGATGGAGATTCAATTTGTAATTCGGCTGAAAACCGATATGGCACAAATCCTTATAATAGCGATACTGATGGCGACCGTCTGAGTGATGCTGCAGAAATCTTTGGTTATGACGGCGTTGATTTGCGTTACTATGGGGCTAACCCTCGTCGTAAAACCATTCTTATAGAAGCCGACTATTACCAAGCGTTTAAGCCAGATCAAGCTGCGTTGGATCAAGTTATTCAAGCGTTTGCAGATGCTCCAGTGTCCAATCCTGACGGTACTACTGGTATAACACTTGCAATCGATCTTGATGATCGTATCTCAGCTTCCGATGAAGACAGTAATTTAAGTCCTGTCTGGACCGACTTTGATGTCATTAAGAACAAATACTTTAAACCTCGTCGCAGTAAATTGTTCCATTACGCTCTGTTTGTTGATCAATATAATGGAGGTTCTTCAAGTGGTATTTCTCGTGGTATTCCAGCTCATGACTTTATTGTTTCATTAGGTCAGTGGCCAACCCCAGGTGGTACCACACAACAACAAGCTGGAACTCTGATGCATGAATTTGGTCATAACTTAGGATTAATGCACGGCGGTGATGAAAATGCTAACCGTAAGCTTAATTACCTCAGCATCATGAGCTACGACTATCAAATGCCTGGTTTGACCGTCGACGGTACTTCAGGTGTCGTTGATTACTCTCGCCTTAAAATCAATGCTATCTCTGGAAACATGAACGAGTTTAGCGCCATGTCAGGTTACGGTGGAACAACTGAGGCTGATCTAGCTGACTACAGTGTCCGTCGTAGCGGTAACTGGTTGACGGGTACTGCTAGTTCGAACCTTGATGTTAATAATAATGGTTCACTTCAATCATCGGTTTATGTTGGCTACTTTGATGCCTCACAAAATGATTGGGATAATATTTCATTTGCTGGCGGTGGATCTGGTGGCAGTATCGGTGATGGTCACCTAGGTGCTTCAGCGCTGATGAATTTCGGCATCTTTAACACACGCTCAATCCCTGATTACATGGTTGATTCGTGTATGACACCTGAAGATATGTAATTTAGTTTTTTACTACCAATAAAAAAGGTGGCTCACGCCACCTTTCTTAACACTTCTAACAACTAAAAAGAGTTACTTACCGCTTTTCTTCTTAATTGCTCTCAAAGTACGCAATTGTGCTACTGCCTCAGCAAGCTCTGCAGCCGCTTTAGAGTATTCAATTTCAGAACTTTGATCAGACAAAGCTTCACGAGCGTCTTTTTCTGCTTCTAAAGCTTTCGCTTCATCAACATCTTCAGCTCGAACAGCCGTATCAGCCAGTACCGTTACCATGTGTGGTTGAACTTCTAACATTCCACCAGAAACGAAGAACATTTCTACTTCGCCACCAGGTAAAGTAACTTTGACTGGGCCTGGGTTTAATGACGTTAGTAGGGGAGCGTGGCCAGGTTCAACACCTAGCTCACCCAAATCACCTGTCGCAATAAGGCGTTCAACCTTTCCTGAAAAGATTGAGTCTTCTGCGCTAACGATATCCAAATGTACAGTCATTGCCATTAGGTCCCCCCTTTCTTAACAATTAGTCTTAACAATTAAGCAGGGCTGATTAAATGTTTTTAGCCTTTTCAACCGCTTCTTCGATTGAGCCAACCATGTAGAACGCTTGCTCAGGCAAGTGATCGTATTCACCGTTCAAAATGCCTTTGAAGCCAGAAATCGTATCTTTCAACGAAACGTACTTACCAGGAGCACCGGTAAATACTTCTGCTACGAAGAATGGCTGTGATAAGAAACGTTGAATCTTACGAGCGCGAGATACGGTTTGCTTATCTTCTTCAGAAAGCTCATCCATACCAAGAATCGCAATAATATCTTTCAACTCTTTATAGCGCTGCAATACACCTTGAACGCCACGAGCCACGTCATAATGTTCGTTACCGATCACTAACGGATCTAACTGACGAGACGTTGAATCTAGTGGGTCAACAGCAGGGTAAATACCTAGCTCAGCAATTTGACGTGAAAGTACAACTGTCGCATCCAAGTGTGCGAACGTTGTTGCTGGAGATGGGTCAGTTAAGTCATCCGCAGGTACGTATACCGCCTGAATCGATGTAATCGAACCAGTCTTAGTTGAAGTAATACGCTCTTGAAGAACACCCATTTCCTCAGCTAGAGTAGGCTGGTAACCTACCGCTGAAGGCATACGACCTAGAAGTGCTGATACCTCAGTACCTGCTAGTGTATAACGGTAGATGTTATCAACAAACAATAGTACGTCACGGCCTTCGTCACGGAATTTTTCCGCCATCGTCAAACCAGTCAAAGCAACACGTAAACGGTTACCCGGTGGTTCGTTCATCTGACCATATACTAACGATACTTTGTCGATTACGTTCGAGTCTGTCATTTCGTGGTAGAAGTCGTTACCCTCACGAGTACGCTCACCAACACCAGCGAATACAGAGAAACCTGAGTGCTCAATCGCGATGTTACGGATAAGTTCCATCATGTTTACAGTTTTACCAACACCGGCACCACCGAACAGACCAACTTTACCACCCTTCGCAAATGGGCAAACCAAGTCAATAACTTTAATACCTGTCTCTAGAAGTTCGTTAGCTGGCGCCAACTCTTCAAGAGTAGGGGCTTTACGGTGAATAGACATACGTTCTTTCTCACCGATAGGGCCTTTTTCATCGATTGGGTTACCAAGCACGTCCATGATACGGCCTAGGGTTTCAGTACCCACAGGAACCTGAATTGGCGCGCCAGTATTACTTGTCTCTAGTCCACGACGTAGACCATCAGATGCACCCATCGCGATACAACGAACAACACCGTCACCTAACTGCTGCTGTACTTCTAGCGTTAAGCCAGTATCAGTTACTGTCAGTGCATCATAAACTTTAGGAACACTATCACGCGGGAACTCAACGTCGATAACCGCGCCGATAATTTCTACAATGTTACCTGTGCTCATATTGATTTCCTCAATCTTAAGCTTTAAAAACTTATCTTTACTACTTTACGCGAAATTAATTACGTAAAAGCAATGTGTTAAACCGCAGCTGCACCAGCACTAATTTCAGCCAACTCTTGAGTAATAGCTGCCTGACGTGCTTTGTTGTAAACAAGCTCAAGGTCATCAATAAGATCACCTGCGTTATCCGAAGCAGCTTTCATCGCTACCATTCGTGCGGCTTGCTCACAGGCGATGTTTTCAACAACTGCCTGATAGACTTGTGACTCGATAAAGCGAACCATCAATTTGTCCAAAAGTGGTTTAGCTTCTGGCTCATATAAATAGTCCCAGTGGTGACGCAGTTCATCATCTTGTCCAACAGGAAGCGGCAATAATTGCTCAACCTTTGGCTCTTGCGTCATTGAGTTCACAAACTCGTTAGTTACGATAAATAAACGATCGATGCGACCTTCATCGTAGGCTTTCAACATCACTTTAACTGCGCCAATTAAGTCATCAACTTCAGGCGTATCGCCTAAGTTCGATGTCTTTGCAACAACTGAACCACCGACTCTTTTAAAGAAGCCAGTTGCCTTGCTGCCAATTAGACACATATCAACTTCAATGTCTTGTTCAGACCATTCTTTCATGCTGTTTAGTGCTTGCTTAAACAAATTAATGTTCAAACCGCCACATAAACCACGATCTGTTGATATCACGATATAACCTACACGCTTAACGTCACGCTCAGTAATATAAGCATGGCGGTACTCTGGAGTACCTTGCGCAATGTGTTTAATCACAGTGCGGATTTTTTCAGCGTAAGGACGTGATGATGCCATACGATCTTGCGCTTTACGCATTTTACTTGCTGCAACCATTTCCATCGCAGAAGTAATTTTTTGCGTATTCTTAATCGACCCAATTTTGGTACGAATCTCTTTAGCGCCTGACATACTCTATTTCCAGTCTAAAATTAGTGTTTGGTAAGTGGAAAAGGGCGCATAGCGCACCCTTTAAAACTTATTCTTACCAAGTTTGCGTAGACTTAAACTTTGTTAAAGCTTCTTCAAGTTTCGCTTTGACGTCGTCGTTGTAATCACATTTTTCATTGATTTCATTCAACAAGTCACTTTGCTGGTTCTTGAAGTAGTCTAGCAATGCATCTTCAAAGTCACCGATTTTGTTGATTTCAACATCTTTCAAGTGACCTTCTTCTGCTGCGTATAAAGAAACAGCCATTTCCGCTACTGATAATGGAGCATATTGCTTTTGCTTCATTAGCTCAGTAACACGCTGACCGTGTTCTAGCTGTGCACGAGTTGCGTCATCAAGATCCGATGCAAACTGTGCGAAGGCCGCAAGCTCACGATACTGGGCCAGTGCCAAACGAACACCACCACCAAGTTTCTTAATGATTTTAGTCTGTGCTGCACCACCTACACGAGATACCGATAGACCCGCGTTAACCGCCGGACGGATACCTGCGTTGAATAAGTCAGTTTCCAAGAAGATCTGACCATCAGTAATCGAAATTACGTTAGTTGGTACGAATGCTGATACGTCACCAGCTTGAGTTTCAATGATAGGCAATGCCGTCAATGAACCCGTTTGACCTTTTACTTCACCGTTCGTGATCTTTTCAACGTGGTCTGCGTTAATACGCGCAGCACGCTCAAGAAGACGTGAGTGCAAGTAGAATACGTCACCAGGGTATGCTTCACGACCTGGAGGACGACGTAATAGTAATGAAATTTGACGGTAAGCCCATGCTTGTTTAGTCAAATCATCATATACGATTAAGCTGTCTTCACCGCGGTCACGGAAGAACTCACCCATAGAACAACCAGAGAATGGAGCGATAAACTGCAATGCAGCCGCTTCAGCTGCTGTCGCAGCTACCACGATAGTGTGGTCCATTGCACCGTGCTCTTCTAATTTGCGAACGATGTTGTTTACTGTTGATGCTTTTTGGCCAACCGCTACGTAGACACAAGTAACGCCTGTGCCTTTTTGGTTGATAATCGCATCAATAGCAATAGCTGTTTTACCAGTCTGACGGTCACCAATAATCAACTCACGCTGACCACGACCAACAGGAATCATCGCATCGATAGATTTCATACCAGTTTGAACAGGCTGATCAACCGATTGACGTTCAATTACACCTGGTGCAATTTTTTCGATTGGAGAGAAACCGTCATTATCGATTGGGCCTTTACCGTCGATAGGGTTACCTAGGGCGTCAACAACACGACCTAGAAGACCACGACCAACTGGTACTTCAAGAATACGACCCGTACATTTAGCAGTCATACCTTCAACGATGTCTGAGTAGTCACCTAGTACTACCGCACCGACTGAGTCACGCTCTAGGTTCAAAGCCATACCATATTTACCGCCAGGGAGTTCAATCATCTCGCCAGCCATGACTTCTTCTAGACCATGTATACGTAAAATACCGTCAGATACACTAACGATTGTACCTTCATTACGAGCTTCGCTCACAACTTCAAAAGAGTCGATACGCTTTTTAATCAGCTCGCTAATTTCAGATGGATTCAGTTGCACACTCATGCTTCTTCCTCACTAAGCTCTTAGCGTTTCGGAAAGCTTGTTGAGCTTACCGCGTATTGATCCGTCAATGACCATGTCACCGGCTCTGATAACCAGTCCACCAATCATTGAAGAATCCACTTGTGTTTCAATGTTAACCTTACGACCAAGTTTTGTCGTCAACTTGTCAGTTAGACGCTGCAATTGTTCGTCACTTAAGGCTGCCGCTGATGTTACTTCAACATCAACTGTCTTATCGTAATTCGCTTTTAACACGTCGAAACGCTGGCGAATTGCTGGCAATGCTTCTAAGCGATTATTTCTTGCAAGCAACTTAATAAAGTTTTGTACTTTATCGACTAAGTGGCCTTCGCCAACCTTTAACACCACGTCACCTTTCTCTTCAGAAGAAAGGGCAGGGTTAGTAATTAGTGCTGCCACTTTGTCATTGCTAACGGCTTGAGCGACAAAATCTAACATGCTTGCCCACTCAGACACAGTCTGAGAACCAAGAGCATATTCGAATGCTGCTTTTGCGTATGGTCTTGCAATAGTAGATAGCTCTGCCATAGTTAACCCTTATAGATCTTTGACTAGCTTATCGAACATGTCATTGTTCGCCGCTTCATCAATGTTGCGCTCAATCACTTTCTCAGCACCTGCAACTGCAAGAGTTGCAACTTTAGAGCGTAGTTGTTCACGAGCACGGTTAACTTCTTGCTCAATTTCAGCTTGTGCGCCTGACTTAATTTTATCAGCCTCGGCACGAGCATCGTCTTTAGCAGAATCAACGATTTCAGTGTGACGCTTTTTAGCAGAATCTACTAATTCAGCAGATTGGCCTTTCGCTTCACGTAAAATCTCAGCTGCTTTTTCTTGAGCAAGCTCAAGGTCCTTTTGGCTTCTTTCAGAAGCTGCCAGACCTTCGGCAATTTTATTCTGACGTTCTTCGATAGCAGCCATAATATGTGGCCACACAAACTTCATGCAGAAAAACACGAAGGCTGCGAAGAAAATCATATTGATAATTAGGGTCAAGTTTACATTCACTTTGATTCCCCCTCTCTAGTAGTTAGTCATGGTTTTGGTATAAATACCAGCGTGCAATCTTATTAACCTACTAAAGACTGCAATTGACCAACGTATGGGCTTGCGAATGTGAACCACATACCGATACCGATACCGATCATGGTTACCGCATCCAAAAGACCAGCAACTAGGAACATTTTAGTTTGTAGCATAGGAGCTAGTTCAGGTTGACGAGCTGAAGCTTCTAGGAATTTACCACCAAGAAGACCGAAGCCAATCGCAGTACCTAAAGCACCAAGACCTAATACTAATAACACACCTAATGCTGTGAACGCGAACAAAGTTTCCATTGTTTTCCTCCAATCGAGAAATGGTTAAATGTTAAAAACTAAATATTAAAACTAAACTCTAAAACTTAAACTCTTTACTAATCTTTGCCTTGAAACGTCGACAGTGATTAGTGATCTTCATGCGCCTGACTTAAGTAAACAATCGTCAACATCATGAAGATGAATGCTTGTAATGGGATAACCAGAATATGGAAGATAGCCCAACCCATATAGCTGATGAAACCACCGACTAATCCGCCGATACCCGTAGACATCAAGATAGCAATCAAGATGAATAGCAATTCCGCTGCGTATAGGTTTCCGAATAAACGAAGACCAAGTGAAATCGGCTTAGCGATTAAACCAATCGTTTCCATCAACAAGTTCACTGGGATTAACAAGACTTGCACAAACTTGTTCTTGCTTGAGAACGGGTGCAAGGTTAATTCACCAATGAAACCACCAATTCCTTTGACTTTGATGCTGTAGAAAAGAATCAGTAAGAATACGCCTATCGATAAGCTGAACGTAATGTTTACATCAGCCGTCGGCAAGAATTTCAAATAAGAAGTATGAGGCTCATTACCTAGTACATGAACATTGGTTTGCTCTGCAACCCAAGGAAGTAGGTCAACCGGTATCCAGTCCATCATGTTCATTAGCACAACCCACACAAAGATAGTTAATGCCAATGGGGCAATAAGAGGGTTTCTGCCATGGAAAGTATCTTTTACAGACTTATCAACAAACTCAACAACCATTTCTACCATTGATTGCCATTTGCCTGGGTTTTCGATTTTCGCGTTCTTAGCGACACGCCAGAAGCTGAAGCAGAATAAGGCACCTAAAAGGAATGCAAATAATAAGCTATCAACGTTGATAGCCCAAAAACCAGCTTCTTGACACTGGTTCCACACCCAACCTTCATCTGTTTTACACACTTGCAAGTTCTGTAAGTGGTGCTTGATATAACCAACGCTATCTAGATTTTCTGAAGATGCCATTGCTTCTTAAACCCTATGCTTTAAATCAAGTAAAACGCTTTTTCTTCATCAGCGGAAGTCAGCGTCCCCTTAAATCTCTTTGTAATAAATTACTTAATAATTAACGGGGCAAACCACTGTGATAACACAATAACAACGAACCCTATTAACAATGAGCCCGCATGCACCGGTAATACATTAAACGCAATAACCAAGAGCAGAATGGTCAGCATTAATTTAACGCTTTCACCAATTGCAAACGCTCGTTTTATTTCTAGAGCAGCTTGCGCGCCTGATTTGCGAAATACGATTGTGGCAAAGACAAAGTTGACCAACACCACAATAAGACTACCAACCCCTAGCGAAAGGCTGATGGTTCCTGATATGAGTAGACCTATCAGAAACAAGATAAAACTGATTGCTAGCTGCACAAGCACCATTTTGTAGGCCTGCTTTCGGCCTTTTCGAGCTAATGATTGACTCATGCCAGAAATACCAGTTTCACCACAATTCGGGCGGCAAGTATAAAGATTTACCCGCCTTTTATCAACCAATCCACAGCCACAAAAGTGTTTTTTTTACCTCATATGACCAATTAGTTATAGTAATCCCTATAACTTGTGTTCTAGTCTTGATTAATACCTAAATGTTGTAATATTCCGTCTAGCTCATCCAAGCTGTGGTAATTGATAACAAGGTTACCTTTGCCTTTGTTGCCGTGATTTATAGCCACAGTAGCACCGATC
This sequence comes from uncultured Kangiella sp., assembly GCA_950096615.1. Classification (GTDB taxonomy): domain Bacteria; phylum Pseudomonadota; class Gammaproteobacteria; order Enterobacterales; family Kangiellaceae; genus Kangiella. The sequence goes on along the minus strand of CATNCP010000002.1, from coordinate 76,846 downwards.
TTATCGGCTAATTGTTGCTCTAGTGCGACAATGTGATGATCTTTGTCCGTTTTCTTCGGTTTCTTCTTCGGTTCATTAATATTACGAATCAATTTTTCGGTTTCTCGAACGGTTAAACCTTTTTGAACCACAAGTTTAGCCGTATCAGACTGTTGAGAACCTTCAAGGGCTAGTAAAGCTCGAGCATGTCCCATTTCCATATCACCGCGCTCAAGATGTGTTTTACAGGCATCCGTGAGCTGCATCAAACGCAATAAATTGGTTACTGTAGTACGGCTTTTACCCACAGCATCAGCCGTTTGTTGGTGTGATAAGTTGAACTCTTCTTTTAAGCGGTGCAGCGCATTTGCTTCTTCCATGGCGTTGAGATCTTCACGCTGGATATTCTCAATCAAAGCCATGGCAATGGCCGCTTCATCAGGGACTTCTTTAATTAAAACAGGGACTTGATGAAGTTCAGCACGTTGAGCAGCCCGCCAACGGCGCTCCCCAGCGATAATTTCGTATTTATCTTTTGCGATCGGACGGATCACAATCGGTTGAATCATTCCTTGTGCTCGAATCGAGTCAGCCAGTTCTTCCAAGCCTTCTTCAGTCATCACACGTCGTGGTTGATACTGACCGGGCTGTAAGAACTCAATCGGCATTTCTTTCAACACACCGTCTTGGCTCAATATCGTTTCTGAGTCAGCGCTGGCACCTGATTTTTTTGCTTCTCTAGCTGTTTTGCTGGTGCTATTGCCCAGCAATGCATCCAAACCTTTGCCTAAACCACGTTTACTCATGAAAAGTCCTCTAATTTTATTGCTTTACTTATGCTGCGCTTCTGCGCTTAATAATTTCGCCTGCCAGCGCTAGGTACGCTTTTGAGCCACTTGAGCTACGATCATAAAATAATACCGGAACCCCATGGCTCGGCGCTTCTGCCAAACGCACATTTCTAGGAATCACTGTACGATAAACTTTATCCGCAAAATGACTAAACAGCTGCCTTGAAACCTCAAGAGACAAGCGATTTCGCGGGTCATACATGGTGCGCAAAATGCCTTCAATCTTTAAGTTTGGATTAACGTGCTCTTGAACCTGACGAATGGTATTTAACAACGCCGACAATCCCTCTAAAGCGTAATATTCACATTGCATTGGAATGATTACAGAGTCCGACGCCACCATAGAGTTCAACGTCAGCATGTTTAAAGAAGGGGGACAATCAATCAAAATGAAGTCATATAAGTCATTCACTGACTGTAACGCCTGCTTTAAGCGCTTCTCTTTATCATCAAACTCTAATAGATGAACTTCGGCTGCGGTTAAATCACCGTTTGAGGGCAACACATCGTAGCCAGCAACGTCAGAAGTGACAATGTGACTTTTAACTTCTTCTGGCTCCATTAAAGAGTCGTACGCCGATAATTCTAAATCTGACTTCTCGACACCCGAGCCCATAGTTGCATTGCCTTGAGGGTCCATATCAACCATTAGCACACGTTGCTTTTCCTGCACCAGCGATGCTGCAAGATTCACACTCGTCGTCGTTTTGCCGACGCCGCCTTTTTGATTGGTAATGGCAATGATGTAAGCCACAGATCACCTCAAGTTACTGTTATTGTGTTTTTTGAAGATAAATAAAATACCGCGTTGCGTCGAGATTGGGAACCTTTACTTGCTTTGAATCCACGATTTTTAATGAAGAATCTAAATCATCAATCTCTTCTTGTGGATACAAACCTTTCATCGCCAACCATTGACCACCATCAGCTAACAAATGCTCGGTCCACTCGGTCATATCTTTTAACGACGCAAAAGCACGCGAAAGAATGCAAGCATACCCTGTATCATGGCTAAAGTCTTGTACCCGCTTATTCACCACCGTCACGTTTTCCAGCCCCAACTCATACACCACTTGCTTCAAGAAGCGCGTCTTTTTACTGTTAGTATCCAACAGGGTAAATTTTTTATCAGGATTTAAAATCGCTAACGGAATTCCCGGCAAACCACCGCCAGTTCCCACATCCAAGCAAGAATCAAACTCAGCCACCGCAGGCGACACCACCACCGAGTCCAACAAATGAAGATACAAGCCTTCCTTGGGATCACGAATCGCCGTCAGGTTAAATGCCTTATTCCACTTCAATAACGACGACAAATAGGTCAGCAACTGATCACTTTGCTCATCAGAAACCGAAATACTTAAGTTTTCACACTCTTGATTAAATTCTGGTTGAAGTTGTTTTAGCTGAGGATTCACACTTTAACTCTTTATTTATATTTACAATTAGAGCACTTACTCTGTATTGACACCGAACTTATCAGTTTGCACCAAAAACCCCTTTAACATTAGCCGCAACGGTTTAAAATTATAGCGAAAATTGGGCAGGGTCAGCCCAATTTAGTCAAGACGAAACAGGAAGTTTCGTTTGACGGCGCGTGATAATTTTAAACCGTCAGGGAAGCCGAAGGCCTAATGTTAGGGGCGTGCTTCTCTTTGGTTACTTTCTCTTGCACGAACAAGAGAAAGTAACTCGCTGAAGGGCGAAACCCTCAACTGAACTTTATGCTGATTTAAGGTGCTTCCGCTTCTTTAAATACACCAACAACAACGAAATCGCGGCTGGCGTAACACCTGAAATTCGGCTGGCTTGCCCAATGGTTTCAGGTTTTAGGTTCTGGAGTTTTTGCGCCACTTCGTTAGATAACCCTTTTACTTGGGTATAATCTATATCACTTGGCAGTTCAGTATGCTCGTTACGTAAATTGCGCTCGATCTCATCTTTCTGACGGTCGATATAGCCCGAGTACTTGGTTTGGATCTGGACTTGCTCAGACACCTTAGGATCTTCAACTTTTGGCCCTAAATTAGGCTGCGACATCAACATGTCGTAGCTAACATCAGGGCGACGCAGTAGCTCTTGAGCTTTATAAGCACGACTAAGCGGTTTTTCCAGAACTTTGTTCAACTCTTGTGCTGCTTGGCTTTCGGGCGTAATTACTAATTTAGAGATACGCTTCAATTCACCATCAATCGCTTCACGCTTTTGATTAAACGCTACCCAACGCGCTTCATCGACTAAGCCCAGCTGATGCCCGCGCTCGGTTAAACGTAAGTCCGCGTTGTCTTCGCGTAAAATTAGACGGTATTCTGCGCGCGACGTGAACATACGATAAGGTTCTTGCGTACCACGTGTAATCAAATCGTCGATTAAAACGCCAATATAAGCTTCGTCACGACGCGGTGACCAGCTATCTTTGCCTTGCGTTTGCAACGCAGCATTCATGCCCGCGATTAAGCCCTGAGCACCAGCTTCTTCGTAACCAGTGGTACCGTTAATCTGTCCAGCAAAGTAGAGGCCGTTGATAAACTTGGTCTCTAACGACGCTTTTAAGTCACGAGGGTCAAAGAAATCATACTCGATGGCGTAGCCTGGGCGTGTAATATGGGCATTCTCAAAACCTTTAATCGATCGAACGAAGTCCATCTGCACATCAAACGGCAAGCTGGTTGAAATACCATTTGGATACAATTCATGGGTGTTTAAGCCTTCTGGCTCAACAAAGATCTGGTGGCTGTTTTTATCGCTAAAGCGCATCACTTTATCTTCAATCGAAGGACAATAGCGCGGACCAACTCCCTCAATCTCACCAGAATACATCGGTGAACGATCTAAGCCGCCACGGATAATATCATGGGTTTTTTCACTGGTATGCGTGATCCAGCAGGAAATCTGTTCAGGGTGTTGAGACGAATCGCCCATAAAAGAGAAGGTCGGTACTGGCGTATCGCCGGGCTGCTGCTCCAGCTGCGAAAAATCAACGGATTTAGCGTCGATGCGTGGCGGTGTACCTGTTTTTAAACGATCTACGCGGAAAGGTAGTTCGCGCAAACGATCGGCTAACGCAATCGACGGTGGATCGCCCGCACGACCACCGGAATGATTTTCGGTGCCAATGTGTATTTTACCGCCCAAGAAAGTTCCAACGGTCAATACCACAGCATCCGCATAAAAATCCAAGCCCATCTGAGTTTTAACGCCGACGACTTTTTGCCCCGCTTCCTGACCAGGGCCTTCATTCTCAACAATTAAATCAACCACAGCATTTTGGAAAATGCTTAAGTTTTCTTGGTTTTCTAGGATTTCACGAATCGCCGATTTGTATAAAGCACGATCCGCTTGAGCGCGAGTGGCTCGTACCGCAGGACCTTTACTGGCATTGAGCGTGCGAAACTGAATACCGGCACGATCAATCGCTTTGGCCATTGCTCCGCCCAATGCGTCAATTTCTTTAACCAGATGCCCTTTACCAATCCCACCTATCGCAGGGTTGCACGACATTTGGCCCAACGTATCAATATTATGCGTCAATAATAAGGTTTTCACGCCCATACGCGCAGAGGCCAGCGCCGCTTCGGTTCCCGCATGGCCGCCGCCAATAATAATGACTGAGTAATTTTCTGGATAACGCATAAATTAGAACTTCTAACCTAGTTGATTCATAAGCTAAAGGGCTATTGTAAACCCTTGGCGATTAGGGAGCGAGATCATACTCTTATTTGTTTAACTTTTGAACAGTTTTTGACTATCTTTTCTGATCGAATCAACCTAAAATCAATACTTTATAAAAATACCAACGTAAAACTTTGATCAAACAGCCTAACAATAAAACGGATAGTAACATCCAAATTATTTACCATTTGTGGCTAGCGCTGGCGACTTTACTGATATTGTCACTTACCACCAGCCTATTGCTACTGCTTTTTGAACCCTTGTTTCCCGTAACTGGTCGCACCGTTAGCAGTCAATCATCAGGCTTAGCACTGATAGCATCTATCACAGGATCCATCCTTTTTTCCTATGGCCTGCTGGTATGGATGACAAAAGAATATTTCCATAACCGCTTTATACCACTACTGAAGTCATCCGTTCTCTGGTTATTGATTTCTATCGTGACTGGTGTCGCTATAGCCGCTGTAGTTAACCTTGCCAGTCATTACTATCCGCCACAACCCGGTGACGTCAACACTTTTGCCCTGATCAAACAAGACGGCGCCATAGCATTGACCGTATTATTTATAGCCACCGTTTGCCTTGCTCCGGCATTTGAAGAATACCTCTTTCGCGGACTTCTTTATGATTCTTTGCGGCAACGCTTCGGCACAATTGTCGCAATCTGTGCATCAGCAGTTGTATTTATGGGCTTCCACCTAATAGAATACAGTGATTACTGGGTTGGTATGAGCGCTATTTTACTGTTGGGGATTTTCTTGGCGCTACTTCGTCAATATAGTCGCTCCACCCTTGGCCCGATTTTATGCCACGCAAGCTACAATGCCAGTATCCTGCTGCTTGCGTAAGTAACCTCAGATTTAACAATTAAACATAGGAAGGAGAGGCTGGTGAAACTTTTTACTCGATTACTGATTATACTTCTTATTCTTGCCGGATTAGCCTACGGTTATATCTGGTATAAAAATAAGCAGATGATCGATAACGTCTTTACGTTTATAAAAATGCAAAGCCCGGCCAGTTATGACTCTACCTATGTTAGTTTTGATGGTAAGTCTGTAACCACTGATATTGAAATCACGGTTCCTGGCTCCGCTCAAAAAGCGACTATCAAAGAATTACGCTTTGGCACCAACAGCTTATTCCAGTCCTTTAAATTAGTCCGCTCCATTGAGTCAGGGCAATACTTTGGTGGCGTGCAAGACATGGGTGCAGAGATCAAGCAACTGCAGTTTCCATTAACTTCATCCATGGACTCAAACTCTTCTTTCCAAGCAGAGCCTGATTTGTTTACTCAAATATCAATGGCTGGTTGCGATAATAAAGACTCTCTTGATGTGAGCGATTTAAATGCGATGGGGTATGAGCAAGTCACCATGGACTTCAGCACCGACATCACTTACGACAAGCATATTAATCAAGCTAACTGGAATATGTACGTTAATGCAGGTGAGTACGGAAGTTTCAACATGGATTTCTTACTCGAACAAATTAATCCTAATGCTTTGGTACAAAACCCAAAATTAAAATCCATTACCATGGAGTCGGCCACACCTGAGTTGACTAAGCGTTTATTTAAATATTGTGCTGATCTTGAAGGGTTAGAGCTAGAACAGTATTACCAACGACACATCGATTATCTTCGTCACGTACTTTACGATAACAACCTTCATTTCAGTGAAGATTTTTATACGGCTTACGAAGAATATATCCGTCAGCCGCGCAGTATTAAGTTAGAAAGTTATCCTGCCGACGCCATTAACTCGATGGAAATCATGAATATGTCGCCTCAACGCATGATGAGCGCTCTAAGCATGCGAATATTTTTCAACGACAAACGCGTGCTTCAGTTATTCGGCAACCCGCCGTTGCCTTCAGAACTCCCTGAATTGGATCAGGTGGTAGAAGTTAAAGACGATAACCTTACTCGAGTTCAAGGGCTAACCTTGCAATCGACTTCACCAGCTAACTTAGGCGCTTACATTGGTTACGAAGCTCGCTTCAACTATCGTAGTAAAAGCTATGTTGGCACAGTGAATTCTGTTTCTGGAGCAACCGCGCGCATTAAAACCTACATTTCATCGGGTAACTATCTAGAAATGCCATTCAGAATTAATGAAATTAAGGATCTTAGAGTCCGTCGTGAAGTTGAGCCTGAATCAGTTAAGCGCGAGGAACTAGAAAAAGATCAGTAGCATGAACCAAGGTGGGGCGGCTGCCTCACCTTGACTTATAATACCTTTACCTCCTAACCCTATCCTGTAATATTTATTTAAATCACAACCGCCAACTTGCCTTTCGTTCTCGTCTTGGATTATTCTTAATTCACCAACCTAGAGACAATAACAGTTAGAGGACACCACAATGAAGTGGAGAAACCGTAGACGCAGTAGAAATATTGATGATCGCCGAAGGCAGCGCATGAAGTCCGGCGCTAAGTTTAGCATTGGCGGTATTATCATGGCGCTTATTGCGATCTTTGTGTTCAAGCAAGATCCGATGCAAGTTGTTTCTGGCATGGTTGGGGGCCAATCGTCTCAAAGTACGTCCACAGAACAAACTAACTACCAACCCTCGGCGGAAGAACAAGATGTCTACGATTTTGTCAGTGTGGTGTTAGCCGATACTGAAGATACTTGGACTCATATTTACCGTCAATCCAATGCAAAATACCCACATCCAACCTTAGTTATTTATCGTGATAGGACACCGACCGCTTGTGGAACCGGCCAAGCAGCCTCAGGCCCTTTTTACTGCCCAGCGGATCAAAAGATTTATTTAGATTTAAGTTTTCTCGCTGAGCTAAAACGTATGGGAGCCAGCGGAGATTTCGCTGTTGCCTATGTCCTCGCACATGAAGTGGGGCATCACATTCAAACCGTAACCGGTATCTCCAGCAAAGTGCGCAAAGCACAAAGCCAAACCAACAAAGCAGGGCAGAACGCCTTACAAGTCAAAATGGAACTGCAAGCTGACTGTCTCGCGGGTGTGTGGGCAAACCAGACCCAACAACGCACTCAATTCTTAGAGTCAGGTGATCTGGAAGAAGCACTATCCGCAGCAGAAGCAGTTGGTGATGACACGCTCATGAAACGAGCTGGTGTGCCACCACGCCGTGAAAATTTTACTCACGGCTCTTCAAAAGAACGTATGGACTGGTTTAACCGTGGAGCGAATACAGGCCTAGTTGGATCCTGTGATACGTTTGAAGGTAATTAATTATGCTTTAATAGGACTCAAAGAACCTCACCATAAATAATAACCAGACTTTGTGCTCCATCTTATTTCTTCAAAGTTATCACACTCCATACAATCAAACCAAAACACCCTACCATTATCCACAAGCAAAGCGTTAAACAACTTTTCCCCTTTTCTTTTTAGAATGATTAACTCTTCATCTTTCTGAGTCACTACAACAAAAGTACCACTTTCGCCATTTTCTTCATAAACTCCTGATTGATATTTTTCTTTTATCCCATCTTTGTTCAAATCTGAAAACACAGTGAATCTTAGTTTAGAGTTATTAATATCACTACTCGCACCTCCCACACTCTTAAAGTCGTCTATATCTAAGAGTCTTCTTGTTGTATGCTCTTCAAGCTTTACCTCTTCGGTTAACCACCAAGCATAATTAGTCTTTAGTGGTTTTGATTGGTTAGCTACGCTCTTTTTACCGCAGCCTTGTACACTTAATATCACAACTAAAGATATGAATAACGCTTTACCAATCCACATGCCAGTGCCTCCCTCCTGCAGCTTTTGGCTCTCTAATCACAGAGGCACCCAGCTGGTTTATTCTTGCTTCAATCTTATCTAACTCTATATATGTCCCGTGTGGCCAGCTAATATCTCTAGCAGTATTTGATAGATGATTAGAAACTAAGGCACCACGAGATCTTGCCCTAATAATAATTTTTTCAAACTCATCTACTGTTTGAGTAAAGGTAGCTCCTTTATTAGTGCTATACCACGTATCCATTTCTACAATATGTTGTCTTCTTCGATAAGTTTTCAGGAACTCAAGTCTATAGACTCTTATCCTCTGGGCCATCAACTCTGCCTGCCTTCGGAGTGTTCTAGCTTTACCTGTTACTCTAATTTTACTTTTGGGAAATTCGTTTTGAATGATCGCGATTAGCTGATCAATATTTTTTGGGGTTACTTTTGATTGGATCATACACACTCCCTGTATAATGGTTCGAACAATAAAATTATAATAAAAAGGAGGGTATTAAAACCAAAGTCTGAGATTTAATCAGTATTTGTGAGCTACTTACCAATACAAAAGCTGCTAAAGATTCTTCCTAGCAAATCATCAGCACTAAATTCACCAGTGATTTCTGACAGTGAATTTTGCGCTTGGCGTAATTCATCCGCTAGCAGCTCACCCGCATTAAAATCTACTAATTGCTCTTTGCCTAAGTAGCAAAACGATAAGGCGCGCTCAATAGCGTCTAGGTGTCTACGGCGGGCGAGGAATGCCCCTTCGGTATTTTGCTGGTAACCGACAATTTGTTTTAACTCGGACTTAAGCTCACCAATGCCAGTACCGTCTTTGGCGCTGATGGCAATGGTTTTATAGTCTGAGTTTAAAGATTGATTGTCGAGTTGTGAGACATCAATTTTATTGGCAACGATTAAGAGCTTTTCTTTAAACGGCTCGAATCGCTCAAAAGCTGGGTCAATGGCATGCGGTGTAAATTCTTGTGTTTCGCTTGAGTCCGCGACTAAGATAATTTGATCCGCTTGTTCAATTTCGTTCCAAGCACGCTCGATACCAATTTGCTCCACTTTATCGTCTGACTCACGCAGACCAGCGGTATCGATGATATGGACGGGAAGTCCATCAATATGAATGTGCTCACGTAGAACATCACGTGTTGTACCCGGAATGTCAGTAACAATGGCTGAGTCTTTACCCGCTAAGGCATTGAGTAAACTGGATTTACCTGCGTTCGGTTTTCCTGCGATCACCACAGTCATTCCTTCGCGCAAAATTGAGCCTTGTTGCGCTTGGCTTTGTAAGTCTTCGATATTGTCTATAATCGAATTCAAGTCACCCAGCACTTTACCATCAGATAAGAAATCAATTTCTTCTTCAGGAAAGTCGATAGCCGCTTCCACATAAATTCGCAAACGGATCAGCGCTTCCACCAACTCATGAACTTTTTGCGAGAACTCACCCTGCAATGATCGAACCGCGGAGCGAGCCGCATGCTCTGAGGTTGACTCGATCAGATCGGCAATCGCTTCTGCTTGCGCCAAGTCTAATTTATCATTGAGAAATGCGCGCTCAGAAAATTCACCAGGACGCGCGAGTCGAACGTCTAGCTTTATAATTTCCTTGAGTAATAAATCTAATATGACCGGGCCGCCATGACCTTGTAACTCAAGGACATCTTCACCGGTAAAGGAGTTTGGTGCTTTGAAAAATAGTGCGATACCTTCATCCAAAACGGTATCTTTTTCATCATAGAAAGGAAGGTAAGTGGCTTCTCTAACGGTGAGAGATTTCTTTACGATTTTTTGTGCAACCGTTTCCGCAAGCTTGCCAGACACCCTAATAATACCAACGCCTCCACGACCGGGAGGCGTTGCAATCGCAGCTATGGTGTCTTGCGTATTATTGGCTGACACTATCTCACTCCAATTCGTGAATAAGTCCTACGAGAACCTATTTTTTCTTGATAGCTTTTTTGGGCTTATCAGGAGCATTCTCAACTTTCTTAGTGACGTATTGTTGCTGCGCTACTGATATCAAGTTGTTACACAACCAATATAAAACCAAACCAGCAGGGAAGAACAGCATGAACACTGTAAACACAACCGGTAGATAACTCATGATCTTTTGCTGCATCTGATCCATGGTTGGTGATTTTGGTTGTAAACGCTGCATTAACCACATACTTCCGCCCATCAATAACGGTAATACGAAGTAGGGATCAGCTACCGATAAATCCTGAATCCAACCGAAGAAAGGTGCATGCCTTAGTTCAACTGCTTCAAACAATACATAATACAAGGCGATGAAAATCGGGAACTGTAACAACATCGGCAAACAACCACCGAATGGGTTAGCACCTTCTTCTTTGTACATTTTCATCATTTCTTGCTGCATACGCTGTTTATCATCGCCATAACGTTCTTTCAAACGTTGCATTTTTGGCTGTAATTTTCGCATGTTAGCCATCGAACGGTATTGCGCCGCCGACAATGGATAAAGCAATGTTTTGATAACGATTGTGACCAAGATAATCGCCAGGCCCCAGTTCGCTAGGAAGCTATGGAAAAACTGCATCAACTTATAGAGTGGTAAACCAATCCACCACACCCAACTTAAATCCAACGACTTATCTAAGCCCGGAGCTGCTGCTTCCAGTTGCTCTAAATCTTTAGGTCCGACGTACAAATCAGCATTAATGGTTTTTGCTTGCCCAGCCGGAACCGAAACCGTTGGTTGAACAAAGCGGATTGTGGTGTCTTTGTTTGGTTTTACAGAACTGGTGATATTAATCTGTTGATCTTGTGGCGGAATCCAAGCAGCAATGAAATAGTGCTGTAAAAAGCCAACCCATCCACCTTGACGAGAAGTTTTAATAGGCTCTTCTTCCAGCTCTTCAAAATCAACCTTTTCATACTGCTGTTCTTCAGGAGAGTAGGCCACGCCCATGAATGGCTTCATACCAAAAGAAGATTTTTCTTCCAGACCTGTTGGCTTTTGGTCGCGCGCTAACTCTGCAACAAAGTTATAGGTTCTATCGTTAGCAGACTGGTTATCGATGCTGTAAGCCATATTAATCAAGTACTGGCCTCGGGTGAAAGTGAAACTCTTTTTAAATGTCACACCGGCGCTATTTGTCCAACTTAATGGCACCGTTAACGTTTCTTCACCTTCTGCTAACGTGTAGCTTTTCTTCTCAGTAGAGTAACTAGCTCTAGGCAGCTGGTTATCTGGAGCACCTTGGCCCAATAAAGCACTTTTTGCTTGATACATCCGATCACGATAATCAAACAACACAACTTTATTTTCTGTTTTATCCAACTCAACGTTGTACTGCTTTAACTCAGCATAAACGATATCACCGCCATTAGGCTCTATGCGATAGCTGACTAAATCTGTTTCTACTGTCACTAAGTTGTCGCTGCTAACAGCTGTATTGTTGCTAACGACAGCAACGTCGCCCTGTTCAGCGACACTCTCTTGTTGAGAAGGTTGAGGGCCATAATCTTTTTGCCAAGCTTGGTATAACAAAAAAGTACATACCGCTAGGCCCAGAATAAAAAATCCGCGCATTGATTCCATAATCTACTCTTTAACAGCTTTTGTTTGTTGGATCGAATGATTTGTGGGTACAGGATCGTGTCCACCTTCGCAGCCAGGATGGCAACGACCAATTCTTTTAATGGTCAGCCAACTGCCACGCATAGCCCCGTGTTTCTCTAGTGCCTCGATAGAATAATTCGAGCAGGTTGGTGCAAAACGGCATTGATTGCCCATAACTGGACTTAATACTAACTGGTAAAGTCGTACTAATTTTATCAGTAACCACTGCATTTCTTTTTTGCTCGCGACCAAAGTCGATTGAGGTGCTCGAATAATACCTCATTAGGCATATCACTACTACCGCGACGGGCTAATAAAACAATATCAATAGTCGGTAATTCGTTTTGATGCAAACGGAACGATTGACGCGCTAATCGCTTTAAGCGGTTACGCTTAACGGCAGACTTAACGTTTTTTTTAGCCACGATTAATCCCAACCGAGGATGATTCGACTCGCTTGAAATCGCTAGAAGTGTGAAAGGAGGGCAAACCAGCTTAACTGGGTTGCTAAAGACTTTTTTGTAATCCTCTGCTGTGAGCAATCGACGATCCCTAGGAAAACCAAATATCTTGGCCTTATCGGTTATCGTCGTCTCACTCACATCAAAGAATTCAAATATTTTATCTACCGCTATTAAGCGCTTAAACGCTTACGGCCTTTTGCACGGCGGTTAGCTAAAATTTTACGGCCATTTTTTGTCGCCATACGAGCACGGAAACCGTGTACACGCTTACGCTTAATGACGCTTGGTTGAAATGTTCTTTTCATCTGCTTAACCCATCAACATAAATTTTATTCACAATAAGTAACGCCCTTAGTAGGCATTAGTTTGTGACAATAACTACAAGGACGCGGAATTTTATAGGAATTGGTAAGTGATTGCAATGCTCCAGCCCTTATTTTTTAAGGGTTTGCAATAGTTTCCTAAAACATCATCTATATAGTGACCAAATTCTCTTACAACCACTAGATGTGGTATCTATACACTTCCACTATCAGCCAACTGTGGATAATTATATCTTTATCGACAGGTTCTATATTGCTCCATTTCCTTAAAAAAAGCCAATTTATTTAAATTTAAAGGTTTTTTATTAAATTTATGCTATTAACTCAGTTCAGTTGTTTCATATTGGAAAAGTTAGCGAGTAATTATTATAAATATATATTTAAAGATCTTATTATTATTATTAAGTAAACTAATATCTGTTGATAAGTTTATTATTAATCATAAAAACATAAGCTTACATTAGTAATAAACCAGTTTATAACGTGTCTTATAACCTGAGATCTAAAAATGGATAAGTTGCTTTTTATGACGTTACACCCACTTCTACACAGTTTTAACCTGTTTTTATACATTATTTAGTCACAACTTGTCCTTTTGGTCGTGTTTTGTTTGCTTTCTGTGCAATTCATCCCCGGTGACCAAAAATACTTTTACTCACAATTTATGTTTTTTTTTTATTAAAACTGTGGATATTTATAGTGGATGGATCTACACTGTCCAACAGGTTGAGTTAAGCCTCTTTATCAGGCAGAAAACTCATCAGACTGCACTCGGCGAGTACCTGAAACTGGCAGTGCATTGATAACAATTAAAAGTCATGGATTTAGGAATACATAATTATGTCTAGCAGCATGTGGCGAAACTGCCTGCAACGACTACAATCAGAACTCTCGGTAACAGAGTTTAATACTTGGATAAAACCACTCCAAGTTCGAGAAACTGATAAAGAAATGGCTTTATTTGCGCCTAATCCTTTTTTTGTAGACTGGATCCGTCAGCAATACCTTGACCGCATTACAGAGTTTGTCGCCAGTAAAGAAGACCATAATCAAATGCATATTTCTTTACATGTTGGTAATGCCCAGATCGTGGAATCTGCGCCAGCTCAAACCAGTGCAAGTACGCCTCAGGCCTCTGTTAAACCTGCTGTCAACTCTATAAGTTCGCCTTCTGTGAGTAATCGTTCTAACGCATCTTCCAACTTTCCACAGAACAATCTGAATAATAAGTTTACTTTTAACAACTTTGTAGAAGGTAAGTCGAATCAGTTGGCAAGAGCTGCTGCAGAGCAGGTAGCAGAAAACCCAGGAGTTTCCTACAACCCGTTATTAATATATGGTGGCGTCGGTTTAGGTAAAACGCACTTAATGCACTCTGTGGGTAACCTCATTCTTAAAGACAAGCCTGACTCTAAAATTGTTTATCTACATTCTGAGCGCTTCATGGCCAATATGGTCAAGGCTTTACAAAGCAATAGTATGGATGCTTTCAAAAACTATTATCGTTCAGTGGATGCGTTATTAATTGATGATATTCAATTTTTCGCCAATAAAGGCCGAACCCAAGAAGAGTTCTTTCATACGTTTAATAACCTCATAGAAAAAAATAAACAGGTTATTATTACTTGTGATCGTTATCCCAAAGAAATTGAAGGGCTTGAAGAACGCCTTAAGTCTCGTTTCGGCTGGGGCTTAACTGTTGCCATAGAGCCGCCAGACCTAGAGACACGAGTCGCTATTTTGATGAGCAAGGCTAATCAATCCAATATAGAGCTTCCGCACGAGGTTGCCTTCTTTATCGCTAAACGGATCCGGTCTAACGTTCGTGAACTCGAAGGAGCCTTGAAGCGGGTTATTGCCAACGCGCAGTTTACCGGGAGAGCCATTACCCTCGATTTTGTTAAAGATGCTCTGAAGGACTTAATTGCTGCTCAAGATAAGCTTATTTCTATTGATAATATACAAAAAACAGTCGCCACCTATTACAAGATTAAGGTTTCTGATCTATTATCTAAAAGACGCAGTCGCTCGATTACACGACCGCGTCAAATGGCAATGACTTTAGCCAAAAAACTGACTAATCATAGTTTGCCAGAAATTGGTGATGCATTTGGTGGCCGCGACCATACCACCGTACTGCATGCTTGTAGAAAAATTGATGAATTAAAAAGTGAAAGTGTTGATATTGAAGAAGATTACTCTAATCTATTAAGGACTTTATCAACATAATAAATTATTGGGTTTCATTAAGGGTATTCTTATGCGTTTTACCATGACTCGTGATCAACTATTGTCACCACTTCAATTAGTAAGTGGGGCTGTTGAAAAAAGACAGACTTTACCGATTCTGTCTAATGTTTTAATGGTTGTTGATGATAGTAAGCTCTCACTAACTGCGACAGATTTAGAGATTGAATTAAAAGCTCAGGTTGCGTTAGAAGGCGAGTTTGAACCTGGTGAAATTACGGTTCCCGCGCGTAAGTTACTCGATATTATTAAAAGCTTAGGTGATGGTGAAAACGTTAAGCTTGAGATGGGTGAGAATCGCTTAAGGGTATCAACCCCTGGCAGCCGTTTTAACTTATCCACCATGCCGGCCAATGAGTTTCCAAATTTGGAAGAAACTGCAAGCCTAGCATCGCTAACGGTTTCTCAGCATACGCTTAAAGAGTTAATCGAAAAAACTCAGTTTGCGATGGCACAGCAAGATGTCCGTTATTATCTGAATGGCATGTTATTTGAGTTTGATGAAGATACCCTGACTTCAGTTGCTACTGATGGTCACCGTCTAGCTCTGTCTCGTGAGTCGGTAAAGCTAGAACTCGATGAACGGGTAAATGCGATCATTCCAAGAAAAGGTGTCTCTGAACTGGGCCGACTGCTCGATCATACTGATGAAGCGCTAACCCTAAGTCTTGGCACTAACCACATTAAAATAACCAATTCTGATTACGCTTTTACTTCTAAGTTAGTTGACGGTCGCTTCCCAGAGTACGACAAGGTTCTACCCCGTAATGGCGATAAAATCGTTATTGCTGATCGCGAGGTATTGAAAGAATCGTTGTCCCGCGCATCAATCCTTTGTAATGAGAAGTTCCGTGGTGTTCGTCTGATGTTATCTGATGGGCAGGTTCGTTTACATGCTAATAACCCAGAACAGGAAGAAGCTGAAGTAGAGTTCAGTGTTGACTATCAAGGATCTGATTTAGAGATTGGTTTCAACGTAAGCTATATGATCGACGTCATGAACACCATTAAAACCGACCAAGTTAAACTGACCTTTATTGATGCTAATAGCAGTACTCTTATTGAAGAAGTTGATGGTGGCGAGAGTATGTATGTCGTCATGCCGATGAGGCTCTAATTGGCAATTAAGCCTCGTCTTATTGGTTATAGAGTTGTATAACTCATGCAGGTTAACCACTTATCCATACACAATTTGAGAAACTTAAACGACCCAAGTCTAAGTTTCTCACCCCAGCTTAATATTATCTATGGCCCCAATGCTGCTGGTAAAAGTAGCCTTTTAGAAGCGTTATACATACTTGGCAATGGCCGTTCATTCCGTACTACTAAGCACAACAAAGTCATTAACGACGACTTTAATGACTTCACCATTTTCGCAAAACTTCAATCTTCAGATACGAGGCATCAACTCGGCTTCAGTCGACAGCGCAGTGGTGAGACTCAAATCAAACTTAATACTGAGCCGGTAAAGCGACTGTCCACCTTAGCCAAATTGTCGCCAATTCAAATACTGTCGCCTGAACAATACGACTTACTGGTTAAAGGTCCAAGCTCTAGAAGAAAGCAGTTAGACTGGGGAGTGTTCCACGTGGAACATTCTGTGCTCGGGTTGTGGCAGAAGTGTCATAAAATTATATTGCAGAGAAACCAACTATTAAAGCGTCAAGCCTCTTATCAAGATGTAAGTGTTTGGGATAAACAATTAGTTACTTTATCCGAACAAGTTACTCAACTTAGGCAGGCTTATTGTGATAAAATAACTCCTTTATTTAGTCAATATTGTCAGGACTTTTTAGGGCAATATGACTTATCTCTCCAGCTATATCCAGGCTGGTCAGACAGAAAAGATATCGGGCTGCAAAATATATATAAAGAGCAGTTCGAAAAAGATAAACAATTGGGTTATACCCAGTCGAGCATCCACAAAGCTGACCTTAGGTTCTTGTTAGACCAAACCAAACGAGCAGGTGATTATCTGTCCCGTGGTCAACAAAAACTACTAATTACGGCTTTTAAATTAGCTCAACTGAAAGTCATGCAGGAGTTTGGAAGTCAATCTCCTTTGTTCCTGCTTGATGATATTGGTGCTGAGTTAGACGCAAAACACCAGCAGCAGCTGTTGAAAGTTTTGGCCAATCAGCCGCCAAATCAACAAATATTTATAACTTGCGTGCATTTAGAACCATTGAAACCTCTCATCGAACAGTATGATGATGTAAGAATGTTCCACGTGGAACATGGTCATATTAAGGAGGTTTCGACAGATGCAGCAGCTTTATAGGCATGAACAACCTAGAAGGAAACCTTATGTCGGAAAATAACAACTACGATTCCTCCAGTATTAAAGTTCTAAAAGGACTTGATGCTGTTCGTAAACGTCCAGGTATGTACATTGGTGATACCGACGATGGAACGGGCTTGCATCATATGGTTTTTGAGGTAGTCGACAACTCTATTGACGAGGCATTAGCTGGCCATTGCTCAGAAATTAAAGTCACTATCCATGACGATAACTCAGTATCGGTACGTGATGATGGTCGTGGTATCCCGACTGAAATTCACGAGGAAGAGGGTGTTTCGGCTGCTGAGGTTATTCTGACCGTTCTTCATGCCGGCGGAAAATTTGATGATAACTCCTATAAAGTCTCGGGCGGTTTGCACGGTGTTGGGGTTTCAGTAGTTAACGCATTATCCGAAGAATTGACTCTGACCATTCGACGTGGCGGCAAGCGTTATGAACAAGTGTATAAGCTTGGTGTGCCTGAAAAGCCTTTAGATATGGTGGGTGATGCTGAAACAAGCGGCACAGAGCTTAGGTTTAAGCCGAGTCCTGAAACGTTTACTAATATCGAGTTTAAGTACGATATTCTAGCTAAACGATTGCGCGAACTGTCTTTCTTGAACTCTGGCGTTAGTATTAAGCTAAATGATGAGCGCAGTGGCAAGTCTGATCACTTTAAGTATGAGGGTGGTATTCAGGCATTTGTCGAATACTTGAATCATAATAAGACTCCAGTCCATGAGCGTGTATTCCACTTTACCTCGGAGCGTGAAGAGGATGGAATCACTGTAGAAGTGGCGATGCAGTGGAACGATGGCTTCCAAGAAAGTATTTTCTGCTTCACTAATAACATTCCTCAGCGTGATGGCGGTACTCACTTAGCTGGCTTCCGTGCTGCGCTAACTCGTGGCTTAAATAGCTTCATGGACGCAGAAGGTTACAATAAGAAAGGAAAGGTTGGCACGACCGGTGATGATGCTCGTGAGGGCCTGACAGCGGTTGTATCAGTCAAAGTACCTGATCCCAAGTTCAGTTCGCAGACTAAAGATAAACTGGTCTCTAGCGAAGTTAAAAGCGCTGTAGAGCAAGCGATGGGTGAGCACTTAAAGGACTTCTTGCTGGAAAACCCTAACGAAGCTAAAGCTGTTATCAATAAAATGATTGATGCTGCTCGAGCACGTGAAGCGGCTCGAAAAGCGCGAGAAATGACTCGACGCAAAGGCGCTTTAGATATTGCTGGTTTACCAGGAAAACTGGCTGATTGTCAGGAAAAAGACCCTGCGTTATCTGAACTGTACATTGTGGAGGGTGATTCTGCGGGTGGTTCGGCAAAACAAGGTCGAGATCGTAAGAATCAAGCTATATTGCCGTTGAAAGGTAAGATTCTAAACGTCGAAAAAGCGCGTTTCGATAAAATGTTGTCCTCGCAAGAAGTGGGTACTTTAATCACTGCTCTAGGTTGTGGTATTGGGCGTGAAGAATTTGATCCCGATAAAACACGTTACCACAGCATTATTATTATGACGGATGCTGATGTGGATGGTGCGCACATTAGAACCTTGTTGTTAACCTTCTTTTACCGCCAGGTGCCAGAACTGATCGAACGCGGCTATGTCTATATTGCTCAGCCACCGTTATATAAAGTTAAAAAGGGCAAGCAAGAAACTTACCTAAAAGATGATGAAGCGTTAGAAGCATATTTAACGAACTTAGCACTAACCAATACCCAACTTTACACCAGTAAAGATGCGCCGCCAATTTCGGGCGAGCGTCTGGAAACTTTGGTTAACGAGTATCGTGAAGTTAAGAAAACGGTTAATCGAGTGGCTCGTCGTCTTCCTAGAGAAATGTTGCATAAAATGATCTATCACAAGACGTTAACCACCGATGATATGAAAGTCGAATCAAAGGTTAAAGAGTGGAATGATGTTCTTGAAGAGAAACTCAATAAAGATAGAACCAGCGGCTCTCATCGATACGAGTTTAAGATTCGTAAAGACAATGAATTGAATATCTTTATGCCGCACTTAACAATGTATCACCACGGCATCGAAAGTGAGTACTTACTTTCGAAAGAGTTCTTTGTTTCTGAGGACTATAAGAAAATTAGTACTTTAGGTGAGCAGCTCGAAAGCTTGATTGAAGTGGATGCTTTTGTAAAACGTGGTGAGAAGATCCACGAAGTTGAAACTTTCAGTGAAGTGCTAGAGTGGTTAATGGATGAGGCACGTAAAGGACAGTCAATTCAACGCTATAAAGGTCTTGGTGAGATGAACCCTGGTCAGCTTTGGGAAACGACAATGGACCCAGAGAGCCGCCGTATGCTACAAGTTACGATTGAAGATGCGGTAGCTGCCGATCAGCTCTTTACAACGCTGATGGGAGACCATGTGGAGCCTCGTAGAGAGTTTATTGAGAGTAATGCACTGTCAGTCTCAAACCTTGATGTATAAATTGTTATCACAATAAAAAAGGGGCTTCATAGCCCCTTTTCTTATAAGTCATTAAATAATTAGCTGAGAACGGAAGTTTTGAAGTTTAGCAGTTGTGTCATCATCCAGTTGTGGGTACTCGATATCTAGATTTTTTAGTGTCTGGAGGACGATTTCTGACACGGTTGCTCGCATTGCTGGTTTATTATCGGCTGGAATGCAGTACCAAGGTGCCCAAGGAGTCGATGTGCTTCGTAAGCAGTCTTGATAGGCCTCCATGTACTTGTCCCACAATTGACTCTCTTTTAAGTCACTCGCTGAAAATTTCCAATTTTTTTCAGGGCGATCAATGCGATCTTTAAAGCGACGATGTTGCTCTTCACGTGAAACATTTAGGAAAAACTTTCGAATGACGGTGCCGTTAGATGCAAGGTGATGCTCATGATCATTAATTGAGCGAAAACGTTGTTGCCACAAATCCGGTTCACCCTTGGAATCAGATGAAGTGAGTTTGGCTTTATAGTCAAACGGTAATTGTTGGGATTGTAAATATTCAGGATGAACCCTAACAACGAGTGTTTCTTCATAATAACTTCGATTAAAAATACCAATTTTTCCGCGTTGTGGAAGTTCTTTAGCGGTGCGCCATAGAAAATCATGGTCAAGTTCACGCTTTGAAGGCTGTTTAAAGCTTGAGACTTGGAAACCAGCCGGGTTAACCCCTCTAAATACATGACGAATAGTGCTGTCTTTGCCTGCTGCATCCATGGCTTGAAAGATGAAAAGGACAGAGTACTTATTATGAGCATACAGCTTTTGCTGGGTTTCATAGAGCTTTTGACGGTTGGATTTATAAATTTTTTTATAATGAGATTTTTTGTTTAAATCATCGAAGGAAGTTTTCATTTTAGCTAACTCAAAGGAGTTATCGAAAGGAACTAGAAAAGGGTGCTCGGTGATTGAAAACATAAAACCTCTTAATGATCAGTTGTGATATTTTACAAATGTTAAACACTAGTACCTTGTTTATACAGGAAAAATACGTAATATGAAAAGGGATAAATAAATCATTAATAACAAAGGAGAGTCATATGTCAGTAGCTAAGGTTACCGAAATAATTGTTGAGTCAGAGAAAAGTTTTGAAGATGCGGTGGTTCAGGGCGTGAAACGAGCTAATAAAACTTTAGACCAAGTCAAAGCCGCTTGGGTAAAAGAACAGCAAGCTGTGATCGAAAATGGAGATGTTATCGGTTTTCGAGTAGTGCTGAAAGTTACATTCCTATTGAAAGATTAAGCTTCAGGTAATAATTGTTATTAGCAAGTTCCAATAACAAGTTATGAAAGGTGCTCTTGAGCACCTTTTTTTATATTAACGGTAACTACTTACTGCCGGTCAGAGAACCTAAAATACCCCTAAGTAATTTTTTTCCAAGATTTGAACCAAGGGTTCTTGCGAGGGTTTTGAGAAATGTTTCGCCAACTCCTTGACGGTTTGATTTACGAGAAGAACTACGGCTAGCTTTCTTCTTAGCAGCTTTTGCCTTTTCTTCTTTTTCACGGAGTTGTTTTGCTTGCTCCATCTCTTTTTGCTTACGTTCTTCTAACTTCTGTTCTTTAGCCAATAATATTTCATAGGCAGACTCACGATCGATAGCTTTATCATAAACCCCGTGAACAGGAGATTCTTGGAACACCTTTTTACGCTCTGGACCTTTTAATGGACCAATGCGTGATTCAGGAGGACAGATAAGGGTTTGTTGAACAATACCGGGACGGCCTTTTTCATCAAGCACGGAAACTAGGGCTTCACCAACACCGAGCTGTGTGATGAGAGACTCAGCATCAAGTTCTGGGTTAGGGCGGAATGTTTCGGCAGCGGTTTTAACAGCTTTAAAATCTCTTGGGGTGAAAGCCCGTAAAGCATGCTGGATGCGGTTACCTAACTGCCCGAGGACATCATCAGGAATATCTGTCGGGTGCTGAGTGACAAAGAAGACACCGACGCCTTTTGAGCGGATAAGGCGTACCACTTGCTCAATTCGATCCAGTAAAGCTTTCGGCGCATTTTCAAAAAGTAAGTGGGCCTCGTCAAAAAAGAAGACCAAACGCGGCTTATCAGGATCACCAACTTCCTCAAGTTCTTCAAACAACTCTGACAGTAACCATAATAAGAATGTGGAATAAATGCGTGGGTTGAGCATCAACTCCTTGCTATGAAGGATGTTTATCAAACCCCGGCCAGACGTATCAGTACGCATCATATCTTGAATATTAAGAGCTGGTTCACCAAAGAATTGGTCGCCACCTGAGTTTTCAAGCACCAGTAAGCGTCGGACGATAGCGGCAACACTTTGTGGGGAGACATTTCCGTACTCACGCATAATCTCTTTGCGGTTATCACTTAACCAATTAAGCATAGACCGTAAGTCTTTGATATCTAAGAGTAAAAGACCTTGTTCATCGGCAATATCAAAAGCAATATGAAGGACACCTTCCTGGGTATCGTTGAGCTCTAGTAGGTTGGCAAGAAGGATAGGACCCATCTCAGAAATAGTCGTACGGACCGGGTGTCCATGCTTACCGAAGACATCCCAAAAAATGACAGGGTTATCATGAGACTGATAGTTGTCGATGCCGATCTTCTCAATGCGCTCGTCAATTTTTGGATGCGAGCCCGCAGCCGCAGCAACACCAGATAAATCACCCTTTACATCAGCGGTAAATACCGGCACTCCCATCTTGGAAAAGCCTTCCGCTAATACCTGCAGAGTGACTGTTTTACCTGTTCCCGTAGCACCAGCGACCAAACCATGACGGTTAGCCATCTTTGGGTTTAGGACTATGTGTTCTTTCTTTGGATTACCACCGATTAATAGCATAATTCTGAGTTGTTATGTTCCCTGTACTCAGATTATACAAACGACAGTAAAAGGCAAGTGAGGATATAAGCAAAGCCGACTTAAAGTGTAAAAGTTACGCAATTACTATTGAGTCGGCTTATGTTAGCTGGACTATCGGTTTTCAAGCTCCGACAGTTTCTTCTCAAGCTCTTCAAGTTTTTGGCGGGTTCTTAACAAAACTTGAGTTTGGGTATCGAACTCATCACGTGAAACCAAGTCGAGCTTACTCAACTGAGTTTGTAAAACTTGCTTAAACTGTTTACTCATCTCATCTTTAGCAGTTTTTAACCGTTCAGGTACTGCATCGGATAGTTTCTTTGCAATGTCATCTAACTTCTTTGGATCAACCATGGTTCACCTATTGTTGAGAATGAATTACCAAAGCAATGGTTTCGTGCGTGCTAAATAAAGAATGGTGGCAAAACTTGCAATTGCAAGGGTAAACATCAGTCCTCGAAGGCCTTTGCTCTGAGTCTTAAACGTGACAATACCAAATCCAATATACAGCACGATCATAGCTATCTTAGCAATAATCCACGGTTGAAACACGGCTCCGTACCATGTTGCCCATAGAGCGATACCAGTACCTAATAATAAAGTATCGATAATATGCGGCGCAATCTTGACCCATTTTTTTTGTAGGGTTGGGCTTTGTTTAAATAACCATACACTGCGGAGTAAAAAGCCAAGAATGGTAATAATGGCCAAGGTCATGTGGATATGTTTAAGCGCTGTCATGATCTACCTTAATCGTAAGTTGTTGTTTATTTTCGTAAGCTTCTACTGAAGCCAAAAAAGAATCCAGCTGCTGTGATGGCAACTGTGCCATTATAACGACTTTGTCAGAGAATTGTTCATTGATATCTTGAGCCTGATGCTCTTCAAGCAAGTACCGAATTTGATTCTGAAGCTCATAAGAGATAATTATCTCTACAGGGGTTGTATAAATACGTTGGTGAGTACTTACTGTAACTAGACCTTCCTTAACACCGCCGCTATAAGCTCTGGCTAAGCCGCCAGTCCCAAGCTTGGTACCACCATAATAGCGGGTTACCACAGCGGTAATATCACCCAGTTCGGCGTGTTTTAGAACATTGAGCATCGGCATACCTGCTGTTCCACTGGGCTCGCCATCATCAGAGCAAGCCATCAATGTTGTGCTGTTAGGGTTACCAACGATATAGGCCCAACAATGATGGGTGGCATCGGGTTCGTCGGTGTTCAGTTGCTTGATAAATGCCTTTGCTTGTTCAACGGAAGGCGTAAAAACAATTCGAGTGGTGAAGCGACTTCCCTTGATGATTTCTTCAAAGGTACAAGGTTGGTTAACCGGATGGCTTGGAACGCTATAGGAAGCGGTAGCGGCCGCAGGCTTATCCTGCGGCGCTGTAGGTTTGCTCATCGCTTATTTTAAATAAGCGCGAGTTAAGTTGCGGTGGCCTGTTTCGGTTACCGCAATATCGTCCTCAATTCGAATACCGCCAAACGGACGGAAATCTTCGATACGGTTCCAGTTGATGCTTGAACCGTGTTCGCTGGCTTTTAGATCGGCAAGTAACGACTTGATGAAATAAAGTCCTGGCTCAATGGTTAAAATCTGGTTCTTCTCGATCGGACGGGTATTGCGTAAGAACGGATGTTCTTGCGGCGGTGGCGCTGGATCACCATCGGCATTGGATTGGTGACCACCAACGTCGTGCACCTGAAGACCAATTTGATGACCTAACCCATGCGGGAAGAAAGTGCGAGTCACGCCATTCTCCAGCATCGACTCAGGGCTCATGTCGCAGATCTTGTACTGATTCAAGACTTTGGCGATTTCTAGATGTGTGTCGATATGCAGATCAACGTATGACTGACCAGGCTTAACACGATCAACAACGCTAAGGTGCAACTGCTCCATAGTATTGATTAGATCAGCAAACTCAGTATTTTTATCGAATGCGTAGGTACGAGTAATATCCGCATCATAACTGTTATAGCGCGCACCGGCGTCGATTAGGAAGGTGCGGTGTTCGCTTGGACGCTCAGTATCGTAATGCATATAGTGCAAAATCGAGGCGTTTTCGTTGAGCGCAACAATACTGTTATACGGAAGCTGTGCTTCATGATGTCCACTCGCTAATAAGTAAGCTAGGTGGATTTCAAGCTCGGAACCTTGGTTATAGAACATGTCGCGGGCAGCCATATGGCCCATCGCGGCACGTTTATTGGCTAGCGCTGAGCATTCAATCTCGTAATCGGTCTTGATCGCACGGTGCCAATTAATTTCATTAATCAAGTTACCTGGGTTGATAGCATCAAAATCTTCATCCAGGAAAGGGTAGGCCATTTCACCGATGAAGGCGATGGTACCGCTCGATGGCATAAAGGCACGAACTTCATCTTTTTTGCGCATCATCTTGATGTCAAAGTGTTCAACCCAGAACCCATCAGGATCGCCAGCAACTTTATGCCAGAAATCAACCGGCTGGTAATAACACAACGTGCGTTCGCCTTTGGCTGAAATAAGAATCGTGCTGTCATGCAAATCCGAATGGGGAACGAAACTGTTGAAATGGAAGTTGGATTTAAACGGATAGGACATATCGTCCAAGAAAATACCGTGCAGTGAACCCGCTGGGATCAACAAGTGGTCAAAACCGTGGCGCTGCATAGCGTCTTGGTAACGCTTGGTAATCGTGTCAATGTGCTCAGAGAATAAAGGTTTTAGCTCTGCGTCTGTCATATAACTACCATAAAAATTTGAGACAATAAGCAATCATTATTTCAGATCGGGCCGTTGAGGGGCAAGGAAAGAATGGGTTATTCAAGCAAAGTTGTTGCTGTAGAGGGGATAGAGCATGATTGTTGATTTTGTGACCGAAGCTATATCGAGAGCTTTTGTTACGCTAAAAAGTTCGTTATGATTGGTCAGACCAGATAGAGCCGTAGAGATGTGTTGTGACCTCTGGGCGGGTTGAAGTACACTGGATTGCCCTAATCTACTTTAATCAGAACGGTCAGAAGTTCAATTCCATCATCTGATAACCAAAACGGAGAAACAGAATGATTTTCGAAGGTCAGTCGATTCAATGCAGATTACGCGATAAAGGTATCGCCGAAGTGTGTTTTGATAATCAAAATGAGTCGGTGAATAAGTTCGACCGAGCTACTTTAAACGAGTGGCTTCAAGTTAATGAGTTATTAGCTGAACATAAAGAAGTGAAGGCAGTTATAGCGACCAGCGGGAAACCCGTATTTATCGTCGGAGCTGATATCACTGAATTTAATGAATTATTTGCTTCGAGCCGTGAAGATTTGCTCGGTTGGTTGGTTGAGGCGAACAAAGCATTTACTGGTTTTGAAGATTTGCCTTATCCGACAGCGGTTGCGATTGATGGAATGGCGCTGGGCGGTGGTTTAGAGATGTGTTTGACCTGTGATTTCCGTGTCGCTAGTCCAAAAGCACAGATTGGATTACCAGAGTCGAAGTTAGGGCTAGTGCCAGGGTTTGGTGGTAGTGTTCGTTTAGCAAGAATTATTGGCCCGGACAATGCGTTCGAGTGGCTATCAACAGGCAAGGCGTACAAACCAGAAAAAGCGCTAGCGGTAGGAACTCTAGATGCCGTGGTGGATTCAGAACATTTAATTGCTAGCACAGAGCAGATGTTGCTAGATGCGGTCGAAGGAAAGTTAGATTGGCAGGCGCGTCGAGCCGAGAAGAAAGCACCGCTACAGTTGAATAAAACCGAAGCCATGATGTCATTCATGACTTCGAAGGCCTATATCGCTGGTCAAGCAGGCCCACACTATCCGGCACCAGTTCGCGGTGTTCAGTTAATTGAAGATAGTGCAGGAATGAAGCTGGAAGACGCCATCAAGGCTGAGCACGAAGCGTTTGCCGATATGGCGCAAACTGAGCAAGCCGCTGCGTTAATTCAATTATTCTTGAATGATCAAGTGTTAAAGAAAAAAGCGAAAGTTGCTAGTAAGACTGCCGATATAGACGTGAAAAACGCAACAGTATTAGGTGCGGGTATTATGGGCGGTGGTATCGCCTATCAGTCTGCTTCACGTGGTGTTCCTGCTGTAATGAAAGACATCAAGCCGGAAGCGCTTGAACAAGGGATGGATGAAGCCATTAAATTGTTTGGCAAAGGTGTTAAGTACGGCAAGATTACTACCGATAAAATGGCAAAAGGCATTGCCAGCATTAAGCCAACTTTAAGCTATGAAGAAATTAAGCATACCGATATTGTGGTTGAGGCAGTAGTCGAAAACCCTAAAGTCAAAGAAGCGGTTTTAACAGAAGTGGAAGGGTTGATGCCAGATGAGGCGATTATTTGTTCGAACACCTCGACCATCTCAATCGATCGTTTAGCCAAGTCAATGAAGCGTCCTGAAAAGTTTTGCGGAATGCACTTCTTTAATCCAGTGCACAAAATGCCTCTGGTTGAAATTATTCGTGGAGAGAAAACGTCGGATGAGACTATCGCTAGCGTCGTTGCTTACGCCAGCAAGATGGGTAAGTCGCCTGTTGTGGTCAATGACTGCCCGGGCTTTTTCGTGAATCGCGTTTTATTTCCTTACTTCGGTGGATTCACGAAGTTAGTTCGTGACGGTGCAGACTTCCAGCAGGTTGATAAGGTCATGAGCAAAAAGTTTGGCTGGCCTATGGGTCCTGCTTATTTATTAGACGTTGTTGGTATGGATACTGGTCGCCACGCTGCAGAAGTGATGGCGGAAGGCTTCCCAGATCGCATGAGTAAAGAAGAAAAAGACGCGATTGATGTGATGTTCGAAAACGACCGTTACGGGCAAAAATCAGGTAGCGGCTTTTATGTTTACGGTAAAGATAAAAAAGGCCGTCCGACGAAAGAGGCCGATCCAAAAGCGTATGAGTTGTTAAAAGAAGTTGCAGCTGACACCAAAGATTTTGAAGATGAGGAAATCATTGCAAGAACTATGTTGCCGATGATTATCGAGACCATTCGTTGTTTAGAGGAAGGTATTATTGATAGTCCTGCTGAAGGCGATATGGCATTAATTTACGGTTTAGGATTTCCTCCGTTTAGAGGCGGTGTCTTTAAATACGTCGATGCACAAGGTATTGCATCAATTGTCGAGTTAGCGAAAAAATATCAGCACTTAGGTAAGGCGTATGAGCCAACCACTGGAATGCTGAAAATGGCGCAAGACGACAAGAAATTTTACCCTTAATAGAAGCCACTGGGAGTTAACGATGAAAGAAGTAGTAGTAGTAGACGCCATTCGTACCCCAATGGGTCGTTCGAAAGGTGGAATGTTTCGAAATACACGTGCTGAAGAACTATCAGCACGATTAATGCAAGGTTTGTTAGATCGTAATGAAAAACTGGATCCTGCAGATGTAGAAGATGTGATCTGGGGCTGCGTACAACAAACATTAGAGCAAGGCTTTAACATTGCGCGTAATGCGATGTTGAAAACTGATCTACCACACCATGTTGCTGCCCAAACAGTCAATCGTTTGTGCGGCTCTTCGATGCAAGCTTTACATACTGCAGCGCGTTCAATCATGGTTGGTGATGGTGATGTCTTTATTATTGGCGGTGTTGAGCACATGGGACACGTACCAATGAATCATGGCATCGACTTTGATCCTGAACTTGCAAAATATACAGCTAAGGCTGCTGGAATGATGGGCCTTACCGCTGAGATGCTAGCGAACATGTATAAAGTATCGCGCCAAGAGCAAGATCAATTTGGCTATCGTTCGCATCAACTAGCGCACAAAGCTACGGTCGAAGGACGCTTTGCAAAAGAAATCTTAGCGATGGAAGGCCATGATGAAAAAGGGCAGTTGAAGCTTTTTGATTTTGATGAAGTTATTCGTCCAGAGTCGACGGTAGAAGACTTGGCAAAATTACGCCCAGTATTCGATCCAAAAAATGGCTCAGTAACTGCAGCAACATCATCTGCTATTTCAGATGGTGGATCGGCCATGCTAGTAATGTCTAAGGAAAAAGCTGAGAGTCTTGGTTTAACACCAATTGCAAAAGTTGTTTCTATGGGTGTTGCGGGTTGTGATCCTTCGATTATGGGGTTTGGCCCAGTTCCAGCTGTGAAAAAAGCGCTGGCACGAGCAAACATGAAGATCGACGATATTGATTTGTTCGAACTCAATGAAGCTTTTGCAGCTCAATCCATTGCAGTGTTAGATGGTTTAGGTTTACGTGATAACTTTGAAGAGAAGGTGAACTTAAATGGTGGCGCGATTGCTTTAGGTCACCCGTTAGGTTGCTCAGGCTCAAGAATCTCTACGACCCTGTTGCGTTTGATGGAAGGCCAAGATAAAGAGTTCGGTATTGCGACTATGTGTATTGGTTTAGGACAAGGTATCGCAACCGTCTTCCAAAGACTCAATTAAAACCTAATAAAAGGCTTCTTCGGAAGCCTTTTTTAATGATGCGGTCGTTTGTGATTATTTTTGTGTTTATAAGCGAAGATCGATTTTCCGGTAACACCCGCATAGCCAACAATGACGATAAGCACACAGATAACGCTTACGAATAACCAGCTGATAAGTGACATGGTACACCTCCTGTGACCTTTACCAATAATTTATTATTAACGATAATTTAGGTGATAAGCAAGAGGCAATTTGTAATTAATGGCAAAAGAGGAAAAAGTGTATTAGTTTTGTAACAGTGCAATGATTAAGAGGCACACCTACTCGTTAAATAAAGATTTAAGCATCGAAAAATTATCATCAGCTAATTCTTTTTGTTCGGACTCTGTTAATGGTTGACGCTTTGCATCCCAATCAAGATCTTCTTCGGGGATTTCTTCTAAGAAACGGCTTGGCTCGCAGTTGATGACTTCACCAAACTTGTTACGTTTTTTACACAGGGTAAATACTAGCGTTCGTTGTGCTCGAGTAATTCCAACATAAGCAAGTCGCCGCTCTTCTTCAATATCATCATTTTCGATACTCGATTTATGCGGTAAAAACTCCTCTTCCATACCGACTAGATAGACATGATTAAACTCGAGACCTTTTGCAGCATGAAGCGTCATTAATTGAACCTGATTAGCGTTTTCTTCCTCTTCTTCATTACGATCAAGCATGTCACGCAACATGAGATTGGTGACCGCTGCAGCGAATGGGTTTTCGTCATGCTCATTTTCATCAACATATTTTTCAACCCAACCAAGAAGCTCCTGAATATTATTCCATCGAAACTCAGCAGCCTTGGGTGTGCTTGAGGTTTCGTGTAACCAGGAGTGATAACCGATCTTAGCGATGAGCTCGTGAATAACCCCTAGGCTATCACCACGTTTAGCGTTATCCGCTGCGCGCGAAATAGTATCAACAAAACGGCGTACAGAATCTAAACCCTTTCCGGTCAAATATTGTTCCAAGCCCATCTCGAAAGACGCGGCATATAGACTGATGTGCCGCTTTTGTGCATAGGTTCCAAGTTGCTCAAGAGTTGTTGGACCTATAGACCGACGAGGAGTATTAGCAATTCGCAAAAAAGCATTATCATCATCTTCATTCGCTAGCAAACGAAGATAAGCCATAATATCCTTAATTTCTGAGCGACCAAAGAAAGAGGTGCTTCCTGAAATTTTATAAGGCACTTTATTAGCGATTAATGCTTTTTCAAAAAGTTTTGCCTGGTGATTGCCGCGATAAAGAATCGCAAAGTCAGAATACTTTCCGTTTTTAGTTTTTACTTTACGAGAAATAATCTCGGTAACCACTTTTTGTGCTTCGTCGTCTTCGTTGGCACAAGTGACTACGCGAAGTGGATCGCCATAAGGTTTGTCCGACCAAAGTTTCTTTTCAAACACGTGTGGGTTGTTATCAATAAGTACGTTAGCAGCTTTGAGGATCCGACCATAAGAACGATAGTTTTGCTCAAGCTTTGTTACTTGCAGCTTTGGAAAGTCTGTCGCAAGTTGATCAAGGTTCTCAGGTCTTGCGCCACGCCATGAGTAAATAGATTGATCATCATCACCAACTACGGTGAAGTTGCCGAACTGTCCAACCAAATATTTAATTAACTCATATTGGCTAGTGTTTGTATCTTGATACTCATCGACTAACAGATATTTAATTTTATTCTGCCACTTTTCACGAACTTGTGGATTATCACGGAGCAGTAACGTTGGAATTAAAATTAAATCATCAAAATCGACAGCGTTGTAAGCTTTCATGCTTCGGGCGTATTTTTCATACACTTTAGCAAACACTAAAAGCTCTTGAGTATTGGCCTGGGCAATAGCTTGCTCTGGAAGAATTAAATCATTTTTCCAGTTAGAGATTTGATTCTGTAGCTGCGATAGTAATGCTTTATCGCTTTCGGCCTCTTTAAAACCTAAGTCTTTTAGAAGCGCTAAACTGTCTTGATCATCGAAAATGGTAAAGTTCGACTTCATACCAAGGGTCTTATACTCTCGTCGGATAAAGTTAAGACCAAAGTTATGGAAGGTCGATACGGTTAACCCTTTGGTGGCATTTTGTCCTGCAATTTTACTAACGCGCTGTTTCATCTCACGCGATGCTTTATTGGTAAAAGTTACAGCAACAATATTACGCGCCGGAATTTTGCGTTCTTTAATCAGGTAAACGATTTTGCGCGTAATTACACTTGTTTTACCACTGCCAGCACCAGCCAATACCAATAGCGGACCAGAGGTATTTAACAGAGCTTGTTGTTGGCGTTGATTGAGTTGTGGTAAGGACAAGGCTGCGCAAGTTTCTTATTAAAGTTGGCGGCAAGTTTAGCAACTGACCGCCAAATAGCGCAATCAAAATTAAGTTTATTCAACAGAAAAAGGAAGTTTCAAATACTTTCGCCCATTCGACTCACTGTCAGGGAATAGTCCTGCACGAATATTGACCTGTAATGAAGGGTAAATTAGGCGAGGGACATTTAGAGTACTGTCGCGTTCATTCCGCAGCTCGGTATAAGCTTGAGGGTTTCCTCCCGATTTTTGGAAGTGAATATTGTTTTTCTGTTCAGCGACCGTCGTTCGGGCAACCGCATCTCGACCATCGGGATAGTCATGGCATAACCATAAATTAAAGTCTTCAGGAAAAGAGGTTAAGAACTGTAAACTGTTAAAGAGCTTTTCGGCACTGCCTCCCGGGAAGTCACAACGCGCAGTGCCAAGGTCTGGGTGGAAGAACGTATCACCAATAAAAATATTGCCTTCAACCTCATAGCTCATGCTGTCGTCAGTATGGCCTGGGGTAGGGTGGGCCACAAAGTGGCTCTCTCCTAAAGCGAGAGTATCGCCTTTGTGCATCAGAATATCGAACTGGCTACCGTCGACAGGTAGATCTAAGTTGAGGGTCGTAGCAAAATGCTGTTGGACATCTTTTATACCAGCGCCAATAACAATCTTACCGCCAAGCGTCTGTTTGATGTGTTGTGCCGCCGTTAGATGGTCAGCGTGAGCGTGAGTTTCTAAAATCCACTCCAGTTTTAATTGGTGCTGTTCAACATATTCAATTAACGATTTAGCTGACTGGTAATGAGCTTGCCCAGAAGGTAAGTCAAAATCTAGAACGGGATCAATAATCGCACAAACCTGAGTCGCAGAATCAGTGACCACATAGCTCCAGGTGCCGGTATCTTTATGATAAAAAGGCGAGACTTTGATTTTATCGGCATTTATTGCTGTCATGGATGAAGTAACGATTGAAAAAATGATATAAGGATAATATATTAGAAAAAACTAATAATCAAACTTTGGTGGTATTGTGGAATTTCAATGGCAAGCATTAACTGGCGGAATATTGGTTGGTCTGTCCGCCGTTTTGCTGTTTATGAGCATGCGCAAAATTGCTGGCATCAGCGGCATGATCAAGCAGGTTTTAAGCAATAAGGGTAATGGCTCTGATCGTTGGTGGCCGCTTGTGTTTATAGGGTCCTTGATGTTGGGAACTTGGATATACAGTATTCTGTTTAGTGTCGAGTCATCGCTGAGAGAAGGCTACCCTAAAGAGCTGCTCATTGCGTCAGGGCTTTTAGTCGGTTTTGGAACTTATATCGGTAAAGGTTGCACCAGTGGTCACGGAGTTTGCGGAATCGGACGTTTATCTAAACGCTCCATTGTTGCGACCATCGTCTTTATGCTGTGTGCCGTGATTACGGTTGCTGTGATGGGAGCCTTGTCATGAAGAAACTTATTACAGCACTGATCTGCGGCACTTTGTTTGGCTTTGGCTTAGCCATGTCAGAAATGATTGATCCCGATAAGGTTCAGGGTTTTCTTGATATTTTTGGCGACTGGGATCCAACATTAGCGTGGGTGATGGGAGGAGCCTTATTAGTATCCATTCCTGGTTTTGCTTTGTTACTGAGCAAAGAAGATAAGGCCCATATTAAGCAAGGGGTTATAGATAGTAAGCTATTAGTTGGAAGCGCCTTATTTGGTATAGGCTGGGGTTTGAGCGGATACTGCCCTGGACCAGCCTTAAGTGTAGCGCCATTGATTATTACTGAATTACTGTGGTTCTTAGTCCCGCTTGTCGTGGCTATGGTGGTAGCGGGTGCCATTTTCGGTAGAGAGCAAGACTAAAACTGTAAGTTTAGCAGCTAGAAATTTCTCCGTTCGAGTTTTGCCATTGCTTAAAGCCACCGGCGATAGACGCTACGTTGCTAAATCCAAGCTGTTGCAAAGCTAATGCAGCACATGCCGAACGCCCACCAGAGGCACAGTAGATATACACAGGTATCTGTTGTGCTTCTTCTTGAGAGAGATCCTTAAGTTGCGGTAAATCAAAAACCTTAAACTCAAGGACGCCACGAGGAAGAGGCGTCGCTTTGGGAATAATGCCTTGTTGATGCTCTTGTGGTTCACGAACATCTAACAATACAGCGTTTGTGAGGTCCGTTTGTTTAAGTTGATCGACGGTAATTTCGGAAATTTGTGACTTAACAGACTGTAGGTAGTCAATAACACAAGGTTTCATTAGCATTCGTCCTTACAAAATAGCTTATGCAGTAAGTGAATAATTTGAGCAGCTTCGTTTGATGACAAGCTGTAATAGATTGTTTGAGAGTCGCGCCGAGTTGTTACGAAACCCTCTTTGCGCAATAGTGCGAGGTGCTGCGACAAAGCGGATTGGCTTAAATCAGGCAACATTTCGTTGAGCTGGCCTACGGAAAGCTCTTCTTCATGCAAAATACAAAGAATCAATAACCGTTGTTCATTAGAAATATTCTTCAAAAAACGGGCAGCTTGAGCTGAGTTTTTTTGCATTGCATCAGTAATATTTAAAACGTCCATCCAAATTCCAGCCTATAATAATAGTCTTATTTTGCCTTATTGCTTGTGTTTTCGCAATTTTGGGGCTTCCAGTAATTACAAAGGATTAAAGTCTGCCAAGGACTTTAGAGCTTTGCCTTTGTTTTTTGGTCGAAACTCACCAGATCTTTGATCAAAGTCATAATCCTTAGACCAGGCTTCTGCGTTTTCAATAACTTTAAGGACAGAGTTGACCAGAAAGTGGGCTTCTTGGTCGGTATTGCTTGGGTGGAGCGAAACCCTCACCCAGCCGGGTTTGTCTGTTAAATCCCCTTGATCAATTCGATTAGTGATTTCATGGCTTTGCAGCTGATCGACGCCGAGTAATAGATGACCATAGGTTCCGGCACAAGAGCAGCCCCCACGGCTTTGTATGCCAAATCGATCATTAAGTAAGCGCACCAGCAAGTTGTGATGAATACCAAGGACATAAAAAGAAACGATACATAGGCGGTCATCTTGCTGGTCTTCGAGGATACGAATATCAGGATGCTGACGTAGTCCCTCGAGCAAAATCTTAACCAATTCTTCTTCTCTAGCTTTTATTTTGTCGACCTGCATCGCATCTTTAAGTTTAATTGAAAGTGCTGCCTTAATGGTTTGTAGAAAAGCTGGCGTGCCGCCATCTTCGCGGGCTTCAATATTGTCAAAAAATCGATGCTCACCCCAAGGGTTGGTCCAAGAGACGGTGCCGCCGCCCGGTTGATCGGGGACCTTGCAGTCATACAGCTTGTCATCAAAAATTAAGATGCCGCTACTACCCGGGCCACCCAAGAACTTGTGAGGGGATAGAAAGATTGCATCTAGGCGCTGCTCAGGATTAGCCGGATGCATGTCGATATCAACGTATGGTGCGGAAGCAGCAAAATCGATAAAGCAAAGACCATCGTATTGATGCATGATCTCGGCCATCTCACGGTAAGGGGTGGTAATACCGGTGACGTTACTACAAGCAGTAAATGATCCTATTTTAACGGGACGATCTTTGTATTGCTCAAGCAGTTCACGCATATGCTGTAAATCAGGGCGGCCTTCATCGGTAGAGCGAACGATCTCTAAGGTTACTTCGCACTCATGCCAAGTGGTTTGGTTGGAGTGATGCTCCATATGAGTGACCAGGACCAGCGGTTTTTCATGTTCTTCAATCTGAAGACGCTCACGCCACTTTTCCGGAACTCGTAATCCCAACATCCGTTGAAACTTGTTAATAACCAATGTCATACCAGAGCCAGCGGCGATTAAAACATCGCTATCATGAGCGTTAACGTGCTGTTTTATGATTTTTTGAGCATCATGATAAGCATCCGTCGTTGTGGTGCCAGTAAGGGTGGTTTCAGTATGCGTATTGGCGACATAAGGCCCAAGTTCGTGGCTAAGAAAGTCCTCAATTGGGCGGTATAAACGACCACTGGCGGTCCAATCCGCATACAAGATGTCACGGTTATGGCTCGACTCTGAATAGTCATGACCTTCACCAATAATGTGCTGTCTAAAACGCGAAAAGTGCTCTGTAAGACTCATAGGGGGTATTAGAAACTTATAATATTAATAGTTTCTAATGTAACTTATTAGCAGGGCGCTTAGCAAGTGAAACTGTTGCTTGTTAGTTTGGGTTATCGGAATGCCTTAGAAGACACTGTAGCTCTTCTTGTCAGCGGGCTGGATGCCTCGTCCCATTCGGATGATAAGGATGGCTTCAGTGGTGATAGGTTTTTCAGTGGCAGTAAACTGTTGTTTGAAATATGGGTTTAAATAAGTGCTTTGATGGCATTCATTGTCGCTACAAGTAGTGCGTAAGACCTTATTTGTTTCCAAGTTTTCTAGTTGCTCAGTGATTACTTGCTCTTTTAGCACAATAAACCAGTCTAATTTCTGACTTGAAGTCAGATAGCTAGCATGTTCTAGCGCCTGCAAACGTGTGATGTCTTCGTTGGCACCAATAGCCTTAAAGTGCACGCGGTACAAGTTTTGAGCAGTAGAAATATGGTAGGGGCCAAATCCTGTGTTTTGCAGAGGATTGTACCTGTATTGCGAGGAGCAAGCTGCCAGCAATAAGCTTAAAAGTATGACTAATATAGACTTCAAGGGTAACCTCACCGCTGCTTCCATTGATGATTAATGGCAGTTTGTTCTTGAGCTTGATTGAGGAAGCTGCCCTTTATAGTCGCATCTATAAGTTGATTAATTTTTGGATCTACCGATGCGGTTTGATAATCTTCAGCTTGCGTTGGCTCAAAAGGAATTCTAGAGTGCAATTGCCAAGTGTCTTGCTGTTGGCACGCAATATTCATATGTGCTGAGGTATTGGATTGTAGCGAGAATAGTCGGCAATAATTATCATCAGTATTCATAAAACTGGTTTTTAAGTGCATGGTCCAATCATTGTCTAGGCTGACGGATTGATCGCTTAGACGAGTATCGAGAACCTGATTCACCTGAGCCCAATCTAAAGCTTCACTAGAATCTTTAGTGACGAATGTTCCGACGGTAACACCAATGGCCAAGACTAACATTGCAGCAATAGCGACATGTTCACGCAGGGTTTGAGCAACTTTGCGCATTGCTGGGAACTTAATGACATTTGATGCAGAAGGTTTCTCTGCTTCAAATAGTTGGTTCACAGAATCGGGTAAAGGCTTGTCATCTATCGCGTGTAGCGTCGTGCGGACGGCATGATCAACGAAACTCAAGTGAGCGATGCGATCAACCAATGTTTCATCAGCTGCAATCTGTTCGCGAATGGCTTCCATCTCTTCTGCAGGAAGCTCATTGTCGATAAAGGCGCATAGTTTTTCGTCGGTTACCATCATGCTAGAATCCTCATGTCGTGATCGTTAAACCAATCAACCATAGATTGTCGTGCTCTCGAAAGCCTGCTCATTACCGTCCCTATGGGGATATTCAAAGTTTGCGAGACTTCTTTATAGCTGAGACCCTCGGATACTACGAGCGCTAAGATGGATCGTTGGTCTTCTGGTAGGTGTTTCATGGCACGTTGTACTTGTTCTAATGTAATATGATCTGCAATAGTTTTGGTACCATCGACTACTGACTCCTGTAATTCAGGGTTTTCAGTAGCTGCTTGTCGAACTTTACGTGAACGATACTCGTCGATCCACAAATTACGACAGACACGAAATGACCATTTCATAAGATCAGCATCCTCAGGAACTCCCTTTTGTAGGATTCGCTCTAAGGTATTTTGCAGTAAATCATCAGCGTCATGATCTGAGCCTGTCAGTGAAAAGGCAAAACGCCGAATTACTGGGATAAGCTCGCGTAACTTAGTATTCATTTCGGAATCATTATTCATAAAAGTATGACAATATAAGTACCCTATATCATGTAAACGTTTCAAAACCAGCTTTTATTCTCAAAAGGTGGGAATTTTTATAGGTTACCAAACGTCATTATTATATACAGTTAGAGAAATTATACAGATAGTGAAGTTATAGAGTTATAGAAGCTTCGATGAGGAATTTTCATGAAAAGACAACTTAGCATATTTGTGCTTTTAATAATGACAAGCCTGCAAGCACAGAGTGCGACAAACATTACCGATAAAGCACTAAGAGATATCGAAGGCAAACTACCTGAAATCCCCGTGGTGGATAAAGGCCTTAAAGATATTGAACAAAGACTACCGAGAATTCCATCAGAAGCCTTGCAACAGATAAACAAAGATATAACGCAGCTGGATAACTCAGTAAAAGACTCGCTTGATCCCCTGGCAGAGCTAGACTCTCGAATAGAAATAAAGAGTCAGTTAGGAGAAACAATACTAGTAGAAGAATCTGTAGAGAATGGTTGGCGAGCAGTAGAAAGAGAGTGGGTCTTAATCGCTAGCAAAAGGGATATCACAATCCTTAAAGAGCTTAAGTTTGATATCTTGAGTTATAAAGAACTAAAAAGCATAGGAATGTCAGTCGTCCGTTTTAAAACCCCAATAGGTTACAGCAAAACAAATTTAGAGCAGGAATTACCTAACCGACTAAGGGAACAACTCGGCAGGAATCATATTTACGAAGCAAATTCTGAAGAAAAGCCCAAGCAACCTGCAGCTCGAAAAAGCTCTAGAATAAATAAGGTAGAAAAAAATGCCTGCACAGAATCGATAAAAATTGGGATAATTGATACTGCAATTGAGGGGGCACACCCAGCATTTGCCGACGTGAATATTAAACAAAAGTATTTTTTGGCTGACGAGTTTGAAACGCCAAAAAATCACGGAACTGCAGTGGCTGGCTTGTTGGTTGGAAAAAGTGAACTGATGCCTTTATTACCTCGCGCAGAGCTCTATGCGGCATCGGTTTTTTACAAGAGAAACAAATACTCCCAAGGGGCAACTTTAATTCACCTTTTGCAAGCTATCAATTGGTTAGTAGAACAAAAGGTGCCAGTTATTAACATGAGCCTTACAGGGCCTCCAAATCCAGTTTTAGAACAAGCAATAAAAGGTGCGAGCAAAAATAATACAGCAATCGTTGCGGCCGCGGGTAATGAAGGGCCAGCCGCTTCGCCTAGGTACCCAGCTGCCTATAACCAAGTCATCGCTGTTACCGCAGTCGATGATAAAAAAGAGATTTATAGATGGGCAAACCAAGGACATTACATTGACTTCTCGGCGCTTGGGGTAGCTATAAAAACGGCGAGGAGTGATAAAAGTTTTGGTCCAGAAAGTGGAACCTCTATGGCGTCGCCCAGCGTTGCTGCACATCTTGCTTGCCAGTTACAAAAAGGGGATAGCCAAGACTTGGCAATCGAACAGTTAAAGAAAAAAGCGGTAGATTTAGGCGAATCAGGTAAAGACCCTGTATTCGGCTATGGGTATATAGAATAAAGAGCAGCAAACAAAAAAAGCATCCTTGCTAAAAAGGGGTATGGGGTATTGCTTTTCTATAGCTCTAATTTGAACAAAAGGTTGATCTCGTTAGAGGTGTAATCAGCTGGCTCAAAATTAGACTCAGATTCATTTCTTTGTAGTTCAGTTGCTAAGGCAACACTTTGAGTGAAGTAATAATCCCAAGCTAACTTGTAAGTGTGTCGTGAGTCATTACGTGCAGTATTGATCTTGGGATAAATATCGTTGTAGTCACGATTGAAATAACGCCACTGTGCTTGTAAACGATGCTTATCTTGATTCCCTAGCTTGGTTGAGTAAGTAGCGCGATAACTATCGCCGTCATAACTGTACTGCGAAGCTTTAGCGGTCTCTTCATCAGAGGAATACCCTAGTGAAAAGAAGCTCTTGGCCTGATTAAAAAAGAAATAGGTATCAATACCGAGCGACTCGTTGTTTGCATCACGGTCAGGGTTCGTATCAAAACTCTTATCGGTATCGACCATCTCAGCTCGAATAAAAACACTATCGTTAAACAATTTTGATAGATAGAGACCATTACGGCTCATGTCTAAAAAAGAATCGCCATTGAGTTTAGCGTCAATTTCGTGCTGGTTAGCGCCAACGGTAAATGCAGAAAAGTCATATGACACATCGCCATAAAAACGCTGGATTGTTAGATCAAAATCATCACTGGCCTGATAACCAGTATCGGAAACGTTGTAGCCAGCATCCACGTTTAAGTTGTCGAATAGAGTCCAGTTCGCATTAAGGTCTAGAGATAGATAGCGTGCAGCATCACCACTGCCGCTATACTGATCAATTTCTTCAACAACAAGCTCTGAGTTATGGCTTGCACCAGCTTCTAAAGTCATCGAATATTCTGAACTGTTTTTAGCAAAAACAGTAGCGCTAGTAGCGACTAGAATTAGCGGTGTTAAAAAATACTTCATAACAACTCCTATTAAAAGTGTCAGGCCAGTTAGCCTGGCCCGACATCATTTATTATCTATCTAGGGGTAAACGGTTTTTAATAGTGTCAGTAATATTTTCATCCACGGCAGCTTTGACCGAGCCTTTAATATCACTATTGATAGCGGCATTAACATCATCATCTACCGAGCCTGAAACACTGCTAGATACTTCAGCATTTACATCTGCGTTAGCACTAGCGTCTGTATTTGAAACGACATCTGTAGCAGTGCCTTGCACTTCAGATACTGTGCTAGAAGTAGCATCCAACGCAACATTAGCTGACTGCTCGGCGCTTTGAGAGACGTTATTTGCGGTCGTTGTAGAGGCAGATAAGCCGCTTTCAACATTACTACTCAAATCACTCTGCGCAGAGGTTGTATCTTCAACCGGCTCTTGCTCTACTGAAGCTTCTTCAGAAGCCTCGGCTTCATTGTCAACTTCTTGCTCAGCATTGCTGTTACCAGCAGATGCGTCGGTTACTGCGCTTAGACTTAGTGAGCTGCTGGCATTGGCAGACGACTGATTCGCTGTTTGTGTTGCGACAGAAGAAGCTGACTCAGACTGATTATCTGCAGAAGCAGCAACAGAGCTCGTGGCTTGTTGTGACAAAGACTGTGATTGTGACTGTGCCGTGTTTAACTGTGACTCAGCTGTAAGCTTGGCATCAGCTGCAGCTTGTGAGCTAACAGAAGTAGCTTGCTCGGTGGTTTGCTCAGTCGTTTCTACAGCAGCATCTGACGTAGAAGAAGCATCTGCTGAAACTTCGGCGTTAGCTTGAACATTAGACTCTGCACTAGCTTCTGCAGAAATAGCGGCATGGCTAGTAAGAGCCAGTGATAAAAATAGCGCTGAATATTTAAATGTTTTCATAATAATTTCCTCATAAATTATCAAAGTTCATAAAGGTGACGGATGAGGAAATGGTTTTATTCAAAAATAAATTAAAAAAATTCAGAAATTGATGAAAATTAAGGAAGCTGAGCTAGATAACGCTCCATTTTTCGGTAATTAAGCGTTTCGCTGATGTGTTTAGGTTCGATTAGCTCAGATTGCTCTAGATCGGAAACGGTGCGCGAGACTTTTAAGATCCGGTGGTAGGAGCGGGCTGAAAGGTTGAGCTGGTTTAATGCTTTAGTTAATAGGTCTTTAGAGCCCTTGCCAAGCATACAATATTGCTCGATATCAGCTGATTCAAGTTGGCCATTAAGCTTTCCTTGGCGTTGAAATTGTAGTTTTTGGCTGGATTCGACTGCTTGGCGTATTTCGGCGCTGGATATTTGTTGACGCTGGCGACCGTTGAGTAGGTCGTCTTGTGAAATTAACGGCACTTCGACCTGCATGTCGATGCGGTCCAATAAAGGCCCAGAGATTTTATTTAAATAACGACGGATATTATCAGGGGTGCAGCGACAGTGTTGTTTGCTGTTGCCAAAGTGACCACAAGGGCAAGGATTGGTCGCTGCGAGCAATAAAAAATCAGCCGGGTATTCGGCTTGGTGTGCGGCGCGTGAAATAGTCACGCGACCGGTTTCGAGCGGTTCGCGTAAGTTATCCAACACCTGCCGAGAAAACTCGGTTAGCTCATCTAAAAATAAAACCCCCTTATGCGCCAAGCTAATTTCGCCAGGTTTTGGCTGACTACCGCCGCCTATTAAGGCAGGGGCAGAGCAGGAATGGTGCGGATCGCGGTATTTGCGAGAAAAGTAGGTGGTAGCGTCGAAACCTAGGTGGCTAACGGAATAAATAGAAGCGGACTCTTTAGCTTCCGATTCTGACATTGTTGTGAGTACCGTTGGCATACGCGAAGCCAACATGCTTTTGCCTGTTCCTGGAGGCCCTATAAACATTAGATGATGCTTGCCGCTCGCGGCAATAGTCATGGCGCGTTTAGCTGACTCTTGGGCAATAACATCAGACATG
Source organism: uncultured Kangiella sp. (assembly GCA_950096615.1). Lineage (GTDB taxonomy): Bacteria > Pseudomonadota > Gammaproteobacteria > Enterobacterales > Kangiellaceae > Kangiella. The sequence continues at coordinate 35,348 of CATNCP010000002.1, read as the reverse complement.
TCGGAAGTGAAGTGGTGGTGATTAATATTTGTATTGGACTCGCATTTTGGAAGCTTTTGATTGTGGGCAAGGCTTTGGCAAACTTGTAAAAGATGTTCGGCATATTGAGACTGGTTGGAGGGGACCAGACCAGCCTCTTCAGCGTTATCTTTTGGCACAATTAAAGTACGATCAGCCTCGGTACAAGATAAAGCAACAGGCAGGGCTCCTTTAACAGGACGCAGATCCCCTGTTAAGGCAAGCTCGCCAATAAACTCAAATTTGGACAGCTGCTCGGCGGGTATTTGTTCCGAAGCTGCTAAAATTCCCAACGCGATTGGTAAATCAAAACGGCCGCCATCCTTCGGCAAATCCGCAGGCGCTAAATTGATAGTGATGCGTCTAGCGGGAAACTCGAAATTAGAATTAATAATCGCACTGCGTACGCGATCCTTGCTTTCTTTAACTGCTGCTTCCGGTAAGCCAACGATGTTCAAACTGGGTAAACCATGAGACAGATGGACTTCAACCGTAACTAACGGCGCCTCGATCCCCATCCCAGCACGTGAAAATACTATAGCGAGTGACATTCCTTGTCCTTGATATTAAATCCAAGCTGTATACTAAAAAACCAATTGCAATTACAAAAGAGCCAATTACTATAAGGCATGTAAGCCATTGACTATAAAGATCGTAAATTTGGTCGACAATAGAGATACCAGAACAGAATTGTCCGCTTTTCTTGGTGTTAGCCACAAAAACGGACATTAAAAAGAATTAACTTATAATCAAAAGGTTACCGGCCTTTTCCGGTAAATAATATTATGTGCAATCATGAACATCGAAGATAAATATGAGCTTCTAGCACTTCATCGTGCTTTATTTGAAGCAAAATTCAATCCCAATCCAAATGATTTAGATATAGCTGGAAGCCCGCTAGTAGCCAAATTAGCCAATGAGGTCATAGAGAACTTAGAATTGCTGGACGATCAGAGCTGGGACGATTGGCGAATAGCAGAGGTACACACTGAAAGATTGGAAAATCTAATTATATCTTTAAAAAGACAGTATGTGCCTGAGTCATTTCCTGATAGCTCTAAAAGAGAGCTCGTCATAAATGCGCTTGCTCCACTCGTTGCCACTGAAGATACTATTCAACATATTATTAAATCAGTGTACGGTTAAGCACATAACAAAGCCGTGCACCGGAACAGCAGTTCTTCGTTACAATTTATGCACTGCGCTGTCGCTCCGTTAACATAAATTACAACTACTGCCAGCTATCCAGTGACGGCGGCATCAATAAGCTTCCGAGTGGAATTGTTGGCTCAATAAATTCAACTTCTGATCATTAACAGTCGGGCTAAAGTATTTATTGTTAGCGGTTAATATTACTCACTTCGGGCATCTGTGCTTCTAGTGCTAAACTAGGAGTATGGATAAGACGTTCCTATTTCAGATACTTGCTGATGTGACTTTATTACTGCATGTTGCTGTAGTGTTATTTGTCGTTGTTGGTTTGGTGTTGATCATTATTGGTAATTTGCGCCAGTGGTGCTGGGTGAATTCGTTATGGTTTCGCTTAGCTCACTTAGTAATTATATTGTTCGTGGTAGCAGAAGCTTGGCTTGGACTTATTTGTCCACTGACAACGTTAGAGCTTTGGTTTAGAAGTATGGCTGGAGGCGATACTTATTCTGATGGTTTTATAGCGCATTGGTTACAACAATTGTTGTATTGGGATTTTCCGAGCTGGGTTTTTATGATGCTTTACACCTGCTTTGCAGGGTTGGTTGTGTTCACTTGGGTTATATTTCCGCCTACAACAAATAATAGAGAACGAAAGAATGGTTAATAACATCATCATCCGACAAGTTAAGTCATCAGAAGCTGCGGAACTCGGGCAATTGATGGTTGAAGTTTATTCAAATTTAGAGGGCTTTCCATCACCGGATGATCAGCCTGATTATTATCAGATGCTAAGTAATATTATGGTGTTAGCAGAGAAGCCAGACACGAAGATTTTTGTTGCGACTAACGAAGAAAAGTTATTAGGAGGCGTGGTGTATTTTTCAGACATGAAACAGTACGGCTCTGGGGGTACCGCGACGCAACAAAAGAATGCATCAGGCTTCCGGTTATTGGCGGTAAGTTGTCATGCTCGGGGGCTTGGTGTTGGACGAGCGTTGAGTGAGTACTGTATTGAAAAAGCAAAAAAGGATGGTAATAAAGAGCTTATTATTCATACCACTGAGGCCACGAAAATAGCTTGGGGTATGTATGAAAAGTTGGGCTTTAAGCGATCCGATGATTTGTATTTTCTGCAAAAAGGATTACCTGTTTTTGGTTTCAGACTCTCGGTTCAATAGCGAGCCTGACCGTTTTAATTGTCTTTTTTAATTGCTTAATATAACGTTATCAAAGAGATAACTACATGAGGCAGAGGAAAGATGACGATAAAAGATGATAATGAACGTTATGGCAAAGTAAGTCGTTTGCTGCACTGGGGTATGGCGCTTTTAATTCTTTGGCAGTTTTTGAGTGCCGGAGCACGGTTCTTTTTCGATGAAACTGCTGTGGAGGCATTCTTTTGGCCAACGCATAAACCTGTCGGTGTTTTAATATTAGTATTGGCAGTGATTCGTGCGATCTGGGCTGTGGTTAATATGACTAACAGACCAAAAGCGCTAACGCTAGTATCTAAGTTGGGCCATATCAGTTTGTACCTATTATTACTAGCCATTCCAATCGTTGCTTTGCTGCGCCAATACGGCTCTGGCCGTTCGTTTGAGCCATTCGGAATACCCGTATTTTCGGGCTTTGAAGGTGAGAAAATACAATGGATGACAGATCTTGGAAGTAATTTCCACAGCACTTTGGGATGGATCTTACTGGCATTAATCTTAGGGCATATTGTTATGGCGGTATGGCATCGCAAGAGCAAAAACCAACAAGATGTTGTGCCTAGAATGTGGGGAAAGAAGTGATAAAGGACTAAAACTAGAAAGATAGCAAGGATCCCCTTATCATGATCACAGTCTTATCATTCATTCGGAGTAATACTTGAAAGCTATTATTGGCGCGTTTGGCGCTTTGTTTATGCTGACCTTCTCAAAACAGACTCATGCTGCTGCTGAAACAGTTAGCATAGCCGTTACGACGACAGACTGGGTGTTGTTGATTACCTACATCCTGGTTGCGTTATTGTTTTCATTTGTGTGCTCTATCGCTGAGGCTGTCCTGCTAAGTATTACTCCATCTTATATTGAGCACTTGCAACAAGAACGACCAAAGCGGGCTGAGCTATTAAAAAAATTACGACTGGATAATGTCGATCGATCGTTAGCTGCGATTTTGACGTTGAACACCATCGCGCACACGGTTGGAGCTATCGCAGCTGGGGCAAAGGCGACAGTAGTATTCGGTAACACCTGGATTGGTTTGTTTTCAGCGCTAATGACCTTAGCGATATTATTCTTTTCAGAAATCATTCCGAAAACGATTGGAGCTGTCTATTGGGAAAGGCTAGCTTCAGTTACCGCTATATTTGTACGCTGGTTAACGAAGGTGCTTTATCCCTTGATTTGGGTATCAGAAGGACTGACAAAACTTATCTCAAAGGGTAAAAAACAACATATATTTAGCCGGGAAGAATTTTTGGCGATGGCTGGTTTAGGCAAAAAAACCGGCGATATTGATGAACATGAATCACGAATCATCGACAATCTATTTCGATTAGGTTCGCTCAAAGCAAAAGATATTATGACGCCTCGCCGAGTGGTTCATTACCTGCAAGAGAACGACAGAATTAATGATGTATTCGATCATGTCGTGAGCACGAAGTTCTCAAGGATTCCGGTATACAGTCAGGACATTGATGACATTACTGCTTTTGTATTGAAAGATGATGTACTGATGGCGCAAGCTCAAGGACAAGAGTCTTGGGAATTAAAACAATTACAACGTGAGATGATTTGTGTTTTGGATGAAATGACGTTGCCTAATTTACTCGAAACATTGTTGAACCAGAGACAGCACATTGCTTTGGTGGTGGATGAATATGGTGATACGCGAGGTTTAGTAACTTTAGAGGACTTGGTGGAAACGCTGCTCGGGATGGAAATCATGGATGAAGTCGATGAGGTCCGAGATATGCAAAAATTAGCACGAGAACAGTGGCTTCAGAGAGCGCGTGATCGTGGCCTGTTGGTCGATGAAGATGAAGAGCAGGATCAAGAACAGGAACCAGAAGAAGCGCAAGAGAAGCCACAAGAGAATCCAAAAGAATAGTTTAAATAGAGTGCTATAAAATTAAATGACGCAAAATAGTAGCGTCGAAAGTTGAATGAAGAAGATGACAACTATGAACTTAAAAAATAATGTTAGTGAACTCATTGGTAATACTGATTTGCTCAAACTTGAATCAGTATCGGCACTCACGGGTAGCAACATATATGTAAAGTGTGAGTTTCAGAATCCAGGCGGATCCGTTAAGGACAGAGCTGCATTACAAATTGTCTTAGATGCCATCGAAAGCGGCGAACTGAAACCGGGCATGACCATCGTAGAAGGCACCGCAGGTAACACTGGGATTGGGTTAGCGTTAGTAGCTAAGGCTTTGGGTTTCAAAATGTTAACCGTCATGCCGAAAGGTCAAACACCGGAAAAAGAGCGCATGGTTGCTTTACATGGCGCTGAATTGAAGTTGGTGGAACCATGTCCTTTCGCTAATGAAAACCACTTCTACCATACCGCCCGGAGAATTGCTGAAGAGAGAGCCGATTACTGGTGGGCGAATCAATTTGAGAATTTAAGCAATTATAAGGCTCACTTTGAAAACACAGGCCCAGAAATTTGGAAACAAACCTCTGGGGACATTGACGCGATTGTGTCCGTGTGTGGCACTGGCGGCACTATCGCGGGTAATTCGGATTACCTGAAGCAACAAAATAAGGATATTGATGTTTGGCTCGTGGATCCGGAAGGGTCTGGTATTGTGAATTACTTAAAGCATGGTGAGTATAAAGCAGAAGGTGGTTCCTTTACTGAAGGAATCGGGATTATGCGATTGGTCGAGAACTTTAAAAAAGCACAAATTGATCATGCCGTTACTTTACCCGATCAAGATTTAGTCACTATATCTCGTTATGTTCGTGATTATGATGGATTGGTGTTGGGAAGTAGCTCGGCTCTAAACGTGGCTGGTTGTATTATGGCGGCTGTGAATAATAAACAGCACAAGAACATTGTAACGTTTGCCTGCGACTTGGGAGAACGATCGTTTTCAAAACTCTACAATGAAGAATTCTTGCGTGAGAAAGGAATTGATGAAAACCATGAAACCATGGAAACGTTAATTCAACGTTATAAAACGATGAGCAATCACGTAGTCACTGTTTAGTGTCATACAAGGTCAATGAATATAAATCATCGACCTTGTATTCGAGTGGAACGAACTATTTACTGCTATTGTAATAGGTTAGACAATTCTTGATTGCCATCAAACAGCTCAATAGTTTGTCCCTTTAAGGAATCATTGCCGGTAACGTATTTAATGGCCTGTGCAACATTTTCTCGTGCAATGACTTGTTGCGCAGATTCTCGCGGTCTGTCTGTTCGGAAAAGGCCCGAGCCTCTGTCATCAGTCAGCGCCGCGGGTCTTAAAATCGTATAATCAATACCGCTGTTGACTAAGTGCTCGTCTGCCATGTGTTTTGCCACAAGATAAGGACGTAAGGCGGCTGGCCCGGCATCAGGTGTATCAGATCCTATAGAGCTGATCATGATGAAGTGTTTAACTTGATGCTGCTTGGCATAGTTTATAGCTTTAACAGCAGCCCAGAGGTCAATTAAGAGCGTTTTATCGCCATCAGTGTTGCCACCTGAACCTGCTGTAAAAATAACTTTCTCGCAATTCTCAAAAGCAAACCCAAACTCGCCCTCTAGGTCAGCTTGGACAATCTCTAGATGTGGAGAACTTAGATCTTCTAGTTTCGATTTATCGCGGACCAATGCGACGACTGGCTGACTATCACTCAGCATTAGCTCGGTTGCTAGTTTGCCAATATTGCCGCTGGCTCCAATGATAAGGGTCTTAGACATATTAGAATTCATAAAAATTGTGTTATGGATTAGAGATTGGGGTGATTACGCCTAATTAAAGGGTAGCAGTGGGAGAGCCCTGAGAGGCTAATAATTACGTTAGCATAATAGAGCTAAAGCCATATATATCAGCAACTTATCGCGTTTTATCGTTGGTTGAAAATAGACAAATAAATAATCTGTATAAAATTCAACGAGTTATATCTAGGTATGTTACTTTGTTGATTAGGCTTAAATAATAAAAATCAATAAATTCAATAGCTTAAAAATACAAATGAGAGACGACTTTTATCGTCAAAAAGCATGACTCTTAGTAACACATTGAAATATAAATTATTGATAATCTAATTGTGTCGAGTGATTAATTGAGGAGACACACAGATGACTAACGAACATGACAAAAAAACTGATGGTTCTGAAGAAGAACAAGGTAAACCACAGGAAACTGAGCAGGAATCAAAGGCGAATGAACAATCGTCAGCGCCACAAGATGACAATGTGGTTGATGGTGAAGCAGAAGTGCTAAGTAGCGAAACTGCTAGCCCAGAAGAGAAAAACTGGGCAATGCTCAGTCATATCGCAGCTTTTGCGGCATTAATTCCGCTTATCCCATTGATTGGTATGGTATTAGGACCGCTATTTGTATGGCTGTTCAAGAAAGAAGAGATGCCATTGGTCGCACAAAACGGCATTGAAGCTTTGAACTTTAATATTTCAATGTTTATTGCTTACTGTGTTGCCTTTGTACTGTGCTTTATCTTAATCGGTATTCCAATTATGGTTGGATTAATTATTTTCCACTTTATTGTGACTATCTTGGCGGCAATCAAAGCAAGTGAAGGTGGTGTTTATAAATACCCGTTTTCAATGAAATTGGTGAGATAAACGACAGACTCTCTCCCTGTATACGTTTAAAAACACCTGTGGCGGCTTCGGCCGCCTTTTTTTGTACTGAGTATAAAAAATGTGCAAATAGCATAGAAGTAGACAAGCAAAATCCCTATAATGATCCCATCTCTCGGGGTGCCGCAGCGTGAGGCTTATTTAAAGCGAGCGCACGTTAGGCTGAGACTTAAGCTAAGTTCTTGATAAGAACGAGGCTAAGAACCCGTATTACCTGATCCGATTAGCATCGGCGTAGGGAAGAGTAGCCTCAAGGGTGAGACAAAGTCTGAACAGCCCCTTGTTCTATTATCTTTTTTGCGCCGGTCAAAATCTTTTGGATACCCCAATTTTTGGAGACCAGCATGGCGAAAAATGATCCTATCGAACTTAACCAGCACACGATTACTCGTGATCCGCTTCCCGCTTCTAAAAAAGTTTATATAGAAGGCACTATTCATAAGAATATTCGTGTGCCGATGCGCGAAATTGAGCTGACCAATAAAGATAAAGTGACTGTTTACGATACGTCAGGCCCGTATACCGATCCAGACGCTGAGATTAATGTCCGTACAGGTTTACCTGAGCTTCGTAGAGAGTGGGTTGTTGGTCGCGGTGATGTTGAAGAATACGAAGGCCGTGAGATCAAACCTATCGATAATGGTTACACGGATGGCGACAAAGCTTTCGCTACTCATAACCCAGAATTACAGCGTAAACCGCTGCGTGCTAAAAGTGGTCAGAACGTGACGCAAATGCATTATGCGCGCAAAGGTATTATCACGCCTGAAATGGAATATATCGCGATTCGTGAGAATCAACGTCGACAGGAATGGTTGGAAGCCGAAACCTCTGAAGAACGCGAAAAGCGATTAAAAGGTAATTCGTTCGGCGCTAATACACCGGATGAGATTACGCCTGAGTTCGTACGTAAAGAGGTTGCAGAAGGTCGCGCCATTATCCCTGCAAATATAAACCATACTGAATTAGAGCCGATGATTATTGGGCGTAATTTCCTAGTGAAAATTAATGCCAATATCGGTAACTCAGCAGTAACTTCAAGCATCGAAGAAGAAGTTGAGAAGCTAGTATGGGGAATCCGTTGGGGTGGTGACACAGTGATGGATTTATCAACCGGTAAAAACATTCACGCGACACGAGATTATATTTTACGTAACTCGCCAGTACCGATTGGTACCGTTCCAATTTACCAGGCTTTAGAAAAAGTGAATGGTGTTGCTGAAGATCTAACATGGGAAGTGTTCCGTGACACCTTAATCGAACAAGCCGAGCAAGGCGTTGACTACTTTACGATCCATGCGGGTGTTTTATTACGCTATGTACCATTAACGGCGGATCGTGTCACTGGTATCGTTTCGCGTGGTGGTTCTATTATGGCGAAATGGTGTATTGCCCATCATGAAGAAAGTTTCTTGTACACACACTTTGAAGAAATTTGTGAAATCATGAAGGCTTATGATGTGAGCTTCTCGCTGGGTGATGGCTTGCGTCCGGGTTCTCTAGCAGATGCCAATGACGAAGCGCAGTTTAGCGAGTTAGAAACATTAGGTGAGCTGACAAAAATCGCTTGGGAACATGATGTGCAGGTGATGATCGAAGGCCCAGGTCACGTGCCAATGCACATGATCAAAGAAAACATGGAAAAGCAATTAGAAGTGTGTGATGAAGCGCCTTTCTATACGCTTGGACCATTAACCACAGACATTGCTCCTGGTTATGATCATATTACCTCAGGAATTGGCGCTGCCATGATCGGTTGGTACGGTTGTGCGATGTTGTGCTACGTCACGCCGAAAGAGCACTTGGGTTTGCCGAACCGCGATGATGTTAAAACAGGAATCATTACTTATAAATTAGCAGCGCACGCCGCCGACGTAGCGAAAGGTCATCCGGGTGCTCGTTATCGTGATGATGAATTATCAAAAGCGCGTTTTGAATTCCGCTGGGAAGATCAGTTTAATCTTGGTTTAGATCCCGATACCGCTCGTGAATACCATGATGAAACTTTGCCAAAAGACTCTGCAAAAGTTGCACACTTCTGCTCAATGTGTGGACCGAAATTTTGCTCAATGCGAATCAGCCAAGATGTCAGAGACTACGCTGCTGAGAAAAAGAGAATTGAAGCAGGGATGCAGGAAAAGTCTGAAGAGTTCAAAAAGCAAGGTGGCGAAATCTACGTAGAGCTAACTGATTAAGGTTGGCGATGAATCTTGCGGTTATAGGGGCTGGCATTGCTGGCCGTTTGCTGTCGTGGCGGCTATCAAAGCTTGGCTATAATGTTGAGCTATTTGATAAGCAAAAAAAGGGTGAGCAACAAGCTTGCTCTTTTGCTGCGGCTGGCATTCTATCGCCTTTAGCAGAGCTAGAAATGGCGGAGCTTGATATTTATACGTTAGGCAATCGCTCAATGAAATTATATCCGCAATGGATATCAGAGCTTACAGCTCCGGTTTTTTTTCAACAACAAGGATCTTTAGTTACCGCTCATGGTAGCGATAAAGTTGAGCTGGAACATTTTTACCGCGTGGTAAAACGAAAAGTTGGGACAAAAGATTCAGAGCAAGCATTGATAGAAAAAATATCCGTTAGTGAGAAAGAAGACGATCTCAGTCATTTAGGTGAAGGACTTTTTTTGCCAACGGAAGGGCAAGTTGATCCGATAGAATTAATGGACAGTTTGTTAGATGATTTGAACGAAGCTGAAAACGTACAGATTCATAACGGGGAAAATGTTAGCCATGTTGCCTGTCATAAGGTAACAACTCAAAGTGGTGAAAAGCATTTTGACTGGGTGTTTGATTGTCGAGGTCTAGGCGCCCAAGCTGATCTTCCTTTGCGTGCAGTAAGAGGCGAACTGTTATGGTTAAAAGCACCTGATGTTGATATTAAACATTTAACCCGGTTAATTCATCCTCGATACAAAATATACGTGGTGCCGCGTCCTCAAAATGTTTATTTGATCGGTGCTACAGAAATTGAAAGCGAAGACTTTAGTCCGGTATCAGTGCGGTCAACATTAGAGCTATTATCCGCAGCGTATAGTGTGCACCGTGGATTTGGTGAAGCAAGAATCATAAAAAGCGTGGTTAACTGTCGCCCGGCCATGCCAAATAATTTGCCTTTCGTAAAAACTCAAGTTGGCCTAACGCAAGTTAATGGCCTTTATCGTCATGGCATTTTATTGGGCCCCGCTGTGGTAGAAAAAGCGATTGAAGAATTTGTGCAAGAAATGAAGCAAGACGTAGGAAAAGTTCAGTATGCAAATTAAAGTGAATGATGAAGTGTTGGATATTGAACAAGGCATGACCTTGGCGCAATTTATCGAGTGGTATAAACAAGAAGGAAATTTTGCAGTAGCCGTAAATATGGAGTTTATACCGCGCTCTTTGTATTCGGAAACTGCATTAAAAGAGAATGATAAGGTTGAAATTGTTCAGCCGATGCAGGGCGGCTAAAATTTTAAATCGCCTAACCGTCTAGTAGAAGATCGCTGAAAAGCGAAACCTGTTGTTAAGAAAAAATAATGGTATCAAAGTTTTTTTGAGAATATACCAAGTTAAGGTAAATACATGCTGAAAATCGGTGGTAAAGAAGTTAACAGTCGATTATTTTTAGGGACGGCACTTTATCCGTCACCGCAGATTATGCTGGATGCTATTAGAGCATCTGAAGCAGAAGTGGTGACGGTGTCCGTTCGTCGAGAAGGGCAAGGTGGTGAAAACTTCTGGAAGCAAATAAATCAGTTGGATTGTCATTGGCTACCCAATACAGCTGGCTGTCATACGGTTAAAGAAGCGGTAACCACGGCAGAAATGGCGCGCGAGTTGTTTCAAACTAATTGGATTAAGTTGGAAGTGATTGGCGATGAATATAATCTACAACCTGATCCTTTTCAGCTACTAGATGCGACAAAGGAGCTGGTGAAGCGCGGTTTTGAAGTCTTCCCTTATTGCACGGATGATTTAGTGTTGTGCCAGCGTTTAATGGATGCCGGTTGTAATATTCTTATGCCTTGGGGAGCGCCAATTGGCACCGGACGAGGTCTGAGTAATCCATACGCGCTACAAACGTTGCGCCAACGATTGCCTGATATTCCAATGGTGATTGATGCGGGAATTGGTTTGCCCTCACACGCGGCCCAAGCGATGGAGATGGGATTTGATGCTGTGTTACTGAATACAGCGGTAGCGCAGGCGGAAGATCCTGTAAATATGGCTACAGCTTTTAAAAAAGGTGTAATGGCTGGTCGAGGGGCTTACGAGGCTGGCGCTATGCCTGTCCGAGATATTGCGAAGCCAAGCACCCCAGTTCTGGGAACGCCTTTCTGGCAGCAAGACAAGGGCGATGCTTAATGTCGGAGCATGTTAAGCCAGTGGTATGGACGGTTGCTGGCTCTGATACCGCGGGCCTGGCTGGTCAAGTTGCCGATGTAAGAGCAATGGAAGCACTAGGGACCCACCCGTGCATGATTACCACCGCCGTGACGGCACAAAATAATCAAAAAGTAGTGGCCATCAATCCCTTAAACTATGAACAAATCAATTCTCAACTTGAAGCGCTTAGAACGGAGTTCCCAGCAGCTGCGATTAAAGTAGGTTTGATTCCCACGTTAGAAGCTTTTCAAGCGATCACGAACTTTGCTGAAGGGTATGAAGGAAGCTTGATTGTGGATCCGGTGTTAGTCAGTTCATCGGGTAAACCGTTAGTGGACGATGAAGTCCTCAAAGCATTTACCAGGTTAATACCAAAGATACGATTAATAACACCGAATATTCCTGAACTGCGTGTGCTTACTGGATTATCAGTGACTGATGAGTTGTCCATAAAAAAAGCTGCTAACCGGCTGATTGAGCTTGGTGCTTCTTCAGTTTTAGTTAAAGGCGGGCATGCTGATAATATCGAAGGCGTTAGTCAGCAGTATGTACACGACTATTTTGTCAGTGCAGAACAAAGTTTCTGGCTACACAGTAAAAAACAAAGCACCATCAACACACGAGGCACGGGTTGTGTATTGGCGTCAGCAATCACAGCGGCCTTGGCGCAAAATTATTCACTAGAGGATGCGGTGGTTTTAGGAAAGATGCTCCTGAACCAAGGCCTTCGTCATGGCTATAGTTTGAACAGTGAGTCAGGGTTACAAAAGGGGCCATTAAAACCATTAAACTGGCCAAATGATACTCAGGATGTACCGTTACTGACAGCAAGCATGGATGAACCGGCGAATGTCGAATTCCCAAGATGCACTGAGTTGGGCGAGTTAGGACTGTACCCTGTGGTGGACAGAGCGAGTTGGTTAGAGCGCTTGCTGTCCTTGGGCGTTACCACGATCCAATTACGAGTAAAAGACTTAACTGGCGATGCATTAGAGCAGGAAGTTATCGCAGCCGTTAAGATTGCTAAGGAACATTCTGTTCGACTTTTTATCAACGATTATTGGCAACTAGCCATAAAGCACCACGCATACGGAGTCCACCTTGGGCAAGAAGATCTGGCAGATGCCGATCTAAAAGCAATTTCTCAAGCGGGGCTTCGCTTGGGTTTGAGCACACATTGTTATTATGAAGTCGCACGTGCCCATGCCATAAAGCCGAGCTACCTAGCTTGCGGTCCGGTTTATCATACCGACAGCAAAGATATGCCCTGGATTCCCCATGGGATAGAGAATTTAATGAAGTGGAAAAGGTTATTACCTGATTACCCGTGGGTGGCTATCGGGGGAATTAACCTAGAGAGATTTCCTCAAGTGGTGCAGACACAGGTATCTGGAATCGCCATGATTTCAGCGATTACTCAAGCCGAAGAACCGGAAGTGGTCACTACTGAAATGATAGAGATGTTTAAGCATGGATAAGTTTACTGCCGAAGAGTCAGAGAGCGTACAGTTTCTTGAACCACAGCATTTAAAACAGTGGCTTACACAAGACGACTTGCCGCTGATCATTGATGTGACTGGCGAAAATAACGCACTAACGGCCTTCGCGGTTAATGCTGAAGATGCTATTTCGATTCCTATTACTGAGTTCGCTAGTCTAATTAATGAGCTCGACCCTGATAGGCCAACTGTTGTGGTGTGTCAGTTAGGGCAGAAAAGCTTTAATGCCGCGCAGCGCTTAATCGAGTCGGATTATAGCTGTGTCTACAGTTTACACGGTGGGCTAGAGGCGTGGAAAAGAATGCTGGAAGGAAGCCAGTAAGATAAGAAATGTAACATTTCAACGCTAGCCAGAGGCCATCATCTGCTTATAATAAGACTCATAAAAGGAGATAATATGTCAGAAAAACAATCACTTATAGATGCTAGGCCAGAAGAATCAAAAAGGCTGCATCCCAACTCGATTAAAGCATCAAGAATTAGCCATGGAATTTTTGCCATCATTTTAATGATTGGCGGCAGTGTGGCATCTTTTTTTGCAGCAAGCTGGTACTTGTTGTTAATTATTACCGCAGTCGTTTTGCTGATATTTTTGAGCGGTTATATCTGGGCAAGGAAGTCGTATCAATATACTTGGTATTGGTTGACTGAAGAGGGATTGTACATTCAGCGCGGAGTCTTGTGGCGTCGTAAGACATTGGTTCCTCGAAATCGAATCCAACATACTGATGTAGGCCAGGGGCCACTACAACGAAAGTTTAGTTTAGCCAAGCTAGTGGTTTACACGGCAGGAACAAGAGATGCTTCAGTGCCCTTAGACGGTTTGGAGTTTGAGGTGGCTAATGAGCTTAGAGAGCAACTGCGACAAGATGGCGACGACGATGCAGTCTAAGGAAGAGCGTAAGCTTCATAAAACATCACCGATATTTATCCTGCTGGATAATATCAAGAAAATTATCTTTCCAGTGTTGATCGCATTAGTCGGCCCCGGCGGAAGCTATTGGGAATATATTGCTCTGGCTATCGCTTTATTAGTCAGTTTGGCGTCGGTAGTCCAATATCGGTTTTATCGTTATTGGTTAGAGCCGAATCAGATACGAGTAAAAGAAGGGATCCTTTTTCGAAATGAACGACAAGTGCCTTATAAGCGTATTCAGAATTTAAATCTGACACAAAATCCTTTGCACCGAATCTTAGGCGTAGTAACCGTTCAGCTGGAATCAGCGTCTGGTGGTAAGCCGGAGGCGGTGATTAATGTTGTGGACATGGATGCGGTTAGAGAGCTTAAGCGTTTAGTGCATGGTGGCGAAGAAGAAACGTCACAAAATGATGAAACGCAGGAAGAAAGTCCTCAAGCTAAGCCTTCACTGCTTCGTTTGCCATTTTCTGAAATTGTCCGATATGGCGTTATTACCAACAAAGGGCTAGTGATCCTTGCTGTCGCATTTGGTTTTATGTCCCAGTTAAGTGATGGGGCTCTAAAAGACTATATTGAAAACAAAATTGTGGCTTTTGCCAATTGGATTACCGCGAGCTTTGATAGCGTTATTGGTGATCTAGGTGCCTTAACTATTGTCGTCTACGTGTTAGTTCTGGCGATTCTCGGGTTGGTGGCCTTGTGGTTATTATCCATCACGTTTGCGTTGTTTAAGCTGTATGACTTTGAGTTGATCAAGAGTAAAGGAAAATTACAAGCAACGATGGGGCTTCTGACGCGAATGCAGGCGACTATTCCCATGAGTCGGATTCAAACATTGACCATTCGTAACTCATTACTGCATCGTTGGTTTAAAAGATTGACCATTAGTGTGGAGACTGCTGGCGGGGTAAACCATGAAAATCAAGGGCTTGCGATTAAAGAGATTGCGCCATTGATCAACAAGCAACGACGCGGCGAGATGCTCAGGGAAATCCAACCCGATGTATCCTGGTCAGCTGTTGAGTGGTTGGGCATTGAGTCGAAGGCGGTCAGAAGGATTACCAAGAAGCTATTATTGGTCAGCGCCATCGTGTCAGCACCTTTAGCTTTCTTGCACTGGGGCTGGACCATTCCGGCATTTATTACCTTGTCCATTCTGGGCTTTTTGTATGCTAGAGCTTATGTGAAAAATACGGCTTATTGTCTTGATCAAGACATGATTGGCTTTAAAAGTGGTGTTATCTTCAAAAAAGAGACCTATGTTCGCTTAAGTAAGATTCAAACGGTTCAAGTCAAAGAAAGCCTATTTGATCGTCGGTATGGCATGGCCAAATTAGAAGTTGATACGGCTGGAGCAATTGTCGGTGCTCACCATGTGGATATTCCATACATCATGCTACAAGATGCGATGCGAATACAAAATAAGCTAGTAGAGCGGGTGAGCAGCAAACAGTTTGTTTGGTAATCAATGCTCGGAGCTGAGTGTTCCTCTCTTATAAACTCGGCCAGCATATCAAAGCTGGCCTGATCAATGTTAGAATAAGCGCAATCTGTAATAGGTTCAGCCTCTAGAGCTACTTAAAGCAAGACTGCGGTTGAGCAAGAATGAGTAACGAATAAGGTACCCCATGAATAAAGATTTCTTAAGTCATCTTCAAACACAAATTGAAGAAGTGAAAAGCGAAGGCTTATACAAGAAAGAGCGCGTTATCGATTCGCAACAGGCGGCGGATATCCACGTCACATCTGGCGAAAGTGTGCTCAACTTTTGTGCAAACAACTACCTTGGCTTGGCTAATAGCCCTGAGTTAATCGAGGCGGGCAAAGCCGCGCTTGATAAACAAGGCTATGGTATGGCGTCAGTGCGCTTTATTTGTGGTACTCAAGATGTCCATAAAGAATTAGAAAGCCGTATCAGCGACTTCTTGGGTATGGAAGATACGATTCTGTATTCATCATGTTTTGATGCTAATACTGGTTTGTTCGAAACGATTTTATCGAAAGAAGATGCCATTATTTCAGACTCGCTGAACCATGCATCGATTATTGACGGCGTGCGTTTGTGTAAAGCGATGCGTTATCGCTACAGTAATAACGATATGGCTGACTTGGAAGAGAAACTAAAGCAGGCTGAAGCCGATGGTGCGCGTTATAAGTTGATCGTTACTGACGGTGTTTTCTCAATGGACGGTATTATTGCCGATTTAGAAAGTGTCTGCGACTTAGCGGATAAATACAATGCTCTAGTGATGGTTGATGATTCACACGCAGTAGGCTTTATTGGCGATAAAGGTCGCGGTACTCACGAGCACTGTGGCGTGATGGATCGTGTCGACATTATTACGGGTACATTAGGTAAAGCGTTAGGTGGCGCATCAGGCGGTTATACTGCTGCTCGTAAAGAAATTGTTGAGTGGCTACGCCAGCGTTCGCGTCCTTATTTGTTCTCCAACACTTTGGCGCCAGTCATTGCATCAGCAAGTTTACGTGTATTAGATATGCTGGAAAGCGGCGATGAATTGCGTCAGAAATTAAAGCATAACAGTGAGTACTTCCGTGAGAAGATGACCGCGTTAGGCTTTGACTTGGTCCCAGGTGAGCACCCGATTATTCCGGTGATGTTGGGCGATGCGTCGTTAGCCAGCAACTTCGCTGATAAAATGCTACAAGAAGGTATTTATGTGATCGGATTCTCTTTCCCGGTGGTACCAAAAGGGCAAGCACGTATCCGTACCCAAATGTCAGCAGCACACGACATCGAACATATTGATCGCGCCATTGCTGCTTTCGAAAAAGTAGGCAAAGAGTTGGGCGTGATTAGCTAATTATTGAAACGAGATTATTATGAAAACATTGAGTAAAGCTAAAGCAGAAAAAGGAATCTGGATGGTTGACCATCCTAAGCCAGAGCTTGGGCACAATGATGTGTTGATTAAAATTAAGAAAACCGCGATTTGTGGTACCGACATGCACATTTACCACTGGGATGAGTGGGCGCAGGAGACAATTCCTGTGCCAATGACGGTAGGGCATGAGTATGTGGGTATCATTGAAGAAGTTGGTCAAGAAGTAAAAGGTTTCCAAGTTGGTGATCGCGTTTCAGGTGAAGGCCACATTACTTGCGGTTACTGCCGTAACTGTCGCGCGGGCCGCCGTCATTTATGCCGTAACACAGAAGGTGTTGGTGTTAATCGCCCCGGAGCTTTTGGTGAGTATTTAGTTATTCCGGCGGAAAACGCTTACAAGATCCCTGACGATATTTCAGACGACGTTGCGTCAATTTTAGATCCTTTCGGGAATGCGGCGCATACCGCTTTATCGTTTGATCTGGTTGGTGAAGATGTTCTGATTACTGGAGCAGGTCCTATTGGAATTATGGCTGTCGCTATTGCGAAACATGTTGGTGCTCGTCACGTTGTAATTACAGATATGAACGACTATCGCTTGGATTTGGCTAAACAGATGGGCGCGACTCGTACCGTTAACGTCACTCAAGAAAAGCTTGAGAATGTGATGGATGAACTGGGTATGAAAGAAGGTTTCGACGTTGGTCTTGAAATGTCTGGAGCCCCTCCGGCTTTTGCTTCGATGCTAAACACCATGAATCATGGCGGCAAAATTGCCATGCTAGGAATCCCTTCTAGTGATATGGCGATTGATTGGAACCAAGTGATATTCAAAGGTTTAGTTATAAAAGGTATTTATGGTCGTGAAATGTATGAAACCTGGTACAAAATGATTGCGATGTTGCAGTCAGGTTTGGACTTATCTCCGGTGATTACCCACCGTTTCGATATTGATAAGTTTGAAGAAGGTTTTGAAACTATGGCTGGCGGCCAATCAGGGAAAGTCGTGTTAAGCTGGGATTCGTAGTTGGTTAATGGAAAGCTATCACTACGATTTCAAGCGTTGGTCTGAGCTCGGTACTTCCGAGCTCTACCAGCTGCTACAACTTCGCTCTGAGGTGTTTGTGGTGGAGCAGGAGTGCGCTTATCAAGATTTGGATGGTCAGGATTTTGAGGCGTTGCATTTAACAGCTAGAGCACCAACCACTCAGTCGTTAATGGCTTACGCACGAGTTTATACTACAAAGATTGATGAAAAAGAGTATGCGGCTATAGGTCGGGTGTGTACGGCTAAGAAATATCGCGGGCAGGGTATTTCGCGTCAGCTAATGGAGCGCGCTATTCAGTTTATCAACGAAAAGCAAGAATTACCGATCACGGTCAGTGCCCAAGCTTATCTAGAAGTATTTTATCAATCGCTTGGCTTTGAAACCGTATCGGAACCTTATCTTGAAGATGGCATCCCACATATAAGAATGGTTAGAGAGAAGTAGTTTATGTTGCAGGATTTTTTAGCAAGAGCGGGATGGATGACCAAGTTATTGGTCGCTATCAGTGTTGTCGTTAGCCTGGTAACGTTATCTGGAACTAATAGCGTAACAGGCTACTTGACCTTTAATTGGGAATTGATATTACAAGGGCAAGTACATCGCCTAGTAACGCCAATATTCTTACATTTTATGATTGGTTCATTACCTATCCATCTAATTTTCAACATGATGTGGTTGTGGGAGTTGGGGGGTGCCATTGAAAAAGAACGCAGTCCTTGGTACTTACTCGGTCTTGTCTTAATTATCGGTATTGCTTCGAATATGGGGCAGTATTTTGGCGAATACTTGATGGAAGGCTATGTTGACCCCCGTTATTTGTTTGGCGGGATGTCAGGCGTTGTATTTGGTTTATTAGGCTTCATCTTTATACGCCGCAAGTTTGATCCTTTTTTCCGTGTGCCGTTACACCCTGGGGTAATGCAGTTTATGATGATCTGGCTTGTGCTAGGTTTTGTATTAAATTCCACTGGCATGATCGGTATCGCTAATGCGGCTCACTTAATCGGTTTAGTGGCTGGCGGCGCGCTGGGTGTACTGACGGCCAAAATAAAAGCATTTTAAAAGTACAAGTTTATGAATTTTAAGAGAATAAGTATTGATGAAGTGAATCGCATGAGCGAGGAGCAATCGATTAATGTGATCGATATACGCGATCCACAATCCTATGCAGCAGGGCATATGCCAAAGGCGGTTAACATCAATAACCAAAATGCGGCTGATTATATTGAGAATACCGAGAAAGAAACACCTTTAGTGGTGGTGTGCTATCACGGTCATAGCAGCCAACCTGCGGCGCAATATTTCGCTGCTCAAGGGTTTGAAGATGTATACAGCATGGATGGCGGCTTTGAAGTATGGAAGCTAAACAACCCCGTTGAAGTTTAGCGGTTTCGTAAAAAATTTAGGCTGAGAAAGAGTCTAAATCATCATCAGTCAGTTCTTTATTAAGGATTTCACCCGCCCGAACCAAGTTTTCTTCATCCACCATTAAGGGAACTTCGCCAATGGCTGAGCCGTAAGTGCTGTGGAAACCATCGTGTAAAATAGTGGCTTCAATGCCATGTGCTTCTAGTAAACCTTTAGCGATATGAGCTTGCATATTATCTGTATAACTTGCAACAACAGCTAACGCCATATAAAACTCCTTCTTACTTTTACTATAATTTCATTAAGACATGGGTGCTGGATTTTTTCAAGCGAGTCATCAGGTTTGAATTGAACAATTTACCAACTAGGGTTTGGGCAATGAATCCAGTACAATAGTCGCAACTTTAGCCCTTAGTGGAATATAACGGATGGATTTTAAGGCATGGCGTAGCGCTAGCGATGACGTTATCCGTGAGCTGCCGTATCAAGTAGCTGAATGGGTTGCTGAGTTTGGTTCCTTGACTCAGAAGCTGAGTCATTATGTTGATGAGGTGCGTTTAGACTTACTTAAAGAGGCTACCGAGCAGCCAGCTGACACAGAATCACAGTTGCTGGAACTGAGCTCAGAAGCTCAAAGCCAGGTTCGAGAAGTAGTGTTGCATGGTCCTGGCAATCCTTGGATTTATGCAAGAACTGTTGTTCCAGTATCCGAAAGTAAATTGATCCTAGACTTGGGCACGACGCCACTTGGCAGTATCTTGTTTACATCAAGCGAATTAAGACGCGTTTCATTAGAGGTCATGCAAATCGACCCCGAGCACCGACTGTATCAACAAGCCAAAAAGTACGTTGATATAGAGAGTAAATCAATTGGGCTATGGGCGCGGCGGTCGCTATGGGCTAATAGTGAAGCAGATAAAAAGCTGTTGTTATTAGAAGTTTTCTTGCCGGATTCACCACTTTATTAATAGATAAGACATGAAACTCACCCTAAAAAAAGAACACTGGGCGCACTACGCACAATTGATGCGTCTTAACCGACCTATCGGAACTTATTTATTGCTATGGCCGACCCTGTGGGCATTATGGATTGCGGCAGAAGGGCTCCCCAACTGGTGGGTTCTTGTCGTGTTCTGTCTTGGCGTCTTTTTGATGCGCTCAGCAGGTTGCGTGATCAACGATTACGCGGATAGAGACTTTGATGCTCATGTGGAGCGAACTAAACAAAGACCTCTTGCCCAGAACAAGGTTAGCTCGAACGAAGCATTGACGTTATTTCTAGTGCTGGTCTTGGTCGCTTTAGGGCTGGTCTTAACCCTTAATTGGTTAACCATCGGCTTGAGCGTTGTGGCTTTAATGTTGGCTGCGATGTATCCCTTTATGAAGCGCTATACGTATTATCCGCAGGCGGTGTTGGGAGCGGCTTTTTCATGGGGAATACCAATGGCATTTGCGGCGATAACAGGCGAAGTGCCGAATTTGGTATGGCTCATTTATATTTCGACCTTACTGTGGGTGCTGGCATACGATACGTTATATGGCATGGTCGATAGAGACGATGACTTAAAGCTGGGTTTAAAGTCAACGGCGATACTGTTTGGTGATATGGATCTTATGTTAGTGGGAATGATTCAGGGCATGTTTCTATTTGGTATGCTCTTAGTCGGCCAACAACTAGAACTGTCTTGGTACTATTATTTAGGATGGGGAATTGCAACAGGCTTGATTGTGAGGCAGATGTGGCGTTGTCGCAAGCGTCATCCTAAAGAATGCTTCAACGCCTTTCTGAATAATAACTACGTGGGCCTAGTCCTGTTCCTTGGGCTCGTTTTCCACTACTGGTTGGGCAGTTAACTGCTTGGTTTGCTGTAAGCTACGAGAAGCTTGCTGTAGACCTTGCTGAACGGGAACGCTGAGTAAGCTCATTACGGTATTGTAAAGTAAACGGCATGCTTCCGTAGGGCGCATACCGGCACCTTCAGTATGGTTGACCCAATCTTCGTCTTTCAACACTTTCACCAAATTTCTGAATAAATTTTTGTCAAAAAACTCAGGGGCGTTGATGCCATGAAGTGCCGCAATACGCTGCGCTAGTTTCTGGCTCTCTTGTTCCAGTTCTGCACGACGAAGAGTATCGCCGTCTTGCAAGCTGTGAAGCAAGGTTAAGCTTATGGCGTAGCGTTGTAGCGCTGGCTGGACGGCTTGCGCTAAGGTCATCAGGCGTGACCAGTTAGGATCCTCATCCGCTGGGGATGCTAATGTCCCGTTGGACTCGTTGAGCATGCCGAGAGTGACTAAGCTATCAATAACAGTGTTAATTTGTTGCTCCAGCTCATCATGGCTCCAACGAATATAAAGCTCTTGATAGAGGAATGGATAAATTAATTTCACCAGATCCGAAACCTGCGAGCGGCTGACGTTATCATGACGTTGGAAAATAGCGGCAATCAAAGACGGAAGAGCATAGATATGCAAAATATTATTGCTGTAATAAGTCGACAAGATCGCCTCATCACCTTCAATGAACACAACGTCGCCAGCGGGGTCTGAGAGTTCTTGTACCATGCCTAGTTTGATAGCAGTATCGAGTAGCTCAAGTCCACTGTGTTGCGGCAGGTTGGTATAAGAACTGTAAGGCGCAGATTTAGCAAGTGTGATCAGCATATCGAGATGTGAAATCAGTTCCTGCTTGTCCATCGCCTGGCGAGGGGTTGCCAGCAAACTCAGACTGACTAAGCAAACGCTATTAACACTGGCGGAAGCATTGATTCGACGATTAATTTCATCGCCTAGAGCCGTTACAGAGTTTGAAAGCCATTCAGGACGATCATCTTGATCAATGGAAGCCTGTTGCCAATCAATATTGCGTTGCTCTAGGAAATCTTGAAGCTTTAATGGCTCGCCGAAATTTAAATACACTTTGCCATAAAAACGTTTCAAGGCTTTTCGAACGCCTAGCAATTGCCCAAAAGATTCTTTTTGTTTGCTCTTACCTCGTAGTTCGCCGACGTAACTTTTTCCTTCAAACATGCGTTCGTAACCGATATAAACTGGAACAAACAAAATCGGTTTTTTTAGGCCTCGTAACAAACTTTGTATGGTCATAGCGAGCATGCCGGTTTTCGGAGTGAGTAGGCGACCAGTGCGACTTCGACCACCTTCTTGGAAATACTCGACAGGGGTACCCTTGTTGAACAAGCGGTACAAATATTCATTGAAAACGGCGGCATACAAACGATTACCGCGGAAACTACGACGAAGGAAAAAAGCACCACCACGTCGAAGTATAGAGCCCACTGGCCAGAAATTAAGATTAATGCCTGCAGCAATGTGAGGAGGTGCTAAACCTTCGTGATAAAGTTGATAGGATAATAATAAATAGTCGGCATGACTTCGATGGCAGGGCACATAAATAATTTCATGGTCTTTGGCCATCTGGCGCACTTCTTTTAAGTTATTCACTTCGATGCCGGCATAAATTTTATACCAAACACGAGTCAGTATGCTGGAGAGGAAACGAATCATTCGTGGACTAAAGTTAGCGGCAATTTCTTTAACATACTTGCCCGCTTCTTTGTGTAAGTCTTGTTCGTTACGCTTTCCTTTGCCAATTTCTTTTTGGATAACCTGTTGAACAGAATCAGAGGCAACAATGCCATCAATGAGATCGCGACGGTTTTCGGTGCGAGGACCAACGGTGGCGACCCAAGCTCGATTAAAGTGCACGCGCATGATACGGCTGAGTTTATGTGCGTTACGCTTTGGCTCTGCATCAAGATCAAGCTCGGGCGATGTCAAAGCAATTGGTTGGCCATATTGCAATAAGCACTGGCGGCCAGAAAAAAGAATAATTAAAAATTTACCAAAACGTCCCGACTCTTCAATGCTGGAAATAAAATAGCGGAAAAAAGAACGTTCCTTACCTGGATTTCGTCCCCAGTAAACAGACACTGGAACCAGTTTGTAATTGATGTCAGGGTTGGCCTTTTGCGCTTTTAAGAGTTTAACCAAGCTCGCTTTATGTTCATCGTTAACTTTTTTACGACGAAAAATACTAGGACGTTTGTTTAAAAATAAACAGCTGCCTTTGGCAGGAATGTTAAGGTTTTGATCGGTTGCTTTTCCTACGGGAAGGCCAAGCTGCTCACCTTGTCTTCGAAGCAGCTCAATAGAAGTCATTGATTGAGTGCGCAAGACATAAACTATGTGATCCTGCTCCGAAAGGTGAAACTCAGACACCGGATCAGAAGGTGCGCGCTTTTCACGTACCAACAACTTAAGCGGTAAGCGAAGAACTGCTAGTGAAAAGCTTTTAAGGCTTGAAGACAAAGACATAAGTTAACTTAACCTATTAAAGTAATAATTGTATAGGGTGAGGATGACTAAGAAAATCACGAGGGCTAGCGCTGAAACCGTAGGCTCCAGACTGGTAAACACCAACCAAGTCGCCAATATTTGCTTTGGGCAGCTCCATATTGCTGCCCAGGATATCGAGCGGTGTACAAAGTGGACCCACAACATCCACAACTTCTAACTCGGTAGAGTCCATCTTGTTAACCACAGCTAAAGGGTAGTTTTTTCGGATCACTTGCCCAAAGTTACCTGAAGCTGCGAGATGGTGATGAAGCCCACCGTTGGTAACTAGGAAGCGTTTACCGCGTGATATTTTCACATCAGTAATTTCGCAAAGATAGATACCGGCATTGCCGACAAGATAGCGACCAAGCTCTAAAATAAACTCACAGTCACCAAACTTGCTTATATAGTTTTGGCGCAATGATTTAAGGTTGTCGGCTATCGGTTGCAATTCTAGTTCAGTATCACCTGGGAAGTAAGGGATACCAAAGCCGCCACCAATATTTAGATGTTGAATTTCAATCTGATATTGTTCAATGAGGCGCTCGACTAAGTCGAAAATATTGTTGTGAGCACTGATAATTGATTCAGGTCGAAGATTTTGTGACCCCGTAAAAATATGAAGCCCTTTTAAGTGAAGGCGCGGGTCTCGAAGTAAATCGAGAGTATCGCTTAATTGCTCAACATCGATCCCAAACTGTTGCGAGCCACCACCCATCTTCATACCTGAAGACTTGAGTTCGAAATCTGGATTCAGTCTTAAAGCAATATTTGCATCAGTGTCTAATTGCTCGGTGAGCTCAATGACCCGCTGTATCTCGGTTTTAGATTCGACATTGATCGTAATGCCACTGGCTAACGCCATGGTTAATTCTTTGATTGATTTACCCGGGCCAGCAAAACTTAGGTTGTCGGTCCCCATCGAGGTTGCCAACGCCGTTGCCAACTCCTGTCCCGAAGCAACATCCAGCCCATCTACTAAGGTGGCGACATGACTGACTAGCGAAGGAAGCGGGTTTGCCTTAATGGCGTAATGAAGGCTGATATCTGGGAAATAATGACGTAAACGCTCCACATTGGCGTTTATAACGGCTTTATCATAGACGTAACAAGGTGTTTGGCCTGCAATTTGAACCACCTGGCTTACTGTTTTGCCTGCAATCAATAACTGACCATCGCGCTGCGAGAACTGAGTCATTGGTGCATGTTTCTTTGTTGTCATGAGTTAACCTTTTTCATACTTTCAGAATGATGTCTGAAATAAGCTTACACAGTGGCTAAGTATTGAAACTCTTGCTGTAACGCTTTGCGATCGATTTTACCGTTGGGGTTGCGCGGTAATTGATCGACAAATTCAATGTACTTTGGTTGCATAAAGTTCGGTAGTTCCTGCTGGCAGAAACGCTTGATGGCCTTGATGGTATTGTCATCAGGCGAAACATTGCTGCTAGGTTTTATCGCTAACAGTACGGCCTGCCCTAACTGTTCATCAGCAATACCCAGAGCAACCACTTCATCAATTAACTCGAGATGATACAGCGTATCCTCAAGCTCAGCGGGACTAATTCGATAACCTGAGCATTTTATCATATCGTCGCGACGACCGATAAAATAAAGAAAGCCTTCTTCATCACGCTTTACCGTATCCCCTGACCAGACGGCGAGCTCAGCAATATGGTTATGAGAGGTTGCTAGTGGTTTAAATCGTTGTGCCGTTTTTTCAGGCGCGTTCCAGTAACCCAGGCTGACATGGATCCCTCGATGTACAAGCTCTCCAGCTTCATTAGGACCACATTCGGTGCCATCGTCGCGTAGCACCAGAATGTCGGCGTCTGGAATAGCTTTCCCCATCGAGTTTGGACGCTGATCCAATTCTGATGGATCTAGGTAGGTCGAGCGGAAAGCTTCGGTCAATCCGTACATTAAATAAGGAGCCGTGTCGGGCAAAGCCTGTCGAAGTTGGTTGAGCGTCATTTCCGGCATAGCGCCGCCACTGTTTGTAATGTAGCGTAAGCTGTTCTTCGCGGCGTCAGGCCAATCAAGTCCAGCAAGTTGTACCCACAAAGGGGGGACGGCAGCTAATCCAGTAATCTGATGTTTTTCAACTTGTCGAATGACATCTCGCGGTAATAAATATTCCATCAATACGACTTTGGCGCCGACCAGTAAAGCGGTAGTGACCTGACTAAGGCCATAGTCGAAGCTCAGTGGTAAGACCGCCAGAATAATATCGTCAGAGGTATTCACCAAGTATTGGCTGACACTTTGAGCGCCAGCGGTGAGGTTCTGGTGAGATAAACAAACGCCTTTAGGTTGGCCGGTAGAGCCGGAAGTATAAAGAATCGCAGCCAGATCTTTTGAGATGCGGCGACGAGATAATCGCTGGGCTGTTGCCGGAAGTTGTGACCAGTAGTGGGTTGTGAGCCTATTCGGTTCAGAGAATTTTGTTGACTCATCGACCAACAAAAGGTGACCCAAATCCTCGCAATCCGAATAAATGCTCTGTAATATCGTCCCTCGCTGCGCGCTGGTGATTAACAGCTGAACATTACAATCCTGCAGGATATAGCTAACTTGAGCAGGTTTCAGCAGGGGGTTAATAGGAACAAATACAAGGCCGGCGCGACTGGCAGCAAAAAAACTAATAACGGCTTCAACCTGTTTGGGTAAGTAGATACCAATACGACTATTGGGTTCGAGCCCAAGCTCGACTAGGGAGCTAGCTAGGCTATCAATGGCTTGATCCAGCTGCTGATATGTTAGTTGTTGCTTATTGTCATCAATCGCAATATTTTGTGCGAAATGCAGACTGCTTGTAGAAACAATATCATCAAACTGGCAAAGCATTCGTATTCCGTTATTATGAAATAAATGAACTAAACCGCATTTTAGCGGTTTAAGACAACTGCGTCAGCTAATCACAAGAAAAATTACTATCGCCAAAACTGGGTTGGAGATAGTGTCGAGAGCGAGATAGAGAAGGACAATTCATGAGATTGATCTGGTACATCGTTATTTTATTCATAGCTTACGGCTCTTTGTACCCGTTTAACTTTGATTTCTCACGACCCTTGCCAGCGGATTTGGGAGCCTGGTTGCTCAATTGGCAGCAAAGAACCATCCGCTCTGACGTGATTGCAAATATCTTATTATTTATCCCTTACGGCTTCTTTGGAGCGCTGACCGTACAGCAAAAACAGCGGCGCTATACCCTGGTCTCCATTTTATTAATGTTATCAATAGGTATTATTTTTGCCTTTTGTTTGCAGTTTATTCAGTTTTATTTACCGTCACGGGTTTCCCATGCGGCGGATGCGCTATTGAACGCTATCGGTATTCTGATTGGTATTTCCCTGGCGGCCTATTCGAACAGTCAGCGCATACAGCGAATGATTCCTGAAGGCTTGAGGCTCGGAATATCACCGGCGTTTTTGGTCTTGTTTCTTTGGATTGGCTGGCAGTTCTTCCCGTATATACCTGTCTTTGAGACGA
Source organism: uncultured Kangiella sp. (assembly GCA_950096615.1). Taxonomy (GTDB): domain Bacteria; phylum Pseudomonadota; class Gammaproteobacteria; order Enterobacterales; family Kangiellaceae; genus Kangiella. The sequence goes on along the minus strand of CATNCP010000002.1, from coordinate 8,462 downwards.
AACAGTTTGGACAAAGCTTAGATACGATCGTCAAAAGCACTTGGTCATTATCGGTATGGTTACAACACGTGTTATTTTGGCTAGTGTTTTATCATCTAGTCCAACGCGTATTAGGCAAAGAGTACCGCTTAAGCTTTATCGCCCTAGTTTCGGTGTTTGTCATTATCATCAAATTAGCCATGTATCGCTCACAAATGGGCTGGAGTGAAATTACGGCTGTGCCATTAGCGATGTTGCTACACCATCATCTAAGCCGTCAGTGGATGGTGCCTCTTATTGCAGTAAGCAGTGTTGCGCTTTTGCTATGGAGCAGTTTATTTCCATTAAATTTCAAGCATGAGATAAACAATTTTCAGTGGTTGCCGTTTGATGACTTCTTGAAAGGTTCAACTTGGTACAATTTAAGCGAGCTGATTGAAGAAACGTTGTTATTAGCGTCGGTAGGATATTTTTGTGCAAAATGGTGGCGAAATTACCACTGGGCGTCTAGTCTTCTGGTGCTACTATCGATTGTGATAACGGTTTTGCAGTTGTTTATTATAGGCAAAAAGCCGGATATCACCTTGTTTGTGATGGCGCTGGTGGTTGGAATTCTGTTGGTAAGACTAAAATCGCTAAGTCGTGTGGGCTGAAATCCCTTTCAGCGCTATATCGGTATACTTACTTAACTTTTGTGCTTAATTTTTCTTAATTAAGGCTGATATAAAGTGTACAACTCGTTTTCTTCTAACGACACTCGGTGCGTTAATACTTCGCCAACCTGCTGATAATCATTAGGGAAATGTTTTTGCAGAATTTTCATGTCGTGCGGCTTAGAGTAGCGCTTACAGAACTTAACAACGGCATGAGCAATATCATTCATTTCTGAGCGGAAGTCACGAACCAGTTCCATTGACGTACTATCATTAGATAAATTCTGTTCGAGATAAACGTAGAACTTTACGTTTTCCTTAAGCAGGTGAGCTTGGAAATCGCGTTTGAACTGTGTGACCAAGTCAGCGAGTTTCTGGGGGTTGTTGGCTTGATAACCCAGCTCCCACATTTGGCCAAATAACGTTACAAGGTGGCTGTGATCATTCTTTAGATTGTCCACTAGTCCAGGGTCGAATTGTATTCCTTTTTTGTTTGGCGCAGCGCTTGGCTTTGGTTGAGGTGGAGACACCGGCGTTTGTTCAACCTTCGGTCTCTTAGTAAAAAAGTCTTTAATAAACCCCATCGTACGATCCTCAGCTAATTAAAAATATTGAATTTATTTCTCTTAGTATTCTCCTAGTAGACACTAAATATAAAGGTTTTTCAATCTCTATAAACCATTAATAAATAAGGGAATAATGCGGATTTGCATTATGCAGTATTGCATAAGCATCAATTCAAATTTGCAGAAAATCCTGAATAATCAAAATTAATGATAACCAAGTCATAAAAAAATAAAAAAATAGTCCTGTAATTATAGATTTTTTCAAGGTGGTGTGATTACTAGATAGAGAAGACTTACAAAAGTGTTCAGGGAAAATTATAAAGTCAAATCTGCATCATCTGATGGGGGATGAATGCAAACCACTGTGAGGAGCCACCATGTTAAATGAAAAGTTAAAAGATACATTAGAAGTATTCAACAACGATTTAGCGGATCACAAAGCCTACAAATCTTTGGATAGCCTTTCTAGCGTTAGGACATTTATGGAGTACCATATCTATGCGGTTTGGGACTTCATGAGTTTACTAAAGTCGTTACAACAGCGACTGACGTGCGTTGATGTGCCTTGGGTAGAATCAAAACAAGATCCGGAAGTCGTGCGATTTATTAATGAAATTGTTATTGGCGAAGAAAGCGATCTTGATCCTGAGGGCAACGCCATTAGCCACTATTCCTTATACCTAAAAGCGATGGATGAAGTGGGGGCGGATACCAGCCGTGTTAAGGAATTTATTCGAACACAGGACATGAGTCTGATTCCAGAAGGTGCGCGTGAGTTTGTTGAGTATAATTTGAAAACAGCGCGTGACGGTACAGATGTAGAAGTCGCTTCAGCCTTTTTATACGGTCGTGAAAAACTGATTCCGGATATGTTCACGGCGATTAAAAACGTTATGTCTGACGAAAAAGTCGATTGTCCTACCTTGATTTATTACTTAGAGCGTCATATTGAGCTGGATGGTGACGAGCATGGTCCGTTAGCCGAAAAATGTCTGCAAGCCCTGTGTGGTGACGACAAGGCAAAGTGGCAAAGTGCTGAAGATGTTGCTGTAACAAGCTTAAAGCTACGATCAAAGTTGTGGGATTCAGTCCATGACGCGATTAATAATAAACAAGAGAAAGCTGCGTAATATAGAGTTGTCGTTTGATAAGTTGAAGAGCAGGGAAGCTTTCAATGCTAAAATAGAAGTCGTGATAAAGATTCTGTAGAATGGTCAAAAAATTTACGATAGACCTATTATGCAAAACATTGTTATCGCGCCTTCTATCCTCTCTGCCGACTTCGCACGTCTAGGCGAAGAAGTTGAAAATGTCCTCAAAGCAGGCTCTGACTGGGTTCACTTTGATGTCATGGACAATCACTATGTACCCAACCTAACTATTGGCCCGATGGTGTGTAAAGCACTCCGTGACTACGGCATTGAAGCGCCAATTGATGTTCATTTAATGGTTGAGCCTGTGGATAGCATCATTCCAGATTTTGCCAAAGCTGGTGCGACCTATATTAGCTTCCATCCAGAAGCTTCCAAACATGTCGACCGTACTATTGGTTTGATTAAAGAGCACGGCTGTAAGGCAGGCGTGGTATTAAACCCTGCGACTCCAGTTAGCGCCTTGGAATACATCATTGATAAAGTCGATTTAGTATTGTTAATGTCGGTTAATCCAGGTTTTGGTGGGCAAAGCTTTATCCCTTCAACATTGCGCAAATGCCAACAGGTTCGCCAGCTGATTGATCAAACAGGCCGTGACATTCGCCTTGAGATTGATGGTGGTGTCAAAATCGACAACATCGAAGAAATTGCAGCTTGTGGCGTCGATACCTTTGTCGCGGGTTCTGCTATTTTTAACACCGATGATTATCAAGCAACGGTGAAACAGATGAAGGACAATGCTGAAAAAGGCGCATCACGATAATTATGACATCACTGAAATCGCCCCAGCTGGTTATTTTTGACCTTGATGGGACGCTCGTCGATAGTGCCGCTGACATTCAGATCGCGGCCAACAATACCTTTGAAGAATTAGACCTACCACAACAACCATTGAACCAAGTAAAACGCTGGATTGGTGGTGGCGCGCAAGTATTTGTGGAGCATGCCTTGGACTTTTTTGGCAAGTCTGAGTGGTATGATCAAACCTATCGATTATTCATGCAGTTTTATCGAGCCTTGCCCGCAGATCGTTCAGTGATGTTCGATGGTGTTCAAGGATTTTTAGACTATCTCAAGGTGGCTGGAATAAAGATGGCGGTGGTTAGCAACAAACCGCATGAGTTAATAGACCCGATCTTAAAACACCTAAAACTGGATGAGTATTTTGAGCTGGTGTTGGGTGGCGATAGTTTGGTGGAGAAGAAACCAAGCGCTGAACCGCTACTGCATGTTTGTCGTAACTTGGGCATCCAGCCAGAAGACAGTTGGATGATTGGGGATTCGTCGAAAGATGCACAAGCAGCGGTGAATGCCGCTATGCCCTTTGTTGGCGTTAGCTACGGTTATGCCTTGATGGCGAGTGATATTAGGCCTCAGGAGATTCCCCACACTGTTGTCGACAGCCTAGAGGCGTTAATTCCGATGATTTCGGTGGGGGAAGATGTTTATGCGTGAGGTTATAAATGCGTAAGGTGATGTATGCGTAAAGTTTGGTGGATATTTGCAGCCTTAATGATTTTGGCAACGCTGGCTCATTACGCTAGCGATCAAGCGGCAATTGAACAGTGTCTCGACGCTGGCGGTAGTTTTCATTATGACGATGATTATTGTTCTCAAAAGAGTAGCTATGAGGGCGAAACAGGCTTTGTCGCTAATCATTGGCCATTAATCACCATGTTGTTGCTGAGTCTAGGTTTCGGTATTGGCACCATCATCATTAAGTCACCACCAGCTAGTCGCAAAAAGCTATTGATGGTGGATAATTATGACTCGTTCACCTACAACCTAGTGCAGTATTTCGGTCAATTAGAGCTGGATGTTTTGGTTAAGCGTAATGACGAACTGACGGTTGAAGAAGTAAAAGACCTAAAGCCTGATTATATTGTGATTTCGCCAGGCCCTTGTACACCGAATGAGTCGGGTGTGACACTCGATATTCTGCAAAAACTAGCCACAGACTACCCAATATTAGGCGTTTGTCTTGGTCACCAAGCGATGGCTCAAGTTTTCGGCGGCAAAGTCATCCAAGCGAAACAAGTGATGCATGGTAAAACCTCGCCAATTTATCATAAAGACACTGGCGTGTTCGCAGGATTGCCAAATCCGCTTGAAGCAACGCGCTATCATTCTTTGATTGTTGAGGAACCGAGCCTGCCAGAAGAGTTTGAAATTACTGCTTGGACCGAAGACGAAGAAGGCGAGCTGGAATACATCATGGGCATTAAGCATAAAACCCTAAAACTCGAAGGCGTCCAGTTCCATCCCGAATCGATTTTGAGCGAGAAGGGGCATCAGCTGTTGAAGAACTTTATAAATAACAAGGAAATTTAAAATGAAAGTTGTAATAGGCATATTATTAACGTTGTTAAGCGTGTCAATTGATGCTGCGCCTCAGGGAAGGCATATATTTGTTGAAGGAGAAGGTGTTTACACTGCCGCGCCTGATAGTGCAAAGATTAAGCTGAAGTTAGAGTTTAAGAAAGATACAGCGTTACTCGCAAAACAAGCCACGGACACTGCATTTAAAGATTTTATTAGTGGGATTGGGGAGTTTGATATAGCAGAAGATGATTTTTCATCCTCCAAGGTTGTAACCCGAGTTAATACAGATTATGACCTAGAAGGGAGAAGAGTCAATGATGGATATATTGCGACTCGTGGTATTACGCTTACACTGAATAATTTAGAGCAACTTAACATATTTTTGGATTATGCACTTTCAAAGGGAGTTCAAGAAATCCGAGATGTTGATTTAAAGTCCAGCAAAGAGAAAGAGTATCAAGCAAAGGCTAAAGAAATGGCGATCAAAAACGCTATTTCAGAAGCCAAAGATACTGCTGAAATGTTCGGTATGGTATTAGGCTCTGTTTATAGTATTAATTCGAATTATTCGGATAGCTATGACTTTTATTCGTTTGATAAAGAGGCAGTCGAAAAAATAACTGTAACGGCTTCGAGAATGCCGGAAGATATGAATCAATATTTAAAAGCTAAAATAAAATTTTCGGCAGATATCGAAGCTATCTTTGATTTAGAGAAACCCTAAAATAAAAAGCCCTGCAGTTGCAGGGCTGAATTACGACAAAATATATATTCTTAGCAGCTCTTATCGAGCGCCGTAGATCACCATGGTTTTTCCTTTAACATGGATGTGATCTTGTTCTTCAAGCGCTTTCAAAACACGCCCAACCATTTCACGAGAACAACCAACGATACGGCTCAACTCTTGGCGGGTGACTTTAATCTGCATGCCGTCAGGGTGTGTCATAGCGTCTGGCTCTTTCGCTAACTCTAACAGCGCGTGTGCAACACGACCGGTAACGTCTAGGAATGCCAAATCGCCGACTTTACGGCTGGTCTTTTGCAAGCGATTAGCCAATTGCGTCGCTAACTTGAATAAAACGTCTGGATTTTCTTTGGTCAGCTGACGGAATTTCTCGTAACTGATTTCCGCAACTTCACATTCGGTTTTAGTTCTTACCCAAGCAGTACGATCATGCTCGTCGGTGAATAAGCCCATTTCACCGAAGAAATCACCTGGATTAAGGTAAGCAAGCACTAACTCACGGCCTTCGTCGTCTTCAATTAATACAGTAACTGAGCCTTCTAGCAAGAAATACAGTGTATTGGACGAGTCGCCAGCGTAGATAAGAGTGCTTTTAGTAGGGAAACGGCGCCTCTGACAATGATTCAGGAACCACTGAATGGTCTCGTCTTGAGCCAAATGATAAGGTAACGCCATATATTATTTCCTATTTTGTTGTAATCTTTCAAAATATAGCATGAAATCTTAGTGCCGTGCCTCTTTAAAATCAAATTTGTTGTGGCACTATATAGCCTTTAAAAGTTCAAACTGGGTCACAAATCACATGAAAGTAACTGTCGACTGGGTCAATGACCTCAATTTTATTGGAAAAAACAGCAAAAGACAGAACGTTATGTTCGGTGGCGAGGGCGATTACGTCTCGCCAATGGAAAATCTATTGATGTCGATAGGCGCTTGCTCATCGGTGGATGTCGTTATGATACTTAAAAAAGCTCGCCAAAATATCACTGGCTGTCACTGTGAAGTAGACTCGGATCGTGCCGACGAGCCACCACGCCGTTTTACAGGTTTAAAGCTTAAATTCGTAGTCCGAGGCAAAGACTTATCGACCAAGCAAGTCAAAAAAGCCGTGGATTTATCGGTAGAAAAGTATTGTTCGGTCATGCACTCGCTGGATCCGAATATGCCGGTCGAAACCAGTTTCGAAATCGTGCCAGTCTAGTTAAGGAGTCATTCAATAATGAATCGACCAGCCCAACACCTCGGCATGCGCCATTTAGCGCTATTTGTTGATGACTTAGCTGCCGTAGAGCACTTTTACGTTAAATTACTCGGTATGGACGTCGAATGGCGTCCTGACGAGGACAACGTCTACTTAACCTCAAAAGGTCACGACAACCTCGCCCTGCACCGTAAACAGCCCGATTTGAACACGTCTGGCGGTCAAAAACTCGATCACCTTGGCTTTATCATGAATAACGCCGATGAAGTGGATCAGTGGTTCGATTTTCTAAAGCATCACGGCGTACAGATGCTCACAGAGCCACGCCGCCACCGCGACGGCGCTACCAGCTTCTATTGCATGGATCCGGATGGGAATAGGGTGCAGATGATTCACCACCCACCAATCGTATCTAGCATCTGATCGTCGGCAATGCTTTGTTAAAACAGTATTCGAATGTGCTCACGTACTTCAGTACGCTCCGCATTCTCATACTGTTTTGCCGCGCCTTGCCCTAGCTCAGAAGCTAGACAAGTTTAAGTCTCTATAAGCAGAATATTATGAAGCTTACTTACCTCTGACCTTCTGTTTAAAAAAGTTTTCAACTTGTTGAACCGCTTTATTTATTTCTGTAGAAAAGTCATCAGAGTCCGATATGAAATAAACGACTTTGTCGTTTTGCTGTTTTCTTTCTGGACTATCGTCTACGGTAGTACCAGGTCCAGCATATGCACCTTTCATCCAGAAATGTAGCCAAATGGCACCTCTAAGTTTACCAATAACTCTTTTTAGGTCTTCAAAACTTTCAGTAGCAGCATTGGTCCAAATAACTTTCGATTCAAGTATAACAGTCCTAAGTTGGGCCCATTTATTATCAAGTAATTCAAATCGGTCTGAGTAAATCTTTTGTTCGGCTTCAAGGCGATTACCAGATTCAACCTCTTCTCTGGGTAGGTGCAACATTGGGTTTCTGACATCCTGAATTAATTGCTGTACCTCATATGTTAATAGTATAGCTTTTTTGGATAACTCATACTCACTAGTACCTTTTAGTTGTTTACGCCATGTATTTAATCCAAAAATACTAATGATAATAATGGCTAATGTACTGAAGATGGAGAAAATATTCGTAACCTTAGCCCAATCAATATTCCATAAAGAATGAAAAAGATCCAAAGTATACTCCTTTAAATTTAATTAGATTTATCTTGTTATTCTAAATTAGTAACGTTTAGTTGAATATATCAGCTAAGTGAAGCGCTACCTACCCTTTATATTGAGCTGAGGATAAAGCAAGTTATAGCAATCAAAATCGTGGATGATTTTGATAGTGAAAAACAGGCCATGGAGGGACTGTATTTCACGGTGCGTTAAGTAACTTGGTTTGTTCGAAGGAAATCATTCGTAGAATGATCTCAATATAGGGGTGGACTTCTTTTGGTTACTTTTCTTGTCCACGCAAGAAAAGTAACTCGCTGAAAGGCGAAACATCGTAAAAATCACTAGATTCAGCGATTTAACGGTGGAATGACATAGAAATTACAAAGAAACCAAAGACGTATCAGGATACTTCCCCGTCCAAAGTCCAAACGACTCTGCACCTTGTTCAATCAACATGCCTAGCCCATGAATTTGGTGGTTGGTATGCGGTTTTGCTGCGTCGAGAAATAATCCTGCTTTGTCGCCGTAGTTGAGGTCGTAGGCGACGGCGTTGGCGGCTACTGTAATTTGATCTAAGAATTTGTCTGCGTTAAAGCTGACGGAGTTGACGATGAGATCAACCGCGATAGATTCTGAATAGAGCTCAATGGTGCCCAAGTGAGACAGGTCTTTTGCCAGCTG
>CATNCP010000001.1 GCA_950096615.1 uncultured Kangiella sp. | reverse complement strand
TAAAAAAGCCGCGGATTTGACTCCGCGGCTTTGAGTATAGGGCTTGGTAGAACCCTATTGCTCGAACGCTTTTCCTTAGCTTAACTTTTAATAGTGTTTAGCTTGGCCTTGGCCAGTGACGACGTATTTTTCTGTCGTTAGCTGAACTAAGCCCATTGGACCGTAGGCGTGTAGTTTACTGGTTGAGATACCAATTTCTGCGCCTAGGCCAAGTTCGCCACCGTCTGAGAAGCGTGATGAAGCGTTAACCATCACGACTGACGAGTTGATGCGTTTTACGAATTCATTACCACGGTCGATATCTTTAGTGACGATGACTTCAGTGTGGCTTGAGCTGTGGTTTTGAATATGCTCAATAGCAGCTTCGTAAGAGTCAGCTTGTGACACACTCATGGCTAAGCTCAAGTATTCGTTGTGGTAATCTTCCGCGTTAGCAACTTCGGCGTTGTCCAACTTGCTGGCAGAGTCTTTGTCTGCTTTAAACTGGATACCAAACTCGTTGCCTAGTGCATTGACGCGCTTCAGAAATTCGTCAGCAATGTCTTTGTGAATCACTAAACTTTCTAGCGAGTTACAAACGCCTGGACGCGACACTTTACCGTCTTTTAGCAGTTTCTCAGCTTTGTCTAAGTCAGCATATTTATCAACGTATAAGTGACATACGCCCTTGAAGTGCTGAATCACTGGAATCTTACTGTTGTCCGTTACCGCTTGAATCAAACGCTCGCCACCACGTGGGATTACTAAATCAATCGTGTCACGGAACTGGAGTAGGTGATTCACTGCTGAGTGACTTTGCGAAGGCACGATGCAGACCATTTCTTTGCTGAAGCCACACGATTCAATTGCTTGGTGCCAGCAGTCGATAATGGCATTGTTTGAGTGCCATGCTTCTTTACCACCGCGCAGAATAACCACATTACCTGATTTTAGCGTCAGCGCTGCTGCTTCTACTGCTACGTTAGGGCGTGCTTCATAAATCATCAGCACAACGCCTAGTGGAATGCGCATCTTGGCGACACGGATACCGTTAGGGCGTAGGGTGCTTTCACCCATCTCACCGACTGGGTCGGCTAGGTTCATTACGTTATGCAGGGCGCTAACCATGCCGTCGACACGCTCTTCGTCGAGCAATAGACGGTCGACCATAGCGTCTGACAAGTCGTTTTCTTTCGCGTACTCAATATCTTTTTTGTTCGCTTCAAGAATTTGTGCTTGGTTGGTCTTCAGCTGTTTCGCCATCGCAGCAAGCACATCGTTCTTTTGGCTACTCGTTAATGTGGCAAGAGTTTTCGCGGCTTCTTTCGCGCGGAGTGTTAACTCGTATAACTCTTGCTGTTCTTGGTCTTCAAAACCGTTCTCTTTCATGTTCATGTTATCTCCTATGAAAAATCCTAAAATTTCCTAAGCGACTTCTACGTCGTCTTTCTCAGCTGTGTTGCGAACTAATGTACCTGGGTTTTGGTTACTGAATAGACGCATGTAACTTTCGTTTGTACCGTTACAGATGATCGTATCAATACCATTTTCCGAGGCGAACTTCGCTGCTTTAAGCTTGGTACGCATACCACCAGTACCTTGTGCGCTGGTGCTTTGCTTACCCATAGCTAGAGCTTCTTCGCTGATGCCTTCAAATTGATTCACTAATTCGGCGTCAGGGTTAACTTTCGGGTTGTCATCGTAAACACCGTCGATGTCACTACAAATAATCAGTAGATCTGCGTTCGTCAGTGCTGCGACTTGTGCAACGAGGTTATCGTTGTCGCCAACCGTTAGTTCTTCCGTCGCTACCGTATCGTTTTCGTTAACAATCGGTAGGGCGCCGAGTTCTTCAAGTGTTTTGAATGTATTACGTGCGTTTTGAGCACGCTCAGGATTTTTAATATCTGCTGAAGTTAGTAATACCTGGGCTACAACATCATCAAAGAAACGTTGCCAGTGAGCGACGACCATGGACTGACCGACAGCTGCTAACGGCTGCTTCTCTTTACGAGTTAATGTGTCGTAATCAGGCTTTAGCAAGTTGAAACCTGCTGCAACGGCTCCTGATGATACTAGCGTAACTTGCTTACCGGCTTTGCGGCACTTTCTAACAAAGTGAGCGATGGGTAGGCAGTACTCTGCAGAGCATGAGTGACCGTCTGGCGCAATAAGCGCAGAACCAACTTTAACGACGATGTTGTTGTAATTACCAAATTCAATATGTTCGAGCATGAAATGACCTTTCTATTTTAAAGGATTAATGTATGACGAGTTAAAAGTGACGTGGCGTGCTAGAACACGTTACCCAAGCGCAAGGCTTGTTTTCTAATCTCAGACATAATCCGACTTGGCTGGCCTGAAATGCCTGCCGTGGAAAGTGTCGCTATGTCTTTTTGATTAATGTTAAGCACGGTTCGCATTATTAACATAGAGATACTCATGTCAAATCTGACTCAAAAAAAATCTGAGAGACGCTCTAAGCGCCTATTAGCGCTTAAAACCCCATATAGCTGGGGGGTATGTTGTTTTTAAAGAACACATCTTATCTTTCCGGCTCGTTATATCTCAGCGATTTAACACAATTTCAAAAATAATTATAAATAACAGTAACTTATGCTATGGATTAGTAATTCTAATGCTTGGGCTGGAGTTAGTCTGTAAACGCTTATGAGAGCGTATCAAAGTGCCAGGGTTTTGCTGCTGAAATAACCTCGAATAGGCTTCAGTTTTACCATTACAGATAATAGTGTCGGTACCTGAATCATGGGCGATTTGAGCTGCTAACAGCTTAGTCAGCATACCACCGGTGGCTTGTGGGTTGTGGCTTGCTTGGCCTAATTGCATGATGTCGTCAGTCATCTCGTCGATGAACGGTATCAGCTGTGCGTTGCTGTTGGTATGTGGGTTGTCATTAAAAAGACCATCGACATCGCTGCAAATGAGCAATAAATCTGCCTCGATTAATGTAGCTACTTGAGCTGCGAGACGATCATTGTCACCAAATTTTAGCTCATCAACCGCCACTGTATCGTTTTCATTAATAATCGGCAGTACACCGTATTGCTGAAGCGTTATTAACGTACGTTTGGCGTTAGCCGAGCGATGGCTGCTTTGGATATCGGCTGCAGTTAATAGCACTTGTGCGACGCTCTCATCAAAGAAACGTTGCCAATGGTTAATCACTTTAGATTGCCCAATAGCCGCTAAAGCTTGCTTTTCATCAAGCGACAAATGTTCGTGGTCAGGTTTTAGTGTATTGAATCCAGCTGCCACAGCACCCGAGCTGACTAGCGTGACTTTTTTTGCGCTTTGTTGGCACTTTTTAATGAAGTTAGCGAGTGGGAGACAGAATTGAGTTGAGCAGGAGTGTCCATCTGGAGCCACCAAAGCCGAGCCGACCTTAATCACGATGTTGTTGTATTGGGCAAAATCTATACTATTCATTACTGTGTCCTTGTGTCATTTCTCGTTAGTTAGAGTTTTAAAACGTCGTTTTCTTATAGGCAATAAAAAAGCCCGCGAAGCGAGGCTTGCGGGCTTTTAAAGCGTATGGTGTCGTTTAAATAAAGTCGTTAAAGAGGTCTATCTTAAACGTACGGCCTAAATGCGAGCGCAAACCTACCTGCTTCCCGATGGGGAAGGGCATGGGTTGACCGGGAAGGCCATTGATTAGGTTCGCGCCAGTAGCATAATTCATTGCTTAAATATCCTATAGTTTAGTCTTTGAGGCAATGAATAATTGGTTATATTGATGGAAGCTTTGCTAGCAATTAAGAAAAAGGCGCCGATTGGCGCCTTTTTTGTCGTTTGCTGATGGTTAATCCATCAGCTGATCAGCAAGGTAAGTATAAATTAAGGCATTTAACTTAGCTGACTGTTCATTGTTTGCAGCGCCACCATGACCACCTTCGGTGTTCTCATAATAAAGAAGGTCATGACCTTGGCTCATCATCTTCGCAACCATCTTACGTGCGTGTCCAGGGTGTACTCGGTCATCACGAGTTGATGTCGTAAAGAAGATTTTAGGGTAATCAACGTCTTTATGAACGTTGTGGTAAGGCGAGTAAGTTTTAATGTAGTTCCACTCGTCTTCGTTATCCGGGTTACCGTATTCGCCCATCCAGCTTGCGCCAGCTAATAGTTGATTGAAGCGCTTCATGTCGAGTAATGGAACCTGACAAACTACAGCTTCATACAAATCAGGACGCATAGTAGCAACCGTACCCACTAATAAACCGCCATTACTACCACCACGAATGCCTAAATGACTTTTATTAGTGACCTTGGTCTCGATCAAGTCTTCGGCAACAGTAATGAAATCATTGAAAGCAATATGACGATTTTTCTTTAGCGCTGCTTGGTGCCATGCTGGACCATACTCACCACCACCGCGAATGTTAGCGAGTGCGTAAACACCACCTTGCTCTAACCAGTCGATGCCAATAGTCGCGGAGTAGCTTGGGCGTAACGATACTTCGAAACCACCGTAACCATAAAGAAGTGTTGGGTTTTCACCATTTAACTCGGTATCTTTCGCCATGATTAGGAAGTAAGGGATCTTGGTACCGTCTTCAGCCTCTGCGAACTTTTGCTCGACTTTATAAGGCGTTGCATCGAAAAATGCCGGCAAGCTTTTCAGTACGCTTGCTGAATCTTTTTCTGCATCGAAGTAGTACAAGCTACTTGGCGTTAGGAAGTTCTGGTAGTTGATGAAGAAGTTATTGTGCTCATCACTGGTGCCAGTAACCGACAGTGTACCTAAATCAGGCATATCGATTTTTTCGTGAGACCATTTGCCATCGCTAAAAGTATAGCGATATAACTCACTGCTAACGTCTTTTAGCGTGGTAATTAGCACATGATCTTTAGTGCTAGAGACGCTAGCAATAGAGGTGTGCGCATCAGGAACCAGCACTTCGGTGAAGTTTTTCTTTCCTGCGACATAGTCATCCATCGAGATAGAGAGTAATGAAGCTTGTTTATAGGTTTTATCACCAACTTCCCAGTCAGACTTAAGCTCTAATAGTAACTGGTCATTGATAATGCCGCTGAAACTACTGTCTTTAGGACGCTCAAGTTTTTTCATCCCTTCATCAGTTTTTAAGTAAATCTCTGACGTATAAAAATCCAGGCCTTGATAGATAATTTGATATTTGTCATCGCCATCGTGCGCGACCATGCCAGCGACCCACACGTTCTCTTTTTCGCCTTCAAATACGGTTTTGGCTTTTTCAACAGGCTGACCACGTTCCCATACTTTCACTACACGAGGGTAGCCTGAGTCGGTCATGCTTCCTTCACCAAAGTCAGTGCCGACGTAGAGCGTATCTTTATCAATCCAGCTTAGGTTACTTTTAGCTTCTGGTAACTGGAAGCCATCTTTGACGAAGCTTTTTGTTTCGATATCAAACTCACGAACCACGGTCGCATCAGCGCCGCCGCGAGATAAGTTGATTAAGCAGCGATCATAGGTAGGATATAAGCAGTTAGAGCCCTTGTAGACCCAGTTTTCATCTTCTTTTTCAGCAAGCTCATCAAGGTTTAAGACGATTTCCCACTCAGGATCGTCTTTTTGGTATTCTTCTAACGTTGTGCGACGCCATAAACCACGTGGATTTTCATCATCACGCCAGAAGTTATAAAAGTAATCGCCCATTTGGCTGACGTAGGGAATACGCTCGTCTGAGTTGTATACCTCTAAATTCTTTTCATACAATTCTTTATAAAGTGGCTTCGATTTTAAATAGCCAAGCGACTTTTCATTCTGCTCTTCAACCCAATTCAAGGCCTTTTCGCCGCCAACATCTTCTAACCAAATGTAAGGATCATCGACTTTAGATGCTTTTTGCGTATCTTTCGCCATACTTTGTGTCATAACCCCCACAGACGCGACCGAGCCAATAACTAGGCTCGCTATCAGTCTTTTGTTCATACAATGACTCCATTTTTGTTAATTAACCGACTGAGAATAGCAAAGGGTGGGGGGATGCGCTAGGGTTGAAATGTTTGGAAATATTACAAAGAATCGGCAATAAAAAAGCGCGACACCGTTAAGTGACGCGCTTTTGTCGCAACAGTCAGTGACTTATTGTAAGTTACTGAGCTTTTTGCAGATCTTCCATCACAGCCGCTAAGAATCGAGCTGCTTCGCCGCCAGTACAGGCGCGGTGATCAAAGGTTAGCGATAGTGGCAACATTTTAGCGTTAGTGATGCCTTTATCGGTTAGCTTCAATTCATTACGGAATCGACCAGTTCCAAGAATCGCTACCTGTGGTGGCGATACGACTGGTGTGCCGTAGCGACCTGCAATTGAACCGAAGTTCGACAGGGTGATCGTGGCGTTTTGCTGATCGTCCTGTTTTAGCGATTTAGTTTCAATCTTCTGACGAAGCTCTTGAACGCGACCGCGAACGTCTGTCATGCTCATGCGATCGGCATTGTGAACGACTGGAACGTATAAGCCGTCGCCAGAATCCACTGCGATCCCAACGTTAACGTTAGGGTGCAATAGACGCTCAAATTTATCGCCATCGAACCAAGCGTTAACCGCTGGAACAGCTTTAGCTGCTGTGACTAATGCACGGACATAACGCGCTAGAGAGTCAGTACCTTTTGGCCATGCTGAAATATCAACATCTTCTACTAAAGTCGTAGGAACGACTGTCGAGTGTGAGTGAGACATGCCCATTGCCATCGCGCGACGTACGCCACGAACGGTTTCAGGTTTAACTTCAACGTTCAACGTTGGCAAGCCACCAGTACTAGATGGAGTGCTTGACGTTGTTGAGCTTGTTGATGACTGTGCAGGTTGGCTAGCTGCTGGAGCAGAACCACCTTTAGAAGCACTTTCAACATCATTACGCGTAATCGAGCCTTTACGACCTGAAGCTTGGCAGTTACCTAAGTCAACACCAAGCTTACGGGCTAGTGCACGTACTGCTGGTGATGCTTTATAAGCCAGAGGGTTACTCGTATCAAAACCAGACTCTTGCTGTGCTACTGGAGCAGCTTCTGCTTTAGCAGAACCAGTGCCATTCTTTGCCGCTTCTCGCACGTCTTTTTGCGTGATAGCGCCGTCTTTGCCCGTACCAGTAACTTGCGTTAGGTCAACTTTAAGCTTGCGAGCTAGCGCTTTAACCACTGAGTTAGTGGTTTCAGCAACAACGTTGTTACCAACTTCAACGGCGCCAACAACTGTGCCGCTGTCAGCACGTTTTTCTTCGCCAGATTCTTTGTTATCAGATGATTTCTTAGGCGCAGCCTTTTTAGAGCCTGAGCCACCAAATTCAACTAATGGGTCGCCGGTATTAATGACGTCGCCAGCTTGGCCATATAACTTGGAGATTTTAGCCGCGAATGGAGAAGGGACTTCGACCACAGCCTTTGCCGTTTCCATTTCGACCATTGGTTGGTCAACAGTTACGGTATCGCCTTCTTTAACTAACCAGCGAACGATTTCCGCATCCGGTAAACCTTCGCCTAAATCGGGTAAATTGAACTGTTTCATTTGTACTCCATAATCGTACGCACTTCGTCAAGAATACGGTCGACGGTTGGCATATATTGTTTTTCTAAACGATAGTATGGCATAACAGTGTCGTAGCCTGAAACTCGACCAATTGGTGCTAATAAGTTCAAAATGCCTTTTTCAGCAATTTCTGCAGCAATTTCTGAACCAATCGAGCCAGATTTCGGTGCTTCTTGAATGATACAAGCACGACCAGTCTTCTCGACTGACTCTAAAATGGTGTCCATGTCGATAGGACTAACCGTTGCTACGTCGATAACTTCTGCTTCGATACCTTCAGCGGCTAGCTTCTCAGCTGCCTGAAGCGTCTCGTGCATCATCGCGCCCCACGAGATAAGCGTGATATCGCTACCTTCACGGTCAACGAAACAAGCTTCAAGAGGGTACTCTTCGCCGTTATCTTCAACTTCGTGCTTCACGATACGGTAAACACGTTTTGGCTCTAAGAAAATCACTGGATCTGGATCACGAATTGCTGCAAGCATTAAGCCATAAGCACGTGAAGGGTTTGAAGGAATAACGACCTTCAAGCCTGGGATGTGTGAGAACAAAGCTTCTGTTGACTCAGAGTGGTGCTCAGGTGCGTGGATACCACCACCATACGGTGCTCGAATCACCATCGGCTGAGTTAAACGACCACGAGTACGGTGACGCAAGCGTGCCGCGTGACAGAAGATTTGGTCAACCGCAGGGAAGATAAAGCCCATGAACTGCATTTCAGCAATCGGCTTCATACCTTGTGCGGCCATACCTACAGCCAAACCAGCAATCATCGACTCAGCTAGAGGAGTATCGATAACACGCTCTTTACCATACTTTTTCTGTAAGCCATCGGTAGCACGGAATACACCACCGTTTTTGCCCACGTCTTCACCGAATAATACAACATCTTGATCATGCTCAAGCTCATACGCCATCGCTGCATTTACAGCTTCAATTAAAGTAATCGCCGCCATTATTTTGCACCTCTCTTGATAGCTGCTTCGCGCTGAGGCTTGGTTAATTCAGGAAGTTCTGCATAAAGATGATCGAACATCAATTCAGGCGTTGGCTTCGGAGCAGCTTCATAAGCTTTCACCGCAGCATCAACTTCTTTAGCGACTTCTTCTTTCATTGCTTCTTCGTCTTTATCAGACCAAGATTTGTTTTTCTCAAGATACTTGCGCAAACGAACCAATGGCTCGTCCTTCCAAGCTTGCTCTTTAACTTTAGGATCGTCGTAACGCGATGCATCATCTGCTGTCGTGTGATCACATAAACGGTACGTAATCGCTTCGATAACCGTAGGTCCGCCACCGTTACGCGCTTTTTCTAATGCGTAGTTCGAAACTTCACGTACAGCAACGATGTCGTTACCATCAACCTGAATACCTTCGACACCAGCTGCGATAGCTTTTTGCGCGTAAGTTTCACAAGCAGTTTGAATATCCGTTGGTACTGAAATTGCCCATTGGTTATTGTTGATGAAAAACACCACGCCAAGGTTCCAGATACCAGCGACGTTAACGCCTTCGTAGAAATCACCCTCAGACGTACCGCCTTCACCAATCTCAGTAACTACAGCACGTTTCTGCTTGCGCATCTGAATCGCTTTGGCGACACCAGAAGCGTGAATAATTTGGTTTGCGATTGGAACACAAATAGGGAAGTCTTCTTTAGCGACAGAGTAGTTCGCTCCAGCTTCATCACCACCCCAGTACAACAAGATCTCTTCCATGGTCACACCATGTTTTAAGAGACCACCTGTAGAACGGTAGTAAGGAATTAAAACGTCTTCTTTGACCATGGCATCGCCATAGCCAATGCCGATAGCTTCCTGACCCAATGAAGCAGGGTAGGTACCCATTTTACCGGTACGTTGTAATGCATAAGCTTTTGCATCGAATACACGTAGTTTGTACATGTCACGATAAAGCTCACGCATGGTGTTCATGTCTTTAGCAAACTCTGGAATATCTTTCGTTGGTTTGCCGTTGGCATCAAGATACTGATGATACTGAATCTCGAAAGAAGCAACTGTTGTAGTCGTCAAGGCTACATTCTCCTTTATTGAAGGGGGCTAAATTGATTAGATTACAAAGAGTTATCGTTTGTATCTAACCTATCCCCTAAGGTTCAATCTAATATTTAGCGACGCCGATTGTACGTATTTTTAGCGAATTTGTATAGTGAGATTTACGTTAACGTAAACTGACACTAGATTTATTTGGCCATTAGGCGATATTGATAAATAAAACTAATGCTAAGTTGGGCTGATTTCGCCACGCTATTAGCCTTAAGTGTAACGTTTTTCGATGAAATTAGTGTGACAACCGCATAGCAAGAAGTTATCGGTATACGGTAAAAATAAGGTGATCCAGAAGAAATTGGAAATACTGTATATGGAAACAATTCATGAAAAAAACATTCATCCAAGCGTTTACTGTCGCTGTAATAATCACTTTTCTGTGACTACAAATGCTTTGTCAGCTTAAGAAGTTTAGGCACAAGTGCCGTTAATGTCACTAGGTAAGGTTAGGGCGCGATGTGCGCCCTAGTACATTTAAATGAGATAAATTACTTAGCGGATAACTTAAGTTCTATTTCGATTGTTTTATTTATGAAATGCTCCATCATTCTTTTCAAGTCTTTTACAGGTCTTACATCGTTAGCGAACTTTTTGAGCATATTGTTTAGCGCTTCGTCTTGAGCAATATCTTCTGGGCTTAATCCTTGATGGTGAAGTTCCATTATTCGGTTGACCCAGCTTATGGCATTTTCTTTATAGCGCTTTAAACCGTTAATGTCGGTTATAAAGCCATGACCCGGAACGATTGTGGTGTCTTCATTTGCCAGCGCTAAAGCTTTATCAATAACCGCAACTTGGCCCTTGAGTCCCCCAGCCCAGAACGAGGGGTACCAGTTGTTAGTGAAACTGTCGCCCATCATCAGCACGTTGCTGTCAGGAAAATAGATTAGGAGATCATTGGGAGAGTGTGAAGCAACATGAGTGGTGACGATATTGAGATCGTTACTACTCATCTCTTCGTAAGCAAGCTTTGCAGCACCAAGCTCGATGAGCGGCTTATTGTTACCCACGTGATCCATATGACCATGCGTATTCACCACAAGCTTTATAGGTTTCTCTGAAATCGATTCAATGGTCATCATTAATGGCTGATTGGCTTTTGCAAGCATGGTGTCAACGATGATGAGTCCGTCGTCTTCTACCTTGATTCCGACATTGGAACCGTAGCCATCAGCAAGTAATACGTAAAAGTCGTCGCTAACTTTTTCGTAAGGAATAAGGTCAACTTTCTTGGCTTCTAAAGCTAAAGCAATCGAGGCGAAAAATAGTAGTGCTACGAGTGAGCCTTTTAACTTGCTCGGATTTAACATGAGATTCCCTTTTGTGGTTTCCGTAATTTATGCGATTGATTGTATCGGTGAGAATGTTAAGAGAGGGTATGCTTATGTGTCAAAGTGTGTACCCTAGGTATTTTCTCTATATTAAATTAGGTTGATGTAAAACAGAGTGGTGCGCCAGTTCTGGGATGTTGGGCGTCGTAAACTCAGCCCAATATACACTTGCTAGATGTTAGCCAATATTTCATTTGAGATATCACTTTTGTTTCTAAAGTAACAGTTCCAAGAAATCTTATTAATAGGTTTGGAGTAACTTAATGTGAAATCTTTTCCATCGTAAATATATTTTTCACCAGTTTCTTGATGATATATTTGCCAAGAGCCAAAAGCCTCATCAGAATATTCACAAAAGCATTTCTTTTTAGCGGAAGCAATAATCAAATAAAGGGCCACTGCTCGGCAGTGTTCCTAGCGAAACCTCTAAATTAAAAGCCTCGAGGTAAAGCCTTTGTAAATCTATATTTTTAGAATCAAAAGAAATTATGTTCCCAGAATTACGCTCGGCATATAGTCGATAGTGGCATGGGGATATCTCATTAACTCGAAATTCCCAGTGGTTAGCTGATGAAGTCACTGCTTTATATCCATCTCAAAATAGGCGTGACTGGGGCAGAAGGCGAGGCCTTTGACGCAGAGTTGGTCGCATTGTTTCCATTGGCAGGTGTCGTTGGTGATGCCGCCGTGGTTTTGGACCATGAGTTGGATTTTGAGGTTGGTGGTGTCGAGTTGTTGCCAGTCTTGTTCTGTGGCTATTTTGGCACAGACGCCGATGTCGTTTTGCTTAGCGATGTCGATATGCCACAACTGTTGGCAGATAGGGCAGCGGTTTAGAGTGGCCCATCGTTGCGGTGCCCATTCGAGCTCTTCCAGAGTATCGTTAAAAGGGTTGTTTTCGTCATTGCCCACAAAAACATTGGGTAATTCGGCGCATCGGCACATGAATAATTATTCCGTTGTGTTCTTTTTGCTTTCTTGCGCTATGTTATATCGAATTTATAGCAAGATTGCTACAATCGGACTTTTCGTTTTGTTCGAATCAAGATTCTAAAATCAAAGGGTTAAAGTAACGACATCATGAGCGATAGTAGCAGTCATCAAGACAGCGCTTCTCAAGAGCAGGCGCCACAGCAGGAAGTTCAAGTCCATTACCGTAGTGATTACACGCCGTATCCATACGATATTGAGAGCGTGTACTTGGCGTTTGATTTAGCGCCAAATGCCACGGTTGTGGATACCACGCTAACGATTCAGCGTAAGGCTGATGTTGCTAGTAACGAGCCGTTACGTTTGGATGGTGTGGATTTAGAGCTACTCTCGATTGCCATTGATGGTGAAGAGCTAGGCCAAGAGGACTATCGCTTGTTTGACGATGGCTTAGAGGTTCTGAACCCTCCGGAAAGCTTTACGCTTAACACTAAAGTTAAGATTTCACCTGAGACGAATACCAGCCTTGAAGGCTTGTATTTATCAAGCGGAAAGTACTGTACTCAGTGTGAGGCTGAGGGCTTCCGTAAGATTACCTTTTACCCTGATCGCCCGGATGTGATGAGTACCTTTACCGTACGAATCGAAGCCGATGCAAAACAATTCCCGCATTTATTATCGAACGGTAACCGTATTGAACACGGTGACCTTGAAACTGGTAAGCATTTTTCGGTCTGGGAAGACCCTTTTAAGAAACCCAGCTATTTATTTGCGTTGTGTGCTGGAGACTATGATTTATTAACCAGCAATTTCACTACCATGACGGGGCGAGAGGTTCGTCTTGAGATTTATGTCGATCAGGGCAAGCTTGACCAGTGTCATCATGCAATGGAGTCGCTGAAAAAGGCCATGAAGTGGGATGAGGAGGTTTTTGGTCTAGAGTATGACCTCGATATCTACATGATTGTGGCTGTTGGTGACTTCAATATGGGCGCCATGGAGAATAAGGGCCTCAATATTTTTAACACAAAATACGTCTTAGCCAGCCAAGATACGGCGACAGACACTGACTTTATTGATGTGGAAGCGGTTATTGGCCACGAGTATTTCCATAACTGGACCGGGAATCGTGTTACTTGCCGTGATTGGTTCCAACTTAGTTTAAAAGAAGGTCTAACGGTTTTCCGTGATCAAGAGTTTACCGCTGATCAAACGGACCATGGCGTAAAGCGCATTGAAGACGTTAAGGTTATTCGTTCTCACCAGTTTGCTGAAGATGCGGGACCTATGGCACATCCGATACGTCCCGACTCGTATATTGAGATGAATAATTTCTACACGGTGACTGTCTATAACAAAGGCGCTGAAATTATTCGTATGTATCAGACGTTACTGGGTCGTGATGGTTTTAAGCGCGGTCTGGACGTGTATTTTGAGCGTCATGACGGGCAGGCTGTGACTTGCGAAGATTTTGTGCGCGCCATGGAGGATGCGAATAGCTATGATCTTAAGCAGTTCAGACGCTGGTATTCACAAGCAGGAACGCCAGAAGTGAGTGTTTCAGCTGAGTATGATGCGGATAAACGCCAGGTGACGCTGAATTTAAAGCAGTCTTGTCCTGCGACACCGAGCCAAGAGGAGAAAGAGCCGTTTCATATTCCATTGAAGGTCGGTCTGATTGATGAGCTGGGTAATGATATTGAGCTGAAGCCATTGCCGGTCAATGACACCGATGCGCGTGTAGAGGGCGATGTTGTCCATTTGAAGAGTTGGGAGCAAAGCGTGACTTTTGATGATGTGCCTGCAAAGCATATTCCATCGATTTTGCGTAGCTTCTCAGCTCCAGTGAAGCTTCATTACGACTATTCATTGAATGACTTAACGTTCCTTTTTGCTCACGACTCTGACCTATTCAATCGTTGGCAGGCTGGGCAAATGCTGTTTGGTGAAGTTGTGTTTGACTTGTGCTCGCAGCTTGAGGAGGGCGCTCGTTTATCCATCAGCGATGCGGTGGTCAGCGCGACAAAGAACTTATTGGATGACAGTCAGCTTGATGGCCAGTTTAAGTCATTGGCATTATCAATTCCGGGCGTCAGTACTTTGATTGAGCAAGTTGATTCAATCAATATCGATCATTTAATCGAGGCTCGTAACTTCTTAAAGAAACGCTTGGCACAAGAGCTAGAGCTGGACTGGTTATTACACTATCAAACCAATCACCACATTGGCGATTTTGAGCAAGACAAAGAGTCCGTCGCTAAAAGAGCTCTCGCGGGCACATGCTTGAGTTATCTCATGGCGCTTGAGAAGGACGATTGCTATCAACTAGCTTTAAAGCAGTTGGATAACGCCAATAATATGACGGATGCCAGCACGGCCTTGCAGTTAATTGTTCATTCTAATTATAGCGAGAAGATGAAGGTTGCCGAGGCATTTTATCAAAAGTGGCAAAATGAAGAGCTGGTGGTGAATAAGTGGCTGGCGATCATGGCGACAGACCCGTCCGATGAAACCATTGACAGAATTGAGTCATTACTGGATCATCCATCTTTCGAGCTTAAAAACCCGAACAAGGTTCGCTCGCTTATTGGCGCATTTACGGGAGCTAACCCAAGCCAATTCCATCGCGCAGATGGGCGTGGCTATGAATATTTATCTCGTCAAATTAAGGCGTTATATTCGGTAAACCCTCAGGTTTCAGCCCGCTTAACGGGGGCATTCAATCGTTGGCGCAAGTTTGATCAGCAACGCCAACTTAAAATGCAGCAGCAACTAAAAGACATTTTAACCATGCCAGAGCTGTCAAAAGACGTTTATGAAATTGCCAGCAAAGCATTAAAGTAGTCGCTGATAAGTATATAACCTTAGGTTCTTAGATTTATTTGAACAATTGAGAGAGAATTCAACAGAGACAATATTATGGCTATTATTCAGTGTATCGTTTGTAACAAAAGAATTTCGAGCAAAGCAGAAACCTGCAGCCACTGTGGGGCGCGCCTCAAAGGCACCACAGAAGAGCAGTTACAACGAGCGTCACACCTTCAAAAGTTAAAGAAAAACCGTCGGTTACAGTCTTTATCCTTTTTAGCCGTTATTGCCTTCGCAGCAGGCTTCTTATTGAAGTTCTTCCCACCAGCACAAAACAGTGAGCTTTGGGAACAGGTTGCATTATATCTAATGGCAGCGGGCTTCTTTGGCTATATCATCATGCGTGTTTGGATGATGTTTAATAAGCGTAAATAGCCAGAGCGCGACTGCTTTACATTATTTTTATCATTAGCTTGTCTTTTAGAGGAGTGATTCATTGGAAAAGGCAAATATAGCGATCGTCGGCGCTACAGGCGCAGTTGGCGTGACCATTCGTGAAATATTAGAGGAACGTAAGTTTCCTGTTGATAATCTTTATCTGCTTGCGAGCGAGCGCTCTGCGGGCGAACGATTAATGTTTAATGGTAAATCTGTGATGGTGCAAAACCTAGCGGATTTTGACTTTTCTCAGGTTGACGTTGCTTTGTTTTCAGCAGGCGGCTCTATTTCGCGTGAATATGCGCCCAAAGCAGTCGAAGCAGGCTGTGTCGTGGTTGATAATACGTCTGAGTACCGTTATGACGAGGATATTCCTTTAGTAGTAACTGAAGTGAACCCTGATCGAATCGCTGATTATAAAAACCGAGGCATTATTGCTAACCCTAATTGCTCAACCATGCAATTGATGGTCGCTTTAAAGCCGATCCAAGATGCCGTGGGTATTGAGCATATCAATGTCTGCACCTATCAAGCGGTCTCAGGCTCGGGACAAAAAGCGGTAGAAGAGTTAGCGAAGCAAACCGCTGAACTACTTAATGCTAGAGAAGCAACTGCGAAGGTTTATGACAAGCAGATTGCGTTTAATGTACTGCCAAATATCGATGCACTACAAGATAACGGTTATACCAAAGAAGAAATGAAGATGGTTTGGGAAACCCAAAAAATCTTTGAAGACGACAGTATCGCTGTCAGTCCTACCGCAGTTCGTGTCCCGGTGTTCTTTGGCCACTCAGAAGCTGTTCACCTTAAAACCAGGGCGCCTTTAGCTGCTGTCCAGGCCAAAGAATTGCTTGAAAAGGCCGAGGGGGTAACGGTTGTAGACGATATGGAACAGTTGGAATATGCCACGCCAGTAACTCATGCCAGCGGCAAAGACGACGTTTTTGTAAGTCGAATCCGTCAAGATGTGGGTATCGAAAATGGTCTTGCGATGTGGATCGTATCGGATAATGTTCGTAAAGGTGCCGCACTAAATACAGTCCAAATTGCAGAGATACTTGTAAAAAATCATTTATAGTAGCAAAATTAGTACCTAACGGGTGAAAACTTAAAGTACATTCTTAGATGTGATGCTAAAATGAGCACCACATCTAAGGGATATTCAAGGAATTTGGGTTACGTTTTGTGAAGTGTTTATCAAAACGAAGCACATATGACTTCCTATCTTACTGAAATATGGATGTACTGTGGTAAGTTCGCTGGTTAAAATTAAGATATAAAATTGGGAATCCAGTCGAAGTTATTCGATGATTTTTATCAATGAGGGGAAAGTTATGTTTCGTAAATTGGCTGCAACAGTTGCTGTATCGGCTGCGCTAATCAGTCCATCTTCTTGGTCGTTGGGGCTTGGAGATATTGACGCGGACTCAGGGTTAAACCAACCGCTTAAGGCTGAAATTGTGTTGCTATCTTCACGCAGTGTTAGTGAAGAGGACCTACGAGCCAAACTTGCCTCTTATGAGTCTTACAATAAATTTGGGGTTCAGCGTGAGGCATATCACAACTCCCTGAGCTTTAAAATCATTACCAAAAACGATGGTTCCAAGGCCATTGTTGTTGAGAGTCGAGACCCCATCAAGGAACCGTTCGTCAACTTTCTGTTAGAGCTTAATTGGGCACAAGGGCGCTTGATGCGTGAGTATACTTTGTTACTCGACCCTCCAGTTTTTGCTAAAACGACCCCAACCCCTCAGCCAACTACGGCTCCAGTTTCTCAGCGTCGTACGACTACAAACAATACCCCTGAGACGACACAACGAACTCAACCTCAACAAAATACAACGTCTAACGAACCGTCCTCACAACCTAAACCGCCGCAGCCAAGTGTGAACGAGCAGACTCGTCAGCTGGCCTCAACAGCAGAGTTTAATGGTGATAATTGGACGGTTGAGCGCGGGCAAACTCTTTGGAGTATTGCTAAATCTGTGCGTCCAGAGGGTGTGTCAGTTCAACAAACCTTATTGGCCATTTTCCACAATAATCCTGAAGCATTTATTAATAACGATATTAATCGCATGAAAGCTGGAGCTGTTTTAACGGTTCCAGAGAGCAGCGCTATCAGCGATGTTTCACAAACTGCTGCACTGAATACCATACGTAGTGCGACGAGCAGTGATGAAGCTCCGCTGGATGTTCGTAAGAGTGTTGAAGAGACACAAGTTGATGACTCTGAAACTTCTGGTGGACGTTTAAGTATCGGTAGTGTGGATGAAGGTACGTCACAGGATTCAGGCGGCAGCACGCTTGACGATGATATGAGTAGTGACGTCGCGGAAAATGATGCTGCTGACTCAAGCTTAAGCTCTGATTCTGAAGGAGAGTCAACAGAGTTTGGTACGGATCTAGCTGAAACAGAAAACGCTACAGATGATGGCTTAGCCGTAGAAGATGAGACATTATCCGTTTTATCTGGTGCTGCAGATGCCGCCGACGAAACCGATCAGGTTGGTGCGGACGAACCAGCTACGGATATAGCTGCGGATTCAATGGACCAAGCTGATGATATGGCTACTACAAGTGGCTCTAGCGAATTAGAACAAGAAGCTCAGGATAAGGTTGAAGATAAAGCTGAGTCGAAGCCTGAACCTGCAGCATCAAATTCATTACAAAGTAACTCTGACAAACCATTCTATGAAGCCGAAAACTTCTGGCTATACGCGGGTGGTGGCTTAGTTCTTCTGTTATTGATTGGTGGTGGTTTAATTTATCGTCGTAATAGTCAGGATGCTGATGATGACGGTGGTTTGTTGGGCATGATGACTGCGGCTAATGAAGCAAAGCCTAAGAAAAATCGAGAGTCCTTCATCGGCGATAATGGTATGAAAGCGCCTGAAGAAGAGAAAGATCCGGTGAGCTCAGCAGATATTTTAATTGCGCGTGGCAAATTATCGGAAGCAGAAAATGTGCTTGAAGATGCTTTAGCGGCAGAGCCTAATAACCAAGAAGTCCGGGTTAAGTTGATGGAAGTGGTAGCCAGCCAGCAAAATACTCAAAAGTTCCACCAGTTAAAGAACGAACTTCCTGATGATTTTGATCATGATTCGTCATTGGGCTTAAAAGTGGCAAGTCTGTCTAGCTTGATTGCTCCAGATGAGTCAGAAATTCAAATGGATACAGACTCTGATGAGCTAAGCTTACCTAGCGAAGACGAAATCTTCGGTTCTGATGATGAAAAAGAGCCAGTAGACCTCGATTTGAGCACTGAGCTTGCTTCTGATGCGAGTGATATTGAAAAAGTTGGTTCTAACGATGATGAGTCTCTTGATTTGGATTTAGGTGATTTTGAAAAGCAATTTGACTCCTCTACTGAGAGTGAGACAAGCTCTGAACAAGATAACTCTATTGAGTTTACCGACGGACAGGATGACGAAGAATTAGTGACTCAAGAGGACGATAGTAGTTCTAATGATGGCGCTGATATGGATTATGCTGACGAAGCTGGAGCGGGTCTGAGCGCTGATGATGCGGCCACTAAGTTTGACTTGGCAAAAGCTTACATGGAGCTTGGTGATGATGATGCTGCCAAAGATATTTTGGAAGAAGTTAAGTCCGAAGGTAACAGTGAACAGCGTGCGGAAGCAGACAAATTGCTTTCAGAGCTGTAAAATAGTCATTTAAAAGGAAGCACCGGGTAATTCACCCGGTGTTTTTGTATCTGTATAACGTTTAAGTAGGTTTTATCAATGAAGTTTGCCTTAGGGATTGAATATGATGGTAGTCAGTTTTATGGCTGGCAGAGACAATCTCATGCAGTTTCAGTACAACAAACACTGGAAAAAGTACTTAGCAACATAGCTGATGAAACAGTGCAGGTAAATTGTGCAGGGCGAACGGATACAGGGGTGCATGCTACTGGGCAAGTGGTAGATTTCAGTATTAGCAATGAGCGTCCACTTAAAGCTTGGACTATGGGCGCTAATACCCAACTACCTGATTCTGTTGCTGTACGCTGGGCTCATCAGGTCCCTGATGAGTTTCATGCCCGCTTCAGCGCCACAGCGAGGCGCTACCGTTATATTATTGCCAACACTCACGCTCGACCTGCGATTATGCATAAAGGGTTAACGTGGTGTCGTCAAACGTTAGATGTTGAGGCGATGAACCAAGCCTGTCAGTATTTTCCTGGTGAAAAGAATTTTGCATCATTCCAAGCATCAAGTTGCCAGTCCAGAACGTCATTTCGTTTTATCGAACATCTTAGGGTCGAACGATATGGGCAGTATGTGGTCATTGATATTAAGGCGAATGCTTTTTTACACCATATGGTACGTAACATTGCAGGCACATTGATTGCAGTAGGGCGAGGTTTAAAGCCTTACACTTGGGTAAAAGGGCTGATCGAGGCTGAGGATAGAAATAAGGCGCCTGCCACTGCGAGCCCTAACGGACTTTATTTAATTGATGTCGATTATCCGCAACAGTTTGATTTACCAAGATTACCTATAGGCCCTATCTTTTTACCGGAA
This sequence comes from uncultured Kangiella sp., assembly GCA_950096615.1. Lineage (GTDB taxonomy): Bacteria > Pseudomonadota > Gammaproteobacteria > Enterobacterales > Kangiellaceae > Kangiella. The sequence continues at coordinate 152,048 of CATNCP010000001.1, read as the reverse complement.
GGGTGAGTTCATCCCAACAGGTATTACCAGAACTCTGTTCCGTTTAGGCTGAAACCTGTTACAATGCAACGACTTAGATTGGCGAAACGAATTTAGATATTTTATGAGCTGGTTAGAACGATTATTACCGAAACGCAACCCTGAAGGGGAGCGCAAAAAATCCATACCTGAAGGCGTATGGAGTAAATGTAAGAGCTGTGAGTCTGTATTGTATTATGCAGAAGTTCAGCGCAACCAATCGGTGTGCCCGAAATGTAACAGCCACATGCGATTGAGTGCTCGTGAACGACTTGAGCTATTTCTTGATCAAGACGGAAAGCAAGAAATTGCTGCGGACATGAAACCTGTTGATATGCTGAAGTTCCGTGACTCCAAGAAGTACAAAGATCGTATTTCAGCAGCACAAAAGAAAACGAAAGAGAACGATGCACTGATTGCTTTTGAAGGCTCAGTTAAAGGCGTACCAATCGTAGCGGCTTCGTTTAACTTTGATTACATGGGCGGCTCAATGGGTTCAGTCGTCGGTGAAAAGTTTGTACGAGCAGTGAATCGTGCGATTGAGAAGCGTACTGCTTTTGTCTGTTTCACAGCAAGTGGCGGAGCTCGGATGCAAGAAGCATTGGTGTCATTGATGCAGATGGCGAAAACCAGTGCTGTCTTGGCGAAGCTATCAGATAATAACTTGCCATATATCACGATTTTAACAGACCCAACGATGGGTGGTGTTACTGCGAGTTTGGCTATGCTTGGCGACATTCACATTGCTGAGCCTAAAGCATTAATTGGCTTTGCGGGGCAGCGTGTTATTGAGCAAACGATTCGCGAGAAACTGCCTGAAGGATTCCGCTTAAGTGAGTTCTGGCTGGAGCATGGTGCAGTAGACATGATTGTTGATCGTCGTGATATGCGCGATAAAGTTGCTTCCTTGGCAGCAAAGTTACTGAAATCTGATAAACCAGCGGCTTAAAAGAGACGATCTCATTGTCAATTCCTGACAATCCTCAACAATTTACCCATCTTAATGAGTGGCTTGCTTGGTTAGAGCAGGCCCACTCTGTTCATAAAATCGAACTTGGTTTAAAGCGTGCGCAAGAAGTTGCTCGTCGACTGGATCTGCTCGATTTAGGTGCTCAAGTGATTACTGTGGCTGGGACTAACGGAAAAGGGTCTACAGTAGCCGCAATTGAAGCTCTAGCCGTAAGTCATAAAGTCTCTGTTGGAAGCTATACCTCTCCACACTTAATCGATTTTAATGAGCGCATTAAGCTTAATGGTGTCAATGCCTCTGATGACTTAATCATTGAAGGATTTCGGGCTATTTATCAAGCTAAAGGTGATACGGAGCTGACTTACTTTGAGTTTACGACTTTGGTTGCGTTATGGATCTTTAAACAACAGCAGCTTGATTTAATCGTACTTGAAGTTGGCCTTGGTGGACGGCTAGATGCAGTCAACATCATTGATGCCGATATTAGTGTGGTGACGTCTATTGGGCTGGACCACGTTGACTGGTTAGGCAGTGACTTAAAGCAAATAGCTGGAGAAAAAGCAGGTGTTGCTCGGCGAGATAGACCTTTGGTCATTGCTGATAAAGAGACTGAGTCATTACTCTTGCCGCACTGTGAAACCATTGGTTGCGTACCTTGGATCGCTCAACGTGATTTTTGTATTCAGTTGGGTCGAAAATACTGGAGCTATCAGTTTCATGAGTTGTCACTAGACTTTCATGAGCTTCCTCTTAATGAGCTATTTTTACAAAACCTAGCTGCAGGCTTAACAGCGTTTGCTTATTGTTATCAGTCGCTGTCAGCCAAAAATATCTCTTATGCGGCAACTTACAAGGCGTTTGAGAACTTGTCAGTGTTGGGTAGATTTCAGATCCTATCGGAGAGTCCGACCATTATCGTCGATGTCGCCCACAATCCGGACTCAGCTGAGTTATTGAATCAAAAGCTAACAGAGCTTAAAGACAAGGGCTCACGGCGTGTAGTAGCGCTTTGTGGCATGCTGAAAGATAAAGACTGTCAGTCTTCGCTGGTAGAAATGAAGCAGGTGGATGAGTGGCATTTGTTGGATTTACCTGAGCCTCGTGGTAAAAAGAGCGCTGAACTGTTGCAAAATTTGCCTGAACTGTCGCAAAATACAGCTAAGTGTTATAAATCATTAAGTGATTTTAGCGAGTCTTGTATCGGTCGTTCTTGTCTCGATACTGATGACGTTTTAGTGGTTTTTGGTTCATTTGTTACAGTTGGTTTGTTTGTTGAGCATTGGAATAAAGAAGGTTTTGCGTGGATATAAAGCTTAAGCATAGATTGGTTGGAGCTTGCGTTATTTTAGCGTTAGCTGTTTTTTTCTTGCCTATGATTTTAGACAGTGAAAAGTACAATCAGGAGATAGAAAGCAAAATTCCTGAGCAACCATCCTTAGATGTTAAATCTCACGATGGAGATGAAGGCTCTATAACGATCAATCTTGACGAAGATGAGGCGGAGAAAGCAATACAGAAGCCAGCAAAAGTTGAGAGTAATGATCAGCAAGAAAGACCAGAGCAGCAAGACAATAATACAGTTAACGCTACTGATGATAAAAAAGCCGAGTCTCAAACCTCTCCTGAGGTCACTCAAACAAAGAGTGACGATAACGAGGAACGAGACAGTTCAGTTGCTGAAACCAAGCCCAAGTCGTCAGACAGTACAACAAAACAAGCTGCAGATGAGGTCACGAAGTACGCTGAAAAAGCCCCGGAAAAGTCCAAAAAAGAAGCGGTAGCGACTGATACTAGCAACGAAAAGACAACAAAGACCGCTAACAAGCAAAGCAATAGGCCAGAGTTTGCTGAAAAGGCCTGGGTCATTCAAATCGGCTCTTTCTCAAATAAAGAAAACGCCACTAGCTTGGTTGCCGAGTTGAGAAATAAGGGCTTTAGGGCATACCAGCGTGAGGCGACAGAGTATACACGAGTCTTCGTTGGGCCTTATCCTGACCAAGCTGCGGCAAATAAACGCACTGAAGGCCTAGAAAAGATTGTTGGAGCTGCGGTTAAGGTCATTGAGTTTGACCCTCAAGACCATTAAAGTCAGGATGTTACAGAAACCTGATAAAGCATATTCCGCTCAGAGCTTACCTCTGCTAAAATGCGCACTGAATTCTATGAGGCAGCTCTTTAATGATTTGGGTTGATTGGGTCATTTTAGCGATCATTGGCGTTTCAGCGCTGATCAGTTTACTCCGTGGCTTTGTTCGAGAAGCCTTATCTTTAGCAGGCTGGGTAGCTGCTTTTTTCCTCGCTAAGATGTTCTATGAGCCTCTTTCCGAACTTCTAGTTGACCATATTGAAACCAATAGCATCCGACTGGGTGTTTCCTGGTTAGCCATTTTTGTTGCCACCCTAATTATAGCCGGAATTATTAACTATGCTGTAGGCCGTATGGTTGATGCCGCGGGTATGAGTGGTACTGACCGTTTCCTGGGCATGTTCTTTGGCGCTTTGCGAGGCGTCTTAATTGTGGCTTTACTCGTCCTTGGATTAAAACAGTTTACTCCAGTGCCTAAAGATAAGTGGTGGGGTGAATCCAGTTTAATTCCTCATATGGAGGTGGTCGCTGCTTGGTTCTACGAAAAATTAGGACAAGTGGTTCCAGAGCTTAAAGATGATAACCCTGATAGCCAAGGCGAAAGTGAGTCAATGACTCAGTCTGATGCAATTGGCGCATTGATGAAAATGAAAGGACTCGATACTTCTGAAATGAAGACCGATGGAAGCGGTGAACAGTCTTCTACAGATGATGACTCATCTGAATCAAATTCTTCAACCAAAAAAGACGAGCAAAATTAGTATGTGTGGTATTGTTGGAATCGTTGGTAAGTCCCCTGTAAATCAAAGTTTATTTGATGCGTTAACTGTGTTGCAACACCGAGGTCAAGATGCGGCAGGGATTGTCACTAGCGATCAGGGTAAGTTGTATTTGCGTAAAGATAACGGTCTCGTTCGTGATGTTTTTCATACAAGACACATGAGACGCTTAACCGGTAACTCTGGTATTGGCCATGTGCGTTATCCAACAGCAGGGAGCTCCACGTCTGCTGAGGCTCAGCCTTTATACGTTAATTCGCCTTACGGTATCACTCTAGCTCATAACGGTAATTTGACAAATTCGGATAACTTAAAGCGAGATCTTTATTCGACTGATCGCCGTCACTTAAATACAAACTCTGACTCAGAGGTTTTGTTGAATGTGTTGGCTCACGAACTGCAAATTCTTGAAAAAAATCAATTATCACCACAAGATATCTTCAAAGCGGTACGCGAAGTATTTAAGCGCTGCAAAGGTGCATACGCAGCAGTAGCTCTAATCAGTGGCCATGGTTTGTTATGTTTCCGCGACCCTTACGGTATTCGCCCAGCGGTATACGGAAAGCGTGAAACAGAAAACGGCACTGAGTTTATGGTCGCGTCAGAGTCTGTTGCGCTCGATGCTTTAGGTTACGAGCTGATCGACGATATTGGTCCTGGCCATGCTGTGTTTATTTCTGAAGATGGCCAGCTACATACTGAAAAGTGTATTGATGAAGACACTTTCGCCCCCTGTATTTTTGAGCATGTCTATTTGGCACGTCCTGACTCACTCATTGATAACGTGTCGGTGTATAAAGCACGTTTACGCATGGGTGAGAAGCTAGCAGAAAAGATACTAAGAGATTGGCCTGATCATGATATTGATGTGGTGATTCCGATTCCTGATACGTCGACCACGTCAGCGATGCAGCTGGCGAATGAACTTAATCTAAAAATGCGCCATGGCTTTATTAAAAATCGTTATATTGGCAGAACCTTTATTATGCCTGGCCAACAGATGCGTAAGAAAAGTGTTCGTCAAAAACTGAATGCCATAGATTTGGAGTTTAGAGGTAAGAATGTTCTGCTAGTCGATGATTCGATTGTACGTGGTACAACATCCGAGCAAATCATCGAGATGGCAAGAGAAGCCGGGGCAGAGAAGGTTTACTTCGCTTCAGCCGCGCCACCAGTACGTTACCCAAATGTGTACGGTATTGATATGCCAGCAGCTGATGAGTTGATTGCTCACAACCGTACGGAAGATGAGATTGGTGAAATTATTGGTGCTGATAAAATCATTTACCAAGATGTTGATGGGATGGTAGAAGCGGTACAAGAGGGTAATCCTGAGATCAAAGCGTTCGATTTATCGGTGTTTACAGGCGAGTATGTAACAGGCGATATTGATATGAACTATTTACAAGAACTTGAACAGCGTCGTAACGACATGGCGAAATCATCTCAAGAGTCGTCTGAGATTGAAAATTCTGCCATGGTCATGGACTTACACAACCAATAGTGCTGTGATTATGAAAGCAATTATGCGCGGACTATTACGACTTTTGGGATGGAAGGTCGAAGGGCAGCTACCAGAACATGATAAGTGTGTGATGATCTTTGCACCGCACACTTCTAACTGGGATTTTGTTTTGATGCTCATGACTCGCTTCTGCTTTAAGATGGACGTGGCTTATTTGGGTAAACATACTTTATTTAAGCCACCATTTGGTTGGTTTTTTCGATGGGTCGGAGGAATACCTGTAGAGCGCTCGTCAAAGAAAAACGTTGTAAAGCAGGTGGTTCAAGAGATTGCGCAAAGAGATAAAGTACACTTAGCATTAGCACCGGAAGGTACACGCAGTAAGAAGCCTTATTGGAAGAGTGGCTTTTACCATATTGCTGTGCAGGCAAATGTACCGATCGTCTTTACTTATTTAGATACGAGAACGAAAACCTTGGGGATAGGAGACTTTATTCAACCGACTGGTGATATTGAGTCGGATATGGATAAGATTAGGGACTTTTATAAAGATAAATTAGGAATCAAACCAGAGTTAGCGAGTGACATACAAATCGAGGTTAAAAGTTAAACAACGAGAAAGTCAGCCAGTTGGGAAGGCTGTCCATTTTCTACTAATATTTGCGTTATTCATTGTCGCGAACACTCTTCTTATTTCTCCAGCAAATGCAGAAGCAGACATATCTGATCGTATTCGGTTTTACTCGTTAACTATAGAAGATGGTTTAAGTCAAAGCACTGTTTATGACATCACAGAAGATCGTTTCGGTTTTATGTGGTTTGGAACACAGGATGGTTTAAATCGTTACGACGGGGTAAAGTTCGATCAGTTAAAGCACGTTGCTAGTGACCCGAAAAGTTTAGTATCTCCAACCATCAATCAATTGCTCTATGATAATAAAGATACGGTTTGGGTGTTAACGCCCCAAGGGCTTGATGGCGTTGATACTCAGTCATTAGCGATAACTCATTGGACAGAAGAGATTAAAAACCTTTCTTCTGACGATGAGCTTAGTTCTGAAAGCTTCCAGATACACTCGATTGCGCTTTCTTCCGATAATAAAGTACTCGCCTTAACCAAAGACTTTCTTGCTTTGATAGAGCCAGAGAGTGGTGCAATGACACGATTGTCACAGTTCGATGTTTTTATCAAAGAGCATAATGTTTCCAAATTCTTGGCACTTAACGAACGACTCTATTTTTTGGAAGATAGTTGTATTGTCTCTGTCGACATGCGTGGGCGAGATCGGTTTACAGAGTGCCTCTCAAGTGAGGTAGTGCTGTTAGAGCTTTTGCCTAATCAAGAGTCTACAGAAGAGTTTTTTGTAACTGGTGAGAAAGGTTTTGCTGTATTTTCAACTCAAACAGCTAATAGCGAGCCTTCAATACAATACTTTGATGTGAAGGACGGGCGAAAGCAAAGTCCGATAAGAGTAAGGCAGTTATTACCGTTTAAAAATGGTTATTGGTTAGCAACCGAAGCTGGCCTTAAGTACTGGGACTCAGCTGAAAACACTATTACAGTTGAGCTTTATTCTGATTACAGTGACCCTCACTCCATTAACAACGACTCCAGCATGTCTATATGGAAATCAAAGGAAGGGTTGCTTTGGGTTGGAAGCTTATTTGGCGTTAACTACTGGAAGTCAAAACAAGACTTTATTCACTTGCTGAAAAAACGTGAAGTGATGAACTTTAAAGAAAATAATTACACCACCAGTTTGTTAAAAACCTACGACGGACATTTATTAGTTGGTACAGACTCTGGTATATACCGTTACAACAACGATTTTACTATTCTACAGAATTATAGCCCTCTTAAAGTTGGCGAGAACTTTATTAGCACAGGCTACGTTGGGGGCTTAGTTGAGGACCGTCATAGAAACTTATGGATAATTACGAATAACGGTTTGTTTTTCAGGCCTTTTGGTGAAGAGGGTTTTATTCATTTAGAAAAAGCTCATGGCGCAAACGGTAACCTTCTCGAACTTAAAGCACTATCAAGCATTGTCGAAACAAGGAGTGGTGATATTTGGCTTGGAGGTGAGAACCGGTTTTATCATATTAAAATAGACTCAAATCAAGGCAGCACTCTTGGAGCATCCAGTTTACGCTTTTTTGATTATTCCAGCTTTTTGCCTGAACAAGTCATTAGTTCAAAGTACGGTGCCTATACAATTTATGAGGATTTGCAGGGCTATTTGTGGGTCGGTAGCGCACAAGGACTTGCTAGATATAACCCGATCAACCAAAGTACAGAACATTATATAAGCATTCAAACTGATACCCAGACCTTGTCCAACTCGGATATAACGGTCATCTATGAGGATTTGCTTGGAGTGCTTTGGATTGGAACTGTTTCAGGTTTAAATCGCGTACGATATAACTCGCAAGGCGATGTTTATTTTCAACGTGTAACGGAAAGCGATGGTTTTGTTGATGATTTTATTTGCTCGATCTTAGCTGATAACTCAGGTTTCTTATGGGTTTCAACAGCCAATGGTCTCGTTAAGTATCACCCTGATAAAGGTACGCCAGTTAACTTTACCTATGAAGACGGACTTCAATACAATGAGTTTTACACTAATGCTGACTTTGCGGATGAAGAGGGTAACTTGTTCTTTGGCGGCTTAAACGGCATTACCATGTTAAGTCCGAATGATATTACCATCGATAAAGAAGAGAAAAGCCTCCAAATCATTTCAGTAAAACAAGCCACAGAAGAAAAGAATATTACTAAAGAAGGTAGCACTTATTTTTCTCAGGTCAGCGATCTTGGAACCGTGGTTATTCGTATTAGTACGTTTGACTATATTAACGGACGTGGAGCTGATTACCGCTATAAGATTGATGCACTTGATGATAACTGGATCGACTTGGATGGCCCGACGATTAAATTACACAACATCCAACAAGAACAGCTATTGATCCGAACCCAAGTGAGGCAGAAAGACGGGCGTTGGGGTGATGAAGAGGTCACGTTATTATTAAGTGTAGAGAAGCGCTTTTGGGCCAGTGCTCAGGGTTTCATGCTTTACTTGCTCATTTTATCGCTAGTGGTTATTGGAGTAGCCATTTATTTGTCACGTTATTTCTCGAGGCGTCTGACTCTGCAGGAAAAGAAGCTGAAAGAAGGCAAGGCTCAAACCCAGTTATTATTGAGCGAAAAGAAGACTTTACTCTATCAAGTCGAAGATTTGCAGTATTCACTTTCTGAGCAGCGTTACTTATCCGAGCGACTGGAAAATCAGTTAGAAAACATCTCTGTAAATGATCAGTTGACTGGTTTTAAAAGCAAACAATATTTAAAGAAGCATATTGATTCTGAGCTCGAGAATATTGCATCGACTTGGATCGTGAATGACGGTATCGCAGGTGTGTATCTCGGTGTTTTTGCTGTTGATATTGACAATTTAGCCATGATTAACAAAGAGCATGGTCATTTATGTGGAAATGAAGTTCTTAAGCAGGCTGCTGACTGCTTAAAAACAATTAGCTATGGTACGGACACACTTGTTAGGTGGCAGGGCGCTACGCTGCTTATTTTAAGCCGAGGCATTGAGAAGCGAGAGCAAATGATCATGGCTGAGAAAATACGTTCGATCATAGCATCTAGAAAATTTGACTTAGGGAATGGTGCCAGTATTGATGTTACTTGTAGTGTCGGTTTTGGGCGCTTTCCTTTCTTAGGTGATCCCAATGAGGTGATTACTTGGGAGCAGTTAATTTATGTGATTAATCGCGCGCTTACCGTGGCTAAAAGTAATAGCCGTAATGCGTGGCTGGGTATTTATACCAACCAGTTTTCACACCCTCAGGAAATTCGGGCGCAAATTACCACTAACCTCAGTGGACTCTTAGCCAGTGGTCAGCTGGACTATGTTTCATCAATACCAAAATCTAACAAAATAGATTGGGATAGTGGCTCTTCTTAGAAATGCCATTGATGCAGTATTAAGACCAGTAAAATACCGATACTCAGTCCAGCGACAAAATAAGCTTTGTGGTGAATGGAGCTGATAAACTGATGTTTGGCCGCTGCTTCATGGGTATGGGCATGAGGTTCATCTTCCCCATGTCCATGACTATGAGGTCTGTGGATTATAACGTGAAGTAGTGTTCCGCTAACGATCGCTTGGAAGTAGTCAATAAACGTATTATGTAACCCAAACAATTGTTTTTCACCAATATAGAAACCAATAACAGTCATGCCGATCATTACCGAGAAAACAATGGCTGTCTTACGGTTTCCCCACAGGGGATTAACGATCCACCATAAACTTAAGCCAACGACTAGCCGGTGCAATATTACGGCGTAAGGCAACATTTCATTACCCTCGATGGTGACTACAGCGGCACCATCAATCGCGGAGTGAGTCATTAAACCCACAATACCGAGTAACAAAGCGACGCTATGTGCTTTGTGAGCGAATCGACGAAACGTAATTTCAGCCAGCGCGGGCCCAAAAAAGCCTAACAATAATAGCGGTAATAGGGCGAAGCCAATATTGCTCCACAGCACTGGAAGCACATCTAGAAATAACAAAGAGCCAACAGAGACTAGGACAAATGGAAACAAAAAATCATCCATTCGTCTATTGTGACCAATCAACTTTAGAGTAACTGGGCCAATCAGTAGGGCTATAACGCTAAGCAATAATAGCATTAGAATAATTTTCCAGAGTTCATGATGTTGTTTGGATCAAAAGTGGCTTTAATACCTTTCATATAACTAATTTCAGCATCTGTGCGAGTGAAGTTAAGGTAAGGTTTTTTCAGTAAGCCAACACCGTGTTCCGCTGAAATGCTACCACCAAGCTCCTGTAGCACTTCAAAAATTAGCGGATTGACTTTTTCGCAAGCTTTGACGAATTCAGCATAATCCATATCGTCTGGCGCAAGGATATTAAGGTGTAAATTGCCATCACCGATATGCCCAAACCAGATGACTTCGAATTCAGGATAATGCTCAGCAACGATGTTATCGACTCTTCCCAAGAAGTCAGACACCTTGTCTGGTGTAACTGAAATATCATTTTTATAAGGACGACTTGTGGAAATGGTTTCTGATATATACTCTCTATACTTCCAAAGTTCTTCAGCTTGTTGTTGGCTTTGGCTCATGACTCCATCAAGGATAAACTCTTGCTCTAGACCAGATTCAAAGCAGCCCAAAGCTTTTTCAAGGATGTCATCAGAGGTAGCATCAAACTCTAGCAAGCAATAAAAAGGAGCTTCAGTTTCAACAGGACGCGGTAAGCCATGGTGTGGCATGACTTTCTTTAGAGCTTCTTCAGAGAAAAATTCAAATGCAGTCAGGTCGATTGCTTTTTGGAACGTGTTGAGGAGTTCTTTTACTTTATCTAGCTGTGGAATAGCTAGTAACAGGACTGTTAAGTTTGTCGGCTGGCGAGTTAATTTAATCGTCGCTTCAGTAACGATACCAAGCGTACCTTCGCTGCCGATAAACAAATGTCGTAAATCATAACCGGTTGCGTTTTTGATCAGGCCTGCATTGAGCTCAAGGACTTCACCTTTTCCTGTAACAACGGTTAATCCCATAACCCAATCGCGAGTCAGACCATAACGAATGACTTTAATGCCGCCCGCGTTAGTCGCGATATTGCCGCCAATTTGGCTGGAGCCACTAGAGGCAAAGTCAACCGGGTAGTACAAGTCATTTTCTTCAGCGAACTGCTGTAGCTGCTCTGTGATCACACCAGCTTGGCATTTGACTTGTTGAGTGGCACTTTCAAACTCTATAACCTGGTTCATCTTATCCAGCGCTATAACAAGTTCTCCTTGCTCCGCAACAGCACCGCCACTTAAACCAGTGCGGCCGCCAGAAGGGACGAGCGCCACAGAGTGTTGGTTTGCCCACTGTACGATGGCCGCAACTTGCTCTGTTGTTTTCGGTAAAGCAATGGCAAGTGGTGCAGGGGTGTACTGATTGGTCCAATCCTTACCGAATTGATGAAGAGAGTCGGAATCTGTTAATAAACAATCTGGCTCTAAAATATTGCGTAGTGAGTCTAGCGAAGGTTGCACTGAGAACTCCATAGTTCATTGATTTCAAACAACTTGGCATATTTTGCCAGAGGTTTTGCCCAATTGAAATGAGTTGTTACGATCTAGCGGTGATTTACCCGTATGATTTCTACTGTTTGGTGGAGCGCTTAAGGTAAATAACGAAGGTAAAAAAAAGCCCCTGAACCAGTCAGGGGCTTAGAATACAATTCAATCTAAAAAGGGTATGGAAAGTGGTGGGTGGTACTGGGCTCGAACCAGTGACCCTCGCCTTGTAAGGGCGATGCTCTCCCAACTGAGCTAACCACCCACATTCCAGAGTTCTTAAGGCTGTGTTCCTCAAGAACGGAGCGCATTCTAGGTTTGTAAGCGGTTAAGGTCAACACTTTTTTTATAAAAACATTAAAAAACTTTCTTCACTGACATTTATGCCACTATTTTGCTTAATTATTAGTCGTTTAGCGTAAATAGGTTTTGAAAAAGATACGGCCTTGATAGAATATGCATAACTTTTGATTACCTGTTTAAATTATGACCGTTAAAACTCGTTTTGCTCCAAGCCCTACTGGATATTTACACGTTGGTGGCGCTCGAACTGCGCTATACAGCTGGTTATATGCAAAAAAACACCAAGGGGACTTCGTCCTAAGAATCGAAGATACTGACCGTGAGCGCTCTACAGAAGAATCTGTGGCGGCTATTTTCGAAGGTATGGAGTGGTTGATGCTTGGTCATGATGAAGGGCCATTCTATCAAACTCAACGTTTCGATCGTTATAAAGAACAAATTGAGCATTTGTTAGAAGAGGGTAAAGCTTACCGCTGTTATTGCTCAAAAGAGCGCCTTGAAAAGCTTCGTGAAGAGCAACAAGCAAACAAACAAAATATTGGATACGATGGTCACTGCCGTAATTTGTCTGCTGATGAGCAGGATACGTCTAAGCCGCACGTGATTCGTTTTAAGAACCCACTGGAAGGGAAGGTCGTTTTCAATGACTTAATCAAAGGTGAAATTGCTGTTAGTAATTCTGAGCTTGACGATCTGATTATTGCTCGTACCGATGGCACTCCGACCTATAACTTTACGGTAGTGGTCGATGATTTAGACATGGGCATCAGTCATGTTATTCGTGGTGATGATCATGTTAATAATACTCCGCGTCAAATTAATATGATTGAAGCTCTAGGCTCTGAGGTACCAAAGTACGCTCATGTACCTATGATTCTAGGTGAAGATGGTAAGCGTCTATCAAAACGCCACGGTGCTGTGGGTGTCATGCAGTATCGAGATCAAGGTTATTTACCGCAGGCAGTACTAAATTACTTAGTACGTTTAGGCTGGTCACATGGAGACCAAGAAGTATTTTCTGTAGAGGAAATGATTGAGCACTTCGATTTAAAGGATGTCAATAGAGCTCCTTCTGCGTTCAATACTGAAAAACTGAACTGGCTTAACCAACACTACATGAAGTCTTTGCCTGCAGAAGAAGTACTGAAGCATCTTCAGTGGCATATTGACCAGGCCGGATTAGAGCTTTCTCAAGGTCCGGATATTAAGAAACTGATACCAGCTATGGCTGAGCGAGTTAAAACACTAAAAGAGTTGGTGCTGGCAGTTCAGTATTTTTATCAGGATTATGAAGAGTTTGATGCCAAGGCTGCCAAAAAGCACTTGCGTCCAGTGGCTCGAGAACCTTTAGAGTTAGCCAAAAAGAAGCTGTCTGAGCAGAGTGAATGGTCAGCAGAGCAACTTCATGCTTTAGTCAGCGCTACCGCTGAAGAGTTAGAGCTTGGGATGGGTAAGGTTGGAATGCCGTTGAGAGTTGCTGTTACTGGCTCAGGTATGTCGCCAGATTTAGGTATTACCCTAGAATGGATAGGCAAGGAGCGTGTTATAAAGCGTATTGATATGGCGCTTGAGTTTATTGCGGAAAGAGAAGCTCAGAGTTAAGTAGATAGTCTGTTGATAACTAGGTGACACAAAAAAGCCTGCAATTTGCAGGCTTTTTTTATGAGCAAGTGATTATTTTGTGAGCAAATAATTATTTCTCGACACTTGTCTTCAAACGGATGCTTTGTAAAGCTTTCAACACGTCTTTAGCGTGAACACCTTCCAAATCATCAACGCCTACCGTTAATGTATATTTCATACCACCAGCATGAAAGTCGGCAGCCATCATTGAACGCCAGTTTGAAAGAGGGAACACTTGATAGCACTTATTATTACCGTGGCAAGTGTGGTGCGTGTAACCACCTAACTTATGTTTATCGGTAATTTCATTGTAGTGCTTTTTCTTTGTCTTTGAGCCTGTACGGTAAAGAATCGTGACACTGGCTAAGTCTTTTTTACTTTTGTTAATGTTAAAGTTAGTTTTCTTATCTTTATACCCAGAAATCACCATGTGAATATCACGGTTTTTAATGGTGTAGCTCACATAGCCTTTGGGCATGATATTTTGCTTCAAATTCCAAGTAGACGGAATGGTCATAAAGTTATTGGCGCCAATATGAACGTCTTTATACGTTTTGACTGGCTTTGCGGGCGGCTCTGGTTTTGTAGGTGTTTCTTGTTTTGGAGGTGTCGCACATGCCCAAAGCAGAAGAGAGCCTGCAAGAATGATACCAATGTTTTTTAAGCTAGATGTTGTCATTAATGTCACCTGAAATATAAAAGGTTGTTTCTAAAATCGATAACCAACAAGGTTATCATCTGTATAATCTTCAAGCCCAGTGTTCGTCAAAAGCTTTATGGTCTGATGCTTTGAAGCGACTACCGGGCGCTAAAATGTGCATTTGTAAGCCAAATAGTGATATATAATCACCACTACCCGCTGTTCCCATGGATGAATACTGCAGGTTACTGGGGTCGATTAGTGTCGCCGAACCATCGCCATAGACCTGTAACTCATCCTTGGGACTAATGAAAAGTGCTGAGCCCTCATCAATTCCTACACCGATAGTAAACGGGTTGTAGGAGAGGGCGGTTAATAAACGGCCTAGCCGACCAGGTTGCTCAAAATGATAATCGAGCATAAATCGGTTGGTTAAACCTAAGCCTGGAGCCATTGTCACACCATCTTGCTTAGGCGTGATAGACCCTTCACCGCCAGCAATCATATGCTCACTTAATAAAGCCGCTGCGCCATAACTGCCCAAAACATGAACCCCGTCAGCATTAAGCTTGCGAAGTTGTTTAGCCACTGGAGTGCCACCAATTAACGTCGATATTTGAAGTGGCTTCTCACCGACAATGACAATTAACTCCTTATCAGACATTTGCTTGATGAGTTTTTCATCATTAGCATCTTGTCGTGTTCGAATATCAACCTCTACACAAGACTCAAAGCCATTAGCGAGTAGAGTTTTGTCCAGCTTGTGCACGATTTTTTCTTGGCCGACGTTCAAAATAACAGCTGTCGCTGATGCGCTCAGGCAGATACTTCGTATTTGCTCTGCAACTGTGTCATGTAGCTGATGGCTACAACCGCCGATAGGGATAATGTACCCTCGATCAAATTTACCGCTACCTTGTGATGGCATCTATAAACTCCGTAGTTATTTTTATCCGCTACCAGTGCCAACACTTGATTAGCGGCAATACTAACATCAACCACTGCTGAAAAATGTGGCAGAGTTGGTGGTATGCGTAAAAAATACTGACACTTAATCAACTATCGGTATGAGTAAAGCTTTCTAAGTTAATGTTTTATAAAGCATAATGAAGTGCAAGCTTTTCATTGTGCTATGCATGGTAATTTAAGCATGCGACTGAGTTTGAAGCTTTACTTCAATTTTTATAATTGGTTAAATGTCTGTCTTCTACGATAAAAGAGAATAGTAATGAAGACAAGTTATAAGTATTTGATGTTGGCTGCGGCTTTGGGACTGACTGCTTGCCAACAGGAGTCAGGCAGCGAGAAGCCTGAAGAGCAAAGTGTGGTTGTTGAAAAGAAGGTTGAAACCAAAAAAGAAAACAAAAAGACAGTTACAGAAGTTCAGCCTGTTGATGAGCATTCATACGGAAACCTCGATGAAGTTCAGCTACAACATTTAGACCTTGAGTTAACCGTTAACTTTGATGCGAAAGCCTTAGAAGGCTTCGTCGATCTTACTTTTAAACGTTTGAAAGATGACGTCTCAGAATTAGTTCTGGATACACGTGATATTACGATTGATAAAACGCAGCAATGGGTCGATGATTCATGGCAAGATACGAAGTTTGACCTAGCTGAAAAAGATCCTGACTTGGGTTCTAAGCTCAGCGTTGCCATCAATGATTCCAGTAACAAAGTCCGTGTTTATTATAAAACGCAACCGCAGGCTAGTGGCCTACAATGGTTAACGCCAGAGCAAACAGCGGGCAAAAAGCACCCATTCGTTTACAGCCAGGCTCAAGCGATCCATGCGCGTAGCTTTATTCCTCTTCAAGATTCTCCAGCAGTGCGTGTGACTTATAACGCTAACTTGAAAACACCGAAAGAGCTATTAGCCCTGATGAGTGCTTTTAACGAGCCTGACACTGAGCTGGATGGTGATTATCATTTTGAAATGCCGCAAGCGATTCCACCATACCTTATTGCTTTAGGTGTCGGTAATCTTGAGTTTAAACCGATGAGTGATCGTACTGGTGTCTATGCTGAGCCAAGTCTATTAGATCCCGCGGTAGCTGAGTTTGATGACACTGAGCGTATGGTTCAAGTGACTGAAGAGATGTACGGCCCTTATCGTTGGGGACGTTATGACTTGTTAATTTTACCGCCTAGTTTCCCTTATGGTGGTATGGAAAATCCACGCCTTTCATTCATTACTCCTACTGTAATCGCGGGTGACAAAAGCTTGGTTAACCTGATTGCGCACGAATTAGCGCACTCTTGGTCAGGTAACTTAGTCACTAATGCGACTTGGGAAGACTTTTGGTTGAACGAAGGTTTTACCAGCTATGTTGAAAATCGCATCATGGAAGAATTGTTCGGTGAAAAACGTGCGACCATGGAGCGAGCACTTTCTGTACAAGGTTTGCGTGACGAAGTAAAAGCGTTACCAAAAGAGTTTACGATTCTTAATGTTGATCTAGGTGGTCGCGATCCTGATGATGCTTTCTCCGGCGTTCCTTACACTAAAGGACAAATGTTCTTAACGTACCTTGAGAAAAAGTTTGGACGTGAAGTGTTTGACGCTTTCTTAGTTGAATATTTTAATGCTCATGCTTTCCAGAGCTTGACTACAACAGAGTTTAAAAAGTATTTAAAAACTAATTTACTTGATAAACATCCAGGCGTGGTGAGTATGGATGAAGTCGAGACGTGGATTCATGAGCCAATGTTGCCTGAAATGATGCCGAACCCGACTTCAGATGCTTTTACTACGATCGATTCTGAAACAAAGGCTTGGTTAGGAGACGAGAAAAGCTTGGCTGATCTTGAGTCAGGTGAGTGGACGGTGCATGAGTGGTTACACTTTATTAATAACTTGCCGGAAGACTTATCGCAGGAGCAAATGGTGCAACTGGACGAAGCTTTTGAGTTAACGGATTCAACCAATAATGAAATTGCTCATGCATGGTTATTATTGTCGTTGAAGACTAACTATGATGCAGTAATGCCACGTTTAGAGACGTATCTCGTATCGATTGGTCGTCGTAAACTTATCGTGCCGTTATACAAGCAGTTAATGGAGACGGACGAGGGTGCTACTTTTGCAAAGCGCGTTTATAAAGTTGCACGCCCTGGCTACCATCCTTTAGCTCAAGGCACTCTTGACGCCATCGTTAAGTAAACTAACACCGTTAGTTGAAAGGCTTTCTCCGGAAAGCCTTTTTTTATGCCTCAGTGTTTTCGTCAATACTGGCACGGACAATTTGTAACAACTGATGTAAATCACTTGCCTATTCATAGCTAATGATTAGTATTATAGCATTAGCAATAATGACCAAAGGGAATCACCATGAATAATAAATACTCGAAAGCACTCATCGCTGCGGTTGTTTCAAGTGTGTTTTTATTGAATGGCTGTCAAAGTAGCAAGACTTCAAACAGTGCTTCATATAAGGCTTCAAACAACGCACAAGAGAGCCAGGCTTCAGAGTCATCAAGCTTTTCAATTCCATACGAGAAATACACGTTAGACAATGGTCTGAAAGTGATATTGCACCAAGATAAGTCAGATCCGATTGTCGCACTAGCGACGATATTTCATGTAGGCTCAAGTCGTGAAGAACCGGGAAAAACGGGCTTTGCACACTTTTTTGAACATATGGCGTTTAATAATTCCGAAAATGTTCCTTTAGGAGCCAACCGGAAAATGATTGGTGAGCTTGGCGGTACTCGAAACGGCGGCACATGGAATGATGGCACTATTTATTATGAAGTCGTGCCGAAAGACGCTTTCGAGAAATTATTGTGGATTGACTCAGATCGCATGGGTTACATGATTAACACCGTAACCAAGGATGCTTTAGAGCGTGAGAAGCAAGTGGTTAAGAACGAAAAGCGCCAGCGTGTTGATAACCGACCTTATGGGCATACAGGCGGAGTCATTTCGAGTCATCTATACCCAGAAGATCATCCCTATAACTGGTCAGTAATCGGCAGTTTGGAGGATTTGCAAAACGCTACCTTAGAAGATGTTAAGAAGTTTTATGCCAAGTACTATGGGCCGAATAACGCCACTTTAGTCATTGCTGGTGATATTGATATCAAGGAAACGAAAGCGTTAGTAGAGAAGTGGTTTGGTGAGATTGCTGAAGGACAGCCTGTCGGCAGCATGGATCCCCGGCCAGTTAGTTTGGACAAAACTATATCGTTATCGCATGAAGATAATTTTGCCAAATTGCCTGAAATTCGCCTGACGTTCCCAACGGTTGAACAATATCATAAAGATTCATATGCCTTGGACGCGCTCGGAGAAATTCTATCGCAAGGCAAGCGAGCGCCGTTGTACAAAGTTATTGTCGAAAAGAAGAAACTCGCTCCAGGCGCAAGCGCTTATAATAGTTCTCGTGAAATTGCTGGTGAGTTTACTATTCGCGTTAGAGCAAATGCAGGAACCGACTTAGATCAAGTAAAGGCTGCGATTAGCGAGTCCTTAGCTAAGTTTGAGAAAGACGGTTTCTCTGAGAAAGACTTAGAGCAAATAAAAGCACGTCAGGAAACTCAGTTTTATAACGGTATTTCGAGTGTTCTGAATAAAGCTTTTAACTTAGCTTCGTACAATGAATACGCAGGTTCCCCAGACTTTTTGCAAAAAGATATTGAAGCCATTAAAGCTGTAACCAAGCAAGACGTTATTGATGCCTATAATAAATACATTAATGATAAGCACTATGTGATGACCAGCTTTGTACCAAAAGGGCAGCTAGAACTTGCCGTAGAAGGCGCAAAAGACGCAGGAGTGGTGGAAGAGAAGATTGTTCAAGGTGCTGAAAAAGAGATTGTGCTTAATGAGAATGAGGACTTTCCTCGCACAGAAACCAGCTTTCCGCGTAATGAGCCACCATTGGGCAAGACACCACTATTAACACCGCCACAAGTTTGGGATGAAACCTTAAATAATGGCATGAGAGTGTTAGGCGTTGAGCACAATGAGCTTCCTTTGGTGCAGTTTGCGTTACGTATAGAAGGGGGCCATTATTTAGACAAGCCTGAGAAGTCAGGTGTGGCATACATCCTTTCTGAATTGATGATGGAAGGCACGAAGAACAAAACACCGGAAGAGCTGGAAGATGCAATTGGCTTATTAGGCGCTGGTATTTCAATAGATGCTGGTGATGAAGATATTGTTATCACCGCCAATAGCCTTAAGCGTAATTACGCTGAAACTTTGTCGCTAGTGGAAGAAATTTTATTAGAACCACGCTTTGATCGCGAAGAGTTTGATCGCATTAAAAAGCGTCTTCTTACTGGCTTGAAGCAGCAAGAAGGTGATGCCCAGGCCATCGCTTCACGAGTGAGTAAAAAGCTACTGTATGGTGAGGGCCACATACTTGGTGTGCCGACTAGCGGAACTCTTGAAACCGTTTCGGCTATAACTCTGGACGATGTTAAAAATTATTACTACGAGAATATCTCGCCAAACTTAGCCGCATTCCATGTTGCTGGCGACATTGAGCAACAAACCGTTATCAATTCTTTACAGCAGTTGGAGTCTGCTTGGGAAGCGAAGGATGTGACATGGCCTCAGTATCAGGTAAAAGCGACGGATAATAACCCAGATTTGTACTTTATTGATGTGCCAGATGCTAAGCAGTCGGTGATTATGGCTGGCCAGTTAACATTTCCTGGCGCAGATGGGGATTATAACAACTTAGTTTACGCCAATGATCGTTTGGGTGGCGGCTCCAGTGCTCGCTTATTCCAGCTACTGCGTATCCAAAAGGGCTATACCTACGGTGCTTATAGTTACGTATCTCGTCGTGAGTCTATGAGTGCTTTAATGGCTCAAACCAGTGTTAGAGCTAATGTGACTAAAGAGTCTCTTGATCTATTGTCTAATGAATTTGAGCAGTATGAAGATACTTTTACTCAAGAGGATTTCGACACGACTAAGAATATTGTGATTAAGCGACAAACTCGTGAGTTTGAAACCTTGGGCAGTTTGCTAGGTATGCTTGAAGACATTAGCCGCTTTGATTTACCACTGAATTATTTAGAGAAGGAGCAGGAAGAACTAGCCAGCCTCACCCTTGAGGATTTTAAAAGTACGATTAACCAGTATATGCATCCGAAGCAGATGGATTATCTTGTGGTTGGAGACGCAGAAACACAACTGGAACGCCTGAAAGAGTTGGAGTTTGGTAGTTTAATTCAGCTCGATATTAATGGTAATGAAATAAGTAAATAATATAAGGAAGAAGATAGTATGGCTTTTTTAGACCCACTTGATAAAAACTTACATCCTGAATTAGCTGATGATTTTGCGATTTTTGAAGAAATCCTTGGGTTTGTTCCCAATAGTTTACTGACGATGCAGCGTCGACCTGAGATAGTGAAAGGGTTCGGCGTATTAACAAAAGCAGTGATGTCACCAGATGGTGACGTAGACTTGGGTTTTAAGCGCTTATTGGCTCACTTCGCTAGTCGTGCTGCTGGTTGTCAATATTGTGAAGCTCATTCCCTGGTAGCCGCTAAAATTCATGGTATTGCTGACGAAAAGCTAGAAGCTATTTGGGAATATCAGACTAGCGATCTGTATTCTGAGGCTGAGCGAGTGGCGCTGGATTATGCCTTAGCTGCCGGTTCAGTACCGAATGGTGTTGATCAGCCTTTAATGGATCGCATGAAGCAGCATTGGTCTGAAGATCAGATCGTAGAAATCCTTGGTGCTATTTGTCTGTATGGTTTTCTCAATCGCTGGAACGACTCAATGGCCACAGAGCTGGAAGATGTGCCCACGTCAGTTGGTGAAAAATTATTGTCTCAAGGTGGTTGGGATGGCAAGCGTCACAAGTAAACCTTTTATTGGTAAACAAATCCTTTATGTTCAATGTGGCCTCCATCACGACGCTTTTTAGGGTCGTGATGGGTCCAATGAATCACACCGCCACGCTCATTCCATTCGTATTGCCCTGTAATCGTAACCTCATCACCTTCCTGTAAGTCGCTGACTCTTGGTGCTAGATCAATGTTGTGAGCAATCAAAACGGTTATGCCGGTATCGAGTTTTATAATAAACCTTTGATGGCGCGGCTTGTGCGTATCATCGCTGAGCAAACGTTTTACCTTGGCGGTAATACTAACCATCTTCCCAGAAGCTCGCTGCTCAAAATAGTCATGCACGGTAGTGTGCGCTGTGCTTGAGGCGGGCATTTCCCTGGAAGGACTTGGAACAGTACTATCATTAGTGCTTTCAAGGTAGAAATAGGCTACCGCGAGTAGGATAAGGATAATGGTAGAAAGGGCGCTAGTTTTGGTTTTTTTCATTATGTAGACGGCTGATCAATAAGTCATGGTTATCCGATTATGCTAGAAGCTTTTGGGTTTTGATAGCCTCAAATGTTTAGGAACTGTTAAATGTGACGCTATATGCTTGAATTTTTTGGTTAAATAAGTGAGTATTTAAAGGCAGGAGACTGAACACACTCAGTCGTATAAACAAAATGAGGTAATAATAATGGCGGGAAAATTCGTAATCTCAAAGGGTAATGATGGTAAAAGCTATTTCGTACTAAAAGCGGGTAATGGTGAAGTAATCTTGCAAAGTCAGGGTTATTCTTCACAGTCGGCTTGTGAGAATGGCATTGAGTCAGTGCGCAAGAATTCACAAGATGATGGTCGATTTGAAAAGAAAACGGCTAAAGACGGTCGTTTCTACTTTGGTCTGAATGCTTCAAACGGTCAGCAGATTGGTAAAAGCCAAATGTATAAATCAGAAAGCGGTCGCAACAACGGTATCAGCTCAGTTGCGCGAAACGCTCCTGACGCGAAAGTTGTGGAAGAATAATTCTTTCTCCAATAAAAAGCCCCGATTTTCGGGGCTTTTTTTGATCGATGCTTTCTTAATGGTTATGTTCTCTTACCGATCAGGATTAATGGTTATTACCGCTTTTAGACGTTAAATAGTCCATAACCGCAAACAATAGTCCAGAGATTACAAAAACACCGTGGATTAATAGTTTCCACTTTACGATTTCTAAACTGATGGTGCCGTCGTTATCAAGCTGCATATAGGTTCTGAGTAAATCAATACCTGAAATCGCTACGATAGAGCTAATAAGTTTTACTTTTAACGTCGAAAAGCCAACTTTACCCATCCAGCCTGGCTTATCTTCATGATCCGCCACGTCAATTTTTGAAACAAAGCTCTCATACCCACTAAAAATAATGATGATGAGTAAGTTAGCCAGCAAGGTCATATCAACTAAAGCTAGAATCCCTAAAATCGTCTCGGTTTCGGTCAAAGAGCCTAAGTGCGTTATCAAGTGCCATAGTTCTTTAGAAAAGCCCCCAAGTAACACGACTATGGAGAGAATGAGTCCTACAAAGAAAGGAGCCAATATCCAGCGGCTACTAAAAATCCCAGTTTCGAAAGCGTGTTCCACTTTTTTCATGGTAAGTCCTACATCAATAAACAATAACTGGCAGTATTGTAATCTAATGGTTCTAGCTGTAAATATTTTTGCAAAGATTGTTGTAACAGAGCGTAACAGGTCATAAAAGTGTCGCATTAATGTCATGGGAGGTTATTGCCGACCAACTATTATCTGCCTAAATGTCACAAGGCTTGAAACTCAAGCGCAACAGGAAATACTTATGGGCAGCAAAAAACTGTATATCTTTCGTCATGGTAAGTCTGACTGGAAAGCAAAGTTTAAGAATGATCATGAGCGTCCTTTAGCCGAGCGCGGTATCGAGGCGTCGAAGAATATGGGCGCACACTTGCAAAAGGTGGGGCAATCGCCGGAATCCGTGATTAGCTCAAGCGCTAAGAGAGCGATGGATACGGCGCTGTTAGCCATGGAGTTTGGGCAATGGCAGAGCACCATGACCAGTACACGAGACTTATACCTATCGAGTGTAGAAGAAACCATTGAGTTGATTCAAAAAATCCACACTGACGAGAAAAGGGTTATGCTCGTGTCACATGAGCCTCTCTGTTCATCATTAGTCTCTGAGTTAACGATGGGCGGACATGTTAAGTTTCCTACCGCGAGCGTAGCGCGAATTGATTTTAAAGTTGATTCTTGGGCAGATATTGATAGTGACAAAGGTCAGTTGGCGTGGTTGTTAACCCCGAAGAGCATTTTTGGAGGGTAGCGTTTGATACTGCTATGAACCGAGCTAATTAACTGCACAAAGTGTAGCCAGTAATTTTATAAATTTCGTCGCTTGAACTCCTTTCAAATGCCCTCATTAATAGCCATAATAGAGGTAACAAAGCCATAAACCGGCCCTAATTAGCTAGTTATGAGTAACGACCACAATTTTGATGAAGAAAAAGACCATGGATTAGCGGTAGCGGAAGCAAAGCCTAAGCTCAAAAAGCCGCCGATGTACAAGGTCATGATTTTAAACGACGATTACACACCGATGGACTTCGTTATAGAAGTGTTGCGCAAGTTTTTCTCCATGGATCAAGAGAAAGCAACTCGCGTTATGCTGCAAGTACATAATGAAGGGCAGGGCGTGTGTGGTCTTTATACGCCAGATATAGCCGAAACAAAAGTTGTTCAAGTCAACGAGTTTTCACGTTCAAACGAGCACCCATTACTGTGTGTCATGGAACCTGAAGACGAATAGGCTTATAGTGGTAGAGAAGCCTATAAGGTTTCTAAGAAGAGGTTATTATGCTTGATAAAGAATTAGAGCAGTCACTCAACAAAGCTTTCCATCGGGCCCGTGAGTACCGTCACGAGTTTATAACGATTGAGCATTTAATGTTAGCGCTTTTGGATAACAAAGACGCTGTTGAAGTGTTAAAAGCTTGCTCCGTCGATTTATCTAAATTACGAGAAGAACTAGAAAACTTTATAGGCAAAACCACTCCACAGTTTTCTGAAGATGATGAAGACTACGAGATCCAGCCTACCATCGGTTTCCAGCGAGTATTGCAGCGAGCAGTTTTCCATGTGCAGTCTTCGGGTAAAGAGTCTGTGAGTGGAGCTAATGTGTTGGTTGCTATGTTCAGCGAGCCAGAATCTCAAGCCGTATACTTATTGTCTCAGCAAGATGTGTCACGTCTAGATGTGGTTAATTTTATTTCTCATGGTGCACCAGAGGACGATGATTTTGAAACGTCTGAAATTGAAGATGATGTGCAGCCAGAAGAAGCTCCAGAAGCGAAGCCTTTAGATCAGTATGCCATCGATCTCAATAAGATGGCGGAAGAGGGCAAAATCGATCCTTTGATTGGTCGTACTCATGAAGTTGAGCGAGTGGTTCAAATATTATGTCGTCGTCGAAAAAACAACCCTCTTTTGGTGGGTGATGCCGGTGTTGGTAAGACCGCTATCGCAGAAGGTTTGGCAAAAAGAATTGTCGATGGCGAAGTACCAGATGTTATTGCCGATGCTATTGTTCACTCTTTAGACTTAGGTGTTTTGTTAGCTGGTACAAAATATCGCGGTGACTTTGAGAAGCGTCTAAAAGCTGTTTTAGCACAGCTAAAGAAAGAGCCGCACGCCATTCTATTTATTGATGAAATTCATACTATTATCGGTGCGGGCGCAGCGTCAGGCGGCACCATGGACGCCTCTAATTTGATTAAGCCTGTTTTGGCTAATGGTGAGTTACGTTGTATTGGTTCGACAACATTCCAAGAATATCGGGGTATTTTTGAAAAAGATCATGCCTTGGCACGTCGTTTCCAAAAAGTCGATATTAATGAGCCGACCATCTCTGAAACTGTGTCGATTTTGGAAGGCTTAAAGGAGCGTTATGAGCAACACCATAATGTAAAATATACTAACTCAGCCCTCAAAACTGCTGCTGAGTTGTCTGCAAAATATATCAACGATCGGCAATTGCCGGACAAAGCCATTGATGTAATCGATGAGGCTGGTGCGCGTCAGCGTATTCAGTCTGAAGAAAACCGCAAAAGCGTTATTGAGTCGACTGACATCGAGCATGTTATCGCCAAGATTGCTCGTATCCCTGAAAAAACAGTCTCTTCTTCAGATAAGAAGTTGCTGAAGAACCTTGATCGTAATCTTAAGATGGTTGTTTTTGGGCAGGATAAAGCCATTGATACCCTGTCAGAAGCCATCAAGTTGTCTAGAGCTGGCTTAGGACAAGAAAACCGACCTGTTGGCTCTTTCCTTTTTGCTGGCCCTACGGGGGTTGGTAAAACGGAAGTCACCAAGCAGTTGGCTAAGTCGATGGGCGTTGAGTTAATACGTTTCGACATGTCTGAGTACATGGAGCGTCATACAGTATCAAGACTTATCGGTGCTCCCCCTGGCTACGTCGGCTATGACAAAGGCGGTTTGCTCACTGAAGCAGTGAACAAAAGTCCACATGCGGTTGTATTGCTGGATGAGATTGAAAAAGCTCACCCAGATGTTTTTAACTTGCTACTGCAGGTTATGGATCATGGCACTTTAACTGACAATAACGGTCGCAAGGCTGATTTCCGCAACGTAGTTTTGGTCATGACCAGTAATGCTGGGGCTCAGGACTTGGTTAAGCAGTCTATTGGCTTTAAAGATCAAGATATTTCACGCAACAGTGAAGAGGCTATCAATAAGACGTTTTCTCCTGAGTTTAGGAACCGTCTTGATGCAACTGTATGGTTTAATTCACTACCCAAGAAAGTCATCTTGTCCATCGTCGATAAATTCTTAACAGAGGTGCAGGGGCAACTTGATGCAAAGCAAGTGAACTTGCATGTGGATGATGATGCTAGAGAGTGGTTAGCTAAACACGGTTATGACATCAACATGGGCGCGCGTCCTATGTCACGACTCATTAGTGACAAGGTCAGGAAGCCGCTAGCTAATGAAGTTCTATTCGGAGAGTTGATTGATGGCGGGGATGTGTATATTGGCCTTAAAAATGGTGAGCTTGATATACGTGTGGAGCCATTGAGAAAACGTATTACTCAGAGCGAAACTTAACTGAGGTATCCCTAGCAGAGATGAAACTATATTAGGCATAGAAAATAGAAAATAGAAAAAGGCGATGATAAGCATCGCCTTTTTTGTGTCCTGTCGCTGTTGGTGATTAACGAGAAGCACCCTTAGCGCTATCTTGTTAATTAACGTGCACGGAAGGTGATTCTTCCTTTTGATAAATCATAAGGACTGATTTCAACGGTCACTTTATCGCCAGTTAAAATACGAATGTAGTTCTTGCGCATTTTGCCTGAAATGTGTGCAGTTACAATATGACCATTCTCAAGCTCTACTCGAAACATAGTGTTCGGTAGGGTTTCAAGAACCTTACCTTCTAACTCAATTACGTCTTCTTTTGCCATTCGGCCTCTCTCTCCTGTACGGTTTAATTAACAAGATGTCTAAAAATTGGGCGTATAATGCCCTATTTAGCGCAT
Organism: uncultured Kangiella sp.; assembly: GCA_950096615.1. Lineage (GTDB taxonomy): Bacteria > Pseudomonadota > Gammaproteobacteria > Enterobacterales > Kangiellaceae > Kangiella. The sequence goes on along the minus strand of CATNCP010000001.1, from coordinate 125,683 downwards.
AATCGCAAAAAATTTTACCATTTTTTGATTAATCTAAGCCTAACCAGCGCTTATTTCTGAAGACTTCGGCGGGGCGGTACTTTATTTTGTAATCCATCTTTTGACAGCCTTGTACATAATAACCCAAGTAACAATGAGGTAGCTGCATTTTCTGACAGTATTCAATGGTTTTTAATATGACAAAGACCCCTAAGCTTTTATAGTTAGGCGATGTATCAAAGAATGAATAAACAGCTGATAGACCATCATCGAGTACATCAAGGCAAATAACGGCAACAAGCTTTCCATTGTCTCGCACTCTCAATAAGGCCGTATCACACCACTCAGAGAATAAAAAGTCAGAATACTGCCGCTTAGTAGGGGGGTACATATCGCCGTCTTTGTGCCGAGTACTGATGTATTTTTCGTAGAGTTGATAGTCTTCTTCAAAACAGTCGGCTGGCTCTAACGATACTTCAAAAGAGTTATTGTTTTTGAGCACTCGACGCTGGCTTCGGCTCAGTTTGAAATCATCGACGAGGACACGGTAAGCCCAGCAAGCTGAGCACCCAGAGCAATGAGGGCGGTAAACGTGTTCGCCACTGCGGCGAAAACCTTGGCGACTTAATTCCGAGTACAAGTCGTTATTCAGCAAAAGGCTTGGATCTGCAAAAACTGAGACTGCAATTTTGTCGTCTAAGTAACCACAAGCATGTTCCGGGCCTTTGAAAAGACGAATGTGTTGTGTGACTTTTTCTTTCTGGCTCATAGGTTTAGATTACTACCGTTAGAAATGGTTTGCCAGTTTATTCAGACCAGGTGTCTAATGTTTTAGTGTGCCATAAATCACTCGGCTGTTCCCAGTTCACATGCTCTTCAAGCAACTGTAGAAAATCATCTCTATTAATATCGGCAGCGCCCATACTATAAAGATGAGGGTTGCCTACTTGGCTGTCGAGCAAAATAAATCCATTTTGTTTAAGGTAATGCGCTAAGTAAATCAGCGCGAATTTTGACGCGCTCTTTGCTCTGCTAAACATGGACTCACCAAAGAAAAACCTGCCAAGGCTGACTCCGTAAAGCCCGCCGACTAATTCTTGATTGTCCCAAACCTCTATGGAGTGGGCTACCCCTAAGTTGTGCAGTTTCAAGTAGGCCGTTTTCATTTCAGACAAAATCCATGTTTCAGCTTCTTTCGCACGAGGAGCCGCACAGCCATCGACGACGTCTTCAAAAGCTCGGTTGATGGTGACTTGGTAAGCTGATTTTTTTAACTCTCGCCTCAACGAGCGAGAAATATGAACGTTATCAAGTAGAAATACACAGCGAGGATCAGGGGACCACCATAAAATGGGCTCGCCTTCGCAATACCAAGGGAAAATTCCATTTTTATAAGCTTCAATTAATCTTTCTTCAGATAAGTCACCGCCTACCGCCAATAAGCCGTTAGGGCTGTCTTGTGCCAAGCTGGCGTGAGGGAATTTTGGTGATTTATCCAATAAAAATATATCGTGACTCATGAAGTCTAGCATTGGGGCTTTTCATTATCTTACTATAAACATTGTAGATTAAAATACATTAGACTGCCTGTTTGGAATATTTCCTTTCATTTTATATGCTACTTGTTATTGACCTATAGCTTGACTGTAGGATAATGAGTTTGATTAAAGGAACTTTTGAGTGTTTTAATGAATATTATTCTTAAGTTGAGACAAAAATTATTTGGTCCAACTAAACTTCAGCCGTCAAACAAGCCTTGTATTGAAGATGGTAAGCTGTATTGTAATTATTTTGCTACAACCCCTAACTGGGGAGATAGCATCAACCTTTACTTGTTAAGTAAGTTATCAAAAAAAGAGGTCCTGACATGCGTGCCGGAAGAACAGCAACATGTTCTTGCTGTTGGTAGCATCCTTAGGATGGCAAATCATAATAGTATCGTTTGGGGCTCAGGTTTTATTTCTAAAAAAGGCAACATTAAGTATAAGCCTTTGAAGGTTTGCGCTGTGCGTGGTCCTTTAACGAGAGAGTTACTATTGAAGCATAAAATTGAGACACCTGAGGTTTATGGTGACCCGGCTCTTTTAATGCCAAGGTTTTATTTTCCCAAAGTAGATAAAAAGTATGCCTTAGGTATCGTTCCACATTATAGAGATAAAAATAGCCCGCTTGTTAAAAAGTTGGCTGCAAAAGGCGTGAAAGTTCTTGATATCGGTAAGGATGATGAAGCGTTTATTGATGAGTTACTTGAGTGTGAGCACATTATATCTTCTTCGCTACATGGCTTAATTGCCTCTGACGCATATGGTATACCAAGTCACTGGATCACCTTATCTGACAAGTTAACTGGCGGTGGTTTTAAATTTCATGATTACTATAGCTCGATTAAATATCCAATTTATCAACCAACCTCTGAAAGAAAGTTGTCTACAATGAGTATAGAGGATATCGTTGGATTATGTTCTTTGAAAAAAGTAAATCTTGATTTGGACGCTCTACAGTCCGCTTTCCCCTTTAAGGGTTAAGAAATCACAACTATATCATCCCAGCGACTGGTGTAGTGTGGAGAGCGAGCGTTAGCACGCATGGCCCAGCGCTTCTCAAAGCCAAGGCTACCGAACTTAATTGCATCTTGCCCAAACTTTGCGTTGATAGTGTCTAGGCTCTCCATTAACTCAGGGCGTTGGCGTGTTTGGTTAAAAATATCAGTTTGGTACCCTTTGCTGGGTTCAAGCCCTAATAACATGACACCGGCTTTTTTGTAGATTTGGCTGGAGTCGTAGACTCTCCTGAGCCCTTGTTCAATTGCTTGTAAAAAAAGACTGGTATCATCGCTAGGCTCCGTTAGGGATAAAGTAACCTGTGGATGGTTACCATCGCGAGTGCGCAAAAAGAACTGGATACTATTTGCTAGCGACGACTGTTTACGCAGTTTTTCACAGCATCTGGTCACATGATAAGAGAGTGCTTCTTTCAAGTCTATCCGCTCAGAAATAGGAGTGCCGAAAGAGCGGGAGTTCAGGACCGATTGCTTCGGTTGCGGTTGCTCGTTGAAGCCAAGGCACGGTTGCCCGCGTAGCTCGAGAATAGTGCGTTCCATATTGACAGAAAACATTCGTTGCAGTGTTTTGTAGTCGCAATTATGTAAATCCCATGCTGTATAAATTCGCTGTAATTTTAGTTTTTGGGATAGTCGGCGGCCAATCCCCCAAATATCTTCTACCGCAAGATGTTCTAAGGCCCACTTACGGTTTCTTGAACTGCATAAGTTGACCACACCATCAGTGGATTGTTTGTGCTTCTTAGCGTAATAATTGGCTACCTTTGCTAGTGTTTTTGTCGGACCTAAACCAACGCAAATAGGTAAAGATAACCAGTCCCAAACTGTGTTTTTTAGATTGAGGCAATGTTCATTAAGATCGCCATTAAAACCTTCAAATAGTAAAAAGGATTCATCGACGGAGTAGGGCGCCACCTTGTCAGTGAATTGCTGCAAAACCCAGTTAAAACGCTGTGAAATATCGCCGTAAAGTCCGTAATTCGAAGAGAACCACTCAATATTATAGCGTTTAAGCAGAGGCTTTATTTCAAAATAAGGTGTTCCAATTTTAATACCTAGTGATTTTGAGAAGCTACACATTGCAATGGCGCAACCATCATTATTGCTTAAAACCACGACTGGCTTATCTTTTAAGTCTGGACGGAATAAACGTTCGCAAGCAACATAAAAGCTATTAACATCGCATAGTGCGTACACAGAGCCTTGGTTCGGTGTCATTAACGAAGACTCCTCGCAAGCCCTGTAACCACTCCCCAAATAACTAACTCATGTTCCCCCGTGATCTCAATGTCAGGATAATTAGCGTTTTCAGCTTTTAACTTCAACGAACCTTGAGATTTTAGTCGTTTCACGGTGAACTCATTGTCTAATAGGGCGACCACAATATCGTTATCTTTCGCAGAAATAGAACGATCGACAACCAATATATCATTTTGGAATATGCCTGCTTCAATCATAGAGTCGCCTTCGACGCGCGCGAAAAATGTAGTAGCTGGGTGTTTTATAAGGAGCTGATCTAGACTGAGAGTATCTTCCATATGCTCATCAACCACGCCCGGAAAACCTGCTGGAATGCGCCCAGAATAAAGGGGGATCTCAGAATAGCTGCCTCGTGGTTTAAGGATAGATACTTTGCTCATTGGTATAGTTCTGGCTTATTTATAGCTAGGTTAGCACAAGAGCTAAGACAAGTCAGATGGTATGTTCGTCGGCTAATCTAGTAACTAATCTTATGTCTTTACATTAAAATAATCTAAATTAAATACTTCCAAACCGTGCGGATATGCATTAGTATTTCTTGGTCGGACATAGAGGGACGGCAAAAATATATAATACACTGGGGAGACATTGACAATGAGTAAGCATAATATTATCGCAAAAGCGGTAAAGTTAGCACTTTTTGCCTCTGCTTCATTGGCTTTCACTACCACGGCTTACGCTGCGGAAGAAGGAAGTGAAGAGGAACAAGAGGAACAGGCGGAAACAGAAGTTGTAACTGTTGTTGGTTCACGCCTAAAAAGAAATCACGTGGAAGGTGCGTCACCTGTACTGATTATTACTGGTGATGACATGAAGAAACAAGGTCATACAACTGTATATGATGCATTGAATGACTTAACCATTAATACTGGTGTTCAGATTGAGGGCCCTGAGTTTTCGGGTGGCTTCACTCCTGATATTCGTACTTTAAATATCCGCGGCTTTGGTGTGGGTAACTCTTTGACTTTAATTAATGGTCGTCGAGTAGCTAACTACCCAGCTGCATACCAAGGCAGTAGCTCTGCGGTAAACTTTGGTGCAATTCCACAAGCCGCAATCGAGCGTATCGAAGTTCTAAGCGGTGGTGGTTCATCAATTTATGGTTCTGACGCTGTTGCAGGTGTTGTAAATATCGTTTTAAAGCAAAATGTTGATGAAACAACTTTAAATGTCATCTACGGACGTCCAGTTGAAGCCGAAGGCAACGATTATCGCGTTGACTTGACGACTGGAACTGTAACTGAAAATGGTAACTTCTCTGTTGGTATCTCATATCGTAAAACAGATCCTATCAGTGCAGGTGACTATGATAAGTATGATTCTAATGAAGATTATCCTTATTCGGATATCGAATCACCAACACTTAACTTTGATACTTATGTATTAGACAGAAACTCTTTTACATTAGTTGATCCAGGTAATCAATGTGAAAACTTTGGTTCAGAGCGCTTTTTATTCTCAGACTCTTTAGGTTATTTATGTGGTCGAGACAATATTGCCTTGACCAACTTCCGTAATGAGCGTGAACAGCTGTCAGTTTTTGCTAACGGAACTTATGATTTAGGTGATGTAGAGCTTTTTGGTGAGCTTCTGTATAACTCAAGTGAGTCATCAGTAGATCGCTACAGTATCTTCATTCAAGAACGTATTTTGAATGTGAATAATGGCGATTATTACACGGTATTGAGAAGCTTTTATGAGTCAGATTTACAGCGTTCATTAGACTCTAAGTTTGAGGATAACTCTTACAATGCATCTTTTGGTGCTCGTGGCTATTTTGGTGACCACGAGTGGGAAGCATCTGTATACCGCAGTGAGTATGAGTTAGAAAGTAGCCGTGTTCGTTTTAAAGCTCAAGAAGCTATTGATGTTTTCTTCGGTGACTTTTTAGGCTATGCCGGTGCAACACCTGTTTTCCAAGGTAACGGTACTTTTGGTTTGTTTGATAACTTGTTTGCTCAAGTTGACGATTCAAATCGTGCTTTGGTAAATAGCGCTCTAGGTACTCAAACTTATGGTAACGAAACATCTTCAACTGGTGCGCAATTTATGTTGCGTGGTGACCTTTGGGAAATGAGTGCTGGTCCTGTTTCTTACGCCGGTATTTTAGAGTTTGAAAAGCAAGAACTTAAGTTTGTACCAGATGAGTTAATTACTCAGCAACCTCCGTTCCCATACACGGCTGGCTCTGGTTGGCTTGGTTTGACGGGTTATGATGGTCAAGGTGATAGAACCCGTACTGCTGTTGGTATGGAGATGAATATTCCTCTGCATGAAACGTTAGATATTAACGTAGCGGCTCGTGCTGACAAATATGATAATGAGTCATCTTCTATTGGTACTCGTGTAACTCCATCTGTAAAGTTTGAGTGGCGTCCTACGGATAGCTTCTTATTCCGTGGCGGTTATTCTGAGTCATTCCGTGCTCCAGATTTAGTACAAGTTTATAGTCGTACAGGTTTCTATACGACAGTAACAGATTTGTACTCTTGCTGGCAGGGCTTAGGTGAGCCAGGTACTTTCGATGCTATTGATGATTGTACAGGAACACAAATTTTTGCCCGCCGCTTGGGACCAGGTGAAGTTGGTAATGAACCGTTAAAAGATGAAACTGGTGATACACGTTGGGCCGGCTTTGTTTATGACATTACCGATGACTTATCATTCCAGTTGGATTGGCAGAAAGTGACTCTTGAAGACCGTGTAGCTCAACTATCTTCAAGCTCATTATTGTTCCGTGAGTTTGACTGTTTGACTAATGGTACGGTACAAGTTACTGGATCTAGACCGTCACAAGACTTGTCAGACATTAGCTGTGATCAAGTTTCTAACTTAATTACACGTGTGTATAACCCAGATGACGACGTTGATGAGATCAGCTCTTTTAACGTGACTCCTCGTAACATTTCAGAAGAGTCTGTGGAGTCTGTTGATGCTCGCTTGATCTATGGGTTTGATATTGACTATGGTCGTTTAGACTTTGTGGTTAATTACTCACACCTATTAAGTCATGAGTTTGATGGTGTTGAGTTACGTGATGACCCAATCTTAGGTGGATGGGAGCCTCGCTCTAACATTAATGCCACAGCTGCTTATAGTTATGATGACTTTAGCGTAGCATTAACAATGCTTCGCCGTGGTTCTACGACAGTGTATGACCCAGGTCATCCTCTAGTTCAAGACGGTACGTTGAATGACCGAGTTCCTCCTCACTTCCGTTATAACTTAACAACAAGTTATAACTGGAGTTCAGACTTCCGAACTCGTTTAACAATCCGTGACTTGTTCGATAACGGTGCCCCTCGTGACCGTACTATCGGACCTAATGACTTCCCATGGTATAACACTTTTGTATACGGTGGTGCGGGCATTGGCAGAGAAGTCTACCTTGAAGCAACATACGTATTCTAAACTTTAACGTTTAGGTGCAAATAAAGCCCTGCAAAAGCAGGGCTTTTTTGACTATAACTATAAAAGCTACAAATTGATACAGTAGGATCTGTTATGAAAATATTAAAAGCCTTTGTTTTGTCGTTTTTACTACTTCCAATAACCAGCATTGCGCAGCTAACTGTTGAAGACTTCTTTAAATACAGCCAAGCAGATAGTCTTCGCTTATCTCCTGATGGGAAGTACTTAGCTGTACGAGGGGAGGCGACTGGCAAAAAAGAAGTTTACATATTAGACAGAGAAACAAAAGAGATTAAACAAAGATTTTTCTTTCCACAGGATTTTGAAGCCGGGAGTTTTTTCTGGGCTTCGGATAAAAGGTTGATAGTTAGCCAAAATAAGAAAGTGGGACCCTTAGACCTACCTGCAAGAACTGGCTATTACTTTGCGGGTGATGTAGATGGAACAAAAAAATACCAAATATGGCCACCTAGAAATAAAGCTGGAGCCGGTACATCTTTACCAAGAGGCTTTAGAGTAGTAGATACTTTGGACAATGATGAAGACAAAGTTTTGGCCATAATGTACGAAAGGAACTACCCAGCATTATTTGAGTTTGATATTTATTCGAGTAGATATAAAAAACTCGAGACTGGAGCAGTTAAAAACGGAAACTTGCTTATCGGTTCAGATAAAAAGGCTTATGTTAGTATCGGCTTAGCAGATGAAGATGATGATTTAATCGTCTTGTATCTGAAGAACTCTGTTGGTGAATGGGAAAAGTTTGAAGAGTTTAAGCGTGAAAATGGGATGATTAATCCAATACAAGTTTACGATAATGACTCAAAGTTAATGGTCTTTTCTGACAGGAATGAACAAGGCTCAGGGATTTACTCCATCGATTTAAGCACTAAGGAAATGAGCCTAGTGCACAAGCTTGAGGGAGATGCTGATGTTGAAGGGTATATTTATGATTATCAATATGATAACCCTCAAGTTGTCGGCGTCGAGAGGCTTCCGAACTATCCTGAGACTAGTTTTTTTAATACCGAAAATAAAGCTTATAAAATTCAGTCTAGCTTAGAAGCTGCATTTCCAGATAAAGTCGTCGATATTGGTCAGCCTACTAGAGACAACCAGTTTTCTATTGTTAAGGTATCTAATGATCAAGATGCAGGCACTTTTTACCTCTACGATGCTAAAAACAATAAGCTGTCTTTTGAGATGAAGGCGTTACCTTGGATTGAAACTGAAGAACTTGGCCTTAGGCATCCAATTTCATTCAAAGCAAGGGATGGATTAGAAATTCGAGGATACTTAACGTTGCCAAAAGACAGAGAAAAAAATCTTCCAATGGTGGTGTTGGTTCATGGTGGTCCCTATGGTCCTTATGATCGTTGGAGTTATGATCCTGAAGCACACTATTATGCATATAATGGCTACGCGGTTTTACAAGTCAATTATCGTGGTTCAGGCGGAAGAGGGAGAAGCTTCCAGTATGATCACTATAAGAAAATGGGCCGTGAGATGCAGGATGACTTAACTGATGCGACGCTTTGGGCTGTAGAAAAAGGCATCGCGGATAAGGACCGTATCTGTATCGCGGGAGCAAGTTATGGTGCCTATGCTGCACTAATGGGCGTGGTTAAAGAGCCAGATTTATATCAGTGCGCAATCGGTTATGCTGGAGCGTATGATATTAAAGTCTTTAAATACTCTGATATTTATGAGCGTGAGACTGGTCGAGAGTTTTTAAATGAAGCTTGGGGTTATGATAACGAAGACTTTGCATACGAACGTTCACCTGTAAATTTTGTGGATAAAATTAAAGCAAGTCTTTTAATAGTGCACGGTACTGGCGATAGAAGAACGCCTATCGAGCATTATGAGGTGTTAACAGAGAAGCTGGATGAAGCTAACATACCCTACCAATCACTAGTGAAGCCTAATGAAGGGCATGGTTTTGCTGATGAAGAAAATAGAATAGAAGCTTATACAAAAATGCTCAACTTTTTAAATCAAAATTTAAAAACCAAAGTAACAACTAGTAGAGTTGATTAATAAAAAGCCGCTTCGTGCGGCTTTTTTTATATCTTTAATTTAAGTGTTTGTCATGAAACCTTAAGTGGTCTTCAATAAAACTAATAATAAAGTAGTAACTGTGATCGTAGCCTTCATGCTCTCTATAAGTTAACGGGAAGGCTTGTTCTGTGGCTACTGTTACGAAATTTTGTGGCTTTAATTGCTCTGCTAGGAAGTTGTCTGATAAACCTTGGTCTATCAATGTTGGTATCTCAGCAGAGTTTTTGCGCAACAACTCCGTAGCGTCGTATTCTCGCCAATCTGCCTTATCATCTCCTAGATAAGCAGTGAAAGCCTTTTCTCCCCAAGGGCAGTTAACAGGGTTAACTATGGGGCTGAAAGCAGATATCGATGAGTATTTTTCTGAGTTGCGCAGGCCCATCATCAGTGCACCGTGTCCGCCCATTGAGTGTCCTGATATTGCCCACTTGTTACTGACAGGGAAGGTTTGCTTAATGATTTCGGGCAACTCATCATTGATGTAGTCGTACATTTGGTAATGTTTATCCCAAGGACTTTGTGTGGCATTGATATAAAAGCCCGCACCTTGTCCAAGGTCATACGCATCATCATTGGCCACATCATCGCCACGAGGGCTTGTGTCTGGAGCTACGATGGCAATACCGAGTTCTGCTGCAATTCGTTGTGCCCCAGCTTTCTGCATGAAGTTTTCATCGGTGCAAGTTAGGCCTGAAAGCCAGTAAAGCACTGGCACAGGGTTTGATTCGCTGGCTTGTGGCGGTAAATAAATAGCGAACTGCATACTGCAATTAAGCGCCTTTGATTGGTGACTGTATTGCTTGTGCCAGCCACCAAACGATTTGTTTGAGCTTAAGTTTTCTATAGTCATATTCTATACCTTAGTCTTAAAGCCTAATCTTTATCTAGTAATGAATCACGCTACGAATACTTTTGCCTTCATGCATCAGTTCAAAAGCTTCGTTGATATCCTCAAGCTTCATGGTGTGAGTAATGAAGTCATTCAACTTAAACTCGCCATTCATGTATCGCTCGACGTAACCAGGAAGCTCAGAACGTCCTTTAACGCCACCAAAAGCTGTACCTTTCCATACTCGGCCAGTAACGAGTTGGAAAGGGCGTGTGGATATTTCTTGACCCGCACCAGCGACTCCAATGATGATCGACTCGCCCCAGCCTTTATGGCAACACTCAAGGGCTGAGCGCATCACATCAACATTGCCAATACACTCGAATGAATAGTCAACGCCGCCATCAGTCAGCTCAACAATCACCTCTTGAATTGGCTTGTCGTAGTCTTTTGGGTTAATGCAATCCGTGGCACCAAGTTTTTTGGCCAGATCAAACTTACTTTCGTTGATATCAATGGCGATAATCCGCTCAGCTTTCGCCATCTCAGCACCAATGATGGCTGATAAACCAATACCGCCAAGACCGAAAATAGCAACTGTGGCACCTTCTTCGACTTTAGCTGTGTTCATAACGGCGCCCATGCCTGTGGTCACGCCACAGCCCAGTAAACAAACTTCTTCAAGAGGCGCTTCTTTATTCACTTTGGCCAGCGAGATTTCGGGCAATACTGTGTACTCAGAGAAAGTAGAGCAGCCCATATAGTGATAAATGGGCTTGCCATCTTTATAAAAACGCGTTGTGCTGTCTGGCATTAAGCCTTTGCCCTGAGTTTCGCGAACTGCGGAACATAAGTTAGTTTTGCCAGATTGACACATCTTACATTCGCCACATTCTGCGGTGTACAGCGGAATGACATGATCGCCAACTTCTAAGCTAGTCACGCCTTCGCCCACTTGTTCGACGATACCGCCGCCTTCGTGGCCTAAAATACTTGGAAAAACACCTTCTGGATCATCGCCCGATAAGGTAAATGCGTCGGTGTGACAGACGCCAGTGGCGACGATACGGACCAATACTTCACCTTTTTGAGGTGGCATAACATCCACCTCTTCAATAGAGAGTGGTTTGCCTGCTTCCCAAGCAATAGCAGCTTTCGATTTGATAAATTCTTGCGACATGACATTTCCTTCATGATTAATGATGGCTTTATTATATTTGTTTACTGAATAATGATAATATCGATTTTATCAAATCACTATTACATAAATGTAATAATATATGGTAATAATATGAAGTGGCAAGGAATCTCAGAATTTGTCGCTGTTGCAGAAGAGGGCAGCTTTACAGCGGCAGCTCGTAAACTTGATTTATCAACCGCTCAAGTCAGTCGGCAGATCAGCCAGCTTGAAGCTCGACTTGGGGTAAAACTGCTGTATCGAACCACAAGAACGGTAACTATTACGCAAGAAGGCAGTGTTTATTATCAACATTGCAGGGCGGTGTTGGATGGTTTGCAACATGCGGAAGACGAGTTGCTGAACTTACAGAGCAAACCCCAAGGAACCATAAAAATTACCGCAACCGTGACTTATGGCGAGCAAGTTATTTTGCCACTGATTAATGAGTTTGTGCTTGATTACCCAGATGTCAAAGTGGACGCCTATTTAACCAATAAAAGAATCGATATTGTTGAAGAAGGCTACGATCTAGCGATAAGGATTGGTGATTTAAAAGATTCCACATTAATGGCTAGAAAGTTAAGCAAACGCTCGAATTATGTGTGTGCCTCGCCACGTTATATTGAAAAGTACGGAACACCTCATACCTTATCGGAGCTTGCTAATCATAACTGTCTGCTAGGCACGCTTGATTATTGGCGGTTTAATCTTGATGGAAAAGAAAAGAACATTAAAGTTAGTGGCAGTTTACGTTACAACAGTGGTTTTGGATTAACTCAAGCAGCCTTAAAAAGTATTGGTATTGTTCAGCTCCCTGATTATTATACTCGACGGTATTTAGATAATAATAAATTGATACCGCTACTCGAAACTTACCGGATTCCAGAAGAAGGAATTTGGGCGGTATATCCGCAAAACCGATTTATGTCGCCTAAATTACGGGTACTGATTGATTACTTAGTAGCAAATATTCATTGATAGCATTTATCTTTTCTTTCCTATGAATATAATAGCGGTAGCTGTTAAGTCGGTAAAACTTGATACGTGTTTAACATTCTGCGTCCCCATCGATTAACTGGATAAATCATGGGCCTCCTAAGCCTAAGCTCCAGGTTCGAGTCCTGGTGGGGACGCCATTCCTTGCTTTTTCTTTTTTCAACGTCAACAATGCTTTTATTGATTTTTATAAAGGAGTAACGCCATGAGTTTAAAGCGTTTAGTGATGATTCTAGTGATTGCCCTTGTGACCCTGGGCTGTCGCGCCGATAGTTTAGATGAGGAAAGTTCTGACTTTTCTAGTTCTGAACTGCCAAGAGACTTTACTTTAGAAGCTGGTGAAAAAGTTTTGTTCAATGATGTAGAGTTTCAATTTGAGCGAGTCAAGCAAGACTCACGATGTCCTAAAGGTGCCCAGTGTATTCATCAGGGAAGTGCGGAAGTTGTTGTCAATTACACTCTGGATGAAACGCCTATTCAGAAAGTGATGACGATTGGTGGAGCTGATTCTAAGAAGAGTCTGCAAATTCAAGATATGACAGTACAGTTAGGCTTCTTGAAACCCTATCCAGCAACGAATATTAAAATTAACCCCGCCAGTTATAAGGCACACTTTATTGTAATGGAGGGCGAAGAACTTAGTGGCGCTGTGGTCATGGATGTTCGGACCCAGCAGGAGTTCGATAGTGGCCACTATCCACAAGCAACTCATATTCCCTATGATGAAATTTCTGAACGTGCTACAGAATTAGATTTTGATAAAGACCAACTTGTGGTGGTTTACTGCCGAAGTGGGAACCGTGCGGGTAAAGCTAAAGCAACATTAAATCAATTGGGTTATAGCAATGTCATCAATGGTGTTGATCAAGCGACGGTAGAACGTCTAATGACTGAGGAAGATTAGTATGGGTAAAGTTGTCGGTATTGGTGGCGTTTTCTTTAAGTCTAAGGATCGAGACGCGTTAGGCAAGTGGTATAAAGATACTTTGGGCTTTAGTATCGATCCAAGTTATGGCGGCTCGCATTTCTTACAAAAAGATGCACCTGAGAAAGCTTGTACCGTTTGGGGGCCTTTTAAAGAGGATACGGATTACTTTGAGCCTTCTGATAAAGCATTTATGTTGAATTTTATCGTGGATGATATTCATCAGTGTTTACAGCAGGTCGAGAAGGCCGGCGGCAAATTAGTTGGTGAGCCTTGTGAAGATGAGATGGGTATTTTTGCGTGGTTTATGGATCCTGAAGGTAACAAGATCGAGTTGTGGCAGGTGAAATAATTGCTGCTACTAGATAATTGCTATCATTAATAATATCGTCATTCCCACGTGCGCGGGAATGACGAATTTAACTAAAGTGATGTGATTCTTTGATAATGCTCTGGGCGTCGATCTCTAAACAAGCCCCAGCTGGAACGCTGTTTAGCCAGTAAATCTAAACCAAACTCTTGTATAATAATGCCTTGAGACGTTTTGTCCATTTCTTGAACTTTTTCGCCAAAGTTATCCGTAATAAATGATGAGCCGTAGAAGGTGATATCGCAGGCTTCACCTTGCTCTGTACCGATACGGTTGGAAGCAATTACCGGCACCATGTTGGCGCCACTATGACCTTGCATAACGCGTTGCCAGTGGCGTCGAGAATCCCACTCGGGATCTTGCGGCTCGCTGCCAATCGCCGTGGGGTAGAAGATAGCTTCTGCACCTTTTAACGCTAGCACTCTGGCCGTTTCTGGAAACCACTGATCCCAGCAGATAGCTGCACCTAAACGACCAAATTTAGTCTCCCATACCTTAAAGCCTGTATCACCAGGGCTAAAGTAAAACTTCTCTTGATAGCCAGGGCCGTCGGGAATATGAGCTTTACGATAGTTGTCTAAAATAGTGCCATCGGCATCAATCATGGCCAGTGAATTAAAGTGAGCATTGCCTGATTTCTCAAAGTAGCTAATGGGCAATACCACACCAAGTTCTTTGGCAAGTTTAGAAAAGTGCTGTAATACTTTACTGCTGTCAAAAGGCTCAGCCCAGTCAAAATACTTCGGGTCTTGGTCTTTGCACCAGTAAAAGCCCGCGAAGAGTTCTTGTAATAATATAGCCTGTGCGCCTTGTGACGCAGCTTCTCTGATTAGCGACTCGCCGAGACTCAAGTTCTCGTCAAAGTTATCAGTGACGGCGAATTGGCTGGCAGCAAAAGTTACGTTTCGCATGATGTTATCTCACGTTAAGAGCTTTTAATTAGCGGCTGTTGCATGGTGATACAGTGAATCCCACCGCCGCCTACTAAGATTTCATTGGCATCAAGTTGCTTAATATCACGCTTAGGGTATAAGTTCCTTAAGATTGACATAGCCGCCTGATCTTGCTTGCACCCAAAAGAGGGCAGAACAACTAAATCATTGGCAATATAATAGTTGATATAAGATAGAGGCACACGCTGCCCATCACTATATCGAGCATCTGGCTCTGGAATTTCGATTAACTCCATACCAGCGTCTTTAATAATTTCGCGGTTCTCGTGGTAAATATCAAAGTTTTCGCTGTCGCGGTCATCTGTGCTTTGTGTAAGAACTGTTTTATCATCCACAAAGCAGGCGATATTATCAATATGACCGTCAGTATCGACATCACCATACAGTCCTTTATTGAGCCAAATAACGGCTTTGGCGCCAAAGGTCTTAAGTAAGAATGACTCGATATCATCTTGGCTCAACTGTGGGTTACGTTTTGGATTCAATAAACACTCTTTGGTCGTCAACAAGGTTCCTTGACCATTGCCATGAATAGAGCCACCTTCGAGCACAACGTCATGCGTTTCGACTTTAGAGTGCGCGATTTGGGTAATGTGCTCAGCAACCTTGGCATCGTGTGCGTAAGATTCAAATTTGTTACCCCAAGCGTTAAAGATAAACTTCAACGCTAGAGAATGTTCAGCACCATCTAACTGTTCTTCGACCCATAGCGGCGAAATATCACGAGCCCAACTATCATCAAGGTCAAAAAAGTGGATCTCTATATCTGAGTTTAGAAGTTTTTGTGCTGAAGGGGCATCCTCAGCACGTACAATCATATTAACAGGCTCATACTCGGAAATGGTATTGGCTACCTTTGCAAAAGCGTGACGCGCTTTTTCTAAGCCATTGCTCCAGATTTCTTCGCGGCAAGGCCAAGCCATCCAAGTGGCTTGGTGCTTTTCCCATTCTGCTGGCCAGCGGCGTTTCGTTAATTGACTCATGTCTTTCCTTAATCTGCTAACTATCTTCTATAGCTAGTCTTCAAGATAACTGTAACCATAAATACCTTCGCGCAGTTCGGCGAGGTATTGGCGCTGTTGTGTGAGTTCTAATTCGCTAGCTTTTAACTGGCGACGGTAAGACTCCAGTAATGATTTTGCATCAAAATCGACATAATCTAAAAGCTCATCAACCCCAGAGCCGTAATCCGTATTGTAGATTTCTAGCTCGCCATTATCAGCAACACGCAAATCAATGGTGTGTGTATCGCCAAACAGATTATGCATATCCCCAAGGATTTCTTGGTACGCACCGACTAGGAAGAAGCCCAAGAGGTATTCTTCACCATGCTGGTACTCGGGTAGCTGGATGGTTGGAGTAATGCCATGATTATTGACGTACTGTTCCAATAAGCCATCACTGTCACAAGTAATGTCTTGAATAATGGCACTTTCAGTCGGTTCTTCATGCAAGCCTTTTAGCGGCATAACAGGGAAGATTTGATCAATGGCCCAAGCATCTGGAAGCGACTGGAAAATCGAGAAGTTAACGAAATACTTACTCGCTAACTGCTCATTCAAACCAGACAGTATATTCTCTTGTTCCTGAGTTTCTGGCTGTAAACGCTGCTTAATGGTTAATAAAATCAAGCGATGTAAACGCTCAGCCACAGCTCGATCGCCAAGACTGAGTACTTGGTGACTAAACATGCCTTGCGCTTCGTTTAAGTAATAACCAGCCTCATGATGCGCCTGTATTAAGCGATCATTATCGCCGGACAATACTTCCTGATAGGTTGTCCATAGATGCTGTAGGACGGTTGGAGCCTCGTCGCTAGGCGCATCAACTTGATGCTTTGTTGGCGACTCAGCATCGATCACGTTGGCGATTAATACTGCATGATGGGCCGTTAAGGCTCGACCAGACTCGGTAATAATATTCGGGTGTGGCAGATTTTGCTGAGCGGCGACTTCATAGAACCCGTTGACCACGTTGTAAGCGTATTCTTCGAGTGTATAGTTCATCGAGCAGTGGCTTTGGCTGTGTGTACCTTCGTAATCAACACCTAAGCCGCCGCCAACATCGACCGTGGTAATCGGCACGCCCAGTTTATGTAACTCAGCATAAAAACGCGCACATTCTTTCAGCGCATTGCGGATGTCGTGAATCGAGGTGATTTGCGAACCTAAGTGGAAGTGTAGCAACTGGAAAATATCCAGTTGCTGGTGTTCTTGTAATGTCTCAACCAAGCGAAGAATCTGGCTGGCGGATAACCCAAATTTAGAATGATCACCACCGGAGGTTTGCCATTTCGACTCACCCTTAGACGCTAAGCGGGCACGCACGCCAATGGTCGGCTTTATACCCATACCTTCAGCTTCTTCCAGAAGAAGGTGCAACTCAGAAAGCTTTTCAATCACAATATAAACTTTGTGGCCTAGCTCTGAGCCTATCAAAGCCGCACGGATATATTCACGATCTTTATAGCCATTACACACAATCGTTGAGTTGGTGTTTTCAGACATGGCCAAAACAGCCATTAGCTCAGGCTTACTACCTGCTTCAAGGCCGATTTGCTTGGCCTCTTTGCTGATACTGGCTTGGCTTTTGACGATTTCTTCGACCACACGACGTTGCTGGTTAACCTTAATCGGGTAACACACCGTATATTTGCCGTTGTATTCTAGTTCGCTGATGGCCTGATTAAACGCTTGGCACAAGCTGTTGACGCGATTATGCACGATATCGCCAAAGCGAAGCAGGGCGGGCATTTGAAAACCGCGACTCTGTAATTCTTTGCACACAGACGACAAGGAAAAGGTCAGCTCCGCGCGACTCTTGTCAGGAGACACCGTTAACTCACCATCATTGTTAAGATCAAAATAACCATCACTCCAATAAGGAAGGTTATAAAACGAGCGTGCTTGCTCGATCGACCAATCGTTTGTTTGAACAGTCATTCGCTGTTATGTCTCCGTTCAATCTAGCCGCGTGTTGTCCACAGTATAAAGGCTAGTGTATTGATAAAATAGGGTAAACCCAGTCTCTTGTTAAGGAATCTTTGTTAACTATTACTTGTTATTACAAAAAATACAGGCACAAAAAAGGCGGTGCTAGAAGCCCGCCTTGTTTGACCTTTGTCGTGAGGTTACTTGAGTACATCGACGACATATTGGGGTAAAGCAAAGCTGGCGACATGAAGCTCCGGCGTGTAATACCGGGTCTTGATGTTGCTCTGTGTAAATCGTTCGCGTATTTCCTCTACCGACTGTTGACGCAAGGCTTCATTATCCGTGCCCCAGGCTAGTGTCATAATGCCGCCAATATAGGTCGGCACTGGCGCTGCATAAAACCAACGATCGTTGAATAAGCCTTCAAAACGATTGAACGTGGTTTTGACTTCATCAATTTGCATGAAGCTGACGCCGTTCTGAGTGGCTAAAATACCGCCGTCACTCAGGCTGTTTTTACAGCCTTGATAAAATCTAGAGCTAAACAATACTTCACCAGGCCCCTCAGGGTCGGTAGAGTCAGAAATAATAACGTCGTATGGTTCGCTACTTTGATCAAGAGCATTGTTAACAATGAAGTCAACGCCATCATCAATCACTAAATCCACGCGCGGATCATCAAAAGCGCCGTCCGAATGTTTCGGGAAGTATTTTTTGCACATGTCGACTACGGCTTGATCAATTTCGACCATGGTCACGTGCTCAACTTCAGGGTGGCGTAGAACTTCGCGCAAAATACCACCGTCACCGCCGCCAATGATTAAGACTCGCTTGGCATTGCCATGAGCAAACAAAGGCACATGAGTTAACATCTCATGATAGATGAACTCATCTTTTTCCGTGGTCTGAATCACGCCATCCAAAGCCATAACGCGGCCGAACTGCTCATTGTTAAAAATGATCAGGTGTTGGTGGTCAGTTTTACTCTCGAACAGTATTTCGTCGACAATAAAACTCTGCCCATAGGTTTTATACAGTGTTTCAATAAACCGTTTGCTCATAGCGGCACTTATCCGTTACTTAGAATTAGCTTAATGTCGATTAATTATGGACTTCGCCACGCAAGATTTCTTTTACCGACACTTCTGAAGGTAAAAAGGCTTTGCGCAGGATTTCCGTCGCTTTATGAGGTTCTGCATCACCACACATAAAGACGTCAAACGCAGCATAGTCGCGCTCAGGCCATGTGTGAACACTGATGTGAGATTCAGCAAGCACAGCAACACCTGAAATACCGCCGTTCGGGGTAAAGTGGTGCATGTGAATATGAAGCAGGGTAGCGCCACATTCGATCACAGCTTCACGAAAGGCCTGCTCCATGACGTGTAAATCGTCAAGTTTAGAAGCGCCCCACAAATCAATGATCAGGTGCGTACCGGCAAACTGCTTGCCATCACGTTGTATGAAATGATCGTTTCGCTCATCGTTCTCATTAACATTCTTAAAAGAAGGCCACTGAGTGTCTGTTGCGCCAGTAGGATCAATCTCTTGGTTATAGTCGAAGTCTTTATACACTTCTTTAATCTCCTCTCATGGGGAAGCCATAAACAAGCTTTATGTATGTATTTTCTGGGGGCGTAACGACAGAAACTTCCCAGACCTACTGAGCAGGCTAAATGTTGATGTAATTCAATAAGTTATCAACGCGTTTGCTCAAGTGTAAAACGCTATGTTTTGAGCATCATTAACCAGCACAATTTAGACTGTGCTTTATACGCTTTTTTGCTGGAAATGCAATACTTTTTGCATTAAATCTGTATAAAAAACAATCAGAACCTTGGTTGAGGATAGCTATAATGTAACGCTTAGTAAAAAGATTTAATTGCACTAGCAAGAAACCGTCGTTTCAGATATATTTAGTCCCTGTTGTTGTGTCAGTATTCTTTACACCTTTAAGGCAGTAGTCGTTATGACCAAGTTGATGGTCACAGATTACTTTATTTAGAGGCTCAGATGGCTAAACTGGGGTGAATTCGCATTTTTTTGTTATATTGAGAGACATTCTCTTACATAATCAGATAAAAAAAATGTGAGGTAAATCAAGGATTGTGCAATAATGACGCAGTTGATGCATATTTGCTTTAATCTTGAGTGGAGAAAACCGTGAGTAAGACTTTATCTCGTAAGGAACTATCCCTTATTGGGCGTGAAGGAGAACGCATTAAAAATGGTTTAGCGAATCTTGTAGAAGATTTTCCTAATCATGCTAAAACCATCACAGGTATGTCGAAGTGGTTGACCGCTAACAAGTCTACCTGTCAAAGAATGGTAGAGACGATTAATAAAGCTGTAGACGGTCTAGAGGTGGTTAATTCACTTCCTGGACCAGCTGGCTTAAAAGGCTTTATTGACTTAGCGGAAGAAAAGAGCATCAATCCTAAATTAGTGGATGAGGCGAGAGCGGTAGTTCAACGTTTTGAAAACCTAATTTACGAATACTCACGAAGCCATTCGGCACTTAAAAAATTAATACAAGATTCCAATTCGGCAAGCACCGAGAGCACCGGTTCTAAACGCGATGGCCGTGCCGCACTTTATGAGGCGGCTAAAATGGTTACTGGTGAGTCGATGGAAAGCTCATTTTTTGCATGCATCATCAAAGAAAATGATCATGACTCCAAATATCTTCAGCAGTTTACGTTAAGTTATTACGAAGGTTGTCGCGCCTCTGAGAACTCGAGACCGGTCATGGTTCCAGTCGTGCCAGGCGAAAATACCGTAGACTTCGAAAAGCCTGATATTATTTCTCAAGGCGAGCAAAAGGGAGATGACTTAAGCTATGTCTCTCTGATTCGCGAGTTAACCAGCCCTTCAATCATAGACCACATTAAAGACTTCACCCATGGCGAAAACTGGATGGTGGTACCGACTGAAACGGATAAAAACTCAGAAACCAACATCGGCGTTATTAAGAATTATCCGAAAGAGCAGTTAGGTCCATTCCATGGTGGTAAAAAAGCTAGCTGCATGGGCGCGCATACTCGATATCCAACTAAAAACTTGTACATCATGTGCTTTTTAGACAAAAAGTATGCAATGAGAAGTGTGGCGAACGCGGGGATTTATTCTAGTGGATCTCAGTTGATTAATATTATCAATAGCCCAGACTCTTTGTGGTTTGATCGATTCCATGATGAAGCAGATCTTGGTTTAGCGGGACCTAATGATGATTTTAGCCAAAAACTTGGTTATCCAATGGCTAATGAATTAGTCGATGAACTTTTCTCGATGTCTCAATGTGACCGTGATGAATATACCTGTTTCTTGATGCAAGTAGAGTTCCCAATCTGGTCAACGGCTTATCGTATGTATTTCCAGTATGCGATTGACTAAAGAGCCAGTTTTATAAGGTTTTAAAACAAAAAAGCGAGCTATAAGCTCGCTTTTTTTATGAGAAAGAATTCTCGGTGTTACTTTTTAGCGTCCGCTACACGTTGACGTGCGATTTCGTCTGCAATGACGTTAGTCGGACGGCCTGATGATTTCGATGCATCGAACACTTCAGTCAATGTGCCATAGATTTCATCGACTTTCTTCAGCGCAGCCGCTTGGTCATAGCTTTCTTCAAATGAAACATTGATGATACCGCCAGCATTGATGACGTAGTCAGGCGCATACAAGATGCCTTTTTGCATCAAGATATCACCGTGACGATCTTCAGCAAGCTGGTTATTCGCAGCACCAGCAATAACTGAAGCTTGAATCTTAGGAAGCGTATTATCGTTAATAGTAGCGCCTAGTGCACAAGGAGCGTAAACGTCTACTTCTTGATGATAGATGTCATCAGTGTCTACTGCGGTAGCACCGAACTCATCAACCACGCGATCAACGCTTTCTTTATTGATATCAGTAACCACAAGCTTCGCACCTTGCTCGTGCAAATGACGGCACAGGTAATAACCCACATGACCTAATCCTTGAACAGATACTTTCAAGCCATCCAGGTCATCACGGCCTAAACGGTGGTTGACTGCCGCTTTAAGACCAGTGAATACACCATAAGCTGTAACAGGAGAAGGGTCACCAGACTTACCTTCAAGACCTAGTACGTGGTCCGTTTCTTTGTTCACTACAGCCATGTCTTGTGGGTTAATGCCCACGTCTTCAGCTGTGATGTACTTACCGCTTAGCTTATCGACAAAACGTCCGAAAGCACGGAACAACTCTTCAGACTTCATAGTCTTAGAGTTACCAATAATCACTGATTTGCCGCCGCCCATATTAAGGCCAGCCATAGCATTTTTATACGTCATGCCTCGTGAAAGGCGAAGTGCGTCGATCAATGCGCCTTCATCAGAATTATAATCCCACATACGACAGCCACCGACCGCAGGGCCAAGGTTAGTATTGTGGACACAAATAATTGCTTTAAGCCCTGACTCTACGTCACGGCAAAATACGATTTGTTCGTGATCGTCATAGGCGCGAAGGTTAAAAACCGCCATAAAAAACTCCTATCAAAAGGAAAAAACAAAAGCCACAACACAAGCGTGTGGCATCAAAAGAAATCGTTAGCCCAAGTCGAACTTAATGCCTTGAGCGAGTACTGGAGTATCTCCCCAGAAAATCGTGTTTGTCTGACGACGCATGTAAGCTTTCCAAGCATCAGAGCCAGCTTCACGTCCGCCACCAGTCTCTTTTTCGCCGCCGAAAGCACCGCCAATCTCAGCACCGGAAGTGCCGATATTAACGTTTGCAATACCACAGTCAGAACCAACTGCTGACAAAAATCTTTCCGCATTTTTTATATCTCGCGTAAAGATTGCTGATGAAAGGCCTGCTTTAGAGTGGTTCTGCATGGCTAAAGCTTCGTCAATTGTGTCGTACGTCATTACATACAGAATCGGGGCAAAAGTTTCTGTTTGAACAATGTCCCAGTGGTTTTCTGCACGTATAAAGGTAGGCTCAACAAAATGACCTTTGCCATCGACTCTTTTACCGCCAGCTAATACTTCGCCGCCGGCTTCTTTTGCCTTAGCAATAGTATTTTCAAAATTTTGAACTGCTTGTTCATCAATCAGCGGGCCCATTAAGGTGTCTGAGTCTAATGGGTTGCCGATTTTAACTTGCTGATAAGCATTTGCAATGGTTGGTATGACTTCATCAGCAACGCTCTTATGCACAATTAAACGACGCGTCGATGTGCAACGTTGTCCTGCAGTGCCGACAGCACCGAAAACAACAGCTGGCACTGCCAAGTCGAGATCCGCCGTTTCATCAAGGATTAGGGCATTATTACCAGACAGCTCAAGAAGCGACTTACCCATACGCTCAGCAACTTTCATGCCGACCATGCGACCAACTTCGCTGGAGCCAGTGAACGACATTTTCTTAACGCGCTGGTCTTCAATAAATTTCTGCGACAGCTTGTTTTCTTCACCGTCAATAAATAAGCAGAAGATGCCCTTATAACCGTTCTTTTCAAGCACCTTATTACAAATATTCTGTACTGCAACACCAGTCAGTGGTGTTTTCGGTGATGGCTTCCACACCACAGTGTTGCCGCAAACAGCGGCCACAAAGGCGTTCCAAGACCAGACAGCTACCGGGAAGTTGAAGGCAGATATGACTCCCGTAACACCAAGAGGGTGCCATTGTTCATACATGCGATGCTCAGGGCGTTCAGAATGCATGGTTTTGCCGTAGAGCATACGAGATTGGCCGACGGCAAAGTCTGCCATGTCGATCATTTCCTGAACTTCACCATCACCTTCAGCTTTAATTTTGCCCATTTCGGCGCTAACTAGGCTACCAAGGGCGTCTTTGTGCTCACGCAATGCGTCAGCCATTTGGCGAACTAACTCGCCACGAACAGGGGCAGGGACCATGCGCCATTCAGCGAAAGCTTGTTCCGCTTGCTGCATAACTTTGTCGTAATCTTTCTCAGACGTTGCGTTAACTTTTGCAATAAGCTCGCCTGTAGCTGGGTTAATGGACTCAATAACACCGGCATCTTGAGTATCAGTATAGCCTTCACCCCAACTCGCAGATTGGTTGATGTCTTCAATACCTAACTCGTTCAAAAAATTCATACAAACCCCTAATTCGGTTAATACGTGGATGCATTAAAAATAATCATTCTCGTATCTCAATTTTGCGCAGCAACCTTACCACCAGAGCAGTGTTTTCGCCAGTATATTTTGGCAGGGTTGGTTAAAGATTAATCAATGACGCTTCTGGTCGGACAAGTTTTGCAAGTAAACTCTATGGAAGTAAAGTTTCTGATAAGAATAATTTATGCTTGGCCGAATGGTGAGCAATTTATGGGATATGAAGCATAGGAGGGTGGTAAGGCTAAAAGATCCTCTCCAACATAAATCATTAGAGAGGATGCATTAGTTTTTGTGTGGGTTAAAACTCCCACCAGCAGGTTTTCCACCAAGTCAAAAACTCCTCAAACTCAATGTAACCGCTACCATCAGTGTCAATTAAAGAGAAGCCTTCGTGAATCTGCTCCGTTCCAGAGTCGGGAGAGAGCACCTGTAGTAACTCTCCAAATTCATCAACATCAATTCGTCCGTTGTCATCGCGATCAAAGAACTTGAAATGCTCTTTAATTTCTTCAACACGTTCTTCGCTAAGTGGTTTCATAAAACTCCTTATAATTCTTGAGACTTGGTTTAATCCAAGCTATTCACTTCTAGGCGATACCGTACTTTACGTTCTTCCATGTAGTCAATCACCGTTTTGCAACAATCTGTGTGCCCACCGATATGTTCAGGTGCATAAACCCCAATCTTATTAAACTTATCTTTCAATATCAGGCTGGCTACTGCATTGGCGGTAAAGCCTGTGGTTCTTGCCATAGAGGTTTCTTGCTTGATGCTGTCGTATTCGTCATACAGATCATAAATATATTCTTTGCGTTTACCGCTTTCAATGCCACGGATGTTAACGCGCATGATGGTGAACTCTTCTTCTTTACGTTTAAGCTTCCACTCATTAATCAGAACTTTTGAAGTAAATTCTAATGGGCTAACTTCCATACCATTGACCGTAACCGGTTCTTGGTCAAAAAATCCGCTGTGTTTTAATGTACGAATAGCTTCGACATGGCCAGGATAACGTAGCGTTTTTTCTTTCATATTAGGAATATGACTCATGGTGTAGATCAAGCTACGAAGGCCATCAGTATTAAAAGCTTCTAAAGTACCAATTCGGTCAAATTCAACCAGCTCACGATCGGTTAACGGCTCTTTGACGAGTTCACGTCCATTCTCGAAGTAATGTACGGGACGAACGTATTCAGCGATAACGTCTAAAGGCGAGAAAGGAGCTTTGTATTCGAACGGCTTGCTACGAGTTTTTGGTAAACCGCCAACAAAACACTCAAAGTCAGTAACCTCGATTTTGGTATTGAGAAAGCCTAGGAGGAGGTTATCCATACCAGGAGCAACGCCGCAGTCTATAACCGCGGTCACATTGTTCTTTTTTGCTAAGTAATCGAGTTCGAGACAGTTCTCTTCGGCGAACGATATATCTACTACATTCTTTCCAGCTTCGATCACATTTTTTAGGACTTTAAAGCCCAAGTTGCCGGGGACTGCGCAAATCACGATATCGAAGGGTTGTAAAAGATTGTTTAACGCTTCTGCATCCAGTGCGTTGACTTCTTCAGTATTGATTGATGGAAGTCGTTTTTTGAGTAGCTTTAATGTTTGTGGCTCAATGTCGGCAATAGTGACGTCATGTTTCTCAGAAAGATCTCTGGCGATGACACTTCCTACCATACCAGCACCTAACACAATAATGTTACTCATAAAGTATCCTTTTGGCTTGATGATGTTTTGGGGTTAATTTAAAGCTTTCTGCTCTTCAAGACTGGCTTGATACGGCGTGACTTTAATTAGTAATCCCATGGTTGGGTGATCGATGTAATACAGTTTGCCTAGTTTGACCTTTATTGTCTCTGACATTTCAAAGAAACCGCTTAGCTCGTCAGGAATTTGCATATTTTCTTCAAAATCATTGTTTTCAGTCTGGACATTAGTCGCCACGCCGTTTTCAACTGTTTCGAGGCTATCCTCGTTACTGTTTTCTTCAGAGCTATTTTCTTGATTATTGAAAGGGAGTTCTAGAGCCGGCTCCTGCTCTGTTGGATCATTACTCAGCGATTCGTCTTGAGAGAACGTTGTTGCAGGTTCTTTGTAGCCGACCACTTGGCTTTCTAGAACAAGTCCTTGGTTTCGGCTTAAGCGAATAATGCCATTGAAACCTTCTAACCCTTCTTGATCTGGGGCGTCGTTAAGGTTAAAGCTTAACCAAGGTGTGTCAGCCTTGTCCTGTAGTTCTTGGCGCCAGCCGAGGTGAAGCAGTGGACGCATGCCGGGGCTAGAACGTAATCGGTTATACACGCCCTCTAGCTGTTGCTCTTTGCGAGCGAGAAGGCTGTAACCTTCAGGCAGCATCGAGTTATTCTCGGAAAGCATAAACTCTACGTCATCGTCCTCAAGTGGAATCGGCTCGGGTTGCCCCTGCAAATGCAGTTGATCGAGGCGCTTGAAGAATACGAGCTCGACATCAAAAATAGTTTGTGCGGTCAAGCTAAAAGAGGCAAGCAGCAAAGACAAGCCTATGAAATATTTAGAAAATTTATAGTTCATCTCTATTTATAATATTGGTTGTTAACCCCAGAGTGTGACATGAGTTTAACATGATTTTTGTCATTGCCCAGCGCAAATTGCGTTATTGGAGCTTCTCAAAGACCAACCGAATAGCTTTGAGTAAAGGCTTCAACTCTTCCTCTTCGGTCAGAATCTTCAGGATAACGTTTTGCTCAAAGCGATACAGCGCTGGGTTCATTTGAATCATTTTAATCAGCTTGGTTGGATCGATGGAGCTATCCTGATTAAAGCGCATACGAACGCCAGAATGTACTAAGTCAATTTTGCTGATTCCTAATGGTTGAGCTTCGAGTATCAGTTCATTAATAGCAAACAGATTCTTTAACTCATCAGGCAACAACCCAAAACGATCGATAAACTCGATTTGTAAGGCATCTAATTCATCTTTGGACTTTGCGCTGGCGATCCGTTTATATAAAGACAAGCGTGTAGCGACATCGCCAATATAGTCGTCGGGAATAATTGCCGAAACCCCAAGTTCCACTTCTGTCTTTTGATTGAGACTCTGTTGCAAGCTAGGCTCTTTTCCTTCTTTTATATCTTTAATGGCTTGCTCAAGCATATCCATGAAGAGGGTAAAACCGACCGCCTGCATTTGCCCAGACTGCTCTTCACCAAGCAATTCTCCGGCGCCACGAATCTCAAGGTCATGGGTTGCTAGCGTAAACCCTGCACCTAAGTCTTCCAGAGAAGCAATCGCGTCCAAGCGCTTTTCAGCATCTTTGGTAATTTTTCTCTCGGCAGGCGTTAAGAGGTAAGCGTAGGCCTGGTGATGCGAGCGTCCAACACGGCCACGCAGTTGGTGCAACTGGGCAAGACCGAACTTGTCTGCTCGGTCGATAATCATGGTGTTGGCATTAGGGTTATCAATTCCAGTCTCAACGATAGTGGTACAAACCAGTAGGTTGAAGCGCTGGTGATAAAAATCGCGCATGACTTGTTCCAGCTCTCGCTCGCGCATCTGGCCGTGGGCATAATGAATGCGTGCCTCGGGCAGTAACTCTTCAAGCTCGCGAACGGTGCGCTCAATACTTTCGACGCTGTTGTGCAGGAAGTAGACTTGACCACCACGCAAAATCTCACGTAACACCGCTTCACGAATCAATGGTTTATTGTGTTCCCTGACAAAGGTCTTTACCGATAAGCGCTTAGCGGGTGGCGTGGCGATAATTGATAGGTCACGCATCCCCGACATCGACATGTTCAGGGTTCTCGGGATAGGCGTCGCCGTTAGCGTTAAAATATCGACTTCAGCTCGGAATTTTTTAAGTTGTTCTTTTTGACGCACCCCAAAACGGTGCTCTTCATCAATAATCAGTAAGCCAAGTCGCTTAAATTTTACGTCTTGTTGAATAATTTTATGGGTTCCGATCACAATATCAACGGTACCGTTTTCAAGTCCTGCTAATGTTTCTTTGATTTCTTTAGCCGTGGCGAATCGTGATAAAGCGGCGATTTTAATGGGCCAATCTGCAAAGCGATCGCTAAAGGTCTCAAAGTGCTGCTGGGCGAGCAGGGTGGTCGGTACCAGTACTGCAACTTGCTTGCCAGCGTGTGCTGCGATGAATGCAGCTCGTAGCGCGACTTCGGTTTTACCAAAACCTACATCGCCGCAGACCAAGCGGTCCATAGGTTGTGGTGCCGTCATATCACGAATGAGTGAGTTGATGGCGGTTACCTGATCTGGCGTTTCATCAAAGCGGAACTCACTGCTAAAACGGTTATATTCAGCTTCATCCAAACTGTAGGGGTGACCTTCTTTGGCCTCGCGTCTGGCGTAAACATCTAGCAGCTCAGCAGCCACATCACGAGCTTTCTCGGCTGCTTTGGTCTTAGCTTTATCCCAGGTTTCGGTGCCGAGCTTATGCCACGGCGCGAGTTCTGGGTTAGTCCCAGAATAACGACTGATGAGGTGTAACGATTGAACGGGGATATAGAGTTTGTCGCCGCCGGAGTACTCAATCATTAAGTATTCGGCCTCCAAATCACCGCTAGCAAGTTTTTCCAGGCCGCGATAACGCCCAATACCTTGCTCAACGTGAACCACAGGATCGCCTTCTTTCAGTTCTGCCAGATTGCGTATAACGTCTTCAGCTTGAACCGAAGGCTTTTGATCGCGCTCAGAACTACGTCGCTGAATTGCCTGCTCACCAAATAGCTCCATCTCGGTGACTACGGCAAGTTTATCGACGACAAAGCCTTGGGTCAGTGGCGCTACGCCAATTTCAATCACGTCGCTTTTTAGTGCGCCTGCAGAGTCTTTCCAACTTGCGGAAACGGTGGTGTGAATATCATGGCGTTCCAGTAAGTCTTTTAATGCTTCTCGTCGTCCCGGCGATTCTGTGGCGATCAGAGTTTGCCCCTGCCAGTGATGTAGGAAGTTGCGTAAGTGGTGCGCTGGATCGGTCGCCTTGTGTTCAATTGGCATCATCGGTACAGGAGCTGTGACCTGCTTTTTGTCAGGCGACGAGGGTTCGAGTCGAACCCTTACGGTCTCTTTAAGTAGCGTATTTAATTCATCTTCCACTAAATACAGCTGCTTAGGCTCTAAAATCGGACGCTCCACGTCATGACGACGTTGCTCGTAACGCTCTGTGATTTCGGCCCAGTAATCAGTGATAGCCTGATCATGATTACCTAAAGAACACAAAATGCTTTGTTCAGGTAAATAATTAAATAGTGTATCTACCTCATTGAAAAATAAAGTGAGGTAATACTCGATACCCGCTGGGGCATTGCCGTTACTGACTTCTTGATAAAGCCAAACTTTTTGCAGGTTAACATCAAAAGTGCGACGGAAGTTTTGGCGGAAAGCTTCGATACCATCTTTGTCGAGCGGAAATTCTTTAGCGGGTAATAGCTCAAAGTTATTGAGAGTATCTTCCGATAACTGACTCTCTGGATCGAAGTAGCGGATGGTATCGATTTCATCATCAAAAAAGTCAATCCGCAAAGGTTTGTCAGAGCCCATGGGGAACACGTCGAGAATCGAGCCACGAACCGCGAATTCGCCATGAGAATAGACTTGGTTCACGGCGTTGTAGCCGTGTTGTTCGAATAGGCTTCGGACTTCATGCATATCAAGTTCTTGCCCGGTATGCATCACAAGGCTGTTTTGTTCAATATATTCACGCGGAGGAAGCTTCAGCAGTAGGGTGCTGACGCTAATTAAAACGATGCCTTGCTTAAGCCTCGGTAATTGGTACAGGGTTAAAAGGCGCTGAGAAACGATATCCTGATGAGGACTAAAGTTGTCGTAAGGCAAAGTTTCCCAGTCAGGAAAGCTGAATACGGGCAATTCTGGCGACTCGTCTGAGTGGCTCTTTCCCAAGAAGTACTCAATTTCTTGTTGCAGGTGCCACACCTGAGGGGCGTCATTACAAATCACCACGATCGGCTGATCGGCCTGCTTCGCTTGTTCAGCGATGGCCAAGGCTCGGCTGGAGCCGGCAAAGCCTTGCCAGTGGTTGATGAAGTTCGACTTTTGCTTTAACTCAGGTAACTTTATTAGCATCACAACTCTTTAACGTCAGTACTTTCTTTAGCATCACGATCCTACTGATACCCTTTAGGGGGTATTCAGTCTCGTCAGGCTTTGGGCGATTGTCGCTGGCGAATTATAGCGAGCTTGGCTAGTTCTTAATAGTATTTGCACAAGTATTTGCACAGAACAATGATTCTGGATAAGGTATGATAATCAACCGTAAAAGCAATCACTTAGGTCTGTATGAACATCAGTTTTGAACACGCCGATGACTTTTCCATCACTCCCACCATGTTTATCGCGGGCTGGAAGGTTTGGTTTAAGCGCTTTTCAGAACATCCGCAACAATGGAAGTTCGGGAAAATGCCTTTGGGCAAAAGCTCAGATTCATTAAGTGAGCTTATTCGCCAGCAAAAACGTTTTAGCCTTGAGGTCTTAGCTCGAATGATGGTGCCCTGGGCTTTTCGCAACACGTCACAAGTTAGCCCTGACTTGGTTAATCGATATTCAAAATGGTTAGAGCTTACCAGTTTCAGTAATGATGATGGTGACGAAGTTACGGCAGTCTGTTTAACCGAGCACGCTGTGAAATACTGGGATAGTCTTGCCTTTGCAGTGCAAGACGACTTTATGAATTATGCTGAGGCTCGTGTTCAGGCCGATATTGAAGCGCCGTCCAGTGACCCGGTCGTTCTAGATGATCAAGGTATCGAGCTGATAGGCGAGGATACTTATCCGCCGTACGTACCGAGTGCTGATGCGAGCGATGAAGAATTTCTTAAAGCGTTGGTGTTGTGGATCGATGACGCGCCACACCAGCCGATTTATTTAAAACAGCCGGTAGGCGATGCTGTTGCAGGCTGGCATGATCGACTGGTTAGCTTCTTTTGGCCAAAACCCCGTATTGGCTATGCCTTATATCACGCAGCCATTGACCCGCTTTATTACCGAGCTACTGAACTCGCCAAGTCAGTGGATGCGGGTTCAAATATCACCAGTAGCTCTCTGCCATGGGACAAAGAGTGGCGCGATATGGCGGTGAAAACGGCTGTTGAATTGTTTGATGTTAGCGGGACCCCACAAAGCGGTGTGACGCTAGATAATGTTCATAAAGTGATGCAGGCTGCGCTGAGCGAAGACTTTGATTCCAACGCGAAAATGAACAGCGGTTGGTCGTTCTTGGCTTCAGCGGCTACATCTTATTTAAGTGAACAAGAAGGGCGTCTGCCCATGGTTTGGTGGTGTAGCCGTGTGGCCAGTTCTATTATTTCACGATTAGACTTTTTATTAGCCGAAGCAGGCGTAACTGAATTAGGGCAACGCTTCCAGAATATAGGCACCGTTCCTGGGTATGGCGGCACTCGCCCAAGACAGTATACACTGGAGTGGCCTGAAGGTTACCGCTCATGGAAGTCGCAAATTGCTGCCAGTCAGTTGGTTCAGCAAATGGTGACCCTTCTGAATACAGAAAAAGATAACCAAGGGAACCGTCGTTTTAAGTTGATGCCTCAAGCCAACGGCGGCCGCGGGAACTGGACGGTTCAAGGCGTTCAAACGGTCCTCTTTTCAGATGGTTACTAAAGGTTGGAATAGTAAGGTTTAAAGTATTCTGGGGCTCAAGGCCCCAGAATAACAGGAAGTTAATCGTCTAATTTCTTTTCTTTATCCGCTAATGTTTTGAGCTTCTTCTGACCCTTGTTAGCAGGGTTATCATTAGGAATATTCTTTTTATTTTCTGGGTCATGAACTAATGCGATGATCTTAGTACCGCTTGGAATATTCTTGCCTGTTTCTGAAGAAAACACTTTCAACGAACCGTTTTTATCGATCATGTAAAGCGCGATATAGTTCTTATTATCGGCACGATACTGTTCGTAGCTATAGCTATCTGTAATGTTGGTAATTTTGATTTTGGCATTGTTGGCAATCATGCTGGCTAGTTTGCCGTAATTAATACCTTCGCCGAACAGCCAAGCAGACTGCCAGTAATCGGTGCGTTCTTGGCGCTCATTCTTTTTACTATTATCGTCGTTATAGCGTAAGCGATATATGTTCTTTTTACCGAAAACGTGTCGGTAATTAATCTCGCATAAGGTATTTAGCTCCCGGTCCATGCTCATGGCAAATAAGTGTCCGAAGCCAATCAAGTCCAGATTGCGGTCTGCATGATCTGATACTGGGTTGCCGAAGTAGGTTTTTACCCCTTCCATGCGTGCGCGTGAGATGTTGGTATAGTTATTATGAGCCATGACCACGTCGTAGCCTGAATCTCTTAATGACTGGGCTACTTTTAGCGCAACAGGGTTGCTGCCGATAATAAGAACACCGTTGTCTGACGCTTCACGAACCTTAAGTAAGTTTCCGATCGGCTTAGCACCTAAGCTTTGAATAAGTACAGTACCAATGATGACGACGAAAACTAATGGTACTAGGTATTCAGTACCAGCTAAGTCGTATTCAGCCAACTTGATGGCGAATAGAGATGAAATCGCCGCCGCGACAATACCGCGAGGGCCAATCCAGCTTAACATCAGCTTTTCGTTGAACTTGAGCTTAGAGCCGATACTCGAAGCCCAGACAGAGGCTGGGCGTGCGACAAACATCACTACCGCCAGTAGAATTAAGCTTGGAATACCGATGCTCAATAGGCTGTCGAGATTCAATCGTGCTGCTAACACGATAAACAGAACGGAAATTAACAGTAGGGATAGCGACTCTTTAAAGTCGAGTAGATCGTCTTTCTCAAATTTTGGCCAGTTGGCAAGAGCAACGCCGAGAATAGTGACGGTTAATAAGCCAGACTCGTGCTCAATATGGTTAGAGATAGAGAATAGCAATAGTACGTAAGCTAAGGCGAAGACGTTGCGTAGATATTCAGGAATCAGGTGACGCTTGAATAGCTGGGCTAAGATGTAAGCACCGATCATGCCAATTAAGAAGCTGACCAGTAGAATCTTACCGAATACTAGTAAAGCATGGTCGCCTGAGCCACCAGAGATAATGTACTCATAAACTAAAACGACCGCGATGGCACCAATAGGGTCGATAATGATGCCTTCCCAACGAAGAATATTGCTGATGTTCTTATTGGGGCGAACGCTTCGAAGGATAGGGACGATAACAGTCGGGCCGGTAACACAAACCAAGGCACCAAATAATATCGCGATTTTTGGATCCATATCGAATAAGAAGTATGCGGTGATGGCAACTATCGTAATAGTGACCAGAACCCCGACCGAAACCAGCATCTGGACCACCCGGCCATGGCTTTTAACTTCATGAAACTCAAGGGTTAAGGAGCCTTCAAAGAGGATCACGGCCACACCTAACGATATGAAGGGGAACAGTAGGTCTCCCATGGTTTCATCTGGGTTAAAAAAGCCCAGAATGGGGCCGATCAAGATCCCGATTAATAGTAGAAATAGGATCGAAGGTTGTTTCAAGTACCAGGCGAGCCATTGCGCGCCAATACCTAAAGCAAGAATTCCAGATAAAATAAGAGCTAGGTCAAGTGTTAGCATAATGTTGAGTTGGGTAGTCCGTTATGGAATGGTTTTATTCAACGAATGATATGTTTTTTAATGGGTTATATGATGATTGAGAGGAGGCTCGCTGTCCAGTAAAAGCTGAAATTTTACAAATTCACTGGATTAGCACTCTTGGGTTAGCACTGGTGCGTTGACTGTATATATTGACGCATATCGAAGCCCATTGAACCATCGGGCATGGACGCTGTAATTTTGTAAGCGTTACCGCTCGGATCCTTAGGATTTTTCTTTAGATCAATAATAATAGAGCGTTTGAGTCGACCGTGGCGATCTTGAACCAGCTCTACCTTGGGTAAGAGTTTATGTTTCTTATCGGTTGATATCACAATACCCACTTCACCATTCGACATGCGAACGAGGCTTCCGGGCGGGTAAATCCCCATCATCTGAATAAAGTTGCCGACCAGCTTGCCATCGAATTGCTTATCACGTTGGTCAAACAGAATTTTTAATGCTTCGCGGGGTGATTTACTTAATTTATAAGGGCTTTCACTGGTAATGGCATCATAAGCATCAATGATACTGATCATGCGACAGAATTGGCTTGGAGTCACTTTAGCTGGGCTTTTAGGGTAACCCTTACCGTTGAAATGAATGTGGTGATTGAGAATGACTTCTTTGACCGCTGAGCTGATGTCATTATCGTGTATCACAAGTTCATGGCCGAGTAGGGTATGCTTTTGCATCACTCGATATTCAGCTTCATTCAATGGACCAGCTTTGTTAACGATGTCGTCGGGGAGTTGTGTTTGACCTAAATCATGCAAAAGACCACACAGCCCCAGTAACTCAAGCTGTTTGCGGTCAAGTCCCAAATATTTGCCAAAGGCGATAGCAAGAATAGCAACGCGTAAACTGTGTTCAGCAGTATAATGATTGCGATCCTTAATGCGGGTTAGCCAAAATAATGCGTTAGCATTGGAAAGGATACTGGTAATACAGTTATTGATCACTTGCTTGCTATGTTCTAAATCAAGCTCTAAACCAAACTTTGTCGATTCAAAGAGCTCGATAGTGAACTCTTTTGCTGACTGATAGGTGGTAGAAGCGCGAGGAAGCTCATGATGAATGGGCGTGTTTTCGGGTAAAGTGCTTGTTGAAGTATGCTTGCTAAGTTCTTGTTTTTTCTTTTCCCAGAGAAAAGCATCAATCTCAATGTGAACATACTTACAGTATTCACTAAGGATTTTAAGTTCACGCTCGGTGGTAATTTCAAACTTCTGGAAAGGTAGGGGCACATCGGTCCACGGTCTGTCGAGTTCAACGACAAACATACCAATATCAATAGAATCGGTCGGCACTTTGACCTTTATCAATGCCATATTCAGCCTATGTAGTGGAAGACCCCAATAGTGTTGTAATCATTACAACTATAATTGTTAACTATATCACATAGCTACTGTGAAGCAATAGATGTTGCCTGTTGCTAAAGTTTTGATGTATAAGGTTTTTTGCAAATTTTGTCATCAGGGTCTCAAGAGGCATTATAGGAACTGGTAAAATCAGTTGAAATTCTGCATAATTGCGACAAGTTTTTAAGATAACTCTCCCTGTTATGGACTTTTCTCAACTCATCAAAACTCTGACGCCTGACATGATCGAACGCTTCACTACAGCGGTAGAAACCGGCAAGTGGCCAGACGGTGCTGTTCTTACCGATCAGCAAAAAGAAACCTGTATTCAAGCTATCATGTTATACAAGGCAGGCCTTAGTGAAGATGACAGTGAGCCGTTTACGGTGACTAAAACTGGTGATTTGGTGACTGGTAAAAAGATGAGAGACGAATTTCCAGGAAAGTCTGCTAACGAGAAAGAACCTCAAGATACCTTCGTTATCGATCCATCAATGATTATTCCAGGTAAGAATACGCACTAAAAATATCCGCGAAGGAGTGATGCTTATGGCTAAATATTTCGCAACGATAAGTTGGTCACGCGGTGAGCAAGCATTTCTAGATAACCAATACAGCCGTGGTCATCAGTGGTCGTTTGATGGTGGCGCAATAGTTGAGGCATCTTCATCACCGCATATCGTTCCTTTGCCTTACTCGGTGGAAGCCAACGTTGATCCTGAAGAAGCTTTCGTGGCTTCGTTATCCAGCTGCCACATGCTGTTCTTTTTGTCGATTGCAGCTAAAAAACGTCTGCTAGTAGACAGCTATAAAGATCAGGCTGTTGGAGTCATGGGTAAGGACGAGCAGGGCAGAGCTTTTGTCGAAATCGTCACTTTAAAACCGAAAGTCGTGTTTTCAGGCGAGAAAATACCCAGCCGAACTGTGCTGGAGAAAATGCATCACCAAGCGCACGAGCTTTGCTTTATCGCCAACTCAGTAAAAACAAAAGTCACAACGGAGATTGTCGAGAGTGACTAATTAGTCAGCTCACCGCGTAAACTCACCACCATATTTTCACGAATGGTTTTTGCATCCAAGCCACGACTGAATAAGTAGTAAAGTTTGGCTAGGGCTGCTTCGGTGGTCATATCAAAACCGGAAGTGACTCCGGCATCCATCAAAATTTTGCCCGTTTCATAGGTGCTCATATTGACTGAGCCTTTCAAGCACTGTGTGCAGTTCACGATGACTTTGCCTTGGTTGGTGGCGTCTTTAATGGCCTGCATCAAAGGTTTATTGTTCACTGGGGCATTACCCGCACCAAAGCTTTGTAAAACCACACCATCCAAATCTTGTGCAAGAAAATCACGCACCAAGTCGTGAGAAATCCCAGGGAATAACGTCAAAATAGCAATCTTGGGTGAACTGAAGCGTCGGACCGTTAATTCTTTGTGCTTACGTTGCCAGATTAAATGCTCACGAACTTTGATGGTGCTACCGATACTTGCCAGTGGCGGCATGTTGGGGGAACTAAAAGCAGCGAAACCATCAGCGTCTGTTTTAATCGTGCGATTACCGCGATGAAGATGATCATGGAAGAATAAACTGACTTCAGGGATCGGGTAGTTGGCCGCAAGGAAGATTGCATTAATTAAGTTATCACGTGCATCAGTTCTAAGCTGAGTTAACGGAATTTGCGAACCTGTGAAAATAACCGGCTTTTGTAACCCTTCGAGCATGAAAGA
Organism: uncultured Kangiella sp.; assembly: GCA_950096615.1. GTDB lineage: Bacteria > Pseudomonadota > Gammaproteobacteria > Enterobacterales > Kangiellaceae > Kangiella. The sequence continues at coordinate 89,431 of CATNCP010000001.1, read as the reverse complement.
CAATGCCGACGCCGTGTAAGCCATGGTATCTGTACCATGAAGCACCACGAAACCATCGTAGTCGTCATAATTACGTTCGATGTCTTCAGCGATATGGTGCCAGTCTTCTGGTGACATATTGGCAGAATCAATCGGCTCAGCGTAGTCATGAATCGTGATTTCCGGCATATCAGGATGCTGGAACTCAGGAAAGCTCTTTAACGTCGCGCCAAGAAAGCCTTTTTGTGGCACAAAACCTTGGTCACTGGGCTTCATCCCAATGGTGCCGCCAGTGTATGCGATGTAGACTTTCTTCTTTGCCATAATATTAGTTGTTGGTTACAGTTATCTAAGTCAGGAGTATATATATTTGTGACCAGATAAAAAAGTATCAATCTCTATACAGGAAACTAACCACATATGAGAACAGCCTTAATGAAGAACTTTCTTCTGCCACTGTTAGTACTAATAACTTTAATACTATCAAAACCAGCTTTATCTCGGTCTGCTCCAGCTATTTGGGAAAGTTTTATTAGCAGCTCGGAATTAATTGTCGATGGAAAAGTGATTAAAGCTGAATATGGCCAATCAAGATTTGATGGGGTTGAATCAGTAAAGCTTTGGTTACAAGTTTCAGAGGTATATACTTCAAATGAACAATATTCTAGCCTAAAAACTATTGAGGTTATTACTGATTGGAGCGTCAACCAAGCCGAAGTAGGGGCTAGAGGATTGTTCTTTCTTAGAAAAAAAGACGAAGTGTTTTATATATTTGATCCAGATATTGGTTATTGGGAGGAGCAATTTAGGCTTATACAGGATGGGACTAGCCAGTTTTGTGATTTAGACAAGTTCCAGAGGGCAAGAATCTATAACGTTCCGGTGCTTTACCTAGCAGATATTCCTAGTGAATATTGGGAGCTTGGTTACTTTGCGGACTTTACTTGTGCAAATGTAGGGAAAGGGACGCCTCTTGAGGTATTTAGGAAGCAAACTATTTTAAAAGCTAGAAATGTCAGGCTTCAGCTAAAAAGTATTTACTAACACTTAATTAACTGAAGCTTTTAAAACTTACTTTTTGTGAGCATTCATGTAATCAATAGCTAAGCGCGACAAAGCTTTGACGCCAAGCTTCATACCCGATTCATCGATATAAAAATCAGGGGTATGGTGTGGGGCGGCTTCTGAAGCGGGTAATCCTTTTGGCTTTCCGCCGAGGAAAAAGAAGACTCCAGGAACTTCGCGTGCGTAGAAAGAGAAATCTTCTGCACCAGTAATTGGATTAATGGTGATAACGTTCTCTGCGCCAGCGACCGCCTCAAGCGTTGGTATCATTTCATCGGTCAGCGCCGGATCATTATAAGTCACAGGATAGGCGGACGAGTAGGGAAGCTCGACGGTTACTTTCGCGCCCATGCTTTCGCCAATTAACGTTGCTTTCTTGCGGACTAACTCATGAATACGCGAGCGATCAAGTTCGCTCAAAGTTCGAATAGTCCCTAACATCTCGACTTTTTCAGGAATAATATTAGAACGTACGCCACCATGAATCGAGCCGACTGTTACGACGGAAGCCTGTTGCGTTAAAGGCATATGCCGGCTGACGATCGTTTGTAAGCTATTCACAATCTGGGAAGCGGTGACGATAGGATCGACTGAATCCCAAGGCGTGGAGCCGTGAGCCTGCTTGCCATCGATGGTAATTTTGAAATCGTCAGAGCTGGCCATGATGCCTTTTTTACGAATATTGATTTTACCGACGTCTGTTCCCGCTGAAATGTGCAGACCAAATACAACGTCTACATCAGGGTTTTTTAAGACACCTTGTTTCACCATCAATTCAGCGCCACCTTCTTCGCCTGGAGGTGGCCCTTCTTCAGCAGGCTGGAAAATAAACTTTACCGTGCCGGGAAGCTCAGCTTGCATACCAGATAGCAGTTCCGCTACGCCCATCAAAATAGCCACGTGTGTGTCATGACCACAAGCATGCATCACAGGCACTTCCTTGCCCATATATTCGCCAGTAGCTTTTGAGGCAAATGGCAAGTCCACACGTTCCTTAACGGGTAGCGCGTCCATATCCGCTCGAAGCGCGACTACAGGCCCCGGTTTACCTCCTTTAAGCACAGCGACTACGCCGGTGTGAGCGACTTCTGTTTTAACGTCTAACCCTAAGGCCTTGAGGTGAGTCGCGATGTATTTGCTGGTTTCAAATTCGCGATTACCCAGTTCAGGATTTTGGTGAAGATGGCGACGCCAGTCGATAACTTTGCGTTCTAAAGCGTCAGCACCTTGTTCAATCTGTTGTTTACTATTGGCGTGCGTCTCGGCATAACTCGCTGGTTGTAGAAAAGCAGTGGTTAGCAAGCCTAGTAATGCTGTTTTAAAAACAGGTCTCATCATAGGATTCATAATATTCCCCATATTTTTTTATTACTTTTACAGCCTTTGCCACCATAATGCAAACTGGTTCACACTTGTAAAACCACTCAAAAGGCCATAAATTAGCGCTAACGATTCTAAAGAGATTCACCATGCTTCCACTTTTATACAATGGGCAGTACGCAATTTTTTCTATTGTCATATTCGTCATTATATTTTCATTGACGCTGCATGAGTTTGGTCATGCCTATTCGGCAAAGCTGCTTGGCGACGATACCGCTGAGAAAATGGGGCGCTTAAACCTCAATCCCATGAATCATATTGATCCCATGGGGCTGTTATTCGTGGTCATGATCGGATTTGGCTACGCTAAACCGGTTCCAGTAACTCACCGAAAGCTGAAAACCACTTGGGCCGGGGCTGCTGTCGCCGCCGCAGGACCATTGATGAACTTTTTGATTGCTTTGATCGCGGTAAATCTACAAGCAGCAGCCTACGTATTTGATATAACTGCACTACAATCTGACGTCGCACAAACATCGCTCACGTTTTTAGCGCTGATTAACATTCTACTGATGTTGTTTAACCTATTACCCATAGGGCCGCTAGACGGACACTACGTCATGGAATGGTTATTACCAAAGTCGCTGAAATACAAATACCACCAATGGAACGGCAAATACGGCACCTTTTTCTTCCTAGCCTTGGTGGTACTGAGTATTTTAGGTGTTCCGGTGTTTCGATTCTTATGGAATGCTGCTCAGACTATGTCGGGGTGGATTAACTTTTTTGTTTGATACTTCTTATTTCACTATTCTATTTCGCTCTTTCAGCGAGTTACTTTCTCTAGCTTGTAAGCGACTGAAGGGAGTCCCTTTAGGGAAAAAGGAACCAAAAGAAGGGCACCCCTGTCGCTAGGCCTTTCAGGCTTCCTTCACTCTTAAAAGTTATTTACGCGCCGCTAAACGAAACATCTCCCTAAAGGGATTCCTAGTAGTCACTTATTCGTCTTAGCTAAATTAGGCTTCCTGCCTAATTTGCACTATAACTTTATACTCGTTCAACTAGCTCCAAAGGGGAGTTCAAAAAGTAGTGCTTTAGGCAAAAAAATGCCGCTTACTTTTCAGCAAACGGCATCAAGGGTAACACTAAGGGTAAGTTAGTAGGGTGGGCTTAGCCCACCGCTTGTATGACTTTAGTTCTCTGATAAGTGATGTTTCATCTCTTCTGGAGCGAAGTCGTCGACATTAATCACTTCGAGTCGAGCTTCTTCGGCATCTAACACCAGCTGATATTCGTCTTGGGTAATGTGGCCTGCGTCGAGCGCTTCTTTGGCGAATGGCACGACTTGGTGATTACCGGCACGTTTACCGAGTGCTTGTGAGAACTTTTTAACGATCGGCTCCATTTCAAGCTGTAGGCGCAGCGCTTTGTCGACTTTGTACAAGTTGCTGGCTTCGGATTCAGACTTGAAGGCGCCATGTGTCAGTTCTTCGCGCATTGCTTGTGGCTCTTGTAGCTGACGAGCAAGCTTACGGCTCAGTTTGTCCGACGGTGGAGATAAACGTAAGCCTAGTGGGAATACGACGATGCGTAATAGTTTGCCCATCCAGCCGATAGGGAAGTTCTTTAAAACGCCATCAGCCGCCATTTGTGTTTCGTATAGACAATGCTCTAGCGCCCACTGGACAATTTCTTTGTCGTGTTCAGGGCGGCCTTTGTCGTGGTACATTTTTAGAACTGACGATGCGATGTAGAGATTACTTAGCATGTCGCCTAAACGACCTGAAATCATTTCGCGACGCTTTAGTTCGCCGCCTAATACGCCCATAACAACGTCTGACAAGAAGGCCAGCGCGCTTGAGAAGCGAGTAATGCGCTGGTAATAACGCCCCGTAAAGTCTGACTGTGGCTTTTTAACCAACAAGCTGCCAGTTAAACCTAACCAGAAGGTACGGATTTTATTACTCATGGCGAAACCGACGTGGCTGAACAGTGCTTTGTCGAAGTCTTTAATCGCTTCCTTACGATTTTCGTTTTGAGTCGCTTGAATTTCTTTTAAGACGTAAGGATGGCAACGAATCGAACCTTGACCATAAATAATCAAGCTACGGGTTAAGATGTTCGCGCCTTCGACCGTAATCGAAATTGGAGCGCCTTGGTAGGCTCGAGCCATGTAGTTCTTCGGCCCCATCATTACAGCCTTACCACCATGAACATCCATGCCATCGCAAGCAACGTCGCGGGCGAGGGCAGTGGTATGGCATTTTACGATAGCCGATGCGACCGATGGCTTTTCGCCGCTGTCGATACCTGAAGCGGTAAAGGTTAACATCGAGTCAACCATATAGCTTTTACCAGCTATACGAGCGAGAGCTTCCATCACGCCTTCCATGTAGCCTACTGGTACATTGAACTGACGACGGATGCGAGCATAGGCTCCCGTGGTGTAAGAGGCCATTTTGACCCCGCCATTAGCGCTTGATGGCAGTGAAATAGCTCGACCGGCAGACAGACAGTCGACCAACATTCTCCAGCCTTTACCGGCGTTTTTCGGGCCACCGATAATGTAATCGAGTGGTACAAATACGTCTTTGCCGGAAGTAGGGCCGTTTTGGAACGGCGTGCTTAGTGGGTAATGACGACGACCAATTTCAACACCATCGGTGTCCATCGGGATTAAGGCACAAGTAATGCCTAAATCTTCTTCTTCGCCAAGTAATCCTTCTGGATCGTACAGTTTAAACGCTAAACCTAAAATCGAGGCGACGGGAGCTAGCGTGATGTAGCGCTTATCCCAAGTGAGCTTCATACCGACAACTTCTTCGCCGTTCCACTGACCTTTACAGATAACACCTTTATCAGGAATGCCACCAGCGTCTGAGCCTGCTTCAATCGCCGTTAAAGCGAAACAAGGCACTTCTTTGGCTTTGGCTAAGCGAGGTAGGTAATGGTCACGCTGTTCTTGTGTACCGTAGTGCATTAATAGCTCAGCTGGTCCGAGCGAGTTAGGTACCGAAACGATACTGCCTGCTGTAGCGCTTAGGGAGTTAATTTTCGTTAATACGCGGGATTGCGCGTAAGAAGAAAAACCTAAACCGCCATATTCTTTCGGGATAATAAAGCTAAAGAAGCCTTTTTCTTTGATGAAAGTCCACACTTCTGGCGGTAAATCACGATCGATGTGAGTGATCTGCCAGTCGTTGATCATGCTGCATAATTCTTCAAGAGGACCGTCAATAAATTCTTGTTCTTCTTTACTGAGCGTTGCTTTTTCAAATTTATGGAAACGCTTCCAGTTAGGCTTTCCGCCGAACACTTCAGCTTCCCACCATACCGTACCGGCATCCAGCGCTTCTTGCTCTGTATCAGAAATTCGCGGCATGATGCCTTTGAATACGTCCAATAGCTTCGCAGAAAGTTTACGACGCACAAAAGTTAAGTTTAATGGTAGGAATATCACTAGGAATAGGACCCAGTGTACGTATGGGATGCCTTCGTAGGCGCTCCAAGCCACTAAAATCGCTGCTAATGCAATGCTAGTGATTTTGAGGCTTACTCGATGATAAAGCGCTACCATCAAGCCGAGAAGTAATATTATTGTTAACATAGCAACCTCTTTGATATTTAACTTTTACCAGTCTAACACAACTGCTCGTACCAGTTGAAGCGAATTATTCGTGATGGTTTGAATTGCCACAAATGTGCTGTAAAGACTTGATGTAGCATAGTTTTTGTTAGAGTATGTGACTGTTTTGTGAAGGTTTATGGGGTAATTAGCGAATGAAGCGTTTGGCAGTGGCGATAATCCACGGAATTGGTTCTGAGGATAAACATTATTCTACGGAGTTTAAGCACCGTGTGGTCGAGCGCTACCTCAAAGGTGATAGCAAAAATCGCCGCGAGGATGACTTGTTATTCCATGAAATCTACTGGGGTGATTTGTTACAGCAGATTAACGATGACTTGTTGCAGCGTTTGGATTATCGCAATGAGCTAACCTACACCTCGGTCCGACAGCTGTTTATTGATTACATGAACCTCGGTTTGGCTTATGATCGTGATTCAGAAAGTGGTTTATACCAAGCCATCCATAATCGAATCGCAGAAAGTATGAAGAAACTGGCGACTCATCGCCACGTTGACCCAGATTCTACGCCAGTGGTGTTGTTAGCGCATTCTTTCGGTTCAGTGATCATGTCGCACTATATTCAAGACATAAATCAAGCTAAAGATTCTGACAAGATTAGTCAGCTAAGTTATGTAGAAAGCTTCAAAACGCTAGCCGGTGTGATTACTTGCGGCAGTCCCTTGGCGATTTATGATAGTCTGACAGAGCGTTTGCCCAGCCCAATAGATAAGGTTGGTGCTAAGCTGGAACCGTCGCTTGTTGAGCACGTAAAGTGGCTCAATTTTTATGATAAAGATGATGTCGTGGCTTATCCTATGAAAAACATCAGCGATGCTTATAAACAGGTCGTAACCGATGACTTTGAAATTAATGTCGGCAGTGCAGCGACCTCATGGAATCCAGCGTGCCATACTGGATATTGGGAAGATAAAGACTTTTATCGACCTGTTGCAGATTACTTAGGGCAATTAAGAGCTGTTGAAGCCTTTTGGAACTCAGCAGCTAACTAATACGATAGACTTATAAACGATACCTCACTTTATGTCTCAACCGAATTCGGCTATAGATCTGAAGGATTGCTTATTGAGCGATCATTCTAATATTCTTAATCTTCAGCAAGCCATTAAGAAACGTTTAAAACAAAAGCTTCCAGCGACCAAGCTCGAAGGCAAGCTGGAGCGGCTGCTACAAGACTCTTCTAAAATCGTCAGTCAGCGTAAAGCGATTATTCCTGCCGCTATTGAATATGACGACGGCTTACCTGTTTCTCAATCACGGGAAAAAGTTGCACAACTGATAAAGGATAATCAGATCGTGGTCATTGCCGGGGAAACTGGTTCTGGTAAAACGACTCAGTTACCCAAAATTTGTTTAGAGCTAGGGCTAGGAAGAAGAGGTCGAATCGGACATACACAGCCACGTCGAGTCGCAGCTACCAGCGTTTCTCGCCGTATTGCCGAAGAACTAAAGACTGAGATTGGTCAGGTCATTGGCTATAACATTCGTTTTAATGATCAGACTAATGCTGTAACACCAGTTAAAGTCATGACTGACGGTGTTCTTTTGAATGAAATCATTCATGACCCTTTGTTGATGCAGTATGACGCCATCATCATTGACGAAGCTCACGAGCGCAGTCTTAACATCGATTTTCTTTTGGGCTACTTGAAACGGTTAGTCGCAAAGCGCTCAGATTTAAAAATCATTATTACCTCAGCGACGATTGATGTTCAGCGATTTGCAAAACACTTCAAGCTTGATGGGAAGCCTGCTCCAGTACTTGAAATTAGTGGCAGAACCTACCCGGTTGACGTTTGGTATCGGCCAAATGATGAAGAAAACCCGCTACCGCAAACTGACCATATTGGACACGCGGTACAGGAAATCATGGCGCACGGCCCTGGCGATATACTGATTTTCTTACCCGGGGAAGCGGATATTCGTGATGCGGCTAAACACCTTCGACGGGAAGCTTATCAAAACTGTGAGGTATTGCCGTTATATGCTCGACTGTCGATGTCAGAGCAGGAAAAGATATTTAAACCATCGGGTGGAAAGCGAAGAATTGTTTTGGCAACAAATGTTGCTGAAACTTCGATAACAGTGCCGGGCATTCGCTATGTGATCGATCCTGGCCTAGCGCGGATGAGTCGCTACTCTGTTCGAAGTAAAATTCAGCGCTTGCCGATTGAAAAGATTTCTCAGGCCAGCGCCAATCAGCGTAAAGGTCGCTGTGGTCGTGTCGCAGAAGGTATATGCATTCGTTTATACAGCGAAGAAGATTTTAATGATCGTCAAGAGTTTACTGATGCTGAGATTTTAAGGACTAATCTAGCCGCTGTAATTTTACAGATGAAACAGCTTAAGTTGGGTGATATTGATGCTTTTCCGTTTATCGATCCTCCTGCGGATCGACAGGTTAGCGATGGTTTAACGTTACTCAATGAATTACAAGCGATTGGCAAAGACAAGGACTTAACCCAAATCGGTCGCCAAATGGCGCGCCTGCCGATTGAGCCGCGCTTGGCGCGAATTTTATTGGCTGGCCAGGAAAAGCAGTTTCTAAGTTATGCGCTAGTTCTTGCTGCTTTTTTATCGGTCAAAGATCCTCGGGAATGGCCTTTTGACAAAAAAGAATTGGCGCAACAAAAACATGCCAAATATAAACATAAAACCTCTGACTTCATTGCCATCATTAATCTATGGAATCACTTGCATGAGCAGCAAGCAGAGTTAAGCAACAGTCAGTTCAGGCGTTACTGTGGCGAAGAATTGATTAACTTTAATGCTTACCGAGAATGGAAGAGCACCTATCGTCAGCTTAAAAGTTTGATGCAGCAATCTCAAAAGGCTAAGCAAAAACCAAATCCTAAGGATTGGCAAACCGCAGAGTTTGAGCAAGAAGATCCTGTGTTTTATCAAAACCTGCACCAGGTCCTGCTGACAGGTTTGCTTAGTTTTATTGGGCAGAAAGATATCGAAAAGGGCTATCAGGGCACGCGTCAAAGTAAGTTTATGGTGCATCCTCAATCCACCAACTTCAAGAAACAGCCACCGTGGCTGATGACGTTTGAAATTGTTGAAACGACGCAGCCTTATGCTCGAATGACCTCGGCGATAGAGCCAAACTGGTTAGAGCGTTTAGCCAGCCATTTAATCAAGACCCATTACTATGATCCTCACTGGAGCAAAAATCGCGGAGCTGTTGTTGCAGAAATGCAGCAGACTCTTTTGGGACTGAAGATTGTAACCAACAGAACGGTTAACTATAGCGCCATAGAGCCTGAGCTTTGCCGTGAATTATTTATCTTGAACGCACTAGTGCGACAAGACCTAGATTCTAGACATCCTTTCCATAAGCATAATGTGCAAATAAAAAAAGAGGTGGAACAGGAAATCGCAAAAGCCCGTCAGGCCGACTTATGGGCTGATGAGCATGTTATTGCGCAATGGTTTGAGCGTAAGCTTCCTGAGCAGGTTAATAGCGTAAAAACTTTAAACAACTGGCTTAAGAAAGATCCCCAAAAACATAATGCTTTGATCAGTATCAGCGCTGATGTGTTATTGCCACAAGAGCAAGAAGACAAAGGGCTGTACCCTGAATCGATTCACATTAAAGGTGTTGAGTTACCTCTTAAGTATCACTTCGAGCCGGGGCATGAAAAGGATGGGGTGACGATTCGTTTACCTCAATCGCTTGTAGGTCAGTTTACCGATGGTGATTTTGAGCGGCTAGTGCCGGGAATACTCGAAGAAAAAATTGAGTTTTTGATTCGCTCATTACCGAAGCGTTTTCGAAAGAACTTTGTACCTGTCCCGACTTTTGCCAAGGCTTGCTATGAAAAGGTACTAGAAACAAAAGGGCGCTTAATTGATATTATAAGCCAGCACTTGTTTACGATGACCGGTGTCATTCTACCGATGGAAGCTTGGTCCGAATTAAACCTGCCGGAGCATTTTTTAATGCGTTTTGAGGTGGTTAATGATGATGGCAAGGTGCTTTACAGTTCGAGAAGTTTAGAAGAAAAGCCGAAAAAGGTCGCGAAGACCTCTGCCAAGCCAGCCAAAAAAGTCAAAAACATTACCTATACGGAATGGCCCAGTGAATATGTCAAAGAAGGTTCAATGCAAGAAGCTGGAACTGATATTCCGGTGTTTCATGCGATTGAAGATGCTCGGGATAAGGTCAGAATTATTCCAATTGTTAATCAGCGTCAAGCCGAAAAAACGCATATTCGCGGTGTGTGTCGACTAATAGCACTTTCGGAAAGTAAAACCTTTAGCTATTTGCAGAAAAAATACCACAATCGTCAGCAATTAATGTTGGCTTGTGCGTCGTTGTATTCTCCTGAAGATTTGATCAACGATGTGATGATGTCTGTCATCAAAGATGTTGTCTCAGAGTCTGTGCCGTATAACGAGAGTGATTATGCGCAAGTATTGGAAATGGTGAGAGAAAATATTGTGCCAAACTCGAATAGAGTTCTCGATCAGCTAGTGACGACTCTAAAGCAGCGTAACTCTTGTCTGGCAGAGGCTAAAGCTCTAGGTAAGAACTTTAAAGCTGCTTACGAAGATATCAAGCATCAGCTCGATTACTTGTTCCAAGAAGGTTTCTGTTACCGTTTTGGTGCTGAGCATGTTCGCGATTACTCGCGTTATTTAAAAGCGATTGAATTGCGTTTGGATAGAATCAAGCATAATCCGCTTAAAGACATGCAGTTGATGCAGCAATACCAGCCTTGGCTGAATGAAATGGAGACGTTAGAAAACAATCAGAAGATTCCACAATTTGAAGTGGACGATTATGGCTGGATGTTACAGGAATACCGCATTTCTCTATTTGCACAGGGGCAGAAAACGCGTTTCCCCATATCCCATAAGCGATTACAAAAGTTTATTGATAACTTAAATCGAGAGTATATTTAATCCGTTCAAGCGACTATTTCATTAGCGACTTTGTCATAAAAACACTGTTAGGGTCTTCAGCATAATCGGCAAACGGTGAGCAAGTTTCGAAACCGTGCTTTAAATATAAGCTTCTTGCGGCTTTAAAGTAGTCCATTGAGCCAGTTTCAAGACTTAATTGCTGATAACCTCGTTGCTTGGATTCTTGAATGAGGTGTTGCAAGAGGCGAGTGGCAACAGCTTGACGTGCGAACTCTTTTGACGTCCTCATTGATTTTATTTCAGCATGATTGTGATCGAGCTCCTTTAAAGCGATACAGCCTGCTAACTTATTGTTATCCCATAGAGTCCAGAACGTAATTCGTTTATCTTGTAGCGAGGCGATGTCTAACGCATGCTTACTTTCGGGCGGAGAGGTCACACGCATATCGTCCAAATGCTCGGTGAGTAATTGTGCGATTTCTGGGCCTTTAAGGTCATCAACAATAATTTTCATGTTGGTTTGATTATAAAACCTTACTGATAACCGTCGATGAGTTTTGAATGGTGAATGACGCGGTTGCGGCCTGTTTCCTTGGCTTGGTATAAGCCCTTGTCAGCAGCTTCAATCATATTATTTATATCATGCTCTATATTAGAGCAAAGTCCAATACTAACGGTGACCTTTAACGAGTGCTCTTCGGCTCTAATGATCGCATCACTAATTTTTTGGCGTAGCTTGTCAAAGTACTCACCAGCATGTTCTTCAGACATGCCGTTCATATACATACAAAACTCTTCACCACCAAACCGAGCTACAACATCCGATTTACGCACCGATGATTTGATTAATTGAGCCACTTCTCGTAACACCGCATCGCCAACAGAGTGTCCATACTTATCATTGACCGACTTAAATTTGTCGATGTCAATCATGGCGCAAGTGACAGGCGTACCTTGCCTTAATGCTGATTCATGCATCGCTTCGACAACCTCGAAGAAATGGCGACGATTTGGCACGTTAGTCAAGAAGTCATAACTAGCCGCAGTGGCTAACTCTTGGTAGGTGTTTAAGCTATCGAGGTAGGAGTTAATGCGTAAGTAGAACTCTTCAGCCAGGAAAGACTGCTTAATGATAAAGTCGTCGGCACCATGCTTCAGGAAGTTGGCAGCCATGATGGTTTGACCGGCGCCTGACATGCCTAGTATCGCAAGTTCTTGTTTGCTGTAGATACGGCGTAAGCGGCGGGTTAGTTCACAACCATCCATTCCAGGCATATTGTAATCGGTAATCACCATTTTTACGTCTTGATGGTATTTGACGTAATCTAAAGCTTCTTTGGGGTCATTAAAGTGCAGAACGTCATATTGATGCACATTAAGAAGAATTTGTAGCATTTTTGCTGAAGTACGCGAGTCTTCAACAATAACGATCTTATTGTTTGGGTTTCGTTCTAGCCTAGCAAGAGTGTGGACAATCTCGTTAATGACATACTTATCATGTTTTATAACATAGTCGACGACACGAAGTTGCCAAAAACGATTACGCAGGGTTGCGTTGATGTCGCTGATAAGAACGATGGTTGGGATATCCTTTGAGCGAAACAGCTCGATAGATTCCCCATCGGTTGCGTCTCTCAGTCGATAACTGACTAAACAGGCGTGAATGGTCTCTTTCTTCAGGCGTGCGAGAACGATTTTCGCTTCTTCAAGGGTGTTGCAGGTCACAACACCAAAAGGCGAATTTTCTATTATTTGTTTCTCAACTAACGCGCAAAAAAACTTGCTGTCGTCGACGACTATAACCGTTTTCACTATTATTATGTTCCTTATTACCCCGCGATTATCCTACGCGAGGGATTATAGACGATCCTTGTCTAATTGATAGGCTTTAACGCCTTATTTTACAAAGGTTGAGCGGTAGTTTTCATACCAAAGTTGCGTTGCTCCACAAACTGCAGCAGGCATAACTAATAAATTGAGAACGGGTACCATAGTGCATAACATCACTAAGCTCCCGAAGCCCAAAGTGCCGCTTCGAGTTGTTTGTAACGTTTTCAGCATGTCATCAAACGGAACCTTGTGATTATCCATCGGATAGTCGATGTACTGAACCGACATCATCCAAGCGTTAAACACAAACCAAATAACAGGGAAGGCGATTGCACCAATAAGAGGGACAAAAAGGACTAACAGGCAAAGAATGGCCCTAGGGATATAATATTTAAGCTTTGTCCACTCACGCTTTAGCAGGCGTGGGGTATCTTTAATCAAGTCTTTAAAGCCTTGATCTTCAATTGGCCCATCCGAGTGACCACTTTCAGCATGCAATTTGCGCTCTACCGCTTCAGCCAGTAATCCATTGAAAGGGGCGGCAATCCAATTCGCCAGCATGGAGAAGAAAAAAAATATGAACAAAACCGCACCTACGATAACGATAGGCCAGACCAACCAGGCAAGCGCTGTGCCAAGCCATTCCCACGTGCCCCAGCCGGTAATGGTTTCTTCAATCCAAGCTGCCCAAGATGAAATTTGATTTATTAGGTAAATCAATGCGATAGTTAGCAAAGTTAAATTGATGCCTAAGGGGATAAAAACGTACCGTTTGATACCTTTTTGGAGCAACACTCTAAAGCCGCTGGCTAAATAATGAGCACCTTCAAAACTATTTTGTGCCATACAATGATTTTTTACAGTTACTATGTGCTAAATGATGCAAAATAATTTACACTTAAACGCTTTAGATGGTAACCCTAAAATTGTTACAGAGCCTTACAGAAATCTTTTTATAAGAGATTGAGTAAGTGAATACGTAAGAGAATAAATGCGATTAAAACAAATAAAATTAGCAGGATTTAAATCATTCGTTGATCCAACGACCGTATCTTTCCCAAGTAATATGACTGCTGTAGTCGGCCCAAACGGCTGCGGTAAATCAAACTTGATTGATGCTGTTCGCTGGGTAATGGGGGAGTCATCGGCAAAAAACCTTCGTGGTGATGCCATGACTGACGTGATTTTCAACGGTTCAACCGGACGAAAGCCAGTTGGACAAGCCAGTATTGAGCTGGTTTTCGACAATTCTGATGGAACTGTTAAAGGCGAATACGCCAGTTTTAACGAAATCTCGGTTCGCCGCATGGTTAATCGTGAAGCTCAGTCGACTTACTTCCTAAACGGCACTCGCTGCCGTCGTAAAGATATTACTGATATTTTCTTAGGTACTGGTCTTGGCCCGCGCAGTTACGCGATTATCGAGCAGGGCATGATTTCAAAGTTAATCGAGTCCAAGCCTCACGAGTTGCGTATTTTCCTAGAAGAAGCCGCGGGAATCTCTAAGTATAAAGAACGCCGTCGTGAAACCGAGAACCGTATCCGCCACACGCGAGATAACCTTGACCGTCTAAACGATCTGCGCGAAGAACTGGGTAAACAATTGTCGCACTTAAAGCGCCAAGCGACATCCGCAGAGCGTTATAAAGAATACAAAGCCGAAGAGCGTGAGCTCAAGGCTCAATTGGCTGCGATTCGCTGGCAGCAATACAATGTCAAAATAGAGGCGTTAGACGAAGCCATTCACAAAATGGAGACGGAAGTTGAGGCCAAAGTTGCTGACCAACGTCATTCCGATAGTGAAATTGAGAAATCACGTGAATTACATATTGAGCTGACAGATGCTCATAATGAAGTGCAGGGTCGCTTTTATGGTATCGCTGCGGATATTGCTCGCTTAGAGCAGGCGATTGAGCATGCGCGCCAACAGAAATCACAACTTCTTGAAGATAAAACGCAAGTTGAATCGTCGCTGGATAAGCTTCGAGATCAGTTAAAGTTTGACGAGTCCAAGCTTGAAGAAATGATGACTGAGCTGTTACAAGCTGAGCCAGAACTTGAAATGAACTCTGAGCAAGTTGATGAGCAACAACAGCAGTTAAGCGATTTAGAAGAAGATATGCGCATTTGGCAGCAGGATTGGGACGTTTTTAATCAACAAGCCAGTGCTAATGCTCAGAAAGCTGAGGTCGAGAAAACTCGTATCCAGCATCTTGAATCACACTTATCTCGCCATCAAAAGCGCATTGAAGAGATAAAAGAAGAAAGTGGCCAGCAACAATCTGGCCCTATGGAATCTGAACTGATGAAAGCCGCCCAAGAGCTGAGTATTGCTGAAGAGCAAGCTGAGAAACTGGAGGAAGAGGTTCAGGACGCTGTTGAGAAAATTAACCAGTCTCGTCAAGAGCAACGACAGCATAATCAAAAGCTTGAAGAGACTCGCAAAGAATTAAGAGGGTTAGAGTCCCGAAAAGTGTCCTTAGAAGCTCTGCAGAGCGCGGCTTTGGGCTCGGACAACGAACAGGCAGTAAAGTGGTTGGAGTCAAACAATCTAACTGATCAGACTCGTTTGGCTCAGAATTTGAGTGTTGATAACGGCTGGGAAGTTGCTGCGGAAACTGTGTTGGGCCAGTATCTTGAGGCTGTAGTGGTAGATTCGCCGAATCAATATGCGGATAGTTTATCGGAGCTGGCTTCAGGTTCTATATTGCTCGTTGAGGGCCAATCGGCTAGCACTGCTGAGTCAGGCCGTTTATCCGATAAGGTAAAAGGTGCTTCTGCGCTTAATGGCACGCTAAACAATGTTCTTGTTGCTGATGATTTAGCACAAGCACTGAGTAAGCGTTCGAGTCTATCTGAGCAAGAATCAATTATCACCAAAGACGGTGTCTGGCTAGGCAAAGACTGGCTACGCGTCACCCGTGCCAGTGATAATGAGTCGGGTATTTTAGAGCGTGAAGCTGAGTTAAGTGAAATTTACCAAAAGATTGAGCAACAAGAAGCGATTTTAGAAGAACTTGAAGAAGTTAAAGAGCAACTATCTGAACAGCTTAGTCAGTACGAAGAAACCTGGCAGACAAAGCAGTCACAGCTAGCCCAAGCTAACAAAAAGCATAGCGAACTGCGTGCCAGCGTTGGTACTCAACAAGCCAAGCTTGAGCAAGCTCAAGGACGTTTAGAGCGCTTGAAGCGTGAGCAACAGAACATTATCGAGCAAGTTCATGATGATGAAGCTGCGCTTGCTAAAAGCCGCCAGCTGATTGAGCAATTACTCGACTCAATGGAGCAAGATAGCGATAAGCGTGAAAAGTTAATGGCTGAACGCGAAGAACGTCGTGTGCAGTTGGAAACACGTCGAACTCAAGCGCGTGAGGCTAAAGAGGCAGAGCAGAAGCTTGCTATTCGTGTCAGCGCCTTGAAAGCGGAAGTTAACTCAACTCGCTCAGGCTTTGAGCGTGTTAACTCACAAATTGGTGAGCTAACTTCGCGCAAAGTAGAATTAGAAAATCGCTTGAGTAGCGATCGTGACCCTTCTGAAGAATATACTATTGAGCTGGAAGAGGCTTTAGAAAAGCGCCTTGTGGTTGAAGAAGAGATGAAACAAGCTCGCAATAAGCTCAGCGAAATTGATGAAAAAATGCGTAAGCTTGAACGTTTACGTCATGAAGCTGAGCAGGGCGCACAAGGCGTGCGTTCGCGCCTAGAAAAACTTCGGATGGATTGGCAAGAAGCCAAAACACGTCAGAATACTCAGTCAGAAATATTGAAAGAAGCGAAGCAGGACGTCGAACAAGTTCTTCAGTCATTACCTGAGAACGCTACAGAAAATGACTGGTTAGAACATATTGAGCAAGTAACAGGTCGTATCCAGCGTCTGGGAGCTATTAACCTCGCTGCGATTGAAGAGTTTAAAGCGGCAGAAGAGCGTAAAGTGTATCTGGATGCACAAAATGATGACTTGGAAGAAGCGCTTGAAACATTAGAAAGCGCTATTCGCAAAATTGATCATGAAACTCGTACGCGATTCAAAGAGACCTTCGACAAGGTGAATAAAGGCGTGCAAGAGCTATTCCCGAAGGTTTTTGGTGGCGGCCATGCTTATCTAGAGCTAACTGGCGAAAACCTTCTGGATACTGGTGTAGCAGTTATGGCTCGTCCTCCAGGTAAACGCAACTCAACCATTCACTTACTGTCTGGCGGTGAGAAAGCGTTAACGGCAATTTCATTAGTGTTCTCCATTTTCCAACTGAATCCAGCGCCATTCTGTATGCTTGATGAGGTCGATGCGCCACTTGATGATGCAAACGTTGGGCGTTATGCGAATTTGGTTAAAGAAATGAGCCAACAGTTACAATTTATTGCGATTACTCATAATAAAATTGCAATGGAAATGGCAGATACGTTATTGGGCGTCACCATGAGTGAACCCGGTGTGTCTCGCGTGGTCTCAGTTGATGTTGATGAAGCTGCAGCTTTAGCAGCTTCTTAGTACGATAAATCTAGTTAAGGGTGATGTAATGGAGTGGCAACTCGCAATATTGCTGGCTTTGGTAAGCCTTGTCATTATTGGCTTTATTTATTTTGACGCAAAGCGTCGTTCAAGAGTGCGTAAAGAGCGCGTTGAGCGTGAACTCTATCAGGAACGGTTAGAAAAAAGCCGCGATAAAACTGGCTTTGATGATGATGGAATTGGCCAGGTGCGTGTTGTTGGTGATGAAGAAGAGCCAAACGATTCGATCGGTAATGAACCATTACCTGAGCACGATCCCATACCGTCTGAGCCTAAGTTTGAGTCAGCAGAGCCGACTAGGGCAGAATCAGCTCAAGAAGCGGTTGCTAGAGAAGAAACAAAAGTAGAATCTAGAGCAGAACCCGAAGTTACTCAAACACAAGAAGCGACAGAACATGTTGAGCCGACTATTTCAGAGAATGATATTCCTGTACTAGACGATGCTTTGTTCGAGTTTACAAAAGAAAGCCTTAAAAAAGATCAAACCAAACTGGAAGAAGCCAAGAAAGAGCCTACAGTTGAGCAACCTCAACAGACTTCTTTGTTTGACGAGCCTGAAGAAGAGCCAACCATCGAAGCAGAACCTGAGTTGATTTTCTCTTTGTTTGTTGTGGCAGGACAAGATACGCCTTTTAAAGGCCCTGAGTTGGTTCAGTCATTGGTTGAGCAGGGAATGCGCCATGGTGAGATGGATATCTTCCACCGTCATGCTCAAGCCAACGGTCGCGGTGCTGTACAGTTCAGTTTAGCTAATGCTTTTGAACCGGGGATTTTTGACCTCAAGAAAGTTGATGATTTAGAAACTCGTGGTCTTGCGTTATTCATGACGTTACCAGGGCCGCAGAAGCCTATGAAAGCTTATGATTTGATGGTGAAAACTGCGAAGGGTATTACTAAAGAGCTTGGCGGTTATGTCCTAGATGCGACTAAAAGTAACTTCAGTAAGCAAATTGAATCACACCATCGTGAGCAAATTGTAGAGTTCGAACGTAAGCAACTCCTTCAAAAATAATTATTCACTATGACTAATAAAACCGACAACGTACAAAAAGAGTTGGAGCGGTTACGCTCCCTTATTAGTGATTATAACTATCAATATTATGTCTTAGACGATCCTTCTGTGCCGGATTCTGAATATGATCGATTATATAGAGAGCTCGGTAAACTAGAGTCTGAGCACCCTGATCTAATTACCGAAGACTCACCGACGCAACGAGTAGGCGCAAAACCCGACTCTGGCTTTGAAGAAGTCGTCCATGAGCTTCCTATGTTATCACTTGATAACGCTATGGACTCAGGTGAAATGACAAACTTCGATCGTCGAGTTAATGAAAGGTTGGGGCAGTCAAAAGATATTGAATACGTTTGTGAGCCAAAACTTGATGGGCTTGCTATTAGCTTGTTATATGAAAACGGCCTATTAACTCGGGCGGCCACACGTGGCGATGGTACTCAAGGTGAAAACATCACTCTTAATGCTAAAACCATTCGCTCGATCCCACTGAAGTTACGAATAAGTAATCCGCCAAAGCGGATAGAAGTTCGTGGCGAAGTCTTCATGCTTAAAAGCTCGTTTGAGGCATTAAATGAGGAAGCAAAAAAGACGGAAAGTAAAGTCTTTGCCAATCCTCGTAATGCAGCTGCGGGTAGTTTAAGGCAGTTGGATCCACAAATTACGGCTAAACGTAACTTGTCATTCTACGCCTATTCAATGGGCTTGGTCTCAGATGACTTTAGGTTAGCTGATAAACACTATGATCGATTATTACAAATAAAAGATTTAGGCTTGCCGGTTTCTAGTGAAGTTAAAGTCGTCAGTGGCATTGAACAATGTCTCGATTATTATCATGACATTTTAGAACGACGAGACGCCTTAGCGTATGAAATTGATGGTGTCGTTAATAAAGTAAACGATATCGGCTTACAAGAGCGCCTTGGGTTTGTTGCCAGGGCTCCTCGTTGGGCGATCGCTCATAAATTCCCTGCGCAAGAAGAGGTGACGCAGTTGTTAGGCGTCGATTTTCAGGTGGGAAGAACCGGTGCTTTAACTCCAGTTGCCAGACTTGAGCCTGTTTCTGTTGGTGGCGTTACTGTAAGCAACGCAACTTTGCACAATATGGATGAGATTGCGCGTCTTGGGGTGCAAGTTAATGATTACGTCATTATTCGTCGTGCCGGTGATGTGATACCTCAAGTTGTGAGTATTATAGAAGAACGCCGCCCTGACGATATATTTGCCATAGAAGCACCGACGGAGTGCCCTGTGTGTGCATCGCCAGTCGAGCGTGCTGAAGGAGAAGCTGTTATTCGTTGCACGGGTGGGCTTGTATGTTCATCACAACGAAACGAAGCTTTGAAACACTTTGCCTCGCGTAAAGCAATGGACATTGATGGCTTGGGTGACAAGCTTGTCGAGATTTTTTCTGACAAAGGCTTCGTAAAGTCGATTAGTGACCTATATCGCGTGTCAAAAGAGCAAATAACAGGCCTTGATAGAATGGGCGAAAAGTCCGCTGACAACTTATTGGCGGCTCTGGAAAAAAGTAAAACCACAACACTGCCAAAATTCCTTTATGCACTTGGGATTCGTGAAGTTGGCGAGGTGACTGCTAAGAATATCTCTAATCATTTTTTGACTATTGACGCTATTATGAAGGCGCAGCAAGAAGATCTTGAGTCTGTCTCGGATGTAGGTCCTATTGTCGCGCAGCATTTACGAGCATTTTTCGATAATGAAGACAACCGTCAACAAGTAAAAGAATTGATAGCGCTTGGTGTTAACTGGCCAGAAATCGAACAGAAGTCAGATGATGAGCTACCACTAAAAGGTAACACATTTGTCATTACGGGCAGCTTTGAGGGCATTAGTCGCGCTGAAATAAAAGATAAGCTTGAAAGCCTTGGGGCTAAAGTGTCTGGCTCCGTGTCTAAGAAAACGACTGCGTTAATAGCGGGTGAAAAAGCGGGCAGTAAATTAACAAAAGCTGAGTCGCTGGGTGTTGAAATTCTAGGCTTGGATTATCTCGACAAGTTTTAGTGTGTGGGCCAGTTTTGAGGTTGAGAAGGGTTTAGACTAATGAGCTAAGTTAATTTGGTTTTTGCCCTTATCCTTAGAAGCATAAAGTGCTTTATCCGCTTCTCTAATCAATTGAAGTCTATCTTTGGTGTCTGCTTTTAGTTCTGAAATCCCAATACTTATGGTGTATACGCATTTTTTATTTTCGACGATCATTGGAATGATTTTATCACTTACGATGGTTAGAAAGTGCTTTGCATCAAGTTTATTAACTTTTGGCAATATGGCAAGGAACTCGTCGCCGCCATAACGTCCGATAACGCTATTTTGGGGCAGTTCTTCAATTAGTAAGTGGGCGAGATTCTTTAAGCATCTATCGCCGGTTTCATGGCCAAACTCATCGTTAACACTTTTAAAATTATCGACATCCACAAAAGCAATGGCTAAATCATCTTTATTGCGTTGGGCTTTGACTAGATTCAGCTCAAGTCTCTCAAGAATCGCTCCGCGGTTAAGCAAGCGCGTAAGATCATCAGTTTCAGCTTTTGTCTTAATTAGTCTCAAGCTTTCGATATTCAGTAAGCAACGAGTTAACTCCGTAGCATAGTGCTGCAAGAAGTCGAGCATGGAGTTTGTCGGCCTAAAATCATCATCCACTTCGAGTACCAAACAGCTCCACTCATGGCCTCTCATGGCTACTGGGATGATGAACATATCTTCATAGATAATATCAGCCTCAAGACGCTTCGGAGTCTTTAGATCGCATATTCTTTTGATTTGCAGAGAGTTATCTCGAATGACTTGTGAGAATTTCTGCCTCTCCTGGGCAGAAGCTGCATAAATTTGAACCTTTGCGTCCATCTGATAAATAGCTGCAGCACTTACAAACTTAATTCTTTTCCGTAAATCTTTTAAGAACGTTGATACGACAATCGTTTCATAATCCTGGCTTTTGGTGTTGTGCAGTTTCTGAGTAATATTATTGAGCAATGTAGAGAAGTTTTTTTGTAGCTCATAAGCCTGTGTGCTTTCTAGAAACTCTTTTTTTGCGCTATCACGCTGAGCCTTCATTTGAAGAACCCGATCCGCTAACCCTAGTGTGAAAATAGTGGCTTCAAGCAAAGAGGCAATGGCAAACCCATGACTAAACAAGAAGTTCATGGGAAGGATACCAAAAGTGGCAAAAATTCTGCACACACCAGCGATAATTAACAGTGCGAAAGCCAAAGCAAAGAAGAAGGCTTGTCGATTACCCTGCCTAAGTAATTTGATGACTAACCAAAGGTATAGTGGAAATGCTAATACTAGCGTCAGGTTGGCCATACTGACAATAAGCTGCGGCACAGGTGAGATGATAAAGCCTGCTGCAAAGAAGACCAGCATAGATACTCTGAAGAAGTTTAAAAACTTATGTTCGACTGGCGCTAACTTGTGTGTGGATAGGAAAGCCTGAGTAAAGCTATACAGGGCGTACATGCTCAAACATAAAAAGATGAATAATGCATTCTTACTGTTGGCAAGAAACGACAAGGCCGGGAACTGATAGATATACCCCGTACTGCCCATAAGGAATATCAGGAAGGTACTGTTGTAAAAAATATAGAGTAAATACTCTTTGCGCTTGATGATTAAATAAAAGAACGCATTAACTAAAATTAATAAAATTATTCCGAAGAAGATGGCTGTGAATAGTTGGTTATACTGGTTATCCACTCGATTAAAAGTTTCATACTCCCAGACTTCAACCGATGGCGCTACTTTTCGGTAGTGCTTTACTTGAAGGTAAAGTTCTTCTTTTGCATGCGCATGCAGTTTATAGGAGTGTTGAAATCCCATAAACTCTGGCGCTGCTTCAAAATCATACCGAGTGCTTTGACTGATTAGCTCCAGCTGTCCATTATTCAGCTGATATAGGTTGCTTTCATTAAGGTGACCTGGTTTGACTATTAAAAGAGGGTATTCCGATTGCTGGATACTACTGGGAAGACGATACAGTATATTTGTCGTGTTAGCGTCTGTAGCAGCTGTTGATAACATTTCTAAGTTATCAATTCGTTTTAGTGGTTCCGTATTTCCACGGTTATTCAGGTCGTGATAAGAAGTGGTTGTTGTCAGCGGTACAAGGTTTTCCTTGGTGACGATTTTTGATGCCGTAAGCAAGATAGCTACTAGCAGAACGCTAATAGCTATCGTTGCATAATGTAGGCGTCCGATCATTTAAGCTTTATGTCACCAATGTGTGCCAGCTCTGGGCAATGACGTAGTAAGTCGCCAGGGGTAACAAACATTGAAGACTGTGCTTGTAGAATAGCAATTCCTTGCTTTGGATCGGCTTTGTCGAGTTCAACTTGATGACTGACTCCATGCAACACTTGTGCGAAATCATGAATCGCATCAAGCAATTCATCAGCAACGGTGCCTGATGCTAATAACGTCTCGTCGTTCATAGCTTCAAACAGCTCTTTGGCTAACTCTTCATCTGATGTATTGTCAGACTGTAAGTCGCCCAGTTGGCTTTGCTGGCGTTTGTGTTTGAATGCTTTGCTAAGCAGAGTGGGGCGGTTGCTATCGCCCAGTAGGCTGCCGTTCTTTATCGTTAGTTGATAAGCTTTGCCTGCTTCTTGATAACATTCAAATACAAACTGAGAGCATACCATCGGATGTTTGTCTGGGTATTTGTGTTGATTGATTGCGTCAAGTAGCTTCTCAGTCAATCGCTTGAGTATGCGTAAAATAATCTTCTGTGTCGTATCGCTAGGAGTAAACTTTTTATAAATTAAAAGCATCCCAACGAGGTAGAGGTTATTCATGGCATACGGAGCTTCGCCATTTAAATATTTTGCAGCTATGTCCATGACGGGTTTAAAGTCGTCAATCGTCGGCTTATTGAGACGCATGACATGAACTGTTCTGCCTGGAAAGCGCATCGTCGCTTCGGCTATACGAACCGCAGGTGGCGTTTCTTCGACCATCTTAGTCGGAATTTGGTAAGTCATGGCTGCATGACTGACGGGGGCGTCAGTGAGCCAAGTGATTGCTTTTGATATCCAACTACCTTCTTCTGGAGAAAAAAGTAGGACATCACCAGCTTGTAAGTCTCTAACGTGCATTGTAACTCCCTCTTTTTGAAGTTAAATATAGCGATTTAATGCAAAAATGTATAGTGTTTGTCAAAGCTAAGCCATATAGATTAGCATAGGGTGTCAAGTCCAACATAAGCTGAGGAGAACTTATGAGACGATTAATAACAGCTACAGCCTGTTTAGCCACCATAGTTTTGTCGCCAACAGTGATGGCTCTTGAAGAAGAGAGTCGGTGCAATGATTATGATGTCTTTGTGTTACGACATTTAGAAAAAGCAGATGATGGAACCCGAGATCCAAGTCTAAACTCGGTTGGTAAGAAGAATGCTAGAACGTTAGCTGAATTGCCTATAATTGAAGAAGCTAGCCATAGTTTTTATACACCTTATAAAAGAACCTATGAAACACTAGAGTTTATTGAGACGGAAAAGTCCGTCTATGATCCCAAACAAACTGAAAAGCTAGTGCATAAGATCAAACAGCAGCACTGTGGTGAAACGGTGTTAGTTGTAGGTCACTCAAATACAGTACCAGGTATTATAAAAGCACTTGGTGGAAGTTTTGATATAACCTATGCAGGACAGAAGCTGTCTTCTGAACCGGTTATCATGCTCAACGAAAAAGATTATGGAAGCGTGTTTAGAGTAACGTTCCATAATGAACGAATTCATCAACAGCTTTATCGTATTAATTCTCAGAGTGATGAGATAAGAAAAAAGCGGTAATTAATACCGCTTTTTAAGTGTAAAACTCTTGTGTCGACAACTTGTGCGACAACTTCTATTCGTGAGCGCTGCGAGTCCCTAGAGTATACTCTAAGGACTCGCTAGAGAGCTTTTTTTTACTAAGAAGTAGTCTTTGCAGCTTCAGACGAGCTATGTTCACGTGAAGCATCTTCCATTGAGCGAGTTACAGCGCCATCAAAGCTATGAGGCTTCGGTGTAAACGCAATCGGCTCAATAGAGCTTTTCGTGGTTGCTCGGCTCGCTGGAGCACTAGAGCTTGAAGGCAAGTTACCGTTTGAAGCAGGCTTTTTAGTCGCTGCTTCTGAGGCTATCTTTTCCTCGGAAGCTTTGTCTTCGGAGGCAGTTTCGCTAGAAGCTGGTTCTTTAGAGGTTTCTGCCTGCTTAACTTCTTTCTCAGTTATCTTCTCAGATTCCTTGTGGGTCGCTTGGTTAGGCTGAGCTTCTTTTTCAGAGTCAAGCTTGTCCTGACTAGCGCCTTCGCGAGCTTCAGGCTGCTGGGGCTGATTCGGTGTTGGCTTATCTTCTTTTACTTCTGACGTCTGAGACTCTGGGCCTTTTTCGCTCTCAGCCTTCTTGGAGTTTGTTTCTTTAGAAACAGGAGCTTCCCCTGAGTTCTCAGCAGGATTGTCCACTGGGTTCTCAATAACTTCAGGCAAGTTCTCGTCTTTCAGAACATCGCTCACTGTTCTTTCTAGCGACTTATGAGCTTTATAAACCATGATGTCTTCAGGTTTAGCCTTCGAGCGCTGTTGTTGCTTATCTTGCGCTTGAGGTTTTTGTTGCTTAGCCTGTTGCTTATCTTGATTATTGCTCTTTGCAGCCTGTTCTTGAGGATTAGGCTGTTGCTTATTATCAGCTTGTTTCTGTTGCGCCGCAGGCTGTTGCACTGATTCCATGCGTTCAGCACGAGACTTACGTGGCGGACGTTGCTCTACTTGTTGTTGAGCCTGTTGCTGCTGACCTTTTTGCTGGCCGCGGTTTTTATTGCGGTTGTTGTGCTTTTGGTCCTGTTGCTGGCGATTACCACCTTTTTGCTGTTGACCTTTCTGCTGGCCTTGCTTTTGCTGGCGATTATCTTGCTCATTGTGTTTGTTACGATTGTCTTGACCGCGCTTATCCTGATGGCGAGAGTCTTGCTTTTGATTACCCTGGTTACGGTTATCTTGGCGACGATCATTGCGACGACGGTTACCTTTGTAGTTACCGCGACGATTGTTTTGGTTACGATTGTCTTGACGACCGGAACCATGGCGACCTTTGCCTTTATAGTTTTTGCTGTGTTTATTGTTGCCCTTACCTTTAGCTTTTTTCTCGTCATCACCAAATAAAGCTGTCCAAAGACGTTTGAATAAACCTGGCTTTTCTTGCTTAGGCTTGTTCTTTTTCTTCGGCTTGGTGCTTGGTGCAGGAGGAGGGGTGCTGTGCTTTAATCCTTTCAAAGCAGGCTCATCTAGCGGCTGCACAGGTTGAGTTGTGCTTTTTACCAGCTCAACTTCAGGAGCTTTACCGATTAGTGAGTAGCTATTGTCTTCAAGAGTTTCACCACCTTTGACGCGAAGCACTTCGTAGTGAGGTGTTTCCATATGAGGGTTTGGAACAACGACTAAACGAACTTTTTGACGCTTCTCGATTTGCTCAATCTTACGACGCTTTTCGTTTAATAAGAAAGTCGCTACCTCAACAGGCAGTACTGCTTGTACTTCAGCTGTTGATTCTTTCATGGCTTCATCTTCCATCAAACGAAGAATAGATAGTGCCAATGAGTCAGTACCACGAATAACACCAGAACCACTACAGCGCGGACATACGTGCTGGCTTGATTCTTCAAGAGAAGGGCGTAAACGTTGACGTGACATTTCAAGCAGCCCGAATCGCGAAATTCGACCAATTTGAATACGTGCACGATCTCGAGCAACCGACTCTTTTAAAACTTTTTCCACTTCGCGCTGATTGCGCGGAGGTCCCATATCGATGAAGTCGATAACAATAAGGCCACCAATATCACGCAGACGTAATTGACGCGCGATTTCTTCTGCAGCTTCTTTATTGGTGTGTAATGCTGTTTCTTCAATATCACCGCCTTTTGTCGCTTTGGCTGAGTTGATATCAATAGAAAGCAATGCTTCGGTTTGGTCAAAAACAACCGAACCACCTGATGGTAAGCGTACTTCACGCTGGAAAGCGCTTTCGATTTGGCTTTCGACTTGGTAACGGTTGAATAGAGGGATTTCGTCTTTGTAGAACTTCACTCGATTCACGAAGTCTGGTCGCTGATAACCCAACTCAGTTTTAATGCGATCATGAACTTCTTTACGATCGACGATGATTTCACCGATATCTGGACGTAAATAGTCACGAATCGCACGAGTAATCACGTCTGACTCTTGAGTGATTAAGAAAGGAGCAGGGCGAGTGTTTGAAACTTCTTTGATGTTCTTCCAGAATTCCAGCAAGTAGCCGAAATCGTAATTGATTTCTTCAAGGCTTTTACCGACTCCAGCCGTTCTGACGATGCAACCCATACCTTTTGGTACCGCGAGCTGGCCCATGATTTGCTTAAGGTCAGAGCGCTCTTCACCTTCGATTCGACGTGAAATACCGCCAGCACGAGGGTTGTTAGGCATTAATACTAGGTAACTACCCGCCAAACTGACAGAAGTAGTAAGCGCAGCACCTTTATTGCCGCGTTCCTCTTTATCAATCTGAACTATGATTTCTTGGCCTTCTTTCAAGGCATCTTTGATGGTAGGACGGCCTTTGTGAGGAGGGTTGTGCATATACTCACGGGCAACTTCTTTTAACGGAAGGAAACCATGACGTTCTGCGCCATAGTCTACAAAGGCAGCTTCCAAGCTAGGTTCGATTCGGGTAACTTTACCCTTATAAATGTTTCCTTTTTTCTGTTCTCTTCCTGCTAACTCAATATCTAAATCATATAAGCGTTGGCCATCGACCATCGCAACACGCAACTCTTCATTGTGGTGAGTTGCGTTAATTAACATACGTCTCATTGTATAAAAACTCTCTTTTTTAAACCGCGAACACAGTGAGAGTTAGAACAGAAATTTTAGGAATAGGCTGAGGTATACTATCTAACTTGTTGTTTAGACAGTACTTTCTTGCTTAATTGTGACAAACATTTTTATGACTAAAGAGTCCTTCATGCAGTTGTCTTTCCACGCTTAAAATTAATCAGTTTTTTCCTGTTTGGCTATTCTATGTCTTACCGCTTTTGTGCATAAAAGAAGCCAAACCAACCGAGCCAATTAGAATACTTTAAGGCTCTACTATTCTGTTACTTCACCATGTTCGGTGTTATTACATAAATTCTTTGGGGGTGTCAGTATGACCATGCGTATGTCGCTAAGGCGTTACGCGATATGGGTTTACATCTAACACCAATGTGTTGAGGCACTATTCTTGATTGGTATTGTTCTTATACCAATTTGCCTCACTTCTCATCGGAGCACTATAGACTCCGTGTAGGCATTATAAACAGATATAGAGATTCCAGCAATCGTTATTCTGTTTAAGTTCTTGATTTGAGGTGCATTAAGGTGTTGTTTCTAGGTATTTTAGGGTATAGTTGCGCCCGATGAGTAACGATTCCCGCCCAAAAGTTCGATTTGTCGAAGTCAGTGCCGAAGAAGAAGGGCAGCGCATTGATAATTACCTAGTGAAGACGCTCAAAGGCGTTCCAAAGTCACGCATCTATAAAATGTTGCGCAAAGGTGAAGTCCGCGTTAATAAAGGTCGTATTAAAGCCGAGTATAAAATCGAGGCTGGCGACTCTATTCGCATTCCGCCTGTTCAGACTGCTCAGCGTGACCAAGAAGTTCCGGTTAAGCTGAATGTTGTGCAATCGTTAGAAGATGCCATCATTTATGAAGATGATCGCGTTATTGTGCTCAATAAACCTTCGGGCATGGCCGTTCATGGCGGTAGTGGCATGAGTTTTGGCGTCATAGAAGCATTACGTGCTTTAAGGCCTACGGCACCGTTCTTAGAGCTGGTTCACCGTTTAGACCGTGATACCTCTGGTTGTCTGATGATTGCTAAACGCCGTAGCACCTTGCGCTTTATCCATAAGCAGCTTCAAGAGAAAAAGATTAACAAGCGCTACTGGGCATTGGTCAATGGTCATTGGCCAGCCAAGCAGAAATTTGTTGATGCACCATTAAGAAAGTTTCAAGTAAAGTCTGGTGAGCGCTTGGTTCGAGTCAGCGATGATGGTAAACCTTGCTTGACCAGTTTTAGGGTTGTAGAGCGATTTAAGGAATTAACCTTAGTGTCGGCCGAACCGATTACCGGGCGTACGCATCAAATCCGAGTACATGCGCAGTCTGTAGGATGCAGCTTAGTGGGTGATGATAAGTATGGTGATGATGCATTAAATCAACAATTCAAGCGCGATGGTCTTTGTGAGCGGCTTTTCCTCCATGCTTACTCGTTAGATTTTAAAGTTCGTCCAGAGGATAAGAAGCCAATCAAGGTCGAGGCTCCTTTGCCGGAAGATTTGCAGCATACCGTCAACCAAGTAAGAAAACAGTCATAACCAATACTATGCTAACACGCGAAACACCGTTAATTGTTTTTGATTGGGATGGAACCTTAATGGATTCAACGGGAAGAATCGTTTCAGCGATGCAAGCTACGGCTCGAAACCTAAAGCTTCCTGTCCCAACTGATGATGAAGTTAGAGCTATTATCGGACTGAGTTTGGGAAATTGTTATCGTCAGCTGTTTCCTGAAGTGGATGACCATGACTGGATCACTGAAGAATACCGTTACCAGTATGTCGATGGTGATAAGACGCCAAGCCCAATGTTCGAAGGCGTGGAAGATGTGCTGACTAAGCTGAAAGATGAAGGCTATTACTTAACGGTTGCGACCGGTAAAGCGCGCCATGGTTTAGATCGAGTGTTGGATGAGTCTAAACTTAAGCACTTTTTCGATACCACTATTGCCAGCGATGAGTCGAACAGTAAGCCTGATCCGGCCATGTTGCACACGTTAATGAAACATTTTGATGTTAAGCCGCAGCAAACCGTAATGGTGGGCGACACAACCCATGACCTGAAAATGGCGCAAAATGCAGGAACGCACAGTGTTGGTGTGACTTATGGAGCGCACAGAGTGGAGTTACTCAAACAGCACGCTCCGATCGCTATTATCGACGATATTCGCCAATTAATAGAGCAGCAATAAGCCTTTAACTAAGAGCTAGCCTGCCAGCTCTTTTTGTAACTTTTTCAATTGCTCATACACTTCTTCAGCATGAACGTCTGGGTCTACCTCTGAGTAGTGATAAACGATATTGCCTTTAGGATCGATGATAAAGGTTTCACGCTCCGCGTATTCCATCGGTCCAAAACCACCTAACACTTTATAAGCTTTGCTCGCTTCCTGGTCGACATCAGCTAGGATGGTAAAGGGTAGCTGGTAAGCGTTGGAAAAGTCTTTATGCGAACTGACGTCATCAAGAGAAATGCCCACGATTTCAGCGTCTAACGCCTTGTACTCAAGGTATTTATCACGAAAGTTTTTGGCTTCAGTGGTACAACCGGGCGTATCGTCTTTGGGGTAAAAATACAAAACTACCCATTGGTCTTTAAAGTCTTTTAAGCTTTTGGTATCACCGTTTTGATCTTTTAATTCAAAGTCTGGCGCTAAAGCTCCGACCCAGTTAGAGTTCGCAGCGACATTTGCTGAAAGAAGCAAACCAAAAACCATTAATAAAATACGTGACATAAGTTTTCCTTTATTTAAGATAGGACTGTCAATAAATATAGGATAGCAAGATATCATCAATTTTGCGTGAATCAAGCCATCAAAGTAAGGACTTTGAAATGGATTTATTTGATGTAATAAAAATTCCAGTGTTACAAACCGAACGACTCATCTTACGCTCCTACCAAGAAAGCGACTTAAACGCTTATTATGAAATGATGGCGGATCCGGACATTACGCGTTATTTGGTACCGGGTCATCCAATGTCACCTCGCGAAGCATGGCGGAGTATCGCTGGTATGGCGGGGCATTGGGTACTGCGTGGTCATGGTCAGTGGGCGCTTGAAGAAAAAGAAAGCGGTGAGTTTGTCGGACGTTGTGGCATTATCGAGCCGGAAGGCTGGCCAGCTAAAGAAATTGGTTGGGTACTGCATCCTAAAGCTTGGGGCAAAGGTTACGCCACAGAAGCCGCCGAAGCAGCGCTTGGGTATGCTTTTAAGACTATGCGGCTTGAAAAAATCATCAGTCTCATTCAGCCTGGTAACGATGGTTCGGTTGCTGTGGCGAAACGAATTGGCGAGACTCTTGTGGAACGTATTACTATTTATGATAAAGAAGCTGACGTCTATTCGATCACAGCAAAGGAGTATTTTAGTCGTTAGTGAGATTTCTCCGTAACTATTGGATAAGCTTTAATTTATGAGCTTTATAAAACACAATGCCTCGCGTTTTAAAGATCAGCTGTTAAAAGAAGTGGCTGGGTTAGAGCTATTAAGGGGTGTCATAGAATCTAACGACATCAAGCTACGAGTTCCTCGTGTTATCAATGTGTCTGAGCACCAGTTAGAACTAGAAAGAGTCAACGCGATTAGCCCCAACTCAGAAATGATGGCTACTTTCGGCAAAGAATTAGCCAAGCTTCACAGTATTCCACTTAAACGAGCTGGCCTCGAAGAAGATAACTATATTGGCTTAAACCCACAGCAAAATGATTTGTACCAAGACTGGGGAAGCTTCTTCTACGACAAGCGACTAATGGCTCAGGCAGAAATGATTGCCGCTCTAAGAGTTCGCAATAACTTTATAGACATTCTGAGTGACAAAAAAGATTGTTTAATCAACTGGCTAAACCAACACAGTCAGCACATGAGTTTAGTCCATGGCGACTTATGGTCAGGAAACGTTATGTTCGATGAGCAAAGTGTTTGGCTAATTGATCCTGCGGTTTATTTCGGCGATAGGGAAGTTGATTTAGCCATGATTGAAATGTTTGGTGGCTTTAATCATAACTTTTATGATTCTTACGACGATGTATTACCTCGAAGTGAGGAATATGATACAAAGAAAGTGATTTATAATTTATACCATTACTTAAACCATTATAATTTGTTTGGTGAAGGGTATTTATCCGCTTGTCAGCGTGGGATGGCAGTTGTAAACAGTTTTTGAAGTGATAGAACTTAATTCATATCCTACTTTGGTTAATTTGAGAGACTAAATGTTGTCACTATCTTAATTGCACTGAGCTTTTTGCTTACGACACATCTGATTTGGAGGCCAAAGGCTTAGTCGCTCTAAATAACTTTAACGTCTAGCTTTCTAAGGCTTCCCGCCAAGGTAATTAACGGTAATCCAATCAAGGCTGTGGGGTCTTTTGAGGATAAAGATTCAAACAGGGCAATACCGAGGCTCTCGGCTTTAAAAGAGCCTGCACAGTCGAGAGGCTGTTCTCGTTGAATATAACGTTCAATTTCGTCTTTTTGTAGTTCTCTAAACGTTACTTCTGTGACCACCACGTCAATGCTTTTAGCTTCTTGGCCACTTTCTAGTACGCACAAGGACGTATAGAAGTTAACGGTTTTGCCGCTACATGCCTGAAGCTGTTCGATGGCTTTTGTTTCAGTATGAGGCTTCCCAAGGATTTGACCTTGTAAGACACAAATTTGGTCTGAGCCGATAATAATACTGTCTAGGTGATTCAGCGATACGGTCATTGCTTTTTGTTCAGCTAAACGCGCGACATGCTCAATCGGCTCCTCATCGGGGAAGGGCGTTTCGTCGATGTCTGGTGACTCACAGATAAAGTCGTTCAGAATGCGGCTAAGCAGCTCTTTCCTATATGGGGAAGAAGAAGCGAGAACGATGTTTTTGGCTTTTGCTGAATTTGTCATAAGAGTGCTTGTTGTATGTTGTAAATACCGTTAAAATTTAACTTAGAAACAAGTAGTTAGCCTACATTTTGTGTGATTTAGCCAAGAAATCAACCAAATCTTCGATTTCAAAGCAAAAAAACACCAAAAATAGTGGGTTTGCTTTGACTAAAACCCAAGATATCTGTATTATTGCGCGCCTATGTCAAGTCGCAGGTTACCGGCGTCTGTTGATCCCTACAAGTTTGCGGATCAAGAGAAAGAAATAAACGCCACACTCGATCTGGAATACTTAGACCGATTTCGTCAGGAGTTAGCCTCCGATAAAGGTGAAATTGTCTGCAGTATTAAAGGGGATAGAGTAGAAGATACTCATGTCACTTTACTTGAGCTAAGTCTCAAGGGTGAAGTTGAATTGATTTGTCAGGGCTGTTTAGAGCCTTTTCCATATCAAGTTGACCACCAAGTGATTATCTATCCGTGTTACTCGGAAGAGCGGATGGAGCATGTGCCTGATTACGGCGACCCAGTTTTAGTCGATGACGACGGTTTGCATTTAAAAACAGTCGTAGAAGATGAATTGATTTTGTCTTTGCCGCCCGTAGCATTATATGGCGAGTGCATAGACATGGATGCTTACGAAAGCGGTGAGCTTCCACAAGAAAGTATTGAAAAAGCGGAGAAGGATAATCCTTTTAACGCATTGAAAGATTTAAAGTTTGATTAAGCAGGAGATTTAGAATGGCTGTACAAAAGAATCGCAAAACTCGCTCTACGCGTGGTATGCGTCGCTCGCACGACTCTTTAACTGCACCTACGTTGTCAGTAGAGAACGAAACAGGTGAAGTTCATCGTCGTCACCACGTGACTAAAGATGGTTTCTACAAAGGTCGCAAAGTAGTTTAATAGTCCTCTATTAAATTCACTTGGTTTTTGATCAGCCGGATTTTCCGTGACAAAAACGCTAGCGATTGATTGCATGGGGGGCGATTATGGCCCCTCTGTTATTATTCCGGCAGCAATTTCTGCGCTGCAACAACACTCTGATCTCGAAATATTCCTTGTTGGCCCACAACAAGACATCCAAAGTCACTTAAAACAGTTCCCTAAGTTTGGTTCTCGTCTGAAAATTCAGGACGCGTCCGAAGTTATTGGCATGTCAGAAAAACCTTCAGCGGCTCTTCGACGTAAGCCTGATTCTTCGATGCGTAAAAGTCTTGAATTGGTTCGTGATGGTCAGGCTGACGCTTGTGTGAGCTCTGGCAATACCGGCGCTTTGATGGCTTTAGCCACGGTACTATTAGGAACCTTGCCTGGAATAGAGCGTCCTGCAATAACTGCAGAACTTCCTAATCGCAAAGGCTCTGTGACCAATATGTTGGATCTTGGTGCAAATATTGATGCGAGCGCTGAGCAGCTGACCAGTTTTGCTATCATGGGGCATGTGCTTAGCGAGCGTGCTGATGGTATCGAGAACCCACGCGTTGCATTATTAAATATTGGTGAAGAGGCAATAAAAGGCCGAGATAGCATTAAACTTGCTGGCGATATGCTGTCTAACCAATCAGAGATTGATTATGTGGGCTATATCGAAGCTAATGAAATCTTTGATGGTGATGTTGATGTCGTCGTCTGCGACGGCTTTACGGGCAATAATGTGCTTAAAGCCTGCGAAGGGATTACGCGCTTCCTGTATGATCAATTAAGAACTGAATTTACGAGCAATTGGTGGAGCAAAGCTGTGTCGGCTTTGGTGTGGCCTTTGTTAAAACGTTTTCAGCGTCGTATCAACCCCGACCAGTATAACGGTGCAAGTCTGTTAGGATTACGCGAAATCGTTATTAAGAGTCACGGTTCTGCGGATAGTAAAGCGACGTTATTTGCAATTAACAAAGCCATCACAGAAATCGAAAGACAGGTTCCTCAAGCTATTCAAGACAAGGTTGCTCAGTTATTATTAAATACTGATAATGAAGAGTAAGACTCTGATTTGACGATTAACGAGACGATTAAAAATAAAGGTAGATAGTGTGAAACATTCTCGAATTTTAGGCATGGGCAGTTATTTACCAGAGAAGGTGTTAACTAACGCCGATTTGGAAAAAATAGTAGAGACTTCAGATCAGTGGATTACTGAGCGAACCGGTATTAAAACTCGCCACATTGCTGCCGATGACCAATCAGCGTCACATTTAGGCGTTGAAGCAGCTAAGAAAGCCATTGCGGACGCTGGAATCGATGCAAAAGATATCGATATGATCGTGGTGGGTACAGCGACTCCAGATAAAATGTTCCCTAGCTCAGCCTGTTACATTGGCCATGAGCTTGGTATTGGTGGCGTTCCTGCTTTTGATATTACGACAGCGTGCCCAGGTTTTGTTTATGGCTTAAGTATTGCTGATCAGTTTATTAAAACAGGTCACCGTAAAAATGTACTAGTGGTTGGTACTGAAGTGCTTTCTCGTTTAGTGAACTGGGAAGACAGAACAACCTGTGTGATTTTTGGTGATGGCGCTGGCGCCGCTGTCGTTACGGCAAGCGATGAACCAGGTATTTTATCAACGCACATTCATGCAGACGGCGGTTACGGAGATTTGTTGTATTGCAACAATGGTTTACGTGATCAACTTGGGGACTTTCCTGAGCCTCAAATCGTCATGCGTGGTAATGAAGTGTTCAAGGTTGCAGTAAAAACACTAAGCAGCATCGTCGATGAAACGCTTGAAGCGAACAACATGACCAGAGACGATATTGACTGGTTGATACCACACCAAGCGAATATCCGCATTATTCAAGCCACTGCGAAGAAGTTAGGTGCTGGTATGGATAAAGTGGTGGTTACCGTTGATAAACACGGTAATACATCAAGCGCCTCGATTCCGCTAGCCATGTGCGAAGCGATTGAGGACGGACGTATTAAGCGTGGCGATATTTGTTTGCTTGAAAGCTTTGGCGGCGGATTTACATGGGGTTCGGCCTTAATTAAGTATTAAAATTGCTGTGCGTCGCTGAGAACTGCGTTATACACATTTTCAAAAATGCTCATTTAGTCCACTAAACTGCGCGTTTTGAAAATGTGAAAGCCTTGTCTCAGCTAGCTCGCTAATTTTAAGGTCTGAACTCCCAACAAAAGTTAAGCGTCATCCCGCGGTTTAACCGCGGATCCAGTGTCTTAAAGATCAAAAGAGCCTCAGCATTGCCTAGCTCTTTTTTGGTTTTAGATATTCATTAATAAAGTAAACAATTACTTTAATAAGTTATTTTAACTAATTGAAATAAAAGAAAAGTATTTATTATGAGTAAAAAAGCATTTGTATTTCCGGGGCAGGGTTCGCAGACGTTAGGTATGTTGGCGGATGTTGCGGCGACGACTCCTTTAATTGAGTTAACCTTCGCCGAGGCGAGTGAGGGTTTGGGTTATAACTTGTGGGATTTGGTTCAAAATGATGAAGAAAAGCTCAATCAAACCCAATACACTCAACCTGCTTTGTTAACAGCAAGTATCGCTTTATGGCGTTTATGGTTAGAAAAAGGTGGCGAAAAACCAGCTTTTCTAGCTGGCCATAGCTTAGGCGAATACAGCGCATTAGTGGCTTCAGGCGTTTTGTCATTAAAGGATGCGGCGGTTTTAGTTCAGGCTCGTGGAGAGTTTATGCAAGCGGCGGTGCCTGCTGGCACTGGTAAGATGGCGGCTATCATTGGCTTAGATGACGATAAAGTACGCCAGGCTTGCGCTGATAGCGAACAAGACGAAGTGGTTGAGGCGGTAAATTACAACTCGCCAGGCCAAGTGGTTATCGCTGGTAGTGCAGCGGCTGTTGAGCGCGCTATGGAAGCCTGTAAAGAAGCGGGTGCAAAGCGTGCCTTACCGTTGCCGGTCAGCGTTCCTTCGCACTGCGCTTTAATGAAGCCAGCCGCAGAAAAGCTGTCGGAGGCACTAGAAGCCATCAACTTTAATAATCCTGACATACCAGTGATTAATAATGTAGACGTTTCAGCTGAAGCAACAGCCGACGCGATTAAAGATGCTCTGATTCGTCAACTGTATAACCCCGTACGTTGGACGGAAACAGTTCAACGTTTAAAAGACGAGGGCGTGGAAACGCTTTATGAATGTGGCCCAGGGAATGTATTGTGTGGTCTAGCCAAACGAATTGATCGTGCTTTAGCAGGCAAGCCATTAGGAACATTAGATAAGTTTGAAGCTGCATTAGCAGACTAATAATCGGTTAGGTAGGTAGATAATTCTATGAGTATTGAAGGAAAGATCGCGCTAGTTACTGGCGCAAGTCGTGGTATTGGCCAAGCCATTGCCCATAATTTATCCCAGTCTGGAGCCGTTGTGTACGGCACAGCGACGTCTGAGTCTGGTGCTGAAAAAATCTCTGAAAACTTCAAAGCAGCTGGCCTTAATGGACAAGGTTTATGCCTTAATGTCACGGACGCTGATAGTATCAAGAGTGTTCTTGATGCCATAAAAGACGAGCAGGGCAAAACACCAGAAATTCTGGTAAACAATGCTGGTATTACGCGTGATAACCTTCTGATGCGCATGAAGGATGACGAGTGGGATAGTATTTTAGAGACTAACTTAACGTCAATCTTCCGTCTCTCAAAGGCGTGCTTGCGTGGCATGATGAAGAACAAGTGGGGCCGTATTGTGACCATTGGCTCTGTTGTGGGCACTATGGGTAATGCCGGGCAAGCCAATTATTCAGCGGCGAAAGCAGGTCTAATAGGCTTCTCGAAATCATTGGCTCGCGAAGTTGGTTCTCGTGGCATTACGGTCAACGTTGTCGCTCCAGGCTTTATTGATACTGATATGACTAAAGCACTAAACGATGATCAACGTCAGGCGATGTTCGATCAAATCCCAATGGCGCGTTTGGGCCAGCCGGAAGAAATCGCTAATGCTGTGGGCTTTTTGACCTCAGACCAAGCGGGTTACATTACTGGGGAAACGATCAACGTTAATGGCGGGATGCACATGATTTAGAGACACCTTTTTGATGTCTGACTTTGTTCTAAGAAAAACTTTAAAGCATCATGTGTTAAAAACACACTCAGACTCTAAAGTTTTTCTTACGCCTCGTCAGACAACAAAAATAAGGTCTCTAAATACATAATAAAGACTAGTAACGTTATTTGATAAATTAAGTTTTAATCATAACACTAGGTTTTTTAAGTAGAAATTTTGTGAAAGGCAGATGATTTTTGTTATTATTTGCTTTTAATTTTTAGCCAGAAGTTGTAATTTATGCGTGGTCTGACCTTTAGCTAAAAAGGTAATTTGCACTTGCAACTTTGGTTCAGTTAACTAAACTACCCACGCAGTGTGATACTGTGGAAATAAATGAGGAATTTAAACAGATGAGTACTATCGAAGAACGTGTAAAAGGTATCGTTGTTGAACAACTAGGTGTTAAAGAAGACGAAGTTACAGCTGAAGCTTCTTTTGTTGACGATCTAGGTGCTGATTCATTGGATACAGTTGAGTTGGTTATGGCTCTTGAAGAAGAGTTCGATACTGAAATCCCAGACGAAGAAGCTGAAAAGATCAACACTGTTCAAGCAGCTATTGATTACATTAAGGCTAATGTTGACGCG
This sequence comes from uncultured Kangiella sp., assembly GCA_950096615.1. Taxonomy (GTDB): domain Bacteria; phylum Pseudomonadota; class Gammaproteobacteria; order Enterobacterales; family Kangiellaceae; genus Kangiella. The sequence goes on along the minus strand of CATNCP010000001.1, from coordinate 51,877 downwards.
TAAGCCAACTCGTCTGCAATCTGTTCGCCAAACTATCAGTACATCTTATTGTCATAGTTAGCGAATATAATGGGTGAAATACGAAGGTATTTTGCCCATTTTTTTAAGTAGGTTATTAGTCATTACACATGGGTTCGGTCGAGCTCAATACGTAGCATCCGCCACTTACCCATAACTAGATTCTGATAACCCAAGTAATTGATCGAGAGGTGTTTCCTTGAGTAAGCGTAGAGTTGTTGTTACTGGTCTTGGAATGTTAAGCCCATTAGGTAATAACATTAAAGATTCATGGGAAGGTATTCTAGCGGCTCGCAGCGGTGCGGGGCCTATTGAAGATTTCGATGTTAGCGACTTCAATACCAAGTTTGCCTGTTCCGTCAAAAATTTTGACTCTGAGCCAGCGGTATCTAAGCGTGATGCTCGTCGTATGGATAAGTTTATCCAATATGGCATTGTCGCAGGTGCTCAGGCTTGGGAAGATTCAGGCTTAGAAGTGACTCCTGACAATGAGCGTCGAATTGGTGCTTGTGTTGGCGCAGGTATCGGTGGCTTAGAAACTATCGAGAAGAATACGCTGCTTTGGGATAAATCAGGCCCTCGCAAAATTTCACCTTTTTTCGTACCAGGCTCTATTATCAATATGATTTCTGGTCACTTGTCGATTAATTATGGCTTGAAAGGGCCTAACATTGCGATTGTGACGGCTTGTACGACAGGTGTTCATACGATTGGCCATGCAGCTCGTATGATTGCCTACGGCGATGCTGATGCGATGTTAGCGGGCGGCGCTGAGAAAGCCAGTACGCCAACAGCACTAGGCGGTTTCGGTTCTGCAAAAGCATTATCGACTCGCAATGACAACCCTCACGCAGCGAGCCGTCCTTGGGACAAAGATCGTGATGGCTTTGTGATGGGCGATGGTGCTGGTGTGATGATGTTAGAAGAGTATGAGCACGCTAAAGCGCGTGGCGCTAAAATTTATGCCGAGCTAACTGGCTTTGGTATGAGTGCTGATGCTTATCACATGACATCTCCTGCGCCTGGCGGCGAAGGTGCTGCATCAGCCATGGAAAATGCTCTTAATGATGCTCAACTAAATCCTTCTGATGTCCAATACATCAACGCTCACGGTACCTCAACTCCAGCTGGCGATATCGCGGAAACTGATGCGGTCAAGTCCGTGTTTGGCGAACATGCTAAGAAAGTTATGGTTAGTTCGACTAAATCCATGACAGGCCACTTGCTTGGTGCAGCTGGCGCTGTGGAGTCTATCTTCAGCGTGATGGCTTTGGTTGATCAGGTAGCTCCGCCAACGGTCAATCTTGATAACCCAGGCGAAGGTTGTGACTTGGACTATGTGCCACATACAGCCAGAGAAGCAGAGTTAAAACATGTGTTGTGTAACTCTTTTGGTTTTGGCGGTACTAACGGCTCATTACTTTTCAGCAAAGTCTAACTCGCTGAATTTCAGTATTTGTAATAAAAAAGGCGGCCTCAGAGCCGCCTTTTGCATAATCCTCAAATAATTAGTAATCGTTAGGATCTGAGGAGTAAGTCACTGGAACGGTAACTGTTACAGCGTCACCATTTTCTATATTTGCCGTTAGGCTTACGGAAGTATCACCTGCCGCGCCACCTGAACCTGCGCTACATGAAGAGCCTGTTGGTGCGCTACATGACCAAGCGCCGCTGAGTGTCATTCCGCTTGGTAGGTTATCACTAATATCAATATTCTGCGCATTATCTGGCCCATTATTGGTTACTGTAATGGTGTAAGAAGAGGTTTCGCCAGGCTGGAACTCTCCTTTACTATCCGACTTTGTTACTGAGATGTCGTGAGAGGTAAATTCAAGACGAATGCCATCTAAGCGCATACCTCGTCCTTGAGCAAAGAAAAAACCTGTGCTGACAAAGCTTAAGGTTTGAGCGCCGCCGGTGCCGATAAAAGTAACGGCAGCATTTTGCCATAAGTGATCAGAACGACTTCCAGCATTATCGGTATATGAGGCTAGGGTTGTACCATCTAGACGCACGTCCATGCTGTTATATGCTTGGCTCCATCCAGCTCGGCCAGAGTAAATAAATGATAATCGATACTCTACTCCCGAGACGGTGTTGATTGTGCGGGTAATATCAGTGGCACTCTGGAAGGTGGAAGATGCATTTAACTCAATAAAGTTTCCGAAGGCTGGCTGCGATGAGTGCCCAGTGGTGTGATACCAGTATTCGATAGCTTCATCTGTGGTGCTCCAACCATCAAGCGGCCCAGCTGTAAAGCCTGAGTTATCCGGAGCTTCTTCAAAGTCAGTAAAAAATACCTCTTGACCTTTACTGGGTGCAGCTATCCCCAAAAACAATCCGCCTATAACGATAGTTAATATCTTCATATTTAATATCCAATTAATATTTATCCATAAAGCCCTGAGAGTGGCCTTCTTTATTTTCCAAGTGTAAGCTACGTGGGGGAGAGGTGACGCTTTTTGTTATTTCTTTGAATAATAGCCAAAAATTTTTAGAAGGTATATGTGCTGATGGCTCAAACGCTTGTAAACGGCCAAGATTTAACAAATCTTGATATTTCAGACCGCGGTTTACTCTATGGAGATGGTTTTTTTACAACGATTAGGGTTCGCGATGGTAAAGCGGAGCATTGGCTTCTACACGCTGAGCGAATTAGGTTGAGTGCAGAAAAGTTGCATTTCCCTGAACTGGATATTGATCAAATCAAAGCAGACATTGAGCAGCTTATTGCGAAACAGAAAAATGATGGCGCGATACGCCTAACTATCACTCGAGGTAGTGGTGTTAGAGGATATAAGCCACCAGCAAACCCCGATATTAGCCGTATCGTTAGTTGGAGTAATATTTCTAGTGACAAGTTAAGTGCTGTAGAAACAGGTGTGGCGTTAGCTTTGTGTGATACTCATGATAGCTATAATCCCGCGCTGGCTGGTGTGAAGCATTTAAACCGACTGCCTCAAGTTTTAGCGTCGAATGAGATCCCAGATGAATGTTTTGATGGTATTATGCTGGTGGGTCAACACATCATTGGTGGGAGTAAAACCAACATCTACTTTTATCAAGATGGCTTATGGCTGACGCCGGAAATGGATAGTGCTGGGGTCGATGGAACCGTAAGACGCTGGTTGTTATCTACACAGAGAAATGTGAAAGCCACTAAATTTGGGCTGGAAGTTTTACACGATGCGCAATACTGTATGGTATCTAATGCGCTTTACGGTATGATTCCTGTTACTAAAATTATGCAGCACCGGTATGATATTTCTCCAGATATTGCTACATTACAACAGCAATACCGAGACAGCGCACTGATCGAATAACGTTTATAATTACTACTAAAAACTTAACTATTACGAAAAATTCTTAATGAAAAAATTCTTTATCTTTGTACTTATTGTATTAATTGCATTTGCTGGGGTTACGGCCTATTTGTGGCAGGGTTTTCAGACGTTTGTCGAAAGGCCTCTAGGTTTAGAGCAAGAGCTTGAAGTCCAAAAGGGCGAAAGTGCTTTCGGTCTTGGGCAGGAATGGTATGACCAAGGGCGGATCGAAAACTACTATTACTATCAAATCCTAATGCGATTAAAGCCTGAGTTAAGAGATATTCGTGCAGGAAACTACGCTGTCACGCCTGATATGACAGCGGTTGATGTACTGGAAAAGCTAGTGGCTGGTGATGTGATCACTTATCGAGTCACTTTAGTCGAAGGAGCGAACATCTATGAGGTGTTAACCGCTCTAGCCAGTAACGATGATTTAGTGCGGACAATTGATGATAATCAAGAATTTGCTAAAACATGGAGCCAATTAAAGTTTACCGGTAAAGATTATCCAGAAGGTCTATTCTTCGCCGATACATACCAGTTCACTAAAGGTGATACGGATATTGATATTCTCAAGCGAGCGCATAAGCGTCTGAAGGACGTGCTCGAAGAAGAATGGGCCAACCGAGCACAAGGTCTGCCTTACGAGCAGCCATATGAAGCTTTGATTATGGCCTCTATTATTGAGAAAGAGACTGCAGTACCAAGTGAGCGTGCGCAGATATCAGGTGTTTTTGTCCGTCGTTTAGAGCGTGGCATGCTATTACAGACCGATCCTACGATCATTTACGGATTATTACCGACCTTTGATGGCAATATCCGTCGTAAAGATATTAGAGATCCTCACGAGTGGAATACCTATGTCCATAAAGGATTGCCACCTACACCGATTGCTATCGTCGGACGAGACGCCATCAATGCCGCTGTAAATCCAGCAGAAGGCGATACGCTGTACTTCGTAGCGAAAGGTGATGGTAGCCATCACTTCAGTAAAACGTTAGCCGAGCATAATCGTGCTGTACGCAAATACCAATTAAAGCGTTAACTTTTATAAGCTAAAACGACAAAAAGGGATAAGGATGAAATATATCAATAATAATTTAATTCAAGGTGAGTCATTGCTTAAGGCCGGAAAGGTTCATTGGTTTGTTTTCTTTAGTGGTGCATTTGTAACGCTTTTCGGAGGGCTTTTACTTATAGGGAGCAGCGACTCTAAAATGAACCTTCTTGTAGGTACGATCATTTTGTTAGTTGGGGCTATCTCATTAATTAAAGCTTATTTTTATTATATTGGAACCGAGTTGGCTGTAACTAACAAAAGAGTTGTTGCCAAGTTTGGCTTTATAAAAAGGGATAGTATAGAGCTTAATTATTCTGCAGTTGAAAGTATAACGGTTGAACAAGGTATCGTTGGCAGAATACTAAACTTTGGCACCGTTTGGGTTAACGGATCTGGTGGAAGAAGAGCTCCTATTCCAATCATTGTAGCGCCGCTAGAATTTAGAAAGTTTGCGTTAGAGGCATTTGAAAGTCAAAATGATAGTTAAACAAGGTCGCTTTATTACCGTAGAAGGTACCGAGGGCGTTGGAAAATCAACCAACATGGCGTTTGTTAAGCAATGGCTAGAAGACAAAGGGCATGATGTGATTCATACCCGCGAGCCGGGCGGAACGCCTTTTGCTGAAGAAATTCGTGAGTTATTGTTGAGTAACCGAGACGAGAAAGTTAACGGGCAAACGGAGTTGTTGCTCATGTTCGCTGCTCGTTGCCAACATGTTTATCAGAAAATACAACCTGCATTAGCGCAAGGAACCTGGGTGTTATGTGATCGCTTTACGGATGCCAGTTATGCATATCAAGGCGCTGGCCGTGGGCTAGGCTTTGATAAACTGCGTGAGCTTGAGCAGTGGTCGTTGCAAGGTTTTAAGCCTGACTTAACGCTGATGCTGGACTTACCTATTGAGGTTGGCCTTGAGCGCGCTCGAAAGCGCGGACCAACGGATAGGTTTGAAGAGGAGAAAATTGAATTCTTCAATAAAGTCCGTCAGGGGTATTTAGATATTGCTAAGGCTGAACCAGACCGTATGAAAGTCATTGATGCGGAAGGTTCTGTTGCCGACGTACAGCAGCAAATCGAACAAACGCTAGAAGCATTTTATCAACAGGTAGTGTCAGCATGAGCTTATTCGCCGACGAAGCCCTAACGCCTTGGCAAAAGGAGCCATTCGAGCAAATTTCAAAGCAGTTTGCACAAGAACAATTGCCGCACTCTATCTTGATGCTCGGCGAAGAAGGGGTTGGCAGAGAAGCTTTTTCAACCTTTGTGGCGCAATGGATGTTGTGTGGTGCTGGAGATAAACACGCCGGTGCTTGTGGTCAATGCAAGAGCTGTCAGCTGTTTAAAGCGGGGAGTCACCCTGATTATCATCATTTAGAAGTAGAAGAAGGTAAAACTCAAATTTCAGTGGCTCAGGTTCGAGAGTTAATTGAGCATATGCAGGAGTCGTCGCATCAGGCGGGCTGGAAAGTTGCTAATATCACCAATGTGCATGCGCTGAATGCCAGCTCTTTCAATGCGCTACTAAAAACTCTCGAAGAGCCGCAGCCGAACACGCTGCTGATTCTTCAGGCAGAACAGTTACAAGGCGTTCCTGCGACGATTAAAAGTCGAGCCCAGTTACGAAAGGTTGGCGTGAATGATAGCGCCATGACCCGCCAGTGGCTTGAGCAGCGCCATGATTTTATTAGCCGAGAAATGGAAACGGGGATTCAGCTATTTCCGACCGCGCCTTATAAGGTTGAAAGCTTTGTTGAAGAAGGCGAAGCTTTTAAAAGCGGTGAGTTTATCTACGACTATTCTGATATTGTTCAAGCTAAACAAACACCGATGGATATTGCGGAGCGTTGGCAGAGCGAACTTGAGAATTGCGTGTTTTGGTGCCAGTTAATGTTTCATGATGTGCTGTACATACAGCAAGGAGCTGGCGAAGAAAATGTCCAGCTTAAAGCTCAGTTCGGCGCCACAGCTCCTATCGCTGAAGCTATTTCGCCTAAGGGTGTGATGCTACTGTTAACTAAAATAATTGAATTACAGCGGTTGATTAAGCTCAAGAGTCCAGCTAATCTAATGGCATCTTGGCAAAGTTTTTTAATTTACAGCTCGCAAATTGCCATAAAATACAAAAACATAGCGAGCTAACTTAAAGCTACATTACTTTTTAAGGAATTCTTAGATGAGAATTGAAAGAACCGGTCCGGGGATTTTAACCATTCACGTAGAAGATAAAGAAGATCTCTACGCAGCATATATGCCGTTTGTGGTTAATGGCGGTCTTTTTATTCAAACCAACAAGCAATATGATTTAGGCGATGAAGTCTTTATGTTGCTAGCTTTAGTGGATGAGCCTGAAAAGCTACCCATTGCCGGCAAAGTGGTGTGGGTGACTCCTATCGGTGCGCAGGGCAATCGTCGTGCCGGTATTGGTATTCAATTTAGCGATCAAGATAAAGGGAAAGCTAAGAACACCATTGAAACCATTCTTGCGGGCAAACTAGAGTCTGATAAACCTACTCATACTATGTAGCCGCAATATTCAAATCATTGAGCCCATGTCAATTTATGGGCTCTCATGTTACTCTACGCCGCTGATTCATTTGCCTTAATATTCTTATCTATGCTGATCGATTCGCATTGCCACTTAGACCGCCTTGATTTAGAACCGTTTGATGGGAAGCTTGACGGTGCTCTGACCCATGCTCGTGAGCAGGGTGTCAAGCATATGTTATGTGTTTGCATTACTTTGGACAGATTTAAAGACGTTCTTACTATCGCTGAACAGAATGATGATATTTCCTGTTCGGTCGGGGTGCATCCTTTGTATGATGGTGTGAAAGATACAAACGTAGATGCCTTGGTAGAAAATTCAAAACATGACAAGGTTGTAGCGATTGGTGAGACTGGCCTAGATTACTTTTACAACAAAGAACCAGAAAATCATCAGTTACAGCAAGAAAGCTTCCGTAAGCATATTCAGGCAGCCAACCAAGTTAATTTGCCAATCATTGTTCACACACGAGATGCTCGCGAAGATACCATTCAAATATTAAAAGAAGAGAATGCGCAAAAGTGTGGCGGCGTATTGCATTGCTTTACCGAAAGCTTAGAAATGGCGGAAGCGGCCATGGAGCTTGGGTTTTATATTTCGTTCTCAGGTATCGTGACCTTCAGAAATGCTGAAGAATTACGCGAAGTTTGTCGACGAGTGCCGCTGGATCGTATCTTGATTGAAACAGACTCTCCTTATTTAGCCCCAGTGCCACATCGTGGAAAGTCGAATCAGCCAGCCTTTGTTAAAGAAGTAGGGCAGTTTGTGGCCGATCTGCACGGCATGACTTATCAAGAGCTTTGCGAGATTACGGCTCAAAACTACCAACGTTTGTTTTCAAAATCTGACGTTTAGCTTCATATTAGAGCATAGACAACTAGGTGCTATGCTCGTTCTTATCTAGGGGTTTCCCCCAATACAATTCTTTATATGCTTTGTTCATAGTGGTTGTCGTTAAATAAATAACGATAGGACCAAACTATGAATACTAAATTTAAAATGCTTTCTGCCTGTGTATTAACGGCGTTAGCTGGGGGTGCTCAAGCGGACGCAATCATTGGCCCAGATCTAGAACAAATGCTGCCAAACCTGCTTGATAATAAAAAAGTAATTATTACGACACATGACAGAAGTGATTTAGATTCTGTGATGTTACAAGTGAATGCTCCTTACTTGAGCATGCAGGCTTTGCCGATGGCTGGAGCCTCGCTTAATAAGCTGCAAATCATGAATTTGTCTAACGATGAGCGCGTAAAAAGTATTTATTACGACAAGCCACTTAAGTATTACAACTATACTTCTGGCGAAATTACTGGCGGTCATTATGTTCATGACGTTGAAGGTGTGACTGGTCAAGGCGTAACAGTTGCGGTTCTTGATTCAGGTGTTGATGCGACTCACCAAGATCTACCAATGGGCTCTAAAGTTGTTGAGAATGTGAAAATCCTTGGCGATTTAGACTTATTAGGCGGTAGTAACTATTTCTTAGAAGGTATTCCAAATACGGATACGAGCTCAGGTCATGGTACTCACGTAGCAGGTACGGTTGCTGGCTCTGGTGCTGCTTCAGCGATGGATACACGTCGTGCAAACTATCATGATGGTATCGCACCAAACGCTAATATCGTGGGTTTAGGTGCTGGTGAAGCCATCTCAATTTTATTCTCAATCGGTGGTTTCGACTACGCAATCGCAAATCGTGAGCGTTTAGATATTGATATTATCACAAACAGCTGGGGTGCAAGCGGCGGCGGTGCTTTTGATCCAAATAACCCGATTAACCAAGCGTCTTATGAAGCTTACAAAAAAGGTATGGTTGTTGCGTTCGCAGCTGGTAATGATGGCCCGGGCGACGACACAATTAACCCTTATGCGATTGCTCCATGGGTGATTAATGTTGGTGCGGGTAATCCTGAAAAAGAACTCACTGATTTCTCGAGCCGTGGCGTAGAAGACGATACGTTCAAGCATATTGACGTAGTTGCTCCAGGCTCTAATATTATCTCTACCCGCGCAATCAATACTCCGTTGCCAGTGCTTGGTCCAGTACTTGAGCCTGACTATCCTGAGTATCACGTTCATTACGCAGGTATGAGCGGTACTTCAATGGCTACGCCATTTATTGCTGGCGTTGCGGCATTGTTATTAGAAGTTAATCCAGACTTGTCTCCTGATCAGATTGAAGACATTATCCGCGAATCTGCTGATGATATGCCTGGCTACAGCTTCCACCAAGTAGGTGATGGTTACGTTAACGTTAAAGCTGCTGTTGAGCTAGCACGTAATACGCAAGGCGTTCGTGCAGATTTCATGAACGGTTCTACGGCATGGTCAAGCCAAGGTATTTGGAACAACATTGATCAGTCAGATTCTAATATTGACTATACGTCACGCTGGAAACTGGTTAACTCAAACGAGAGCTTTGGCGGTTCGTTCCTGCAAACTAAAAAGCGTGGCTCTAAAGCGATGTTCGACTTCATGGGCGAGAGCATGCAAATCGTTTACCAAGCGAACAATAAAGGCGGGCGTGGTGAGTTATTGGTTGATGGTCGCAGCTATGGAATCGTTGATTTCTACAGCCAAACACCAGAAACACGCAGCTTTGCCGTTCGTGATTTATCAGCGCAAGACATTCACTCTGTAGAGTTACGTCATGTTGAAGGCAAAATTAACCTTGATGCGTTGAAAGTTGACGGTCAGTTAATCGATAACGGCATGTCTGTGGTGACAGAAGAGTTTTATGTTGAAGGGACGATTGGCCCATCAGCTGAAAACGTTCAGACTCAAGACTTCCGTTTCTTTGCTGATGACTCAGTCGCTTTTATAGAGTCTGACCTAAGCTGGGAAGGTGTTGCTGATTTGGATTATGAGCTGATTGATCCAAATGGTGAGTCGGTTGCTTCGAGCGCGACTTTGGGTAACCCTGAAGTTATTGGTTATTCTCCTAATGAAGCTGGTTATTACACGCTTCGTGTTAACGGATACGCTAGTGTTTTAACCAATTACCGTATCAATACGACCCTATCTAAGTTGGTACAAAACTAACATTTAGCGGTAATCAAAAGGGCCTTCGGGCCCTTTTTTATGTGATGTTGATCACGTTTTATACGGTTTTGGGGCAAATGGAGCCGTTGGTGTAGGGGATAACCCTCATTCCAAATGTATCTATTCTCAGGTCAAATAATAAATATTAATAACAACGATAACTATCGATAATCCAAGTGGAGCTAGATACTATGAATAAATCTTTATCAAAATTGGCTTTATCTGCTGCGTTAGCAGGTTTTAGTCTTAATGCTGCAGCTGACGCCGTTATTGGTAGTCATCTTCAACAAAACCTTTCGAATTTAAATCCTACCGATTCAGTTATGGCCGTTGTAACTTTCGATCAAATGGACAAAGTTAACAGTAGCCAAATGCAACAATTATTAAACCTTGGCCTTAGCGAAGGCGTGCAATTCCAATCACTACCTATCGTCGGTGTTCAAGCGACGCCTGCACAAATCCAGGCAATTGCTCAACTAGATGGCGTTCGTTCTGTGTTTGCTAATCGTAGCTTAGAGTATTTTAACGCTGAGTCACGAGTCATTACAGGTGTTGACCGTGTGCAAAATGATGAGTTCAGAGCATTGAACGGAACAACGTACACTGGTAAAGGCGTAACGATTATGGTCAACGACTCTGGTATCGATGCGACTCTCGATGACTTAGAGTTTGGGACTAAAGTCGTGCAAAACGTTCAAGCCATCACTCACGCGCAAGCGTTAACTTTAACACCAGTACGCGGTACTTGGATTGAAGATCAGCTGAATACTGACCTTAATGTTGGTCACGGTACTCACTGTGCAGGTACGGTTGCAGGTACAGGGGCGCACTCTGATGGTAAACATAAAGGAGCAGCGCCAGACGCGGATCTGGTTGGTTATGGTTCAGGCGCAGGCCTATCGATCTTAGACGCACTAGGCGGCTATGATTACGCTTTGACTCACCTATATGATTTCAACAGCCCAATCCGCATCATGAGTAACTCGTGGGGTTCAAGCGGTAAGTATGAGCCGGATGGCCCAATTTCAGTGTCATCTTACATTGCTTACAAGCAAGGCATGTTGTCGGTGTTCGCTGCTGGTAACTCTGGTCCAGGTGAAGATACTAACAACCCATATTCTCAAATCCCTTGGGGCATGTCGGTTGGTGCTGGTACAAAGAGCGGCACTCTGATTGACTTCTCTTCACGTGGTAAAAAAGGTGAAGAGGGTACTTTCACTATGCCTGATGGCGAAGAGTGGACTTATAAAAATGAAGTTTCTATCGTCGCTCCAGGTGTCGATATTATTTCAACACGCGCTAAAACTAACGTAGTTTCAAACGGCGGCGCAGATGATGTGGACGCTATCGAAGCTGAGTATCTTCCTTACTACACCATGATTTCTGGTACCTCAATGGCGACGCCACACGTTGCGGGTATCGCTGCCGTTATGTTGGAAGCGAATCCAAACTTGACGCCAATAGAAATTAAACAATTAATGATGGAAACAGCCACAAACATGCCAGGTTATGAAACTTGGGAAGTTGGTGGCGGTTACGTTAACGCGGAAGCAGCAGTGGCTGCGGCTTTGAGCTTTGACACTGATTATGACGTTACGGTTAACAACCTTAATGAATTTAATGCTAACGCAATTTTAATCCCTTCAGATGAGCCGATTCCATTCACGGTTAACTACATCCCTGTGGGTAATCCTGATGAGTATGAGTTTTATGTGGGTAACGATGTGGCCTTTGTTTCTGCATCAGCTGAAAATTTAGCAAATACAACCAAGCTAAAACTAACGGCACCAGACGGTACCGAGTATTTCGGTAACTTAACACTACCAGTATTAGACACTGCTATGCGTGTTTCAGCTCCTGGCCAACAAGGAATCTGGAGTATCGAAGGTTATGGTATGACTTCGCTTTCAGGTGTAGAGCCTGATCCGCTCGGCATTACTAACGGCCCAGGTGTTCCTGAAATCATTTCTGGTGAGATAACATTGATTGAGTCTGGTGGCTATGAAGGCCTAAACGATATCAACGGTCACCCAGCTAAGGGCGCTATTGAGTTTGCAGTCAGTGAGCGCCTGGTTGATGGAAATGCTAGCGGTAACTACTTGCCGGACGCTGACCTGAATAAGGGTGACTTGTCGAAGTACTTAGTGATGGGCGCTGCGGTGAGACAATACCGTGACTTATTAAACCAGCCAAGCATCAACTTTACTGATGTAACGGGTAGTGATGCGGCTTTCGCAGAAGCTGTGAGCGCGCCAGCGGGAGCTCTTAAAGATGCTCAGAGAACGCAAGACGCTGTGGTCAGAACTGCTGGTTCAGAGTTTGATGTTAGTGCTACGGTTAATCGTGCGGATTTAGCTTACTCATTAGTACAAACTCTAGGCTTACAAGCAGAAGCAGAGCAGTATACGGGTGATATTACCGTTCAGTATAATGGCCAGGCTATCACTGTTGTCGACCAAGACTCTATACCAGCTGAGTTACGTGGACACGTACAAGCTGCCTTAAACCTATCACTATTGAATGTTGAGTTTGACGTAGAACAAGGTCCATTTGACTTACAACCAACCTTGGTTGCTCGTTTTAACCCATCAAACACAATTACTCGTGGTGAGTATGCAGTAATCATAGCTAGAACTTACGATAGCTATTACCAATAAGCTATTGTTATACAAAGTAAAGCAGGGGATAGCCCCTGCTTTACTGTTCGTTTTAAAGAGTAAGAACTTGTTGCAATAAGAGTTAAAAAAAAGTATTTTGATGACATGTTCTTTATTACTAAAAGTAATGTTTTGTTGAGTAGTAAAGAGCGCTTTTAGCTCACTGGAGGTCCATAATGTCAAATTTCCTTAGCCGCTTAGCGGTTACCATTGTTTCGTGCGGTATTTTTATGAGTGCGCATAGTTCACCGGTTGAATTAACCGTCAATGGAGGGAAGAAAGTTGAAGCAGTTATTGAACTGGCTGGGGGCATCGAAGCCGATTTTACCATCAGTTTTGAGAATGCCATTGGTTTAAATGAAAACAGTATAGGGTTAACTGCTGAAGTTATTGATATTACTAATCTCAATATCCTAAATCGCTTACCATCAAGTCTTGATACCAATCTTCTGTCGGCATTTCCAATGCTAATTACCGTTGAGCCGCCTTCAGGCCAAGGCTTATCGTTTGAAGGATTAGTTACGGTTGATATTCATACTCATAACCTAGAGTATACCGCTGGTACACCACTAAGGTTGTTCAAAGCACCATTGGGTGGTCAGTTTAAAGATATTACTATGACTATGGGCTCGGGCAGCTATCGTGCTCGTGGTACCACCGGAAAATTCTCGCAGTTCTTGATTTTGGCAGATCTTAGGTTACCGACTACAGTTGTGAACACTAAGATGAATAACTTAAGCTCAACCTTAAGCGGCTTTTCTTCGGAAATGTCTTCAGCGACATACACTTCTCTTAATTCAAAGTTAACAGAAGTTCAACAGTCAATTACTCTGCAAAATTATGTGCAAGCCAGCAGCAAGTTGAATGAGTTCAAACAACTGGTTGAGGCTGCTAGAGGCATAGATATTCCAGACGTATGGCGTTCGAGCCGCGATATTGACAACGTAGCAGGTGAGTTGATGGCGTTAGCAAATACTCTTCGCTTTAGTTTACGTTTGATTAATTAATGAGGTGTTGAGATTATGCCAGCCAGAATAACAGCTTGTTATCCTGATTTGCCGGCTAAGGAAAGCGTTCTTTTTGAAAACTCACAGTATCAGGTCGGGAGAGACCATGATTGTGAGGTCAGGCTTAATCACCCTAGTGTGTCCAGAAAGCATGCCTTAGTGAATGCTCGTGGAGAACACTGGTATTTGAAAGATGGTTTAAGTTCAAATGGTGTACGAATAAACGGACAAGTGATCGATGATGGTCAACTGTCTTCAAACGATATTATTTCATTGGGTGAAATTGATTGTTTGTTTGAGCTGAAAACCAAACAGCAACTAGATTCAATAGATGCTCATAATGAATGGCGTATACAGCAATCTAGAAAGTCATATAACGAGCTTGCTAGCCAATCCTTACTTGATGCGTTAGATGAGCAACTGTATTCGCTGCTAAACCTAACTGGAACTCAGCGTGGCTTAGTTATGCTGGGTAATTCACCTGAGGCTCTAACTGTTTGTGCGGCCAAAGGTATGTCACACCAAGACTTTCATAGTAAATCTTTTGAAGGGAGTGTCGGTGCGATGCAAAGAGCACTGCAGCAACGCAGCCCTGTGCTTGCTATGGATGTAAAGCTAGACCACTTATTGGCGTCGCGAGAAAGCATTCAACGTAAGCAGATAGCGGCGTTGGCTTGCATTCCTTTGCTGGCTGATAACAATTTAGTTGGAGTGGTTTATACCGACAGTAAAGAAGCGAATAAGGTTTTAACTGAGCTTGATCTAGAAATCCTCAACTTAGTTTCTGAACAAATTAAAATAAATTCGGAAGCTATTGTTTTACAAAACGAAATATCTGCTATATTGAGTAATATTCCGGAACATATATTTGCCGAACAACAACCAATTAAAGAGCAAATATTAGCAGTACACTAGTATTAGTCGTACTTCCTGAAAACTACTATATTGGGCTATTAGCCACAGGAGCGCAGATTAATGGGGCATGATGACTTAGATAAAAATACTAAGTCCGATTCGTTAAAAGAAACACAAGTATTATCCAAGCCAGCGACCCTCGAGACTGACTCTGTTTTGGTGGGGCGCTTTAAAATTCAATCCCTGCAAGGTTGCGGCCGCTTTGGTTGCGTCTACAAAGCTACTGATCTACAGCTTGATTCTGATGTCGCCATTAAAGTTCTTCACGCACACCTGGTATCGGATGACTCTTTACGAGTATTTAAGAACGAAATCCTGACTCTGCGACAATTGTCCCACCCCAATATTGTTCGCGTCCATGAGTATTATGAAGATGATAATACGCACTTTATTACTATGGACTGGATCCAAGGGGATACGCTTAAAGACTGTATAGAACAGCATAAGGTCAAGGAAGAGACACTTAATGGCTTTATAGAACAGATACTGTCTGCGCTAGAAGTTACAGAGTCTAAAGGGATTAGTCACAAAGACCTTAAGCCCGACAATATTCTTATAGATAGTGATGATCACCTTTATATTGCTGATTTTGGTATCGCTAGCGCCGTAGGCGACCAAGCCTCCGCTGTCATTACAGGAACACCCTTATACTCGCCACCAGAATACCTTGAGTCTGGTAAAGCAGCAGCCTCGATTGATATTTACGCTTTTGGGTTGATTCTTTATGAGCTGATTACAAAAGAGTTACCATATCAGGCCCAAACACAAGCAGAACTGATAAAAGAGAAGCTCCAATCACAAAACATTAAGCTTGAGAAAGCTTTTTCTCAATATGAAAAGGTTGTACAGCATTGTATCGCGCCTTTAGCTGACTCCAGGCCAAAAACTGTTTTAGAAGTAAGACAGTTGATTAAATCCAGTTCAGATAAAAGCCCTAAACGAAACTCTACAGTAACTGCCATTGGCGTGGCTACTGTAGTCTTAGTTTTGGTGGCTGCAGGGATTTACCTTTTTCGTGGAGATAAGTCGATAGTTTCAGAGCAGTCGATTGTGGCACAACAAGAGGGCCTACAGTCGTTGGCTGTGTTGCCTTTCGACACTAAGTCCACGGAAGCTTGGCTGACTGATGGTTTACCACACTTGCTTTCCGATGAGCTTTCACAAATCTCTGAGCTACGAATCGTTGGTTATGAGCGCTCGCGAGAAACCATGGATTTACTCGGTTATCAAACACCGTTAGATCAACAAAAGCTAAAAGTTATTAGTGACCTTACGCAAAGCTCTTATTTACTTAACACCAAGCTAGTTCCGGTTGGCCCTAGTCAGTATCAAGTTAATGCGGAGTTAATTCGTGTAGCTGGAAACACTGTTGAGACGTCGGACATTATTCAGTTTCAATCGAGTAAAGAAGGGTTAGCTCAAGAGTTTTCTTCATTGGTCACTGCTGTGAATAACCAGTTTGGATTAGAGTCTCTTGATACAGAGTCATACCTTCCTCAAGGTATCAGTCTTGAAGCTATTTCCGACGTAGAAGCTTTGCTACAAAAGGGCGAGGGTGGCAGAGCAAAAGAACAACTAGAGATATTGTTAGAAACGGAGCCTGAATACAGTAAAGGCTGGCTATTACTCGGTCAACTCGAAGCGTCGAAAGGGAATGTTTTAGAGGCTGAATCTGCGTTGCAAAAGGCCATGGAAACGTCACCAGAGAATTCACTGGTTCGTAAACAGACTCAAGCAGAGTTGCAGTTGCTTGCTGGCGATATTGACGCGGCAATCGAGACTTATCGTAGTATTTTACAACAGCTTCCGAATAATAGTGATACACGTTTGGGGCTAGCACAACTCCTTATCGAGCAGCAGTCTCTGGAAACCGCCAAGCAAGAGCTAATCACTGTTGTCGAAAACGATGAGAATCATCCTATTGCATGGTATGAACTGTCTAAAGTCGCCATCTGGCAGGGCGAGACTCAGGAAGCCGTTGATAACTATTTAGTAAAAGCCCTGGTAACCGCGAAAAAGCTCAAAAACACTCAGTTGCAAGGCGATGTACTTAACGCGTTTGGTGTCGCACATCACCGGCTAGGCCAGTTGGACTTAGCGCTTGATTATTACCAGCAGGGATTAACTGCTCGTGAAAAAATGGATGATAAGCGTGGGGTCGTTACCAGCCTCTCTAACTTAGCGTCTGTTTACGCGGTAAAGGGCGAGTACCATAAAGCAGAAGAAAGCTTGCTTAAAGCATTGGAAACAAACGAAACGAGAAATGATGCTATCAAACAAGCTGATCTATTTAACGAGCTTGGGGTTATCGCGGAGGAGCAAGGACTATACTCGAAAGCATTAGAGCACTTTCAAGCATCATTAAGTATCCGAATGAAGCTTGATGACGATTGGCTAAAGGCTGAAAGTCTTAATAACGTCGCCTATATTTTCTTTTTACTCTCTGATGAAGAGCAAGCGACTATTTATTGGGAACAGGCTAAAGCTTATTACGAAAAGGTTGATGACCCGGTAGGTGTGGTTCGTGTTAATGAGAATATGGCGCAGCTTGAGCTACAAAAAGGTAACTGGCAGTCAGCGTATCGCATGTATCAGTCTGCTTTAGAGAAGTCTGAAGAGTTGAACCTAACCGAAGAAACCATAGTTTCAAAGGCTTACTTAGCCAAAATTGCTTTTATACAAGGCAACTTTGAGCAACCGCCACTACAGTTGTCAGATATTAAAGCCGAGCTTAAACAGCGCCAAGATGTCCGAGGGCAAGTGGAGTTCAGTTTGTGGTTAACTGATTGGTATATTTCAACTGGTGCATACCAACAAGCTGAGTCGATGTTAACCGAGCTTACACCATTGATGGAGCAGGAAAAAAATCGTTCACAACAGCTTATATATAACACCTTGGATTCAAGACTGAGTTTATATCGAGGCGAGGAGACTGAGACTACCGCTGAGCAGAAGTTCGAGCAGGTCACGTCGAAAGCCGCGTTGGAAAGTTTAGTCCATCAGTTAGAAATATTGTTATTCAATAATGCAGCGAATAAAGAGAATACTGGGGATGAGTTTGTCGAGGTCAGTCAGAAGTTTGACCAATACGATCTAGACTTGCATCGTTACTACTTACTTAGGAAGCTCATTCTTTTAGGATTCTTTCATGCTCAAAAGGGTGATGATGAGTCCCTAAAAACTGTACTAGACCAACTTGTTATGCTGAAGCGAGGCGTTGGTACTTATTGGAGAAATTATCAAATAGAGCGGTTAGAAAGTATTTATTACGGCATGATAAAAAACTCAGAAAAAGCCAATGATAGCGCATTAAAAGCCTTAAAGAGCTTTACCGAATTAAAACAACAATTATCTGAGCAACAACAGCAGCACCTTATTTCATTGCAAGGACGTTATTTTTCAGACGGTCAACCGCAAGTTGACCTTTTCATGGAGCAAATTAATGACAAAGAGTGATGAGATAAGCAAGATGCTTGATGCATTAAGTCTTAAGCAAAGTCAGATTGCAGAAAATCTGGCCAGTGGGAATACTCAAATGCGCAGCTTAGCTAAGCGTGTTTGGCGTGTACAAGAAGATGAGCGCAAACATATTGCTCGTGAACTGCATGATGGGGTTGGGCAACTACTAACTGCATTAATCAATCAAATTGAGTTGACGGCAAAAGAGGATGTGTCTGATGAGACTCTGAAGAGCCTGCAGGATAGTTTAGAGTTAGCGCGACAAGCCCTAAGCGATACACGAAAAATTTCGCGCCTGATGCGTCCTAGAATTTTGGATGATTTGGGATTAGAGCCGGCGCTGAAATGGTTAACGCGCGTTATGCGCGAAGAAGAAAAAGCCGATATTACATTAGAAGCCCAGTTAGCTCATGAGCTTGATGGGGAAACCCAAACATTGGTTTTTCGGGTTGTGCAGGAGTCCATTACCAATGCGATTAAACATGCAGAAGCCGAACACATCAGTGTGCAAGTCGTTTCACAGCCGAGTTTATTAATGGTCAAAGTTATAGATGATGGTGTTGGCATGGATACTGAAAAAGCTTTAGGACCAGATGGTTTTGGTTTGTCTGCGATGCAAGATCGTGTTGCTGCCTTTGGGGGGCAGCTAATGATTCAATCAAAGCTTGGAGAGGGCAGCGAAATTAAGATGTTACTAGTGGGGAGTAACTAACTATGATCCGAGTGCTATTAGCCGATGACCATACTATCTTAAGGCAAGGCTTAGTCAGTATCCTGGCTAAAGATGATGATTGCATGGTTGTTGGGGAAGCTTCCAATGGTATTGAGGCCGTTGAGAAAGCATTTGAGCTTGAACCACAGATTGCGGTTGTCGATATTAGTATGCCTGAGTTAAATGGCATGGAAGTAGTGAAGCGTATTCATCAAAAGCTACCTGATTGCCGGATTTTAGTACTAACCATGCACGAAGAGGAAGAGTATGTGATTCACATGGTTCGTGCTGGAGCTTCCGGTTATTTATTAAAAGATAGTGCCAGCGAGGAGTTAATCCAAGCTGTCAAGACATTGGCTAGTGGGAAAAGTTACTACAGCCAATATGCTGCTCAAGTTTTGGCTAATCAATACACACAGCCAGACAAATGGAGCGACCCCTACAAGAACTTAACCAAGCGCGAACGTGAAGTTTTTCACCTTGTGGTCGATGGTAAAACTACTAAAGAAGTCGCTAAAGCTCTCGATATTAGTGTTAAAACTGCTGAAAACCATCGAGGTAAGGTATTAGACAAGCTTAACGTGGCTAATTCTGCTGAGTTAGTGAAGTATGCTGCGCAACATAAGCTATTGATTTAAAGAAAATTTTTCAATCTTATTGGTCTTACCTCTTTAGCTAGGTAGTAACGGCAATATTTCTAGGGGTTTTCCCCGATACCCACGTCATCTGGTTTCATGGCATGCTCATTTAGGAATTACTAAATGGGTAGACAAAACATGAAAACAACATCATTATTTAAATCAAAGCCGTTACAAGCAGCGATGCTTGCAGCGGGACTTGGCGTAACTTCTTTAGGCTTGTCAGCAAAATCATTAGGTCCTCAATTAAGCGAAATGCTTCCAACAGCATCTGAAGCTGAAGTGTTTGAGGTCATTGTAACTTTTGAAGGTGAAGGTCCTGCGACGCCTCTTCAGTTAAACGCACTAGAGCAACTAGGCGTTACGTCTGGAGTCAGCTTGCAGAATGTTCCAATTGTTGGTCTTCTTGCTACTAAATCACAAATCGATGCGATTTATTCACGTGATGACGTACGCTCTGTATGGCACAACTCTGAACTCACTTATGACAATCAAGGCGCTACACAAATCACAGGTGTGGATCGCTTGCGTGCAGACAGCAGTTTACGCAACCAAGGCATGCCATTCTCAGGCCGTGGTATTGGTGTTGTCGTTAATGACTCTGGTGTAGACGGTACTCACCCAGACCTAAAATACCCTAATCACGTTGTGCAAAACGTGTTAGCACAAACAAACTTACGCTCATTTAGCGATCTCGCTCCAATTACTTATCAAGAAAATATTGCGAATACCGATATTGCCGGTGGCCATGGTACTCACGTAGCAGGCACGATTGGCGGTAACGGTAGCATGTCGAGTGGTGAGCAAGAAGGCGTTGCTCCTGGTGCTAAAATCATTGGTTATGGCTCAGGCGCTGGTCTATTCATTCTTGATACGTTAGGTGGCTTCGACTATGCACTAAGTCATCAATTCGAATACAACATTCGTGTGATTTCAAACTCTTTCGGTAATACGGGCGATGTGGGTACAGACTTTAATCCAGACGATCCGACAAACGTTATTACTAAGCGATTAAGCGATAACGGTGTCATCGTTGTGTTCTCAGCAGGTAACTCAGGAAACGGCGAAAGTACTATTACAGGTAACTTCAAAAAAGCACCATGGGTTGTCACTGTTGCAGCAGGCGATAAAGACGGTAACTTAGCTGACTTTAGTTCACGTGGTGTGAAAGGCAAGGGCGGCACTGTTGAGGTAGACGGTGAAACTTATGAGTGGGTTGATCGCCCAACGATTACTGCACCAGGTGTTGATATTGCTTCAGCACGTGCGTCGCTAGGTAGTACATCTTGGTTAAGCATCACTGATGATGTTGATTTATTACCACCTGCGCAAGTTCCTTACTATACGCATTCAAGTGGTACTTCAATGTCAGCACCACATATCTCAGGCGTGGTTGCTTTGATGTTAGAAGCAGACCCTTCGCTAAACTGGAGTGACGTCAAACGCATTCTTCAAAATACTGCTACTAACATGCCTGGCCTAGAGCCATGGGAAGCTGGTGCGGGTTATGTAAACGCTTATGCCGCGGTAAAAGCGGTGCTTGAAGAAAGCCAAGATTTCGGTCAAACCACGAAGGTTAATCGCGATTTTAACGCAGCTTCACTAACGTCTTTAGCGCGTGACTTTCCAACCAGCGTTCCTTTTGCTCCTGTGGGTGATAACCCAGGAACTCCATTCAACGTAGACAGTGATATTTCATTGGTTATGGCGAGTGCTCAGGTTTCAGATAATACGGTTGCCCTGACCCTAACCAGCCCTTCAGGTAAGCGTTATGGTTCTAGCATTGCGTTACCAGTATTAGGCGAGAACATCGCGGTAGTAGCTCCAGGTGAGCCAGGTGAGTGGGTCATCAAAGCAGGCGGTGTGGGTTCTGTATCAGGCGTAGCTCTAGACCCAGCTGGCGTTACTAACGGTTACGGTGCTCCTAGTACCATCCAAGCGAATATCAAAATGATTCGCACAGATGGTTTTGTCGGTCTAGACGATGTTGTAGGGCATCCAGCGCAAGGTTTCATTGAGCATGCAGTAAGCGAGCAGTTGGTTGATGGTACTGCCAACGGCTTCAAGCCAGATCGTTTATTAACTCGTGCTGAAATGGCTGACTTCCTGACATTAGGTGCTGGTATCCGTCAATCGAACGACGCTGCGGATAAAACGTTTGTTGACGTCAAAACTGCTAACTCAGCAAGTGTCAACGCTGTGACGCAGACGGGTGGCGCATTAAAAGACCGTGCACAACAACAAGCTCCAGTAATGTCTGCTAGTGGTTCAACATTTGACCCGAAAGGCAAGGTGAGCAAGCTTGATGTGGCTTATTCATTAATGCAGTCACTAGGTTTAGAAGGCGTTGACTCAAGCTATGATGGCACGAATGTAACAGCAACATTTGGTGACGAGCGAGTCGTAATCGCGGACCAAGATAGCATCCCAGAAGGTCTAAAGCACTATGTACAGCATGCGATTGACCGCGGCGTTCTTGGAGTTAGTTTTAGCGTTGAGCAAGGACCGTTTGACCTAGAACCGACTATTGTTGCTCACTTCTCTCCACAAGAGTTAATGAGCCGCGCAGACTTTGCAGTAGCAATGAGCCGTTACTACTTGTCGCAAACTAATTAAGAATTTAAATCTCCAGTGGGAGGCTTTTAGCCAGGGACGGTCTTTTTATTCTTACGAGCCAGCTTTCGAGCTGGCTTTTTTATGGGAAGAGTCGCTTACATCGAACTCCTCATCAGACCAGTGGCTATGAACTGGTTAAATTTGCTAAGATTGCGTATATTCCATTCAACATTTATTAGAACTAAAACGAATATGTCTAAAGCCTTACTAGAACATTGGGATGACATCCTACTACTTGATGAGCAGTTAACTGAAGAAGAGCGATTAATTCGTGATACAGCTCGAGATTATTGCCAAAATAAGTTGATGCCTCGTGTACTGGAGGCCAACCGCCATGAGCATTTCCATCGTGAAATCATGACGGAACTAGGTGAGCTTGGGTTACTGGGTTCGACTATTGATGGTTACGGCTGTGCAGGGGCATCTTACGTTGCCTACGGCTTAGTAGCTCGTGAAGTTGAGCGTGTAGATTCAGGTTATCGTTCTGCTTTATCGGTTCAGTCTAGCTTAGTCATGCATCCGATCAACGAATACGGTACAGAAGCGCAGAAAGAAAAATACCTTCCTAAACTGGCTACTGGAGAGTGGGTCGGTTGTTTTGGTTTAACAGAGCCTGATTCTGGCTCAGACCCTGCTAGCATGAAAACTCGCGCTAAAAAGGTCGAGGGTGGTTACTCATTAAGCGGCACTAAAATGTGGATTACTAACTCACCAATCGCAGACGTTTTTGTGGTGTGGGGAAAAGATGATGAAGGTGATATCCGTGGCTTCGTACTTGAAAAAGGTATGGAAGGTCTATCGGCACCTAAAATCGACGGTAAATTCTCTCTACGAGCGTCGACAACCGGCGAAATTGTGATGGATGGTGTGTTTGTACCTGAAGAGAATATGTTCCCTGAGGTTAAAGGCTTAAGAGGACCTTTCGGTTGTCTCAATCGTGCACGCTATGGTATCGCTTGGGGAGCTATGGGTGCTGCAGAGTTCTGTTGGCACGCCGCACGTCAATACGGCTTGGATCGTAAGCAGTTTAACAAACCGTTAGCTGGAAACCAGCTTTATCAGAAGAAGCTAGCAGACATGCAAACGGAAATCACCATTGGCTTACAGGCAGCCCTACGTGTTGGCCGCTTAATTGATGAGAAACGATTTGCTCCTGAAATGATTTCATTAGTAAAACGTAACTCTTGTGGCAAGGCGTTGGACATTGCTCGTATGGCCCGTGATATGCACGGTGGTAATGGTATTTGTGATGAGTTCCATGTGATTCGTCATGCTATGAATTTAGAGGCTGTGAACACTTATGAGGGAACTCATGATATTCATGCGCTCATTCTTGGACGCTCACAGACCGGGCTACAGGCATTTATGTAATCCCACAAAATGTTTGAATTTTATACAAAAAGGGCTCGTTGAGTCCTTTTTTCGTATTAGAACTAGTGGAATCACACTTTTTAACACTCTAAGACTTGTTTTTTACGTAAATTTACGCAACCTTAGGAGGGTAAGACAGTCTATTTGTAAGACGGTGGTAATAAATAAAGGTTATTGAATGATAGATAAGAAGTGGCTGTTAGCCGTATTCACCCTAAGTATTTCTTTTGGCGTAGTGGCGGACACTAGAGCCGACAAATCTCCTAAGAAATTTGATAAGGCATTACATGAAGAAGTTTACTCGCTACCTGCGCCAGCTAGTCTGGACATGGAGCTGGAAACTAAGTTTCGTGAAACAGGACGTTTGATAGCTTTTATATTGAACCAAAGGCATTACTCACATCCTAAGTTCAATGATGAATTATCTAAAGAAGCGTTTAAACAACTCATAAAAACGTTTGATCCTAATCGTAGCTATTTCTATAAAAGCGATATCGAGCAACTGAAAGTTTATGAAGAGAAGTTCGATGATGCGCTTAGAACTGGGAAGATTGAAGTTGCTTATTCATTCTTTGAGATTTTTGAGCAGCGCTATCGTGAGCGCTATCAGTACGCTTTAAAACTGCTTGAGAAGCCTTTGGATTTCGATAAAGACGAAGATTATATTTACGACAGAACAGAAGCTGAGTGGGCTGTTAGTGAAGATGAGCTTAATGATATTTGGCGTAAACGAGTCAAAAATGATGCCCTAAATTTAAAGTTAGCAGAGCAAACTGATGAAGAAATAAAAGAAAAGCTCAACAGTCGTTATCGCTCTGCGATTAGACGCTTATCTCAGTCTAATAGCGAAGACGTTTTCGGCTATTTCATGAATGCCGTCAGCTCTGCAGTTGATCCGCATACGACTTATTACACACCGCGACGTTTTGAGAATTTCGCCATCAATATGAGCCTTAAGTTGCAGGGCATTGGTGCCGTTTTAACTCAAGAAGACCAGTTCACCAAAATCGTTTCTGTGGTCAATAAAGGGCCTGCTCAGAAGTCTGGCCAAATCCACAAGAACGATAAAGTCATTGGCGTCGGTCAAGGTGATAAAGGCGAAATAGTTGATGTCATTGGCTGGAGAAATGATGATGTTGTTGATCTAATCCGTGGTGAAGCCGGAACTGTGGTTAGACTGCAAATTATTCCATACACAGAAGCTGGTGATGGAATGCCTAAAGTCGTAAGAATTGTTCGTGAAGAGATCAAACTCGAAGACCAAGCGGCGAAATCAAATACTATTGAAGTTGAGCAAAACGGTGAGAAAGTTAATTTAGGCATTATTGAACTGCCTTCTTTCTACTCAGAAGCAGCGGCTCGTGAGGGAGAGGAAGGTAAAGAGGCTACCAGCACGACGCAAGACGTTGCCCGTTTAATCAAAAAGCTCAAGAAAGAAAGCGCTATTGATGGCCTTATTATTGACTTACGTAATAATGGCGGAGGCTCGCTAACCGAAGTGGTTAACCTTGTTGGGCTGTTTATAGATGAAGGTCCTGTGGTACAAGGTCAAAGCAGTGGCGGACAGTTACGAGTTTTAGAAGACGAAGACGGTGTAACGCTTTACGACGGTCCATTAGCAGTAATGGTGAACGGTTCGAGTGCATCGGCTTCTGAAATTTTCGCTGGAGCAATTCAGGACTATGGTCGAGGCTTAGTTATTGGCGATAATACTTTTGGTAAGGGCACTGTGCAAAGTATTGATGATTTGAATCGTTTTTTGCGCAACCCAGAGCTTAATGTCGGTGCCTTAAAACTTACCATTGAAAAGTATTATCGTGTGACCGGTGAAAGCACTCAAAATAAAGGGGTGCAACCCGATATTAAGTTCCCAACGATTTTCGATCCTGAAAAGTATGGTGAGAGTTCGTATGACAATGCTCTAGAATGGGATACTATCGATTCGGCTAGTTTTGAGCGAGTTGGTGAGCTTGGTGACTTCATGCCCTACCTTCAGTATCGACATGAAAAGCGCAAGGAGTCTAACGAAGAGTTTGCATTTTTTGTTGATGATATCGAGCGGGCTAAAGTTGAGCGAGACAATAAGGTAGTTTCTTTAAACTATGATAAACGTCTTGCGAAGCAAAAGAAGAACGACACACTTCGTTTGCAGCGCGAAAACATCAAAAGAAAGATGCAAGGATTAGATCCTTTGGCTGAACTTGAAGATGAAGAAGAGGGCGAGCAGGATGCTAGTTCTGAGGAAGACAAGGCAGATGAGCCTGATGTCTTGTTGAAAGAGGCCGCTAATATTTTGGCTGACTTAATCGCTATCAAGGCCAAACCAGAGCTTATCGCAGCGTTTGAGCGAGCGAGCAAGGATATCTAAGTCAACAAGAGTTCTTAATCAAAACATCGACTTACATAAAAGCCTTAACTAGCTAATAGTTAAGGCTTTTTTTATTGTACATCAATTTATTAATATTCTATGATTGTTACTAACTTAGTAATGGTTCCAAACGATGCAAGAATTGCTTTCTAAACCTTTATTTTCTATTGGTGATAAGTTTGATGTGACAATGTCGCAGCTGCTCTTAGCGATATTGTTTATTATTCTAGCCGCCTTGTTTAGTCATTACTTTTCTAAATTTATTACCAAGAAGATTTTGACCAAGTTTAAGTTAGCAGAAGATAACTTGGTTATTCTAAAGCGCCTTATATTCTTTATTTTGCTCGCGATAATCACCGTGACGGTTTTATCGTTCTTTAATGTGCCTTTAACTGCTTTTGCGTTTATGTCAGGTGCCCTAGCCATAGGTGTAGGCTTTGGCGCAAAAACCGTTATGGATAACTTTATCAGTGGCTGGATATTGATGTCTGAGCGGCCGGTCAGAATCAATGACATTGTCGAGTATGAGGGGCATTTAGGCCGTGTCATTGAGGTTGGTAACCGATCTACCATGATTCGACGTATTGACGGTGCTCATATGGTGGTACCAAACAGTAGTTTACTCCAGGCAAATCTAATTAACTGGACCTTGGTCGACCCTAATATCAGAACATCGGTTAGAGTAGGAGTCGCTTATGGCAGTGATGTAGAAAAAGTAAAAGAAATACTTGAGAAGGTCCTAAAAGAGCATGAGTCAGTAATCGATGATCCTGCGCCATCCGTTATTTTCGAAGACTTTGGAGACAGCGCTTTGACCTTTGATCTTTGGTTTTGGGCGAGTGTTGGGGCTGTAAGAGAGTTGCGTGTAATTAGAAGCGATATTCGTTTCAGTATTACCAAGCACTTCAATGAAGCTGGTATTGTTATCGCATTCCCTCAACGAGACCTACATTTTAAGTTTGATAATCAGTCTAGCTTTCCTGTGTCTATTAACCGTAGTAGTAAGGCTGATGAGTCTAAAGAAGAAGAAAAAGGTGATAGTTAATGGAACACTATGATATTTCCAATAAAGGCGGATTAATCACTGAAACTGATGACGGTCCACGCTCTTTTCGTTGGTATAGGATGAACTATTCATCGGATGAAGACTGTCAGTGGTTAGATGAAAACCCTTTACTCAATAATTTATTTAAAGAACAACTTCTAAAAGCAGAAACTCGCCCCGTTTTTTATCAAGATGATGAATCCATATTAATCTGCTTGAGAGGTGTAAACTTAAATCCGGACGCCGATCCTGAGGATATGATTTCTATACGGCTGTGGGCAAATAACAATACAGTGATCACTAGCTGTAACCGCTCCAGCTTGTCACTTCAGGATATTTTTAAAAACTTAGAAAATGATATTGGTCCCAAAACACCGGGTGAGTTTCTGGCAGTTTTGATTGAAAGGCTAGCTATTCGGATTGAGGACTTTTTCGAGCAATTCGAGGAGCAGCTAGATGTTCAGGAAGACAGCATAGAAACCGCGGATAGTAGGGGGCTTGGGACTGAACTCGGTAATTTACGTCGTCAAGCTGCTACTGTTAGACGTTACTTGACCCCTCAAAAAGATGCGCTTGATAAGCTAAGTCGTGCTGCTAGTCCGTTACTCACAGATGCGCTGCTGGAAGAAATGCGGGATGACCGTGACAAAATTGCACGGTTACTAGAAGACTTAGAGTTATCTAGAGAGCGTTCAATGGCACTGCAAGAACAGCTACTCGCTAAAATTGGCCATGAGCAAAACAATCGGTTATATGTGCTGGCTATTATTTCAGCAATATTTTTACCGCTTACGTTTCTTTCTGGGCTACTTGGAATGAATGTTGCTGGACTACCTGGCACCGAGGACTCGAACTCTTTTTGGTTTGTGTCGGGACTTTGCCTAGTAATCGCTGTCGGTTTGATGGTGTGGTTCAAGTTTAAGAAATGGTATTAGCTACAAGCAGAACAGCTTGGGTCTTTACTCACACCAAAGCGCTTGAACTCGGTTTTTAAAGCATCATACTTCAGTAAATAGGTAGTCGCTGGCACACTTAAGCCGATTATCAACTTGAGTGTTTCAGTCGCCTGTAATGTTCCCATAGTGCCGACCACTGGCGATAAGATTCCTTGGTCTTCACAATTACCTTCTGGTAAATCAACATTACTATATAAACACTGATAACAAGGGCTCGATATGGTTTGATTGAAGATGCCCAGCTGGCCAGAAAAGCCTACAGCCGTTGCAGAAACCAATGGTACTTGATGGTGTATTGACCATGCGTTGATTAAGAAACGGGTATCGAAATTATCCGTACAATCCAATACTGCTGAAAATCCATTCTCACTTAAATCATTCAGTAACTCTTTATCCGCTTTTGACTGTATAGCATTAACCTTTAGGTTTGGCGATAAGGCTAAGAGTGACGCTTTAGCTGACTCAACTTTTGTCTGGTTCACTGAGCTTGCATGATGAATAATCTGACGCTGCAGGTTTGAACGTTCAACTTGGTCATCATCAATTATGGTCAACTGACCAACACCTGCCGCCGCTAAATATAAGGCAGCAGGGGAACCGAGGCCACCCATACCAATAATCAAAACATGACTACCTTTTATAGCTTCCTGACCCTCAATATCAATCTCAGGTAAGATGATATGACGACTGTATTGTAATAGCTCTGACTTGCTTAGCATGGCTTTATTGGCAACGAATATCTTGCTTGGGTTTAGCTGAGGCTTTTAACTGCTGTTTATACATTGCTCGCTCTTTCATTACTGCCTCATATAAGCCTTTCTGGCTTTCATCTTTTGACAAGCGCTCCAGATTTCTCGCCTTATCAAAAAGCTTAAGGTAAAACGATAATTGATAGTCGGTTAATTCATAACCAATATCAGACAATAAACTAAAGTCAGGGAGTTCTGAAACGGAAACTCCCTCAAATATTGTATCCACTTTATTTTCTGCTTCAGCTTCTTCACCAAGCAACTGATGGTAGTAAGCTTGTATCAGATGAAAATCTTCCCATACGGTTGTTCGCGATAGGTTAAGTTTTTCTGATACGAGTTGATACAGCTCTAGCCTTTGTTGAACTTGCTCGCAGGAACGTGTTTGTTTGAATAAGCCTTTACTACGCCTGACTAAAACATCTTTGTGAAAAGTGCTGATCAGTTTACTCGGCAGGATAGAGCGCTTTTCTTTAGAAACTTGCGATATGTTGAAAAAAGTAGCCGCTGCTACAGCGTTATCATGCTCAAAAGTCAGTCGAGTGATGATTGATGCAGCAAGCTCATCGTCTTTAAAGCAACTCTCATTAATCGTAGAGTGCTCGTCTGCTAGGAGCTCATCAATATTTTTTATTGTTAGATTACAACTGGCTTTAGTTTGTTGGCTAAAGCTTATTAGGGCAACAAAGCTAATGAGTAGTAAGGCTTTATACATTGTCATATTAGACCTTTGTTAACGAATGGGAATATTTAAGCACACTCCTAAACAAGTTGCACCCACGATTATCCGCTGATAACCTTAACCAAAAATTTAGCACAAAATATTATGTCTACTATTGGAACTCCAAACTCACCATCCTCAAAGAAAGTGATGCTGCTTGGTTCAGGCGAGCTAGGTAAAGAAGTCGCTATTGAGCTACAGCGCTTTGGCGTTGAGGTCATCGCCGTCGATCGTTACGAGCAGGCTCCAGCAATGCAGGTTGCTCATAAAAGCTTTACTATCAATATGTTGGATGGTGCTGCTTTACGACAGTTAGTTGAGCAGGAGCGTCCTGATTTAATAGTGCCTGAAATTGAAGCTATTGCGACATCAACCTTGTTAGAGCTAGAAACTGAAGGCTTTACCGTTATTCCGACGGCTAGGGCTACCAATCTAACTATGGATCGAGAGGGTATTCGCCGTTTAGCTGCTGAAGAGCTTGGGCTTAAAACATCGCCATACCAGTTCGCTGATAGCTATGAAGAGTACCAAGCCGCAGTAAAGGAAGTTGGGATTCCTTGTGTGGTGAAACCTGTTATGAGCAGCTCTGGGAAAGGCCAGTCTACCGTTAAATCTGAAGCAGACATTGATAAAGCTTGGCAGTATTCACAAGAAGGTGGGCGTTCGGGCGAGGGCAGAATTATTGTAGAGGGCTTTGTTGATTTTGACTACGAAATTACCTTATTAACAGTTCGAGCTGTTAATGGAACTCAGTTCTGCGAACCGATTGGTCATACACAAGAAGACGGTGATTATCGTGAATCTTGGCAGCCACAAGCGATGTCACCACAAGCTCTACAGCAGGCACAATACATGGCCAAAACAGTGACTAATGATTTAGGTGGCTTTGGTATCTTTGGTGTGGAAATATTTATTAAAGGTGACGAAGCCATCTTTAGCGAAGTCTCGCCGCGTCCGCATGATACTGGGTTAGTCACATTAGTCTCTCAAGACTTGTCAGAGTTCGCGTTACATGCGCGAGCCATTCTAGGGCTGCCTATTCCAGTGATCCGTCAAAACGGTCCATCAGCTTCAGCGGTGATTTTAGTTGAAGGGGAGTCTACCCAAGTTTCATTTGGAAACCTTGAGGAATCACTTTTAGAGCAAGATACCCATCTACGTCTATTTGGAAAGCCGGAAGTCAGTGGCAAAAGACGCATGGGGGTGGCTTTGGCCAAAGCTGATTCGATTGAAAAAGCCCGAACCAAAGCTCTCGGTGTTTCCACTTCCGTTAAGATTACACTTTAAAGAACTGACAACAGTAAGTAGCTAGGGAAGGGGAATAAATTCTTCCTCATCCCCAGTTACTTTTGGAAAACGTCCAGCTTTCCAGTCTTCTTTAGCCTTTTCAATTCGTTCTTTAGAGCTCGAAACAAAGTTCCAGTCGATATAGCGTTTGCCAAGGTTTTCGCCACCGATAATGGCTAACCGGGTATTTTTCTGTGCAAGAGCGCTTACATCCTTGTCAGTATTAATCACAGCCATCGAGTGTTCTTTTACGATTGTATCGTCTATTGTCACACTACCTTTCGCCACGTAAATCGCGAGCTCTTCGGCTTTGGGTAATGCTAACGACTGCTCTGAGGCGAAGTCTGCTTCTACATACAGGGTTTCAGCAAAAGTTTTAACCGGTGAGGTTTCGCCATAAGCAGTGCCCATCATAATTCGAAGCTTTATATTCTCGTCAGTAACACATGGAATATTTTCTGCAGGGTAGTGATGAAACTCAGGTTGCATTTCTTCTTTATCAGCGGGTAATGCCAGCCACAATTGTAGTGCATGAAGGCTATGAGCTTTGCTGCTGATTTCAGGGCGTTCTCTCTCAGAGTGGACAATGCCTTTACCAGCAACCATTAAGTTGATATCACCTGGCGTAATTGTTTGATAGCTGCCTAAGGAGTCCCGGTGCAGCATTTCTCCTTCAAAAACATAAGTCACCGTAGCAATACCAATATGCGGGTGTGGCCTGACGTTAATGCCTTTGCCAGCTTCGAACTGTGCAGGTCCCATGTGATCGAAAAATACCCACGGTCCGACTGACTTTCTACCTACGGCTGGAAACAAGCGTCGAACAGTAAAACCACCAAGATCTTTTTCTTTAGGATTTATCAGCTGTTCGATAGTAGGACATGGGTTGTCCTGACAGTCAGCATCTGGCTTCTGTTGCAGCAAGTTACTCATAGCATTTACTTGATTCATGAACGTATAGGAAAAGTTAGCAGTAATTCCATGCGTATACAAATAGCCGTACTAAATACCGGATATAATATGTCTTTATAGGCTGATAGTTATTACAGGTATAGATCCAAATTTTTGCTGGGAAAACATTGTAAACTCGATATCCTC
The DNA here is from genome assembly GCA_950096615.1 of uncultured Kangiella sp. Lineage (GTDB taxonomy): Bacteria > Pseudomonadota > Gammaproteobacteria > Enterobacterales > Kangiellaceae > Kangiella. Next base: position 20,283 of record CATNCP010000001.1, on the reverse strand, counting down.
TTAAAATATAAGTATAGAAAGTAAGCTAGTCAAAAAATCAACAAATCGGCTGAAAGCCTATGCTTTAAGGTGAGAATTGCTTTATCCACAAGCTTATTAACGGATTTTGTGGAAACAAAAATGCACTGTAAATCTACGTAAATGGTTGACTTTTGATTTGCCTAAAACACCCGATTGAAATACAATCAATTTAATTATTACATTTGGTTAAATTATGAGCTTCAAACTCGTCCGCATAATAGTTCTGTTTACGCTACTCTCTGTAGCGGGTCAGCTTGCGGCCTTTAATCAACATTGTGATATGTCTGAAGTTTCAAATAAAATCACTAACAACATGCAACACAATATGCAGCATGACCTTTCTGACGTTAGCGAGCATCAATCGATGATGACAGAAGGTTCAGCAATGCAAACCATGCCTTGCTGTGATATGTCTGCGGGCTGCGATATGGCTTCATGTGTTGCTTTAATGCTGAACTCTTTCGTTAGTCGTTCTGAATTATTTAACCAGTCCGGTCTTGTAAATGTTTACAAGCTAAGCTTCCACTCTTTCGAGTTAGACTCCCTCTATAAGCCACCAATTTTCAGTTAACACAGGATAGATCTATCCATCTGAAGTTGGTGAGTGTTTATATCTCTTTGTTTTATCTGTTTTAAAACGGTTTTAAGTAGTTATAAATAGCTCAACCTAAATCTCGATCGACGTCCATGTACGTCAGAATAATGTTCATTTATTAGAGAAAGGTTATGAGTACCCTTAAACGTACAATATTATTAACAATAGCTGTTTTACAGTTTGGCCCGAGTGCTAGTGCGGAAACAGAATCTAAAGCTGAAACTGAAACTGAAGCTGAAGCTAATGGCTACGGATACACTCTTGAATCGACATTAATCATGGCCATAGAAAATGATCCTTGGTTAAAGAAGAGTCAATATAAAGAAAAGTCATTACTGTCACAGTCTCAGTCACAGTCTAGTCTGCCTGATCCAAGAGCATCTATTAATCTTGCGAACTTGCCTGTTGATGACTTTAGTTATAATAGTCAGCCGATGACGCAGTTTAAATTAGGGATTAGCCAAGCGTTTGCTAGAGGCGACTCTCTAGAGTTAAAGCTCGATATTAAGAAACTACAAGCGCGTGTAGAGCCAAATTTACGGGCCAATCGAAAGACCCAGTTGATCATGATGGTTGGGGCTTTATGGTTAGATGCTTATAAAGCGCAACACAGCATTTCTTTGATTAATGACAAAAAATATTTATTCGAAGAATTACGCGATGCTGCAGAGATCAATTACACCTCAGCATTATCAAAAAGTAGTCAACAGGAAATTATTCGTGCGGACTTAGAGTTAGCAAAACTTGATGACCAAGTGACCGTTTATTCAGATCAGTTACATGCTGCAATTCGACAGCTGGGTGAATATGTCAAATTGCCACAAAGTTACTTTATTAATAACGAGGCTAATTCAGTCAATTTTGTTAGTCGCTCTCTGCCAAGCGTCACTTTACTCAATAAAGCCAATGCCCTACAGCAACATCCCCTAGTTAAGGCCATCGATCAAAACATAGAGTCTTCGCAGAAAATGGTTGAGCTACAAGAGCAGGGTTATAAGCCTCAGTTTATGGTTAACGGTAGTTATGCCTTCCGTGAAGATGCACCCAACGGTATGGAACGACCAGACTTTTTTAGCTTGGGGGTTAGCTTTGATATTCCGCTATTTACAGAGAATAAGCAAGACCAAGACGTTAAAGCTGCTATCTATGACAAAGAGGCTAAGCGCGAAGAAAAGGCACTGTTACTTAATCAGCTAATGGCTGCTTATAATACCCAACTTTCTCGTCTAGAACGTTTACAGCAACGTCAGGAGCTTTATAACAGCTCTATCTACCCTCAAGTGAAATTGCAGGGTCAAGCTTCTATGACTGCCTATAGTAATAACGAAGCAGATTTTGCAGAGCTAGTTCGCGCACGCATTGATGAGGTCAATGTGCAACTGACAGTACTGGATATAGCCGTTGAAATTGAAAAAGTAAAATTACGAGCAAATTATTATCAATCCAATAATTCTTCTGAGTTTTTGGCACAAATCCGCACCCAATCAAGCGTCTCGAAAGAGCATAGAACAATGACAATCGACAATAATTCGCTATCAACTACTTCAGGAGAAAGCCATGAATAATATCAATACAAGAATGATTACTTATGGTGTAGCAGGCTTCGTACTCGGCGCTATCGTTGTTTGGGCCTTTGTATCAAAAAGTCCTGAGAAAGACTCAGGCTCTGCTGAAAAAGCTAGTAACGAACCTATGTACTGGGTTGCACCGATGGATGCTAGTTATCGCCGCGATAAACCTGGTAAGTCTCCAATGGGCATGGATTTAGTACCGGTATACAAAGACGGTGGTAGTGCTGAAGACAGTCCTGGAACCGTTAAAATACATCCTGATGTTGTTAACAACTTGAGCGTTAAAACAGGTGAAGTGAAGAAAACAACACTGGTTGATCAGATAAATACTGTTGGCTACGTCACTTATGATGAAAACACCTTAACGCATATTCATTCACGCACTGACGGTTGGATTGAGAAGTTATATGTTAGCCACAACGGACAATACATTGAAGCTGGCCAGCCACTTTATACGATTTACTCACCAGCGTTGGTCAATGCTCAGCAAGAATATTTATTAGCTAAGAAGCGTAATAACCGCAGTCTTTTAAGTGCCGCTAAGCAGCGCTTAAAATCACTAAGCTTCAGTGATGATGAGTTTAAGAAAATCAATCAAACCCGACAACCCCTGCAAAACGTTACATTTTATGCAGAGTCCGATGGTGTAATCGATAACCTTAATGTGCGAGAAGGTTTATTTTTAAAACCTGGGACCCGATTAATGACGATCGGCAACTTAGATACTGTTTGGGTGGACGTTGAGTTGTTCGAGCGTCAGTTGCCTTATGTGAAAGTAGGGCAGGAGGTTGAGATGAAGCTGGATTACCTACCCTCAAAAGTTTGGACAGGGTCGGTGGACTACATTTATCCGATGGTTGACTCAAGTAACAGAACAGCAAAAGTTAGATTAGAGTTTGACAACGCTGAGCACAAGTTAAAGCCGAATATGTTCGCTGACGTTTCAATTAACACACAATCCGATGAGAAAGTCCTTCAGGTTCCGCACAACGCTGTTATTCGTACCGAAAATAATGATCGTGTAGTACTTGCTCTGGGTGATGGCAAGTTCAAGTCTGTTAGTGTTGATGTCGGGCGAACCACTAATGACTCTATCGAGATTTTAAACGGTTTGATTGAAGGTGATGAGGTCGTATTGAGTGGGCAGTTCTTAATTGATTCAGAGTCGAGCATAGAGTCTGACTTTAAGCGCTTTACTGACAGTGATGCTGGTCATGATGGTCACGAAATGGAAAGCGCGCCTCCATCAGCTAAGGTCACAGGAACCATCAATTCTGTTGATGCCGAGAACCAAACGGTCAATATTTCACGTGGCCCTATTGAAAAGTGGAACCGTGAACCGACGACCATGGATTTCAACTTGGACGATTCAGTATCCATTGATAAGTTTGCTGTTGATGCAGATATAGAGTTTACATTTGAAATACGTGACAGCGGCTTCTTCATTACAGAAATCCATGATGAAATGAAGGGGCATCAACATGATTAATCAAACCATTAAATGGTCCATCAACAATCGATTTTTGGTGTTGTTGGCAACAGTTATTATCGCTGGACTTGGCATTTATTCTTTTAAGAAGACTCCTGTAGATGCTTTGCCTGATTTATCGGATGTCCAGGTTATCATTAAAACCAACTATCCTGGGCAGGCACCGCAAGTCGTTGAAGATCAGGTGACATATCCTTTAACTACCGCCATGTTATCGGTCCCGGGAGCGCAAACCGTTCGAGGATTTTCATTTTTTGGTGACTCTTATGTGTATGTGATTTTTGATGATGATACCGATTTATACTGGGCAAGAAGTCGTGTTTTGGAGTATTTAAGTCAAGTTGCCCCCAGCTTACCAGATACTGCAAAACCACAGCTTGGTCCTGATGCGACTGGTGTAGGCTGGGTATATTTATATGCATTAGTTGATAAAACAGGCCAGCATGATTTAAGTGAGCTGAGATCAATCCAGGATTGGTTTTTAAAGTATGAGCTGCAGACAGTGTCCGGTGTGTCAGAAGTTGCGCCTGTTGGCGGCATGGTTAAACAGTACCAAGTCAAAGTCGATCCCGAGAAACTGAAAGCATTGAATATACCGCTTGAGATGATCAAGGTGGCCATACAGCAGGGTAACCAAGAAGTTGGCGCTTCAGTGGTTGAATTAGCAGAGGCCGAATATATGGTCAGGGCAAGTGGTTATATCGATAGCTCTAACGACCTTAAAAATATTCCACTGGGTACTAACGTTAAAGGTACTCCGCTATTGTTAGGTGAAGTTGCTGAGATTACTACTGGCCCACAAATGCGACGTGGCGTGGCAGATTTGAACGGGCAGGGTGAAGTCGTTGGTGGCATCGTCGTTATGCGCTATGGCGAAAATGCTCAAGCGACCATTGATGGTGTTAAGGCTAAGCTAAAAGATCTCAAAAAAGGTCTGCCGGAAGGCGTCGAAATCGTAACGGTATACGACCGTTCCGGCTTGATTCAAGATGCTGTGAGCAATCTTTGGTTTAAGTTACTGGAAGAGTTCGCGGTCGTTGCATTGGTTTGTATTTTATTTCTGTTTCACATTCGCTCCTCCCTTGTGGCGATCATCAGTTTACCGATCGGTATTCTAGCGGCATTTATCATCATGAAGATGCAAGGATTAAACGCCAATATCATGTCGCTTGGCGGGATCGCCATCGCTATCGGTGCGATGATTGATGGCGCTATTGTGATGATTGAAAACATGCACAAACACATGGAGCGAACACCGTTAACGAAAAAAAATCGATGGGAAGTGGTCTATAACTCGGCCAAAGAAGTCGGCCCAGCGCTATTCTTTAGTTTATTGATTATTACGGTCAGCTTTGTTCCCGTTTTCACTTTAGAAGCCCAAGAGGGGAGGATGTTCTCACCGCTGGCTTTCACTAAAACTTATGCCATGGCAGCGTCTGCTGCATTAGCCATCACGCTAGTGCCGGTCCTAATGGGATATTTCGTTAGAGGTAAAGTTAAAGCAGAGCACGAAAATCCAGTAAACCGAATTCTAACGTATATCTATAAACCCGTGTTGCGCACAGCACTGGCTTATCCTAAGAGTATTCTTTTAGGTGCAACGGTTATATTAGCGATCGGTTTATGGCCAGCCAATAAAATCGGAACCGAGTTTATTCCTCCGCTGGATGAGGGTGACTTGATGTACATGCCAACAACTTACCCAAGCTTATCTGTGGGTGAGGCTAGGGAAATTCTGCATAAAACCGATCGATTGATTAAGACGCTTCCGGAAGTCGATACAGTATTCGGTAAAATTGGTCGCGCTGAAACTGCAACTGATCCAGCACCTTTAACCATGATCGAGACCTTTATTCAGTTTAAGCCGAAGTCCGAGTGGAGAGAGGGCGTTACCACTGAATCGATCAAGGACGAACTGAATGCATTGGTAAAGTTTCCTGGACTAACGAATGCTTGGGTTATGCCGATTAAGACTCGTATTGATATGTTGGCGACAGGTATTAAAACTCCTGTCGGTATCAAGGTATCTGGCCCAGACTTATCCAAGATCGAAGATATTGGTAAGCAGCTAGAAACGATTCTAAAAAAGGTTCCTGGCACAAGCTCTGTCTATTCGGAGCGCGTGGCTGGTGGGCGATATATCGATATTGATATTGATCGCGTTAAAGCTGCTAGATTTGGTTTAAGCATTCAGCAAATACAAGGTGTTATCGGTGCGGCCATCGGCGGCATGAATGTTTCCTATTCTGTCGAGGGACTTGAACGATATCCAATTAACGTTCGTTACCCGCAGGAGTATCGAAACTCTCCTGAAAAATTGGCAGAGCTCCCCATCGTTACTGCTGATAAACAGCGTGTAGCGCTCGGTGATGTCGCTGATATTGCGATAAAAGATGGACCGCCTGGTATTAAAAGTGAGAATGCTCGATTAAATGGTTGGACGCTTGTTGATATCGACAATGTCGATCTTGGCTCTTATGTCGAAAATGCCCAGCAAGTTGTTTCAGAGCAACTCGACCTGCCAGCAGGGTATGCGATTAATTGGTCCGGTCAGTATGAGTATATGTTGCGAGCCAAAGAAAAGTTGAGCTATGTCATACCACTGACGTTAGCCATTATCGTGTTATTACTTTTCTTAAACTTTAAACGGTTTGCAGAAGTCGCCATCATCATGGGCACCTTACCGTTAGCAATGGTCGGCAGCATCTGGCTGATGTATTTACAAGGTTTTAATTTCTCCGTTGCAGTCGGGGTTGGATTTATCGCCTTGGCCGGGGTTGCTGTGGAAATAGGTGTCATTATGTTGGTGTATTTAAATCAAGCCTATCAAGAAATGCTTGATAGGTGCCAACAGAGCAACCGCTCGCCTGATTTGTTGCAGCTGAAAGAAGTCGTTAACAAGGGAGCAGGGCAGCGTGTACGTCCAGTGATGATGACAGCATTATCAATCATCTTAGGTTTATTACCGATTTTATACGGCACAGGTACAGGCTCAGAAGTTATGAGTCGAATTGCTGCACCGATGGTCGGTGGTATGGCAAGTGCCGTCATACTAACTCTGATAGTCATTCCGGCAATTTTCTATTTGTGGAAAAAGAAATCACTTAATCTTTAAAGGTCTATTATGAAAAATTTTATTTACACTGTATTCGTTTTAGGGTTTGTTGCTATCTTCAATATAGCTTCCGCTCATGTCAAAGTTGTTAAGACCTCACCGGCTTCTGGTGAGACTCTAGAATCAAGCCCTAGCTCATTGACAATCAGCTACTCCAAAAACGTTCGTCTAGTAAGCATTAAGTTAAGCCACACCGATGGTGGAGAAGTTAGCTTAGATTACAAACTTACTTATGCACCAACTGCCGAATTTGTGATTCCAGTTCCTGAGCTTAAACCAGGTAAGTACAAAGCTGAGTGGGGCATCATGGGAGCAGACTCTCATAAAATGAATAGTAGCTTGTCATTTGAAGTGTTGAGCTCAAAGGAGCTGTAGATGACATTAGATATGTGGACATTAACATCCACACTATTCAAGCTTGGATCTTATATTGGAGTCTCTGTGGCGCTAGGAACACTGTTGTTTGTGTTCCTATATCGCCCTGCGCTTAAGCGTCATAAATTTATCAGTTTGATGTCACTAATCGGTGCGGCCAGTACAGCTAGTTACTTTTTATTGCAAGTCGGAGCATTTTCTCAATCTGGCCTGCTTGGTATGTTTGATGTAGATATAGTGAAGTTGCTTTATACCACCGGAAATGGAGATCTGCTAATTTTCAGAGCTCTTGGATTAGTCTATTTTGCAGTAGTATGGAGTGCTTTAAATAAAATATTACTAGGCTCACACTGGTCGGTAACAACGTTATTGCTTATGCCTGCGATTGTGGTCGTTCTGTGGTCTTTTACTACTGTTGGGCATATTTCGAACTTAGCATGGTACTGGCAAGGAACTTTAATCTTACACATATTTGTCGCTTTGGCTTGGATTGGATCATTGCAACCCCTTTATAAACTAGTCCAAGATGTTGCTTCGAAACAAGTCAATCAAACACTGGAGCAATACTCAAAGATCGGGATCGGAATTGTTGCTCTATTACTCATTGCTGGTTTGTCCCTGACCTATAAACTAATCATTCTCGACAACAACCAAGACTCTACTGAATACTTAATAGCTTTGGCATCAAAGGTGATTTTGGTGGTCACAATGTTTGGCTTAGCGGCTTACCATAAATTTCATTTAGCTGAAAAGCTAAAGAAAGGTGAAATAAATAAAAACAAAGTAGCGCGATCGATTAAAAGAGAAAACATTATTGGTTATGGCGTACTGCTTATAACCGCAATTCTAACCACAGTTGTCGGTATTAATCACTAGGAGAAAACATGAAACTAAGCAGAATATTATTATTCATATTAATCACGGGGCTCACTACTTCAAGTTTTGCGCATGGCAAAAAAGAAGATAAATCTAATCAAATGATGGTCAACACTGAAACTGAAGTAGGTGAAATTGTTGCCGAGCTTCATACAGCTTTGCGTAGCTCAGATGAAGCGACAATAAGGTCTATATTGGCGGATGATGTGCTAATTTTCGAAGGAAGCGGGGCAGAGCGTTCGCTTGAAGAGTACGCCAGCCACCACATGAAATCTGACATGAAGTTTCTTAAAAATATGGCCACTGAGCTGCTTGAGCGAAATATCATGATTCATGGTGATATCGCTGTATCGAGTTCACGTTCAAAAATGACTGGGAAATATAAGAATAAAGATTTCAATAAAGTTACTGTGGAAACTTTAATTCTTAAGAAAGCCAAGGGTGGCTGGAAAATTATTAGAATTCACTGGTCTTAAAAATTAATCTATTTCATCAATCATAAGGAGGGGAGTATGAGCAATTCTAATTCAAAATTAAGCCTTTTGGGGTCTATTTCTATGGGTACCGGCGTTATGATCGGAGCGGGAATTTTAGCCTTAACCGGTCAAATTGCTGAGCTTGCTGGTTCTTATTTCCCTATTGCATTTGTGTTTGGCGCAATAGTTTCAGCTTTTAGTGCCTATACTTATATAAAACTTTCTCAGGTCCATCCGTCATCAGGCGGTGTTGCAATGTTCTTAAAAGAAGCCTATGGCAAAACACTACCTACAGCTGTTTTTGCATTACTAATGCTGCTATCTATGGTTATAAACCAGAGTCTTGTAGCTAGAACGTTCGGCTCCTATACATTGCAGTTATTTGAGCTTAAGAGTTTAGGTGAGTGGGGCGCACCGGTGCTTGGTACCCTGTTACTAGTGTTCGCCTTCATTATTAATGTCATTGGTAATAAGTATATTGAGCGTCTATCCATCATAATGGCCTTCTTCAAAACCCTTGGGTTATTACTGTTATCTCTTGGCGGCTTGTGGGCTTTTGGTTTTGACTTCACTGAGATAAATATCACGGAGGGAGATAGCGCTAACAGTTCTACGGAACTCGTTAAATTTATTGCCGCTGTTGCGTTAAGCATTTTAGCTTTCAAAGGTTTTACAACTATTACCAACAGTGGTGACGAGATTACAAAACCTAAAGTTAATATTGGTCGCTCAATTGTTATTTCTCTAGCGATCTGCTTAGTTGTCTATTTATTGACAACGTTTGCCGTTATGGGAAATCTTAGTACTGCACAAATTATTGAAGCCAAAGACTACGCTTTAGCAGAAGCATCTCGGCCGGCATTCGGACAAAGCGGACTGACCATTACCGTTATATTCGCTATTATAGCGACCGTGTCAGGCGTTATAGCTAGTATCTTCGCGGTTTCACGCATGTTAACGATGCTAACAAAAATGGAGCTGGTCCCGCATAGCCACTTTGGGATGCCAGGCTCTATTCAGAAACATTCAGTAGTCTACATAGTTGTTCTAGCTATCTTACTAACCATATTTTTCGATTTATCGAGGATTGCATCCATAGGTGCGATTTTTTATTTAGTTATGGACATGGCAATACACTTCGGTGCCATTAAGCACTTGAGAGAAAAAGCCAAGCTTAACGTTTTCATACCAACAGCAGCCATTATTTTAGACTTCATTGTTTTGTTAGCTTTTTGCTGGATTAAGTGGCAGACAGACATGCTTATCATTTGGGTGACATTTGCTGGTATAGCATTGGTTTCAATTACTGAGTATGCTTTTCTCGCTACTAAAAGTCGCAAAGGCTCTGCTTGAGCCTCTGATTAAAAAAGGGCGAGGTTAAATAACCTGCTATTTTTATGATTAAAGTCAAAGGAATAAACTTAGTTCCAACCTCCGCCCCAGTTATATTATTTCTGTACTGCAAATTAGTTACTTAAAATAGTCTTTTTAAAAAAACAATAATGTTATATCATAACGTTATTGTTTGATATTACTCTTTTAAGTCTTCTTAGCTCAGCAAATAGTATTACTAGAATATACATATACTCTCAGTATGCTTTTCTAAGAAGGTAACTTTATGCAGGAATGATAGGGATGCAAAGCTTACAACCCATAACAGATAAGTGCGCTATTGGTCTTTCAATGGCTTGCGCGATCCACTGTTTATTAACCCCTTTTTTATTAGTAACCATCCCGAGCATCAGTGTCCTCGGTCTGGATAATGAGTTATTTCATGTTGGCATGGCGGTATTAGTCATTCCGACCAGTATTATTTCACTGACCATTGGTTGTAGGGCTCATAAGCATTACCGGTTATTTGCATACAGCATTGTGGGATTACTGTTACTGATTGCAGCGCTATTTTTGCACGATATTGTGGGCGAAGTCGGTGAGAAAATCATGACTATCATAGGAGCAGGCTTTATCGCCTACAGCCATTATTTAAATTTTCGCTTATGCCAAGCACATCATGATTGCCATTGTGAAGACAGTAAGTAGCAAGTGGATTACATTCAAGTAACAGGCCGAATACTATGCTCAAAGAAGAATTACCGGATATCACCACGTTCGAAAAGGTAGAAAGTTCCTTAAACTTAAACTGGGTTGGGATGGAGGGTATTGCCATACCCTTACAAGTAGACACAAATGTTGGCTCCCAAGCTGTAAACGCTCGCGCTTCTATCTTTGTCAGTCTAGACAATGCTGCTGCAAAAGGGATTCATATGTCTAGATTGCATAAGGTAGTGAATAAATTAGTCTCACTACCCTGTGATAAGCCTTCATTAGATGGTTTAATAGCGCAGTCGATAGACTCCCAAGAAGGGATCAGCAAAGGAGCAAAGGTTCGATTAGACTTTGAACTGCTCCTAGAGAAAGAATCCTTACTGAGTCAAAACGTTGGTTTTCAAAACTATACAGTAGCTGTTACTGCGGAAGAAAAAGATGGCCAAAGTGCGTACGAGTTAGAGCTAACCATCCCTTACTCAAGTACTTGTCCTTGCTCCGCATCCTTAGCACGACAACTATACAGTCGTGCCATAGATAGCCAATTCCCCGAAGCGGAAAGTGTCAATAAGGCAGAGCTTCTGGCATGGATTGAGTCTGCAGACAATGCTTTCGCAACACCGCATAGTCAACGCTCATACGTATACTTGAAACTCAAACTTGGGCAAGATGAGTTCCCGAGTTTTGAGTCACTTATTATAGAGTTAGAAAATATTATAGGCACTCCTGTTCAGGCCGTTGTTAAAAGAGTCGATGAGCAGGAATTTGCACGATTAAACGGCGAAAACTTAATGTTTTGTGAAGATGCTGCAAGACGAATAAAGCAATATTTGAATAAAACGCCTTGTATTGTTGACTACTGGTTAAAAGTTGAACACCAAGAAAGTTTACATGCACATAATGCAGTCGTGATCGATCAGAAAAATTCTTAAAATTTAATATGGGGCAATTAATGTTTAGATTAGCTTTTCTTTTTTGTGTATTTTTTAGTGGTATAGCGCACTCTGCCATAAAACAAACTAAGGGCGATTTTGAAGACAAATTTCGACAGTTAGATGAAGTTTTACCCACGCCCAATGACTACAGAAACGCGGCAGGGGAACCCGGACGAGATTACTGGCAACAGCAAGTAGATTATAAGATTGATGTTAAGCTAGATGAGTCTAAGCGCATTCTAACGGCTAAACAGAAAGTCACTTACCATAATAATTCCCCTTATCGGCTCAAGTATTTATGGCTCCAACTTGAGCAAAATAAATTTAAGCAGGATTCCATTGCTTCTTTATCGTCAGACTTCGGCGGAATAGGGCGTAGAGGTCCTGCGACCATTGGACCGACATCCGAAACGCCAGCGCAAATCAGTTTCGGTGCTTTGAGAGCGCAGCAGTGGCTAGATGATCATGACATCGGCTATGAAATATCGAATGTGCGTGATGTCAATGATGAGCCGCTAGATTACGTTATCAACAGCGCTCAAATGCGTATTGATCTCGCAGAGCCATTAGAACCAGGACAATCAGTGGTTTTCAAGCTTGATTATAAGTACCAACTGCTAGAAGAAAACGCTGTTTCAGCGCGAGCAGGTTACGAGCACTTTCCTGATGATGAGAGAAAGGGCGGTAACGATATTTTCCTAGTCGCTCAATGGTTCCCACGCCTCGCTGCTTATTCAGATTACGAAGCTTGGCACAATAAAGAGTTTCTGGGACGAGGTGAGTTTACCTTAGAATTTGGCGATTATGATGTATCTATTACAGTCCCAGCCGACCATATTGTTGCATCTACTGGTGTGTTAGCGAATGAAGACGAGGTGCTTACACAGAAGCAGAAGGAACGTTTAAAGAAAGCCGAAAAAACTAAACGACCTGTTTTCGTCGTTACTGCAGAAGAAGCGCTGGAAAATGAACGTTCAGGCACTAGTAAGCAAAAAACGTGGAACTTCAAAGCGGAAAACGTCCGAGATTTTGCCTGGGCATCATCAAGAAAGTTTATGTGGGACGCCAAAGGCTACCATCAAGACAGCAAGGAGATGCCACTTGTTATGGCCATGTCTTTCTACCCAAAGGAAGGCGGCGACTTGTGGAAAAAATACTCGACTGAGTCGGTCATCCACACCATGGAAGTCTATGAGCGCTTCACCTTTGATTACCCTTACCCGACATCTATTAGCGTAAATGGTCCTGTTGGTGGCATGGAATACCCGATGATAACGTTCAACGGACCAAGAACCACATGGCATGAAGATGGTACGAGAACTTACACTCAAGCAGAAAAACGTTTCTTGATTGGTGTCGTGATCCATGAGGTTGGGCATATCTACTTTCCTATGATTGTGAACTCTGACGAGCGCCAATGGACTTGGATGGACGAAGGGCTTAATAGCTTTTTAGATGGCGTAGCAGGGCGTGAGTGGGATCCGAATATTCCCTGGGGTGTAGAGGCCAGAGATATCGTGAGCTACATGAAATCAGACGTTCAGGTTCCGATCATGACTCAGTCTGATAGTGTTTTGAATCTAGGACCTAATGCCTATACCAAACCTGCCGTAGCTCTCAATATCCTTCGTGAAGTTATTCTAGGGCGTGAGCTATTTGATTTTGCGTTTAAGGAATACGCTACGCGCTGGAAGTACAAGAGACCAACGCCTTCTGATTTCTTCAGGACGATGGAAGAAGCATCCGGTGTTGATCTGGACTGGTTCTGGAGAGGTTGGTTTTACAGTACCGACCATGTCGATATCTCCGTAGATAAAGTTTATAAGCTTAGATTAGACACCAAGAACCCAGATGTGGAGTTTGACTTATTGCGACAGGAAGAAGCCGACAAACCTGTATCACTTTTTGTCGAAAGGGAAAGGGCTGCAGGAAATGAAACTTGGGTAAAAAGAAACAAAGATGTTTCTGACTTCTATGATGAGCATGACCGCTTTACTGTGACTAACAAAGAGCGAAATGAGTATGAGCAAATGCTTGCAGACCTCAAGCCTTGGGAAAGACAAGCACTAAAACGTGCCATCAAAGAAGACAAGAACTATTATGTCATCCAGTTTTCCAATATTGGTGGCTTGGTGATGCCAATCTTATTGCAGCTAACTTACACCAATGGAGATAAAGAAATGCTCCATATCCCAGCAGAAATCTGGCGCCGCTCACCGCGAATGGTTAATAAACTGATCATTACAGATAAAGAGTTAGAGCAAGTTGTGGTTGATCCTAAGTGGGAGACGGCTGATGTTGATACTGAAAACAACCATTACCCTAGACGCATAATTCCATCAAGAATAGAAGCTTTCAAAGCTGAGAAAAGCCAAGAAAAAGTTCGGAGAGATATTATGCACGATATTAAAACAGAGCCTAAAGAGCCTGAAACGAAGCCCTATAAAAAATGATGAAATTACTGCAATACACTTTTAGTGTGCTACTGATTGGCCTTAGCTGCCAATCAGTACAAGCACATCGACTTGATGCTACAGAGACCTCAATAAAGTTGAATCCTCGTACTCAGCATATTGAAGTCATACATAAGTTTTATTTGCATGATGTCAATCACTTAGTTCAACAGCACTTTGCTTCAAACCCAGATGCCGACAAAGCCAATAAAAATGAAGCTTTTGTGGAGTACATCTTGAGTAGCGTTGATTTAAAAGTTGGCTCCCTCACGCAGTCGCTTACAAAAGAGCTGGCTTTCATTGGCGCTGAAGAAGATGGTAAGTTCTTTTATATCTACCAAGAAGCATACCCTGAAAGCTATGATGAATTGCAATTGATACAACTTGATCTGAGTGAAATGCAAAACTCTTGGAAGCCATCTCACTGGCTATTCTCGGTAGAGATTCAACCAAACGACGCAAAAAGTTTTGTTCTCAATAAAGCTGAGTATAAGTACCAGCTGGAATTGTAATCAACGCATGTCAGCGAAAGCCTACATGTTAGCGAGAGAAGGGGGCAAACTTGTTTTAGTCTTGCAGTACTAAAATTTCGTTTATATCCCCCTCGAGCTGTTATTTTTATACAAAATGACGAGCTAATCTCGAAAACTCTATAACAGTAATGGACATCTATTTGCCGCCCATAACACCTGCTTATTTGACAAAAGTTTTTGCGCTTGATTAACTGCATCCCTTAGAGTGTTAAAATAAAGCTTGCGAAGGCAGCTAGCATACGCATTGGAACAAATTCTAATAATGCGTTATTGAAGGAGCTCCCATGAATGAACTAATGAACGGTTTATCATTAATGCTGGTCGGTATGGCAACGGTGTTCTGTTTTTTAACGTTGCTGGTTATTAGCATCCATATTTCCTCTAAGGTCATTAATCGCTTTTGGCCAGAAGCGTTAGCTTCAGCGGAACCAAACAACACTTCTGACACCAACGATGACGTTGTAGCGGCAATTACCGCTGCTGTTCATCAATACCGTAATAAACACAGTCGTAATAAAAATAGCATCAATAAGCACCAATAATTTGTGCGCTCAGTTAATTTGAAAGGATCAATAAAATAATGAACGATAAGCCATTAAAAGTTACCGATGTTGTTTTAAGAGATGCACATCAATCGTTATTTGCCACCAGAATGCGCTTGGAAGATATGCTTCCTATCGCAGAGAAACTTGATCAAGTTGGATTTTGGTCATTAGAAACTTGGGGCGGAGCTACTTTTGATTCTTGTATACGTTATCTTGGCGAGGATCCTTGGGAGCGTTTAAGGCAGTTGAAAAAAGCAATGCCGAACACGCCAATGCAAATGCTATTCCGCGCACAAAATATACTTGGGTATCGACATTACGCTGATGATGTGGTCACAGCGTTTGTGGAACGAGCAGCCGCCAACGGCATGGATGTGTTCCGTATATTCGATGCAATGAACGATCCACGTAATTTTAAAACCGCGATTAAAGCCGCGGTGGATTGTGGCAAGCACGCTCAAGGTACCTTATCTTATACCGTTAGTCCGGTACACAACATCGATAAGTGGCTTGATATGGCCAAGCAAATTGAGGACATGGGCGCCGACTCAATTTGTATCAAAGACATGGCTGGCTTATTAAAGCCTTATGTTGCTGAAGAGTTGGTCGGTCGTTTGAAAGAAACGGTCAATGTGCCTATTGCTTTACATTGTCATGCTACTACTGGCCTAAGCACTGCAACCATTGTGAAAGCTGCCGAAGCAGGTGTTGATATGGTGGATAGCAGTATTTCATCCATGAGCATGACCTATGGCCACTCGCCAACTGAGTCCGTTGTTTCGATTTTTGATGAAACCTCACGTGACACCGGGCTAGACTTAGCTTTACTCGAAGAGATTGCAGCTTACTTTCGAGATGTGCGTACAAAGTACGCCAAGTGGGAGGGCAGTTTAAAAGGCGTCGATTCACGTATTTTACGTTCGCAAGTTCCTGGCGGCATGTTGACCAATATGGAAAGTCAGCTAAAAGAGCAGGGCGCAGAAGATAAGTTTGATGAAGTCTTGGCAGAAATCCCCAAAGTACGCAAAGACTTGGGCTATATACCTTTAGTGACTCCAACCTCGCAAATCGTTGGCACACAGGCTGTACTCAATGTCTTAACGGGCGAGCGTTACAAAAGCATCAGTAAAGAAACGTCTGGGGTATTAAGAGGTGAGTATGGCGCGTCACCTGCACCTGTGAATGAACAGCTACAGCAGCTTGTACTAGAAGGTGAAGAGGTTATCACTGAGCGTCCGGCTAATTTGTTGGAGCCAGAACTTGAACGGTTAAGCGACGAGTTAGTTGAGATTGCGGAAAAAGAGAACATTAGCCTTGAAGGCGAGTTAATTGACAATGTGCTTACTTACGCTTTATTTCCACAGATTGGGCTTAAGTTCCTTAAAAACAAAGGCAATCCAGAAGCATTTGAGCCAGCACCGAGTAACGACTCTGAATCTAATGAAGATAGTGTCAGTCAGTCTTCAGCGACGAGCTCTTCGATGTCAGGACCTGAGTCATATCAGGTGTCAGTTAACGGTAAAAATTACTCGGTTACGGTTGCGCCAGATGGGCAGATAGCCGATATCAAGTCATCGCAAGCGTCACAAGAAAACGATACTGCAAAGCCTTCAGCAAGTGAATCAAATGGCGAAACCCTCGAAGCTCCAATGGCTGGTAATATTTTCAAAGTTGAAACTAAAGTCGGCGCTCAGGTTGAAGCCGGTCAAACCTTGATCACTTTAGAAGCGATGAAAATGGAAACCGAGGTAAAGGCAGTAAACGCCGGTGTTGTGTCTGAAATATTGGTCTCAGAAGGCGACTCCGTTAGCGTTGGTACGCCTCTAGTGAATTTGTAAACGCACCCAGAAATAATAAATTAAGCGAGAAGATTAATGGACGGCTTATTAAAACTTTGGCAAGACACAGGCGTTGCTAATTTCACATGGGGTCAATTGGTTATGGTTGGCATAGGGTTTCTATTACTCTATCTAGCTATCTCGAAAAAGTTTGAGCCTTTATTATTAGTCCCCATCGGTTTCGGCGGCATACTGGCGAACATCCCAAACGCTGGCCTAGCGTTAGATGCCGTTGAGAACGCGATTTACGTAGCTCAGCCGGAAGTGATGCAAGCCATAGCTGGTGCACTAAAGGTTGAGTTTGTCGATACGACTCAATTGTTAAACGCTTACCATGATGCAAATCAAGCTGGCAGTCTAGCCAGTATGCAGCTCGCCAGAGACGCAGGTTTCGCCAATGGCATGCTGTATAACTTTTATACTATTGCTATTGCGAGTGGTGCCGCGCCACTACTTATTTTCATGGGGGTAGGGGCCATGACCGACTTTGGCGCTCTTATCGCTAACCCTCGTACAGTATTCTTAGGTGCTGCCGCCCAGTTTGGTATTTTTGCAACGCTATTAGGCGCTATTGCGCTTAACTCTGTTCCTGGCTTTGAGTTCACGCTTCAAGACGCCTCTGCCATTGCTATCATTGGCGGGGCAGACGGACCTACAGCGATATTCTTAGCATCAAAATTAGCGCCAGAGCTTCTTGGAGCGATTGCTGTTGCAGCATATTCATACATGGCTTTAGTCCCTATTATTCAGCCACCGATCATGAAACTCTTCACCACAAAAGAAGAGCGTAAAATAGAAATGAAACAGCTGCGTCACGTCAGCAAAAAAGAAAAAATTATTTTTCCACTGATGGTACTGGTTCTCTGTGTCGTGTTTTTACCGTCGGCTTCACCGCTGATCGGGATGTTTTGCTTAGGTAATTTAATGCGTGAGTGTGGGGTGGTTGATCGTCTCAGTAACACTGCACAAAACTCATTGATTAACATAGTCACTATATTCCTAGGCTTAAGCGTAGGTTCAAAACTGGTTGCAGAAAAGTTTCTGGCTCTTGAAACCTTAGGTATCTTAGGCTTGGGCGCAGTAGCCTTTGCTATTGGTACTGCGTGCGGTGTCTTAATGGCTAAGGTGTTGAGCAAATTCAGTAAAAATCCTATCAATCCACTGATAGGTGCTGCCGGTGTTTCAGCAGTACCAATGGCTGCGCGGGTGGTCAACAAAGTAGGGTTACAAGCCAATCATCATAACTTCTTGTTGATGCATGCCATGGGACCAAATGTAGCAGGGGTTATCGGCTCAGCCGTAGCCGCTGGTGTGCTGTTGGCATTAGCTGGTTAAGCTTAAAGTTTATAGGTTCGCCCTCGTATATAGCCAGGGCTGTGCGAGGGTACCTAACTTAATTTAGCATGGATCTTTTCATCGATTACGGTTACTTAGGGCTGTTTGTTATCAGTTTTCTAGCAGCTACTATTTTACCCCTCAGTTCTGAGCTAGTTCTGACAAGCTTACTGCTTAATGACTTATCACCAGAGCTTCTAGTTATCATTGCAACTATCGGCAATGTGCTCGGCGCTTTAACCAATTACGGATTAGGATTTTGGGCAAGTAAAGCCGTTGTGCAAAAGTGGTTAAGAATGTCTGAAGCGGAATTTGAAAAAGCAGAGGGGCGGTTTAATAAATATGGCCTAGCCGCATTACTCTTCGCGTGGGTACCCGTAATTGGTGATCCGTTAACGGTTATTGCAGGAATCTTACGTGTGAATCTTCTGTGGTTTGTCATTCTTGTCACAGCAGGCAAGTTCTTACGATACTTTGTCGTGACGAGCATTGTCATTAGCTAAACCCACAACAAAAATTGTCCTATAAATACAGGCATACCTTAATATAGGTTGCAGTAATAAATTATAGTAATAGATAGAGCAGGCTGTGCATTGAAGCTGCTAAATAGACTTGCAAATTTAGCAGTTACACCATTTCTATTTGACATTTTTTAACAACTTATCATTTGTATTGGTCTTAGAGTTTGGTTATTGTGGGATTCAGCAAGCGGATGACCACACATCAATTTTAAATGTATAGGAGATACTTATG
Organism: uncultured Kangiella sp.; assembly: GCA_950096615.1. GTDB lineage: Bacteria > Pseudomonadota > Gammaproteobacteria > Enterobacterales > Kangiellaceae > Kangiella. Next base: position 1,327 of record CATNCP010000001.1, on the reverse strand, counting down.
TTACGTTATGCCTTGATATTTTTAGTTATCGCATTAGTTGCTGCGGCATTAGGATTTGGTGGTATTGCTGGTTCAGCAGCAGGAATTGCAAAAATTATTTTTTATATCTTTCTAGTACTGCTAGTTATTTCTGCAGTTATGCATTTAATTAAAGGGAAGTAGCTATACTAGCTAGAATGAATCAAGAAGAAGGGCATTAATTTGCCCTTTTTTATTTATAAACAAATAGTATTATTTTGCACTCAAAATTACTTTCAATGTGCTTTATTACGCCTAGCTATCACTAACCCAACGCCAACCAGATACCAACGACCATCATTAAACTGCCAGATAATCGGTTAATGAGTCGAACATTATCGCTGCGCTGCAAAACTCGTCTTAAAGTCTTTCCACCTGTGGCATAGAGCATCAAAAACGTAAATTCACTTAACAATATGATCACAACCAAGGCCGCGAGTTGTGGTGGCATCGGCAGTTCAGGGTTAATAAATGAAGGTAATAAAGACACGGTAAAAGCCCAGCCTTTAGGGTTCGCGATCGCAGTAACAAAACCTTGCGTCGCCAATTGACGTCCGGACACATTCTTGGGGCTGTGATCGCCCAGCTCGATGGCCATCTTTCCGCGAGAACGCCACATCTGTATCCCAAGGTAAATTAGATAAGCGCCGCCACCGTATTTTAAAATCATAAAGGCCGACGGGTAATTCAGCATGATGCTAGCAACACCGACAACCGCTAACACTGAAACAAGTGCTACGCCAATCAACTCTCCCCACATCATATACATAGTGCGTCGAACACCAATACTCATACCCAGCGTCAAAGAAAGGGTCATGCACATGCCTGGCGTGGCAGAGATCACAAGGAAAGTGGGAATAAAGAGCAGTAATAATGTGGTATCTAGCATGCTGTATAACTAGTTTTGGAATAGAGCTAATAAAGTAGGTGTAGAAGCATGTGTTTTTCGATTAGCTAACCTATTGAAACTTCCTATAAATATGACTCAAATGATGGTTTTTAGTTGTATTATTTACAAGTTAATCTCTTAACAATATGTGTAATACAACAATTTCTCTATATAATTTGTGCAGAATTTAGATGTTCGTCTTAATAGCCTCACTGAAAATATATCGCTACTGACCTTTCCCCTACATTAGTACCATGGCTTTGATGAGATTTTCATTCTAAGCTGCCCGTTTAGCAAACGCTACAGGCGTCATGTAATTTAATTAACTGTGTGGGCGTTCATAGTTGTAGTGATAACGCCACTGCTCTATCTGTTTTTTAGCTTCCTCAAGACTTCGAAACCAATTCTGATTAAGGCAAC